>DGPL01000043.1 GCA_002390425.1 Kordiimonadaceae bacterium UBA4441 | reverse complement strand
AAATCGAAAAAGGCAACACAAAATGAACAAACTTCTATTAATTCTATTATGCATTTTCTTACCACCCGTCGCAGTATTTATAATGCGCGGTATAAGCGGTGCATTTATATTGAATATTATCTTGGTGTTGTTATTTTTTGTCCCCGCAATAATCCATGCTCTATGGATTGCGATGAGCGATAAAAAAATAGGGAAATAACCCCTTATAATAACTTAGAAAATTGATTGATATCATGAACCGCCGGTATTTCTTTTCCGGCGGTTATGATTTTCTGACGTTGTTCATCTGAGTAATGATTTGCAGTGAGCTCAGCAAACTTATGTCCCATATCACCCCAGGACATAGGGCGCTGCGATGATCCTGCAGGGTAATCTATTCTTTCCGAATATTTAATATCGCCGACAACAATTTCAACCTTCCCGGGAAAACCACCCGTTTGAACATGAAATTCCGTTAAATCCTCATCCGCAATAATTTCTATTCTTTCCATCATTTGAATAATCTTTTGGTCAAAAATGGCTGGTTCTTCAAAATCATGCATCGATATATCGTCTTTTTTAATCACGGCCAATGCAACCGCATATGGCAGACTAAACCGTGCCGCCATATGATTGCTTATTTTTCGTGTTGATAATGTTTTTGCGCTATCGGCTTTAACCTGCACAAAAACCTTATCAATATCATCTGAATTAATCCCTTTATCAATACAAATTGCTTTGGCAGCTTCAATGGCACTATGAACCCCATAACAGCACGCATATTTCTTCAGTGAAATATTGCTAATATTTGGTGTGCCCCCTTTTGGTACTTTCAATTCTTGGCCATCGCCGTGACTGTGGCTAGCTACGATTCCCATTTCACCGGTGACAACACGGTCACTTGCTGTCATTCCATGTTTCACAAGATCCGCCGAATTAACAGCAAGCTGTGCGGCTTGCCCATTGACCCAATCCTTATCCATTCCAAAGGACCCGTTTCCGGGGGCAAGTGATGGCATAAGACCGTTTGGCGAACATGCCCCCGCCATCCCCATGGTATATGCAATTTGTTTTATATCTAAATTTAACAGTTTTGCGCAGGCAACAGATGCCCCTAGCGGTCCAGCAATACTTGTGGTTCTAAACCCTCGACCTTCGCTTCTATGGCGTCGTCCAACGGCCCTAAGGACGGCAATTGCCACCTCAAGTCCTGCTGCAATGGCTGTTATCAGCTCTTCACCACTTGATCCTTCCCGTTCCGCAACGGCAAAAGCCGCGGGGATAATCGTAACACCTAAATGACCATTATTACGCGGATCAACGACAACATCCTGATAATCAAGAATTTCTGCCCATGTACCATTACATAATGCAGCGAGGTTAGCTGGCATTTTACCCCGTCCAGACCATAGAGTTGATCCCTCTTCGGATTTATTATGTTTTAAATTGAAATCTTCATTGATAAGTCCGGAACCATGTTTTTCATTATAAGCACCAATCGAAATGATAATCACATCAAATATCATTTGTGCAATATGATCACGCGCACTTTCATCAATATCAGAATAAGAAAGCTCATAAGCATATTTAGCAAGCAACCAATCTGGTGAGTAATCAGAATTCATAACTTACATACTCATTCTTTTAAGAAATCTACGAAGCCGTTCTGACTTTGGCGCATTAAAAAATTCTTGCGCTGGCGCTTGTTCGACAATGACGCCTTCATCAATGAATATGGCTCTATCCGCCGTATATCTCGCGAAATTAAGCTCATGCGTCGCAAGGATCATCGTATGTCCTTTCTCCGCCAATTCTTTCATAACTTCAATAACTTCGCCGACACGTTCTGGATCAAGCGCCGATGTCGGCTCATCGAAAAGCATCACTTCTGGTTCCATCGCAAGCATTCTCGCGATCGCCACCCTTTGTTGTTGACCACCCGACAAAGTGTCGGGATATTCATCTTTCCAATCCAGAAGTCCCACTTCTGTAATTCTTTCAATTGCAATTTTCTCAGCGTTCGCCTTATTCATTTTTTTGACGATGCGTAATGCTTCAACAACATTGCCCACAACCGTGCGGTGCGGCCACAAATTAAATTGCTGAAACACATAACCAATTCGACTACGTTGTCTGGCCAATATTGTCTGATTTGCTTTTTTTAAGTCACTATTTTCGAGTGGCTCAAACCCAATCGGGTCACCATTAATATAAACGGTTCCTTGGGCTGGACTATTAAGCTGATTGATGCACCTAAGCAATGTTGACTTTCCGGAACCTGACGGCCCTAAAATACAGACAACTTCACCTTGCGCCACCTCAAGGTCAATACCTTTTAAAACCTCTAGGTTGCCAAATGATTTATGCAAGTTTTTAATATTCACCGCAGCGGTCATGACTATAGCCCTCCTTGCGGTTTTATTTGAAAGGCGGACTGGCTAATTTGCTTGAACCTTTGCCAAAATGGAACTTTTTCACGATTAACCCACGCTAATTTATATTCCAAATACATCATAAATAATGATGTGGTATATGCCATAATCAAATATATAACAGCAACTACCGTGAATACCTCAATCGGTCTAAAGAAGTTAGCGATAATGATCTGCCCCTGATACATCAATTCTGCCATACCAAGTACGGAACAAAGGGATGATAATTTAATGGCGGACACAAACACATTGCCAATCGCCGGTATCATTCTATAGGCTGCTTGGGGTACCACGACCCTACGCGTTATTTGCCCCGGCTTAAATCCAAGCGCAGCGGCGGCCTCAATATGCCCCTTATCAACCCCTTGAATACCCGCACGAAACACTTCAGATAAATACGAACCCACATTTAATGCCATCGCAATTACAAGCGAAGTAAGCGCATCAAGCTGAAGCCCCGTCACAATGGGAAGACAATAATAAATCCATACAATTTGAATAAGCCCGGGTGTTCCCCTAAATACCTCAACGTAAATTATCAGCGGTAAGGCAAATATTTTTCTGGCTCTTAGCCGCACTATCGCGACAAAAAGCCCAATCACCGTTCCAAGAGCCATCGTGAGCAATGAAAGCAGAATTGTTGTCTGAATGCCCTCTAATAATAGTGGGAAATTATTCCAAACAATGTCGAACCGAAATTCAAATTCCATATTAAATGCTCACGAAGATAACTTTATTATTTAACATCACCGATTAATCGTGTTGGCGCGACAACGGCATCAAGAACAACATCAGGATATATTTCTGCCTGTTTGGCCATAAAATTCGTTTCAATGATCGTATCAACAAATGTATTCATATAATGAAGTAGGTTATGCTGACATTGTGGCATAACAAACCCCGCCCCAACGGAACGTGGTGATTCCGGTAAAACCACGACTTCGGCCCAATCGGAATTAGCACGTGCAATTTGTTGCGTTTCAACGGAGCCTGCCCCCATTGCAATAGCACGCCCACTGGCCACTTCTTGTTCCGGTAAGGCGGGCGGTGCAACTGATTTTATTGTCGCATTTGAGAAAAATTCTTTATCGTTTTCCGTATATGTAATATGCGCTGCACTACCTAGGCGCACAACAACATTTGAACCGGGCTTATCAATATCCGAAAGCTTAGTAATATTCTTATCTTTACGTACCAAAAATGTTTGTGATCCAATGACAACAGGCTTCGTAAACCAGACGGATGCCGCCCTGTTTGGGCGGCGCGCTACATTGGAAATAACAATATCAAATTTCCCAGATTGAAGTCCTGCAATAAAAGTATCCCATTTGGCTTCAACCCATTCGACTTCTACTTTTAATAATTCTTCGCCTAACATGTTGCCGGCATTGACGAATGCACCTTCTAATTCACCTCTCATATTTCTATATTGAAATGGCTTTGAATTAATCCATCCAATACGGATTTTCCCGCGCTTTAAAATTTCTTCAAGCATATCAGGTGCTGTGCTGCAATTTGCGGCAGACGCCGGAACACTTACGATAAATGATAATATGACGCTTAAAATAACGATAATTTTTTTGATGATATTCATCCGAATTTTTCCCAATTGAAAAGCTTAAAACAGGTTTCAATATAACTGTATTAATTACAAGATTTAATATTTACCCCTTATTTCTTATTAGCCTTTTTTTCTGCTTCCGCCGCAAGACGTAATGCTTTTAATTTATCGGCTTTGCTTCGCACTTCTTTTGCTCTTGCTTCTTTTTCATTTATAAGCTTATTGGCCTTTATTTTTGCTGGCTTCCGATCTTTAAACCCACCTTGATCACCGCGTTCTAATGCTGCAAACATTTTATCATCAGCCGTATTTGGCCGTGTTGCTCCTGATCCCATTTTCTAAGCTCCTTTATTAATTATTTATCTTCAAAAATTTATTATTGAAAAACCTATAAATCAGGTTCCATCATATCGGACTTAATTGCAAGAATTTTATCAGAAAGGATGGTTTCTTATTGAGAAAATCTTGCCTTCCCTGCAAGAAATGAAATTAATATTGCTATTATTCTATTCGAGGAATAGTTTTCTTGAAATGCTGGAGCTAGAAACAAATGAATTCAACCCTATATTATATTCATGACCCCATGTGCGCGTGGTGTTATGGTTTTGTAAATACCTGGGAGAAAATTCAGCAACAATTACCGTCAAACGCTGCGCTCAAATATGTGGTGGGCGGCCTTGCACCAGACAGCGATCAGCCAATGCCCTAAGAAACACGTCAAATGATCATTGGGGCATGGCATAGAATTTCAGAAATGCTAGGCACAGAATTTAATTTCGATTTCTGGATCAAAAATAAACCACGCAGATCAACATACCCCGCCTGTCGTGCCGTTCTCGCTGCACGCGCACAAAATCATGAAAAAGAAATGATCAATGCTATACAACAAGCCTATTACCAAAGAGCACTAAACCCGTCCGATGATCACGTTTTAATTGATTTAGCAAAAGAAATATCACTTGATACCAATAAATTCATAACAGATTTAAATTCGGATAAAATTAAAAACCAATTAATGGATCAAATCAGCTTATCAAGAAAATTAAGCCATAGAGGCTTTCCGTCACTCGTGCTTGAAACAGCGGGAAAATATTATTTTATCGATCATGATTATAGCAATGCTGAAACCACACTTTCTAAGATTATTGGATTAATAGAGTTCCCAAAATAAAAAAGCCCCGCAATTGCGAGGCTCTTTTCTTTATTCTCTAAAACGGGATCTCGTCATCGAAATCTGATCCGCCGCTACTTGGGGCTGATCCGCCGCCACCTTGGCCACCGCCGCTAAGGCCGCCGCCTGATCCGCCGCCGTACCCGCCATCATCGCTGCCGCCGAAACCGCCGCCGCTATCATTGCGACCGTCAAGCATAGTTAGTTCGCCGTTAAAGCGTTGCAACACAACTTCAGTTGTATATTTTTCAACACCTTGTTGATCTGTCCATTTACGAGTTTGAAGTGAACCTTCAATATAAACCTTCGATCCTTTTTTCAGGTAATTTTCTGCCACTTTACAAAGATGCTCGTTAAAAATAACCACGCGATGCCATTCTGTGCGTTCGCGACGCTCCCCACTTGAACGGTCTTTCCATGTATCGGATGTCGCAATACTTAATTGCGCGATTGGTGAACCATCATTTGTGTGTCTAATTTCAGGATCACGCCCCAAATTACCAACCAAAATTACTTTATTTACGCTTGCCATGATGTATCTTTCTTTAAAAATGCGAATCTAATATGGTTCACAATAGCCATGAAACATCATGAATGCAACTGAGAACAAAATAAGAACTTTACATATTCCTAGAATCCCTTAAATTGCTAGTGAAAATAAAAACCGGGTATTATAAATGCTAACTAAAATTTCCGTTCGTGGGGCAAGAGAACACAACCTAAAATCCGTGGATGTTGATATCCCGCGTGATAAACTTGTTGTCATCACTGGCCTTAGTGGCTCAGGTAAATCGTCGCTTGCTTTTGATACAATATATGCCGAAGGGCAACGCCGATATGTGGAAAGTTTATCCGCTTATGCCCGTCAGTTCCTTGAAATGATGCAAAAGCCCGATGCCGATCATATTGAGGGGCTCTCCCCCGCTATATCAATAGAACAAAAAACGACGTCACGTAACCCGCGCTCAACGGTGGGAACCGTTACAGAAATATATGATTATATGCGTCTTTTATATGCGCGCATTGGCGTGCCATATTCCCCGGCAACAGGAAAACCCATTACCAGCCAAACCGTTAGCCAAATGGTCGATAAAATTATGGAACTTGAAAAAGGATCAAGACTTTATTTACTTGCGCCAATTGTCCGCGGCCGTAAAGGCGAATACCGCAAGGAGTTCATGGAACTTTTAAAAGCTGGTTTTCAACGGGTTAAGGTTGATGGCGAATTTTATGAAATCGAAGATGTTCCCGATTTAAATAAGAAAATCAAACATGATATCGAAGTGGTGGTTGATCGTCTTGTTGTAAGACCCGATCTTGAAACCCGCCTCGCTGATAGTATGGAAACGGCACTTAATTTATCCGATGGACTTGCGGTTGTGGAAATTGCAGATGATACCGGTGAGAGAATTTTATTTTCTGCCAAATTCGCCTGTCCCGTATCTGGTTTCACCATCGAAGAAATTGAGCCACGCCTTTTTTCTTTTAATAATCCGTTTGGTGCTTGTCCAACATGTGACGGTCTTGGTGAAAAATTATATTTTGATCCTGAACTTGTGGTGCCGGATACATCATTATCATTAAATGAAGGGGCGCTTGCTCCGTGGGGTAAATCCAATTCACCCTATTACGCGCAAACCCTAGAAAGTATTGCAAAGCATTATAAGTTTAAAACCAATACACCGTGGAAAAAATTATCTGAAAAAATAAAAGAAGTCCTACTAAATGGTAGCGGTTCTGAAGAAATTGAAATTACATATAACAGCGATAACATCAAAAGTTATGTGGTCAATAAATCATTCGAAGGGGTAATAGGCAACATCAAAAGACGTTGGCGCGAAACAGACAGCAATATGATGCGCGAGGAACTTGAGAAATTCCAAAGCTCGACAACATGTGATGCCTGTGACGGTCACCGTTTAAAACAAGAAGCCCTCGCCGTAAAAATTGACGGAAAACACATCAGCGAAATTACGGAATTATCCGTACGTCGGTCCCTTGAATGGTTTACGGAACTTTCCGGAAAGCTATCCGATAAAGATAATGAAATCGCATCCCGTGTTTTAAAAGAAATTAATGAACGCCTTGGTTTTTTGAATAATGTTGGTCTTGAATATCTAAATCTTTCACGCACGTCTGGCACATTATCCGGTGGTGAAAGTCAGCGTATTCGACTTGCCAGTCAAATTGGATCGGGTCTTACGGGTGTTTTATATGTTTTGGATGAACCCTCTATCGGGCTTCATCAACGGGATAACAGCCGTCTGCTTAAAACATTGTCGAACTTACGTGACATGGGCAATAGTGTCCTTGTTGTTGAACATGACGAAGAAGCGATCCTAACCGCGGATCATGTCATTGATATGGGACCCGGTGCGGGCGTTCATGGCGGTGAAATTGTGGCGCAAGGCACACCGAAGAAAATCATGAGCAGCAAAAAAAGTCTTACGGGACAATATTTAAGCGGCATAAGGTCCATTGAAATTCCAAGTGAACGACGCAAAGGTCATTTCGCAGGTAAAAAGCGAAAAGAAATCGTTGTTAAAGGGGCAACCGGTAATAATTTAAAAAATGTAACCGCAAAATTCCCACTCGGCGTCATGACTTGTATCACTGGCGTATCCGGAAGTGGCAAATCAACACTTACTATTGATACATTATATAAAGCCGTAGCCCGCAAAATTAACAGAAGCCGCGTGATCCCCGGCAAACATGAAGATATCACTGGGCTTGAGTTTATTGATAAAATTGTTGAAATTGATCAATCCCCGATTGGGCGAACACCACGTTCAAACCCGGCCACTTATACGGGCGCATTTACCCCAATCCGTGATTGGTTCGCGGGCCTACCAGAAGCAAAATCACGCGGTTATAAACCGGGACGTTTTTCATTTAACGTTAAAGGCGGCCGCTGCGAAGCGTGTCATGGGGACGGAGTCATTAAAATTGAAATGCATTTCTTGCCCGACGTTTATGTTAAATGTGATGTTTGTGACGGTAAACGCTATAACCGCGAAACTTTGGAAATTAAATTCAAAGGCAAAAGCATTTCCGACATTCTTGACATGACCGTCGAAGATGGCATGGACTTTTTCGCCGCCATCCCGAGCGTGCGTGATAAAGTTGCCATGATGCAAAAAGTGGGACTTGATTATATTAAAATAGGTCAAGCGGCCACCACTCTATCTGGCGGTGAAGCACAGCGGGTGAAATTATCAAAAGAATTATCAAAAAGGTCTACTGGTAGAACATTATATATTCTTGATGAACCGACAACGGGTTTACATTTTGAAGATATCAAAAAATTACTCGAAGTTATTCAAGCGCTGGTCGATAAAGGGAACACCGTAATCATTATTGAACACAATCTTGACGTCATAAAAACTGCAGATTGGATTCTCGATATTGGCCCCGAAGGGGGAAGTGGAGGCGGAAAAATCATCGCAGAAGGCACTCCAGAGGACGTTTCTAAGGTAAAAAACAGCTTTACTGGTCAATATTTAGCAAAATTATTGTAAAATTTTCATTTTTGTTAACCTTTTGTTAACCATATCTGTATAATGTTGATTGTATTACAGATGCCCAAAAACTGTAATACCATAATACTCAACTTACTCCATTTGGAACATCTGCTCTTGCCCAAGAGCGGATGTTTCATTTTTTTAGAGACCTTTTTTTCTTTTCATTTTGCCATAAATAATGTTATCAGCGGCCCATAATTATATGGACTTGAATATGACAATAAAACCCATTCATATCATTGGCGGCGGCATGGCCGGCACGGAAGCCGCGTGGCAATTATTAAAGTATGACATCCCAGTCATTCTTCATGAAATGCGTGGTGTTAAAGGAACCAATGCCCATAGCACCGATGGCCTTGCTGAAATGGTATGCTCAAATAGTTTCCGGTCTGACGATATGGAAAATAATGCAGTTGGGTTATTACACGAAGAAATGCGCCGCATGGGATCCATCATGATGGAAGCCGCAGAACAAACAAAAGTCCCCGCAGGAAGCGCACTTGCCGTAGATCGTGATTTATTCAGCGAGTATATTCAAGATAAATTACTGGCACATCCACTATTCACATTAGAGCGCGGCGAAGTGGATACAATTCCACCTTCAGCGTGGGGTAATGTTATTATTGCTACAGGTCCCCTCACCTCTGATGCGCTTGCAAAAGCGGTACTGGAAATTACAGGCGTCGATGAACTTCAGTTTTTTGATGCGATTGCACCAATCATATATAAAGAGAGCATTGATTTTTCCAAGGCATGGTTTCAAAGCCGATATGATAAAGGTGATGGCGCGGATTACATCAATCTGCCTATGACAGAAGAGCAATATTATACTTTTATTGATGAAATTACTGATGCAGAGAAATCCGATTATAAAGACTGGGAACAAGACATTCCCTTTTTTGAAGGATGTATGCCTATTGAAGTAATGGCGGAACGCGGTAGAGAGACCCTTGCTTTTGGTCCGATGAAACCCGTCGGGCTGACCAATCCACATAGTGATGAAAAGCCATATGCTGTTGTACAACTCAGGCAGGATAACAAACTCGGTACTCTTTATAATATGGTCGGCTTTCAAACCAAGATGAAATACAAATTTCAAAAAGAAATATTCAAAAAAATTCCAGGACTTGAAAATGCCGAATTTGCGCGACTCGGTGGGCTTCACCGTAATACTTTCATCAATAGTCCCAAACTGCTTGATGATCAACTTCGTTTGAAATCAAGGCCGCGTCTGAGATTTGCCGGACAAATCACTGGCGTTGAAGGATATGTGGAAAGTGGCGCCATGGGCATAATGGCCGGGCGATTCCTTGCCGCTGAAACATTAGGACAAGAAATAACATCTCCGCCAATTGTGACCGGTTTTGGCGCACTTATCAATCACATCACCGGCGGCCACATCGAAGGGGTAGGACAAGCGAAAACATTCCAACCGATGAATGTAAACTTTGGCATTATGCCGCCGCTTGAAGAAAAAAAACATGTCGTTGATGGGAAACGCGTTAAAATAAAAAGAAAATTCAGAAAACCAATTAAAGCAAAACGCGCCCTTGATGCATTAGCCCAATGGTTAGAGCAATCCAAATAAAGCACTAAAGAATAAACGGCATTGTCGCGGAAACATGGTTGCGCGTTCATTAATTTCAAATGGGTTATAGTCTGCTTTTTTAATGCTATTCAGATAACTTCTGCTAAGAGCACTCAATAGGAATAAAGATTTCATTTCCTTGGATAGCTTCTTCTTATCCGTAGCAATATGATCAAGATATTGATGCGCCGATATGCACAATGCCTTAATCAAATTTTGCATATTTTCATTACCTTCCATAGCAAAAATATCTTTTTTCTTCACATCAAACTCATCCATCAAATCCTGCGGAAGCGAAAGTTTCTTAAGAGAAATATGATACCGGATGGCCCTTAGTGTGCCGATCAATCCCCATACTTGACCAAGTTCATATGCCATGGACAGAACCTCTTCATCCTCTTCACCGATAATTTGGGCTGCGATGCGGGTTAAATTGCCGGATGTTTCGCCAAGATAGGTTTCAAATTCATCAAGTATCTTTGGATTTTCATCATAAATATCTGCTGCACGGGCATCGATAATTTTAATAAAATCTTCTTTGGCTATATTGGTTCTTTGTACCGCAGTATGTAAAGGCAATACCACTTCATGATTTCTTGGTTGATCCGCATAAATACCGTCGATGGCTTCCCGCCACCACTGAAGCCTAATTTCACCAAGCATCGGTTCTGATACCGCTTCACGAATCTTTGCAACTCCATGATTAAAGGCATAAAGAGCAAATAAATCTTCTCTCGTCGTTGCAGGCGCAAAAAGCGTCACCAAAAAACGATCATAATCATGCGCTTTTACTTGCTTTGCCGTATATGTTTCTAAGACTGTCATATCCCTTAAATGACTGAAAAATATAAAAGTTACAAGAGACTTTTTGACCTATGGTTAAATTACTGTTAATTTATTATCGTTCTAAAAACGGAAGCAGACTAATTCTGAAAAACGGGATTAATAAAACTAATAATTAAATGAAGGGTAGTTAAATGGCTAAAATTTTAGAAGATTTAAAACTTACCGTTATCGCAGGCTTCGTCCTGACGGTCGTAATGGTATTCGCAACAGAAGCTATCTATGATTCTCAGATGAGTGCCCCTGAAAAGGCCGTATCTGACATGATGAACAATATGTAAGGAAGGATAAGATTATGGAAGCAGAACTATTTTTAATTCGTTACTTACACGTCCTAAGCGGTATCATGTGGATAGGTATCCTTTGGTACTTTAACTTTGTACAAATCCCAAGCATGCCTAAAATTCCGGATGAGCAAAAACCGGCTATTGGTAAGGTCATTGCACCAGAAGCACTATTCTGGTTCCGTTGGGGCGCATTTTTCACTGTGTTCTTCGGTCTCGCACTCGCATGGAGAATGGGTTACCTAATGGATGCCCTGACTTTACAACAACCAAACATTGGTTTCGGTATGTGGCTCGGTCTTATTATGGCATTTAATGTGTGGTTCGTTATTTGGCCGGCACAAAAAATTGCCCTTGGCATCGTAGAAGCAGACGCAGCGTTAAAACCAGCAATGGCAAGAAGAGCAATGTTGTTCTCAAGAACAAACACAATGCTTTCTATCCCAATGCTAGCAAGCATGATTTCGGCTCAAAACCCTATTATGTAAGCTGATAAAATATAGAATTTTTAAAAGCCGGACTTTATGTCCGGCTTTTTTATTGCCAAAACTATATTGCCCTGAGGGCAATGGTTTTATTGATCCGAGGTTTTTCTTCTCATACCCTATTTCCCATAGACAACATATGACCGGACTGGCAGAATTGCCAGACGATAATTTTAAATTTTTCGCTGTTCCAGTAAAAGTGAAAGGAATGGGCACCTTCCCCGTTCGTGCCTTTGGCATCATTGATAAATAAATCTAAATTGAAAAAAGATAGCCAGTCATATACTGGCTTTCAATCAATTTATAAACGATTGACATTATTACAAAGATATCATAATTATTCACCCATGATAAAAAATACCTCAATACGAAAACGAATGTGTCGAATTACCACCCCGATCCTTTAAGGGTCGGACCATTATTGCCTATTGGCAAAATTAATTTGATATATTTATTTCGTAAAAGAGGAGCGCATAAGATGGACGCGCAATTTGAGTTATCACCATCCAGTATACAATATTTTATAACAGCCGACGTTGACCCCGGCGTCATTTCCCGTGTCACTGAACTTTTTGCTTTAAGAAGCATCGTGCCTGATTACCTAAAAGTTTCCAGATACAAGAAAACCGGCACAATACCAGAATCTTTAAGCATCGATATACGTGTTTCAGGTTTAGATGTTCACACACAGGATGTAATATTACAGAAGCTAAACAGTATCGTTTGTGTACAATGCGTAAGGAAAGAAGCAATCTTTAAATCGGTCAGAGCGGCATAGATCGACTTAGCAATTATTTCTTAAGCCTTACATAATTTTCAATATGCTGACCCTGAAGCAATTGAACGGCGCCATTTTCGAGACGGGATTTAATCCACTTATCGATATAAGATTTAAATACCAAATCCTTTTTAAACATATATCCTTTTTTTGTTTGATTAAATGGCGTGTCAGGATTCACCGCTACTAGTTCAGGATGAACTTCTTGCTGCACTATGGTTTCAATGGCATCGGTTACCATCACATCCGCGTCACCATCGACAATCTTTTGAAAGATAGTGATATTATCTTCGTTTAAAATCAACGTCGCATTTGGAAAGTTTTGACGGGCAAACTGTTCATTGGTGCCACCTGGGTTAAAAATCACTCGAACATGTGGCTGATTAATGGCTGAGATTGTTTTAAATTGATCCGCTTGCTCATCTCTTGCGATCGCCGCTTTTCCGTCCGTCATAAGCGGAATACTGAACATCGCCATTTCTTCGCGGGCAGCATTTATTGAAATACCGCTCATGCCCACATCAAATTTACCAGTCAGCAAATCATCCATTAAGGTTGACCAAGTGGTCTTTACAAATTCAACACGCACATTCATTGATTTAGCTAAATCATTGGCTAAATCGATATCAAGGCCATAAAAAACACCGTCATTTTGCTTATTGACATATGAAAACGGGCCATAATCTCCCGTAGTGCCAATGCGGATAACACCCGCGTCTTTTATATCGTCGATTAACGATTGTTCGGCACTAACCGAACAAAAAGTAAATAGAAATAAAATGACTGCTCGAATGAATATTTTCATTTGTCCTGCTAAATGGCGATTAATGCCGCAGCCACCAAACGCCCTTCCTGAAGAAGCACATTATATGTTCTTGCGGCGGCACCCGTGTCCATGGCTTCGATGGCTATTTTCTTTTCTTCAAAGGCGGCGCGAATATTTTTGGGAAGAAAGGCCATATTGGGGCCCAAACCAATCACAATAATTTCAACACCACTAGCATTTAAAATAGGTTCAAGATTTTCAATTGAAATTTCAGACTTTTCACTAACCGCCCATGGATAAAAACCATCCGGTGTTATCATCATTGACCCTTCAAAGCGGCTATCGCCCATGCGAAACCCACCGTCACCGTATCCTGCGACAAAGGCTTCTTCACTTGAATTAATTTCTGTAAATTCCATCGTCATTAGCGGAATTGTTCCGGTATAACTTCTTTTCCGTCTTTGGTGACTTCCTCTTCTTCACGGCGCAGCTCAAACCATAGCAGTACAGGCGATGCAATAAAGATCGAAGAATAAGTACCAACAAAAATACCCCAAATCATTGCGGCCGTAAAACCTCTAATAGCTTCACCACCTAAGAAATAAAGAGAAGCCAATGCAATTAAGGTAGTTACAGAGGTCATCACTGTACGTGCCAGTGTTTCATTAAGGCTTAAGTTAATTAGGTCCGGCATTTCTTTTTTGCGAAATTTAAAAAGATTTTCACGGATGCGGTCATATACCACAACCGTATCATTAAGCGAGTAACCTACGATGGTCAAAATCGCCGCGATAATTGACAGGTTAAATTCTAACTGTGTAAGAGCAAACATACCAATAGTCAGAATAATATCATGAACAAGCGCGATTACTGCACCCAAACCAAACTGCCATTCAAAGCGGATCCAAATATAAAAGAGCACTGCACCAATTGCTAATCCAACTGACATTATACCAGACTGAATAAGTTCACCTGATACAACACTTCCAACAGATTCGGTTCGTTGAAAAACTACGTTATCATCAACACCTGATTCCAAAGTAGATTGAACTAGGTCAACAACTTCATTAAGTGACAGTGAATCGTGTTCTTCAATACGGATCAGTATTTGATTTTCTGCACCAAAGGTTTGGATAGAAACATCACCAAGTCCTAAATCACCCGTCAACCCTCTAATATGTGACAAGTCCGCAGGGTTATCCATATGTGCTTCAATAAGAAAACCGCCTTTAAAATCGATACCGAAATTTAAACCTTTCGTAAAATATAATCCAAATGACGTAAAAATCATCAGTACAGATAAAACATACGCAATATTTTTGAAATTAACGAAAGGAATATTTGTGTCTTGTGGGACTAATTTTAGTAACATATCAATACCCCTCCCTTTAAAGCTTTAATTCTGCAGGCTTCGACTTACGCGCCCATGTAACAATGAATAATCGTGATAAGCTCACCGCTGTAAAGACGGATGTAAAAATACCAGCAGCTAACGTTACGGCAAACCCTTTAACAGGCCCCGATCCAAATTGGAATAAAATCAAAGCAGCAATAAGTGTGGTAATATTCGCATCCATAATTGTGCTAAAGGCACGACCATATCCAACGTCAATCGAGGCAAGTACCTTTTTACCACGACGTAGTTCTTCGCGAATACGCTCAAAAATTAGAACGTTAGCATCAACGGCCATTCCAATGGTTAAAACTATACCTGCAATACCAGGTAGTGTCAGAGTAGCACCAAACAATGATAATACTCCAAAAATCATAAAGATATTGATGATCAACGCAATATTGGCAATAATACCAAAAAACCCATAACTGAGAACAATATATAGCATCACAGCAGCCAAGCCGATAAGGGAAGCAATCTGTCCGGCAGCAATGCTATCTGCACCAAGACCCGGTCCAACAGTTCTTTCTTCAAGTAAGTTAAGCGGCGCAGGAAGCGCGCCGGCACGAAGCAGCATCGCCAAATCATTGGCTTCTTGCACCGTAAAGTTCCCTGTAATAATCGCAGAACCACCAAGGATTGCCGTGTTAATACGCGGCGCGCTGATCACTTCATTATCAAGAATAATAGCAAATGGCTTACCAACATTGGCGCGTGTCGCGTCGGCGAATTGCTTTCCACCTTTTGAATTAAAGCTAATACTAACCGCAGGACGGTTATTTTCGTCCATTGAATAACTTGCATTAACAAGGTCTTCACCAGAAACCATAATCTGGTCCATAATTGCAAATTGCTGAAGTGGTGTTTCACCGTCCGGCGCTTTTTCAATTGATGGATAAATGCTTGTTCTTGGCGGCACACGACCCCTAAGAATATCTTCCTGACTTACAGATACATTGGTCAAATGAAAATTCATTTGTGCCGTTTCGCTGAGTATCCGTTTAAAATAACTTGTATCATCCACACCGGGTAATTGTATAAGTATACGATCAACACCATTTTGTTGAATGGTCGGCTCTTTTGTTCCTGTACCATCAATACGGCGGCGGATCACTTCAATTGATTGTTCAACAGATTGAACCTTCTTTTCCGTTACGGCCGCTTCAGAAAGGGTAATATTTATAATCGCCCCCGTCCCTTCGGCAACGATAATATCGTCTGAACTGGAGCCCGTCATCAAATCGATGCCCACTTGAATGGTTTGTTCCTCGATAATTTCAATTGCGCGCGGTCTGTCATCAGCATTGGTAAGTGTAAAGATCAGACGATCACCATTTACACGGTAACGATGGCGAATTTTTTCATCACTTAATTCATCACGAATTGTTTGCCCACGATCAAGTAGCATATTGGCAATCACGCCCGCCGTGTCCACTTCCATTAAAAAGTGGGCACCACCTTGAAGATCAAGTCCTAAAGTCACCTGACTACTCGGAAAAAAGTCAGGCAAACTTTCAATTTGTTCATCGGAAAGAAAGTTTGGCACAGCAAACATTACCCCAATAAGGGAGAAGAGCGCTATAGAAACAATTTTCCATCGTGGGAATTCAAGCATTTGAAGGTTCCGTTACTTACTGTTTAATTTCGATTTATTTTTTATCGTCATTTGCAGGTTGGGTTTTATCCATGACCTGACCAATGGTTGAACGAACGACTTTTACTTTTACATCGCTGGCAATTTCAACTTCGACATATTGGTCATCAACAACTTTGCTTACTTTTCCTACAATACCGCCTGATGTAACCACCTTATCACCGCGTTTCAACGCTTCTACCATCGATTTATGTTCTTTGGCACGCTTTTGTTGCGGACGAATAAGTAAGAAATAAAATACAACAAAAATAAGAACAAACGGTAATAACCCCATTAGGCCTCCATCTGCACCACCAACCCCCTGCGCATATGCTTCAGAAATAAACATTTCGGTATCCTTTTTATAATTATTAAATTTACCTATTGGATATAAGCGCATGGCGCGTTAAAAACAAGGATAAAGGGGTAAATTAAAGCATATTTCCTTAGAATTTTAAAGAATGGAATACTCATGGCGGAAATAAATAACGAAACACTTAATAGAATCGCCGATGCCTTGGAGCGTATCGCGCCTTTAGACAGTGATAAACCATCTCTTGATGGTGCGGATGCCTTTATCTGGTATACGGACCCTGACCGTTTGATACCGATTAAAGACATCAGCCGTGTTGATCTTGAACTTCTTCAAGGGATCGATCATGTCCGTGATATTCTTTTGCAAAATACTGAACAATTCGCCAAAGGGTTTGCCGCAAATAATGCGCTTCTTTGGGGCGCGCGTGGCATGGGGAAAAGCTCTCTTGTCAAAGCCATCCATGGAAAGTTAAGCGAACTAGCGTTAATTGAAATCCATCGGGAAGATATTCCCAGCCTTCCAAGATTACTTGAAGTCATAAGATCGAGCGAGCGAAGATGCATTCTCTTTTGTGATGATCTTTCATTTGATAATGATGATGGCACTTATAAATCATTAAAAGCCGTACTCGAAGGGGGCATTGAAGGTCGTCCTAAAAATGTAATCTTTTATGCAACCTCTAACCGTCGTCATCTTATGCCACGTGATATGATGGAAAATGAAAGAAGCACCGCCATTAACCCTTCCGAAGCCATTGAAGAGAAAGTATCCCTATCCGACAGGTTTGGCCTTTGGCTTGGTTTCCATAGCTGTAACCAGGAAGACTATTTAAAAATGATTGATGGCTATCTTGATCATTATAAAATCAATGCCGACCGTAATATGGTCCATGCCCAAGCCCTCACATGGTCAAGAACCAGAGGCGCAAGATCAGGCCGCGTGGCCTTTCAATATCTTCAGGATCTCGCAGGGAGAATGGGTGTTTCTCTATAATGATTTTACAAAAAATGCTTAAGCATCAACAAGATAAACGCTATCCTTAACATCATCTTGAACTAGAATTTTAAAATTCTTTTTCTTAAGCAGTTTTTTTGAAAAAGTCTTTTTCGCCAATGGCTTGTTCGCTTTTGGCAGATAATATTCTACACTATATATATCGGTACATTTTTTCATGTTTTTTCTCGAAAGCATGGGCTATCCATAATGGGAATCGCCTTATGTTTTTTATACCTAAAAATAATTACAATTTAATTAAACCCAAAATAAGGCAATGTTTTCCACAACCATTAAAAAAGGACGGAGACAAGCTCCGACCTTTATATAGTACATTAAGATATAGATGTAAAGTGCTGTTCTATATGTGGGTTTAGAAACCGCCCATACCGCCCATGCCACCCATTCCGCCCATATCAGGCATCGCTGGAGCAGCTGCTGCGTCTGATGGTGCATCCGCAACCATTGCTTCAGTTGTAATCAACAATGCAGCAACAGATGATGCATCTTCAAGTGCAGTACGTACAACTTTAGTTGGATCAATAATACCCGCTTCTACAAGGTTTTTATATTCACCACCTTGAGCATCAAAACCAAAATTAATGTCGTCTTGCTCTTTCATTTTACCAGCAATAACGGCACCGTCATGGCCCGCATTTTCAGCGATCTGACGTGCAGGAGCTTCTAGTGCACGACGAACAATGTTGACACCAACCGTTTGTTCATCATTTTCACCTTCAACACCCTCAAGTACACGAGTAGCATAAAGAAGAGCAGATCCGCCACCAGGGACGATACCTTCTTCAACAGCAGCACGTGTTGCATGAAGTGCGTCATCAACGCGGTCTTTACGTTCTTTAACTTCAATCTCAGTAGCACCACCAACTTTAATAACGGCAACACCGCCAGAAAGTTTAGCAAGACGCTCTTGAAGCTTTTCTTTATCATAATCAGATGTTGTTGCATCTGCTTGTGTACGGATTTGTGCACAGCGTGATTCAATATCATCTTTTGAACCTGCACCGTCAACAACCACAGTATCTTCTTTCGTGATGTTAACCGATTTAGCAGTTCCAAGCATATCAAGTGTCACTGTCTCAAGCTTAATGCCAAGGTCTTCTGAGATCACTTGACCACCCGTTAGGATTGCGATGTCTTCAAGCATTGCTTTACGACGATCACCAAACCCAGGTGCTTTAATTGCCGCAATTTTAAGACCACCGCGAAGCTTATTAACAACAAGTGTCGCTAGTGCTTCACCTTCAACATCTTCCGCAATAATAAGCAGCGGACGACCTGATTGTGAAGCCGCTTCAAGTAATGGAAGCATTGTTTGTAGGTTTGAAAGTTTTGCTTCATGAAGAAGAATATATGGATTTTCAAGCTCAACAGACATTTTGTCAGCATTCGTAATGAAATATGGTGAAAGGTAACCGCGATCAAACTGCATACCTTCAACGACGTCTAGCTCTGAATCCAGGCCCTTAGCTTCTTCAACAGTGATAACGCCTTCTTTACCGACTTTATCCATTGCATTTGCAATCATATCACCAATTTCAGTTTCACCATTAGCAGAGATCGACCCTACTTGTGCAACTTCTTCACTTGTTGAAATTGGCTTAGAGCGTGATTTAAGTTCGTCTGATACTTTTGATACCGCTAGTTTAATTCCGCGGCTAAGGTCCATTGGGTTCATTCCTGCAGCAACAGATTTGAAACCTTCACGAACAAGCGCCTGTGCAAGCACAGTTGCTGTTGTTGTTCCGTCACCAGCCACATCGTTTGTGCGGCTTGCCACTTCACGAACCATTTGTGCGCCCATGTTTTCATATACATCTTGTAATTCGATTTCTTTTGCAACAGAAACACCGTCTTTTGTGATACGTGGTGCACCGAATGATTTTTGTAGAAGCACATTACGGCCTTTAGGGCCAAGTGTTACTTTTACTGCGTTTGCTAGGATATCAACACCAGCAACGATACGTGATCGCGCGTCTGTTCCAAATTTTACTTCTTTTGCAGCCATTTTTAAATTCCTTTAAATTATTATTCTTATTCTACGATACCGAGAATGTCAGTTTCTTTCATAATCAATAGCTCTTCGCCATCAACCTTAATTTCAGTGCCGGACCATTTGCCAAATAGCACTTTGTCTCCAGCTTTAACATCAAGTGGTGTTACTTTACCGTCTGCGGCTTTATTACCAGTACCAGCTGCGATAATTTCACCTTCGCTTGGTTTTTCTTGCGCCGTATCAGGAATAATAATTCCCCCAGCAGTTTTCATTTCTTGTTCAACGCGACGTACTAGTACGCGATCATGTAAAGGACGAAATCCCATTTTGAAACCCTCTTTTTAGGTTGTTAAAGTTTAATTTAAATTTATGTGTTTTAGCACTCTAACAACAAGAGTGCTAAAAGCTGTACAGAACAGATAGTTCATTAAAAAAAAGAGTCAAGGGAATGAGGGTAAAAAAAATTATTTTTTTAAAATCAAATCACCAAATAAAGTGCAATTGTCCCTGCTCCAACCATTAAAGCATAGGGAAGCTGCGTTATAACATGGTCCATATGGTCACTGCCCGCACCAACAGATGCTAGCACCGAAGTATCAGAGACGGGAGATGAATGATCACCAAAAATACCACCACCCACAACTGCTGCCAGCGCCTTATAAACAATTGGATCATGGGCAACACCACCACTAAACCCATATGCAATGGGGAGTACAAAAGGGATCATAAGCGCAAATGCCCCCCAGGATGTGCCAGTGCAAAATGAAATAACGGCCGTAATAAAAAACGTTGATGCGACAAGAAGTGAGGGCGTCATAAAGCTTTCAGAGAAACTCATGATAAATTCTGCGGCCCCTAATCCTTTAGTCACCGTATTAATACAATAAGCAAGAGCCGTTATAATAATCGCGGACATAACACTTTTTGCACCTACAACCCCTATTTCAGTTAGATCACTAAAATCCTTCACATATTTTTTAATATATAAAGATGAACCAAGATAAATCACAGCCATGATAAAAGCTTCAAGGATCAGTAAACTACCAAAAATCAAATAGCTTACGATCACTGTTCCAAAAACGATAATTATTGGCAAACCGAAATCCCAAAAAAGATATGCTTTATCTTGTTGTTGTTCAAATATATCCCGACCTTCATCGCTCACCATCGGGATTGCACCGTCTCTAAGAACTTTTCCTTCTTCACGGGCGCGGGTTTCCGCTTTTCTCATAAACCCGTAATCAGGAATAATTTCTAGGGCGATAAGCATCGTGAAGAAAATCAATAACATCGGATAAATGTTATAAGGAATTGATGCCGCAAATAATGCAATCGCTTCGCTGGCACCATTGACCGGCCCGCCTTCTTTGGCAATAAGCCCTCCTAAATAAGCGCCCCATGACATAAAGGGCACGAGAACGCATACGGACGCCGTTGTGCTATCCAAAATAAACGCCAACTTTTCACGGGACACGCGCGCTTTATCAGTTAATGGCCGCATAATTGGACCAGTCATCAATGGGCTAAAATAATCATCAACAATAAAGAAGCCCATCAACCAAGTTGTGAATTTTACTTTTTTGGGCGATGTTCCGGTTTTTGAAACTTTATTTGCAAAGGCAACAAGAACCCCTGCTCTTTTAAAGAGTTCAAAAAGAATGCCAATAAAAATAATGATGACACTGATACGTATAAATTCACCGTCTAAACTTGCCGCGATTAATTTCACCAATCCACCTGCAGGATCAAGTCCCCACATTGTCGCATCCGGGTTGTATCCCATCATCATCACGCCAATTAAACTGCCTGAAAATAATGAAAAGATAGCACTTCTTGTCCAAAACGCCGTGATAAGCGCAAATATCAATGGTACTAATGACCACACCCCAAAACTAATAGCAGTTTCCATATAAGTTTCCCTCAAACCTTTATTTATGGATGATATTAATCACTGGTATCATTTATGTACAGATTTCATTTAATTTTCTAAATATATTTCGCTTTAATTATTCTGGGGCATAACAGTCTTTTGGATCATCAATCTCCAGCACCCAAAGGTCTTCGTCAAATCCGATTTGCCGTTTGATATATTCATCTGCCTTCATTTCTTCCATAAAGTCATCACCAAGCGGTTGATGCCAAATAAGCTGATCATCCATATCTCGGGTTTGCGCAAATATCCGCGCCCCTTCCCCGTGCACATAGTGTTTGATTAATATTTGGCCGCGATCTTCATCACCTTTATGAACAATAACCGCAGATAAAAAAAGTTGCTCACATCTTTTAATTTCAGCAGACACCAAAAATCCCGTTTTTAAACGGGGCTCAAAGGTCATATTTATCAATCTCTTTTTTGATTTCGCGATTGACAGCACGACTGCCCATACCGACGGTACGGTTTCCTTTTTTTACTTTATTAAGGTTCGTGCTTATCTCTTCTTTACGTGCAGCACTCATGGGTGCCATTTTTTCGATTTGTTCGATCAAATTATCTTGTCCTTCATCAAATGATTTGA
>DGPL01000006.1:22623-31871 GCA_002390425.1 Kordiimonadaceae bacterium UBA4441 | reverse complement strand
CCAACTTGGTCTGACGGGATACATGCGAAGTATCTTTCTCGAGCAACATTACTAGAAGAATCAGGGCCTCCCACTTCTTCAATAACAACTATCAGAGTAATTGTTGTTATTGTTTTTACAATGATCATCGGTTCTTGCATCATGAATATTGATGAAACCAGTGTAGCACAAGGTGAAGTAGTGCCTGCGACGTCAGTACAGCCAGTTCAGCATTTAGAAGGTGGCATCGTCCAAGAAGTCTTTGTTAAAGATGGCGATAGCATTAAAAAGGGTGAACCTCTGTTGCAATTAGATACAACCTCGACGCTTTCTGAATTAAACCGTGTAAGAGCACGTTATGTCTCTTTGGATATGCAAATGCGTCGCTTACGTGATTTTGCGTTAAACGAAAAAGCGGATTTCAGTGATTATGAAGACGAATATCCCGTTATCGCTCTTGATCAAGAAAAACTTCTTAATCAACAAAAAGAATCTCGTGTTGCGCAAGAGCGTGTTTATATTTCTAAAATTGCTAATTCGCGCAACCAATTGTCTGTTCTTGAACAACAAGAAGCAGCGCTAAAACAAGCTACTGAAATTGTAGGTGAAGAACTTGGCATTCGTGAAGAGCTAACTGAAAAAGGGTTAGGGTCCAAAATTCGCCTTCTTGAAATTCAACGTGAATATGTAAATGCCAAAAGTGCTTATGATACAACTGTTGAACAAAAAACAGGGGTAATGGCAGGCATTAATGAAGCAGAAGGAAACCTTATTCAATTAAGAGAGCGCTTAAACAGTGACGCCCTTGATCAACTTGGTCAAATGATAGAAGAAAGCGTCCAATTGCAATCTGAACTTAAACGACTAAATGATAAATTAGCACGTTTAAGTATTCTTTCTCCTGTTGATGGCATTGTAAAAGGTCTTAAGTACCGCGCTTATGCTAGCGTTATACCGCCAGGTGATCTCATTACTCAAGTTGTTCCAAATGCAGAAGAATTGGTTGCTGAAGTTCGTATTTCACCACGTGACGTAGGACATGTTGAAATCGGTAGCGAAGTAAACTTAAAAGTAGACACATATAACTATTCATTATATGGCGCAATCGGAGCAATATTAACCGATGTATCTGCTTCGTCATTTATGGATGAGCAAGGAAATGCATATTTCAAAGGTTATATCGAATTACCACAAAATTATGTAGGAACTGATCCTGCAGCCAACAGAATTACACCAGGCATGACTTTAGTCGCTGATATTAAAACCGGTGAAAAAACCTTAATGCAATATCTAACAAGACCAATTAAAAACGCACTCAATACTTCATTTAGAGAGCGTTAAGATAAATACAAAAAAAAGGCCCCTCTAAGAAATTAGCGGGGCCTTTTTAATGCCTAAAATATATTTATAAACGGCGCTCGATCGCGTCCCAAATTAAGGCCGCAATATCGGTACCATCAAAACGTTGAATTTCTTGAATTCCTGTTGGGGAAGTAACATTAATTTCCGTAAGATAATCGCCGATCACATCAATTCCCACAAAAATCTGATCCTGTTCTTTTAAGACTGGCCCGATTATATCGCATATCTCTTTTTCACGGTCAGTGAGCTCTGTTTTACGTGCCTCGCCACCAACATGCATATTTGATCTGACTTCGCCCTCATCAGGCACCCGATTGATCGCACCAACCGGTTCCCCGTCAACAAGAATAATGCGCTTATCACCCTTTCGAACATCAGAAAGATATTTTTGAACAATAAATGGTTCCGTATAAAAATCTTGGAACATTTCAATTAAACTTGCTAGGTTCTGATCCCCTTCACTGATGCGAAATACGCCTGCACCGCCGTTACCGTAAAGTGGTTTAACAATAATATCTTTATATTCAGAACGAAATGCACGAACATCATCGGCGTTACTTGTTATCATTGTTGGCGGCATAAGTTCCGGAAAGCGTGCTAAGAATATTTTTTCAGGCGCATTACGAACTGACGCCGGATCATTCACAACAAATGTTTTAGGA
Organism: Kordiimonadaceae bacterium UBA4441; assembly: GCA_002390425.1. Lineage (GTDB taxonomy): Bacteria > Pseudomonadota > Alphaproteobacteria > Sphingomonadales > Emcibacteraceae > Pseudemcibacter. The sequence continues at coordinate 29,868 of DGPL01000006.1, read as the reverse complement.
TGGATATGTTCTAAAATATGTGTCGCCGTAATATAACCCATATGAAATGGCGGGTCTTGACGCATTAAAATAACATCAATTTCATCGCCTAAATCCATATGATGCACATCACCTAAACTAAAATGGTTACCCTGCTCTCTTCTAAACGTTAAAGGTCTGGCATAAGCTTTTACTTTATCGTTTACATAAGACATATCCTTCACTTGATAATGGAATAGTTTATGTCCTCTTTTCTGGGCTTCTAATCCCATGGCAAAAGTACTATCACCATTGATATCAATCGTTTCAACGGGGTCCATTTGAAGCGCTACATTTAAACTCATTTATCAGTCACCTTTATTATCAATATCGCCTTTAATCAATTCAAACACATTTGGTTTGTTATAGGCACGCATTTCTTTTAACGTGTTCAAAATCTGACCACGCATTTTATCATCATCAGCATCTAAATTATCATCCATATAATCAAGACAATCTAGTAAGTTTTGCTTACCTTCTTCAACGCTTTTCGTATGTATTTGAAGCATTCCAAGTTCAAACTTATGCACGATGTTATTAGGGTCAATATAACTAGTTCTTCTTAACGCATTCATTGCCAAATCAAAATCGCTCACATTCAAACAACGGATTTTGATATTGTTAAGCAAACGCACTAAAATTGCCCTATTCCCTAATGGGGCATGATGCCATTGTTCTAATTTATTTTCACCACCTGAAATTGTTCCAATTAAATCTCTAAGGTCATGAGCATTTAATATTTTACCGCCATGAAATGGATCTAAAATTGCCTGATCATTTTCTCCATAAACTCTAATTAAAAAATGAGCTGGAAAATTTACACCTTCAATACGCCACCCTTTTGACCTGCCTGCATGGATATATAAAATACCTAAACTAATAGGAAGTCCCAACCGACGATCAATAACAGACATCAAGTTTACATTTTGAAGATCATCATAAAATTTTTCATTCCCTTTATATTCATGATTTTCAAGCATAACTTCCACAAGAGCCTCTGCTCTTTCTTGCGCAGTAACGGCATTATGGCCGACACTATCAAGATCAAGTTTTAGTATTTTTAAATGATGATGGTATTTCTGAAGCGATACACCTGGACGATCTAAGCTGCCTAGCATTAATGCCGTTTCAGCTAAATCGATGTCGTCTTCCGCTAAATGGCCAACATTTTTTAAATAGTCGATTTGTTTATCTAAAGTTGGGATCATAATTACCACGCATTTTCAATATGTTTTGGAAGGCGCCATGGAACGATCAGTATCATATCACACCTAAATATTTCATTCTCTATCTTATTGTTTTGATATGTGTTTTTCAAGTGTGACATATATTGTTCTGCGGCTTTTCTTATACGTAATTTTTGCTTATCCGTTAAAGAATAAACTGCACTTTCAAAATCAGCTCGTGCCTTAACTTCACAGAATATGGTGACATTTTTCTTTTTTGCAATAATGTCAATTTCACCTACTTTGGTTTTATACCTTCTTTCAAGAATTGAATAGCCCTTTACCATCAGAAAAAGTATCGCAAAATACTCCCCCAAATGCCCTAAACGGTTGGCTTTCCTTTTCTTATCTTTCTTCATCTTTCGATATTTCTAAGGCTCTTTTATAAACTTCTTTTCGTTTTTTTCCTGTCATAAATGTAACCGCTGCCACGGCTTCTTTCACACTTAATGTTTTTAAAGCATCCTTTAGTGCAGCATCAAGGTCATCAATTTGACTTTCATTTTTATTGGGCGGTGATACAACAATGACTATCTCACCCTTAGGGGTGGGTTTATTCTCATATAACTCAATCAAATTGCTTATTTTATCTTTTCGGATTTCTTCATAAAGTTTCGTAAGTTCCCGGCAAACAGCGATTTCTCGGTCGCCTAATACTGATAAAATATCCTTTAGACACACCAAAAGCCTCTTGGGGGATTCGTAATAAATAAGGCTTGCATCAACGGTAGAAAATTTTCCGATTTCTTTTTGCCTAGCTTGCGTTTTTGGCGGCAAAAAGCCCTGAAATAAAAAATTATTTGTTGGAAGTCCGGCATTTGTTAAGGCACAGAGAATAGCACTTGCCCCCGGCAAGCTCGTGACTAAAATGCCTTCTTTTTGGCATTCATTGACTAATCGATATCCCGGGTCAGAAATAAGTGGTGTGCCTGCATCACTAATAAGGGCGATAATTTTTCCATCTTGAAGTTCATTAATGAGTCTAGGCATGACATCTTGTGCATTATGATCATGATAAGAAATCATCGGCGTCTTAATATCATAATAAGATAATAATTTTCCGCTTACTCTTTTATCTTCACAGGCAATGAAATCTGCTTCACGTAATAAATCTATAGCTCTTAGGGTGATATCACCCAGGTTTCCGATGGGGGTTGCAGTGACATATAACCCGTTTTCAAATTTATTTTTTACTCTTTTTTCCATTTTTATCGGAATTCCACACCATTGCCATAATTCAGGACTAGCCTAACTGAATTCGTTTGGTATAACTAATGAATTATTATAATTGCAATGAAAATAGGAATGAACGATTTGTGGTATAACAGGATAATTGGAACATCATGTCTTATGATCTTTTCCCTTATGTTATCCGCGTGTGGGCCGGAGGGTGAATTTGCCCCCGTTTCTGCAAGCGCGCCACCCGCACCGGATGCCGAAATGGCTTCCCAAAATGATACCCAACCCGCTCCACCGCGAAATATACTTATACCAACCTATACGGAAGCCGAAAAAGCTGCCGCGCCAATTGATAACCGACCCGCAAGATTAAAAATAAAAATTGGCGTAATGTTACCCTTGAGTGGTGATACGGAAATCGTCGGCAATGCTCTTCTTAACGCGATCACAATGGCCATGTTTGACTCAGAAGACAAAAGGTTTGCACTCATCCCCATTGATACTAAAGGCACACCTGAAGGTGCAACAGAGGCAGCAAAATATTTAGTGGAACAAAATGCCGATATTGTTATTGGTCCTCTTTTCTCAGATAGCATTAAAGCCGCACACCCTATTATAAAAGAAGCCGGCTTAAATATGATTAGTTTTTCAACGGATCAGGATGTCGCTGGGGACGGCGTATACTTATTGAGCTTTAGACCCGAAGAGCAAGTTGGCCGCATCATTAAATATGCTTCAAAGCAACAACATGAGAAATTCGCAGCTCTTATTCCTGACACCCTTTATGGTGGTCGAATTGTTGACGTCCTAGAACCCTTAATCGCGACCGACTTTAATGAATTAGTCGCCTTGGAAACATATCCCGCTGACCCATCCATGCTTGATGAGCCCGTTAAAAGGATCGCAAATTACGAATACCGTCGCCAAGAATACATAGATGAAATGCGCTATCTTCGATCATTAGGCAGAAACGATGATATGGGGCAAGAATTCATTAAAGAAATTAGAAACCTTGAAACATTGGGCGATGTTGAATTTGATGCAATCTTACTTCCCGAAGGCGGTGCCCTTCTTGGCTCCCTCGCCCCACTTCTTTCTTATTATGAAATTGATTTAACAAAAGTAAAAGTGCTTGGAACCGGTTTATGGCAAGACCCGATGCTTTTTAATGAACCGCAACTTCAAGGGGGATGGTTCGCGGCCCCCAAAGTTGAAAAAGCCAATGCCTTTATTGATCGTTACATTGAATATTATGGCGAAAGACCACCAAGGATTGTTACGTTAGGATATGATGCAATGGCACTGGTTTCTAATATCGTTAGAACGCAGCGCGCACCAACATTTTCAGAAGAAAATATAACAGAACCTAGCGGCTTTGACGGGCTTGATGGTATATTCCGTTTTCATAAAAGCGGCCTTGTGGAACGTGGATTAGCCGTCTTTGAAGTGACCTCGACAGAGTTTCTAAAAATTGAAGACGCGCCAAAATCATTCCTCATTGAAAACAGACCGCTTTACTTAGAAATTCCAATGAATTTTACACCAAAATTTGACCCAGTATTTGGTTTAGAAGGGGCCGACCCTTCTTTGACAATTGAAGCCGATCTGGATAGTTTGGCTCAAAAAACCCTTGAGCTATCAGCATCTCCACCTGATCCATTTCAATAAAATCATTTAATTCTGCACCAATTCTATTCCTAAAATGATCCGTATGAATACCAGACGTCAATCGCAATCCCATCATAATCATTTCTTCTGCCATTTCTTTTTGGCTTAAATGAACCTGCTCTTTTGTTGCGTGCCCTTTATCTTTAACCGCCTTTAACCAGGTTTCCGGTTTTTTATTTTGCATGGTCGCATATGTGTTCCCGCCGTATGTAATTCTTCCATGTGCACCTGCCCCGATACCAAGGTAATCTCTATAATTCCAATAAGTTAGGTTATGACGACTTTCTTGTGCTTCTTTTGCGTAATTGGAAACCTCATAGGCGGCATATCCGTTTTCGGAACAAATATCATTTGTTAACTCATACATTTCCGCGGATGTATCTTCATCTGGAATGATCAATTTTCCTTGTCGCCATTGACCATAAAACGGCGTCCCTTGCTCAATGGTCAATTGATATAAGGATAAGTGGCCGTTGGCCATCCCTATCGCCCGCTTAAGTTCTTTTTCCCATTCGGAAACTTCTTGCCCCATTCGCGCATAAATTAAGTCAAAATTTGACCTTTTAAAACATTTTTGACTTAATTCAATCGCCCCTAACGCTTCATCCACATCATGCTCTCGTCCGAGCGCCTTTAGATCATGGTTGTTGAGGGCCTGTATTCCGATTGATACACGATTAATACCGGCCAACGAGAAATCCTTAAACTTTCCCGCTTCTACACTGGTCGGATTTGCTTCAAGTGTAATTTCAATATCATTAGTTGTGTGAAAATTATGTTCTATGCGGTTGATAACTTTTTCAACTGTGGAAGCCGACATTAACGACGGTGTTCCGCCGCCAAAAAAAATACTTTTAACGTCACGACGTCCAACAAGTCCAGCATAATGATCTATTTCACTTAGAAGCGCCTCAGCCATTTCAGCTTCGTTAACGCGATCATGAACATGACTGTTAAAATCACAGTAAGGACATTTTGCCAAACAAAATGGCCAATGCACATAGATTGAAAGATCGTTATGATTTAAAGCAGGCATCAATTATTTTCTTAAAAGCATCCGCACGATGACTTATGGCATGTTTTTCTTCAGCATCCATTTCACCAAATGTTTGATCATAGCCATCTGCAATAAACATCGGATCGTAACCAAAACCATTTTCACCACGAATTGGCCATATTAATCGGCCATAAACACGCCCTTCAAAGGTTTCAACATGACCATCCGGCCACGCGAGCGAAAGGGCACAAACGAAATAAGCCGCTCTATCATTATCGCCAATCTCATCATTAAGCTTAGCCATTCCGTATGCAAAATCACGCTCATTGGTTTCAGGATTAATGGCATATGGCGCAGAATGAATTCCAGGAATCCCACCAATTGAAGGCACAGCAAGTCCGCTATCATCAGCGAGCGCCACAAGTCCGCTTTCCTTCGTCGCATTTTTTGATTTAATTTCAGCGTTTGCAATAAATGTATCACCGTCCTCAATAGGCTCAGATAATTCTAGTTCTTTTGATGAAAAAAGCTCAACACCAAATGGGGCGAGTAAGATGCGTATTTCTCGCACTTTACCTTCGTTATGGCTTGCGACCACTAATTTCTTTTCATCAAATAGACGTGACATAAATTAAATTCCTAATGTCTTACGTTGCATTTTGGTTATTTGGTCAACACCAAAACGCGCTAGTCGCATCATTCGTAGCAATTCTTCTTCACTAAATGGCTTTTCTTCTGCTGTGCCTTGTACTTCAATGATTTTGCCTGCGCCCGTCATGACAAAATTTGCGTCCGTTTCCGCACTGCTATCCTCATCATAATCAAGATCCAGAACAGGTGTTCCCTTATAGACACCGCAAGAAATCGCTGCAATTTCATGAATAATCGGAATACTTTCGATTGTACCATCTGCCACCATTTTTTGAAGACACTGATATAAAGCTACATATCCGCCAGATATCGACGCCGTCCTTGTTCCACCGTCTGCTTGAATAACATCACAATCAACCCTGATTTGACATTCCCCAAGAGCCTTTAAATCAACCGCGGCTCTTAATGAACGTCCAACGAGGCGCTGAATTTCTTGCGTTCGACCCGACTGTTTTCCTTTTGCAGATTCCCTTGGCATTCTTCCATGCGTAGAACGCGGAAGCATCCCATATTCACCGGTGACCCATCCTTTTCCGGAACCTCTTAAAAATGGTGGCGCTTTTTCTTCTAATGTTGCGGTACATAAAACATGAGTGTCGCCAAATTTAATCAAACATGACCCTTCCGCATATTTTGAAAAACCAAGTTCCATTGAAAGTTCGCGCATTTGATCTGCACTACGGCCGGATGGGCGCATATTTAATCTCCATTACTAAAAAAGTTATCAAATGGTTTTACAGCCAATTGGATTTCATTTCCACTCAAATAACCCTATCCCTTTTTATTTCTGCGCAACCGTTGACCTCTGACACTTGCGTACCTACATTATCAGCATGAACAGATTAAACGAAAGATCACGCGAAATTTTTCGCCAAATTGTTGATGCTTATATTATGACGGGTGATCCCGTCGGCTCAGCCACGCTTTCACAAAAAATTCAAATGCCCTTATCCCCAGCCAGCATTCGTAATGTTATGGCTGATTTGGAAAATAGCGGACTTATTTATTCGCCTTATACATCGGCAGGCAGAATTCCAACCGAAATGGGTTTGAGCCTGTTTGTTGATGGTATGCTCGAAGTTGGTAATCTTACTCAAAAAGAACGCAATGATATCAAAATTCAATGCAAAAATACTGGCGAGAATTTAGAAAATATATTGGTCAAAGCCTCAAGCATGCTTTCTGGTCTATCACAATGCGCCAGTGTTGTTATGGCACCAAAGAAAGACACACCCTTAAAACATATAGAGTTTGTTCAAATCGCGCCGGGAAGAGCATTGGTCGTTATGGTAAGCGAAGGCGATGATGTTGAAAATCGGATTATTGATCTGCCGACAGGTATTACGCCATCAGCCCTAATACAAGCGGCAAACTATATCAATTCAAAACTGCTCGGCCACGATTTTGATCAGGCCAGTTTGTTGATTGAACGGGAAATAAATCAACACCAAGCAGAGCTTGATAAATTAACGCAGCAGATCTTCGCAGAAGGCCTGGCCGTTTGGT
>DGPL01000006.1:0-22555 GCA_002390425.1 Kordiimonadaceae bacterium UBA4441 | reverse complement strand
AAGATCTTGAGCGCATCCGACTATTATTTAGTGATCTAGAACGCAAAAAAGACCTGATAGAGCTATTAGGATTGGCAAAAAATGCCGAAGGTGTAAGAATTTTTATCGGTTCTGAAAATAATCTCTTTTCTCTTTCGGGTTCATCTGTTATCGCTGCACCTTATATGGATGAAAAAAATAATTTATTGGGCGTGATTGGCGTAATAAGGCCAACGAGACTTAATTACGCAAGGATCAAACCCATGGTAGACTATACTGCAAAAACTATTGGAAAAATTATCTGATGACTGAAAACAAAAAAAACGAAGAAATGAACGAAGAAAACATTTCAGAAGAACAAGAAACTGAGCAAGCAGAAACGGAAGAAAATGCCGCTGAAGAAGAAGTAACGCCCCTAAGTGTTGCTGAAGCGGAAATTAATGATCTTCGTGATAAATTGCTCCGTGCAGTCGCGGAAGCAGAAAATGTGCGTCGCCGCGCAGAAAAAGAAAAAACCGACGCCGCAAATTATGCTGTCACAACATTCGCCCGCGACATGCTTGCGGTAGGTGATAACCTTAGTCGCGCGCTTGAAGCATTACCAGATGATGCCGACCTACCTGATAATGTTAAAACGCTTATCGAAGGTGTAAAAATGACGGACCGCGAGCTTCATAATATTTTTGAACGTCACGGCATTAAAAAAATTGATCCTAAAGGGGAACAATTCGATCACAATCATCATCAGGCTATGTTTGAAGCCCCGACCGAAGATCCAAATGGCACCGTTATCCAAGTGATGCAAGTTGGCTATAAAATTAAAGAACGCCTACTTCGCCCCGCAATGGTAGGGGTTTCAAAAGGTGGCCCAGAAGAAACGACAAAAGTCGACACCACCGCATAAAAAGTCAAAGGATGGCTTTGTGCCATCCTTTTTTATTCTAAATTTTTATCTTTAAAATTTTATAAGTGCTCGCAGACGTTTAAAACCATTTTTGTTTTTTAAAGAACGCTATTTGAGCAATAACAAGTACGATAAGGATGGCGCAAAAAACCCAAAAAGCATCAACATTATCAGCCCCCGGTATACCGCCAACGTTGATGCCGAGCAGTCCAGTTAAAAAACTAAGTGGTAAGAAAATAGCCGCAATCACCGATAAGACATACATATTTTTATTCAGCCGATCAGACAATATATTGGCGAGTTCATCTTTTACAATTTGCGCTCGTTCTCTAATTGCATCAAGGTCTTCAACATATCTAAGTATGCGATCATAGTTCTCCTGCAAATGACGTTTATATTCAGGTTTAATCCAATTTTGTTCTGATAAACGAAGCTGCCCAATTGCATCTTTTTGTGGAGCCATATATCGCCTTAAAATAATTGCCTTTTTCCTGATATCAATAATATTCTCACGCAATGTCATATCGGCACTATCTAAAATTTGTTCCTCAATATTATCCGTGCGGTCATCTAATTCACTTATGACTGGCTCCATTCTCTCAAAAAGTGATGTAATAAGCATTGTGATAAACCTACCGGCATCGATTGGGCCTTTGCCTTTTTTTATTTTCTCGCTTATTTCATAAACCGCTTTAAGCGACCTTCTTTCCACGCTTATTATTCTATGACTGTCTACCCATAGACGAATGGAAACCATATCTTCTGGGTTGGCATTTTCATTCAAATTTACACCACGAAGGATGATAAGCGCGCCATCATTGATTTCTGTAATCCTCGGTCTTGTCTCCTCTGCAATCAATGCAGACACTACAAAGGGGTCAAGATAAGAAAGTTCCTTTTCAAGCCATCCTTTTGTTTCAGGATTATTTACATCCAAATGCACCCACGCAAGCTCGTCTTGTGCGATCTTAAGACTGGCCTCTTTTATGTCGGAAATAACGTTACCAACGCCTTGGCCATTAAAATCATATGCATAGAGTATAGGGTTGCTCATTTAAGTTCACCAATATTTTTAACGTGTACATCTCGTTGTGGGAATGGGATTTCAATGTTATTAGCTTCGAATTTATCCCAAATAGAAAATAACACTTCGCTTTTTGGTTTTTTTCTACCTTCAATGATATTGTCTACCCAGAAATACAATGTGAACATGACGGCGCTATCACCATATTCTTCCAAGAAACAAACAGGTTGAACTTCTTTACTAGATTTCGGGTGCTCTTTTGCCGCTTCCAAAAGCAATCTATGTGCTTTTTTAATATCACTTTTATAAGAAACACCAACTTGGATATCAATTCGACCTAGGGTATTTGAATATGTCCAATTTGTCATACGGTGCGTGATAAAATCTTCGTTTGGGATCATAATTTCACGATTTTCGAAAGTTTCGATCATTGTGTATCTTGCTCCAGTGTGGCGTACAAATCCAGAAGTCCCATCTTCAAGTTCTATCAAGTCATCTTCAACTACTGTTTTCTCAAACAATAGTATAATACCACTAATGAAATTAGACGCGATTTTTTGCAAGCCAATCCCAACACCAATCCCAATCGCGCCACTAAATATTGCAAGCCCTGTTAGATCAATTTCCAACAAATCCATTGCAACAAGAAACGCTATAAAATAAATAAGAATTTGTAACGCTTTAATAATTAAAGCCCGGTTACTGACATTAACATTCTTTAATTTTTTAAGATGAGCCTCACCAAAATCCGAAACAATACTCGCGAGCCAAAATAATAATATTATGATTATCGACGCGCGTACAAGCATATAGGCCGAGAATTGCGTATCCCCGACTTTAAAGGACATTGCCTCTGAGTTCAATAACTCCTGAATTGGGGTAAGATAACCTGAAAACCCTGAAGCGAAAAACCCAACAATTACAATTAATAAAAGTACTTTAGCAATCCATGCTTTTGGTTTTAACAGTGATTTTAACATGGACTTTTTATTCCTGCTAGAAAGATTATTCTCTGAAATTATAAGACTATAGGAAGAAAAAAGCGATGTCAAAATTACTAATAAAATATCCTTTTATTTAAAAAACATATTCAATTTTCATCTGATGAAGATTCATATTTTCTAAGCCATAAACTAGCTTTTTTTAAAGCACTCGTTTTATCATCAGAACTGATGACCTCTTCCATGTCGAATTTATTGACTTCCCCCTCATCGGATCCCTTTTGCGCGGCAATATGAAACCACATATAGGCGGTTTCATAATCTTTCTTGACCCCTTTTCCTTCAAAATAGATAAACCCTAAATTATTTTGAGCCTTTGTGTTACCTTTTTGGGCGGCACTTAAATAAAGCTCTCTGGCCTTTGTGTAATCTTCATCTATACCATCACCATTCAAATAAAGGTCCGCCAGATTTGCAGTGCTTTTCACATGACCTTGCACGGCGGCCTTTTCAAACCAAAATGCCGCCATTTTTGTATCTTGAATTATGCCTCTTCCACTTAAATACATGGTTGCAAGATTATTCTGTGCTTTATCAAATCCTCGATCAGCCGCTAAAGCATACCACTTTGACGCTTCCCTATGGTCTTTATCGACACAACTGCCATATTGATACATTTGTGCAATTAGAAACTGCGCTTGCAGGTGGCCTTCCTCTGCACTTAATAAATATTCTTTAAAAGCCGCTTTAGTATTACCTTCTGCCATATATCTTCTGGCGATGGCCATATCGGCATAACTTGATGCGATTGAAAAATAAACAATCACTGCATAAAATGATAAATGAAATTTCGCCAAGTTCCCCTCCACTTTTTTTGCGAAATATCACTCACACTTGCTTTAAATGGTGTCAATATTGTGACGACAAATTAAATTTTTCTGAGGATTAAAAATCTAAAACTCTTAACTAAAATAATTCTTATATAAAAATTGCGAGAATCTTTTGACTACCAATGAATAATCTAATAATAATATTGAAAATAAAATATAAGGGTGCAACTGGAAACTAATTATTAATGCCGTGGGGGATAACCAAAGCACATATTATCATTTATTTACATACTCAATCTTAACATTAATTATGCGCGCACTTTTCAATCTTTAGCTAGTTTGAAATATGTTAATTTGTAGATTTATGACTTTAAAAACGATATCTAATTGAGGTTCACATGGGAAAATATAGAACGAACAATAAACATATTATATTTCTGTTATTTATGGTGACACTTGCCTTTATAGCAGGAACACCTCATGAAGTCTTCGCACATGGTGTTACCGCAGGTGATAAAGGTTACATTCAAGAAAGCTTCGGCTTTTTGCCAATACCATTTCTTTATCTTGGCGCCAAGCATATGATGACGGGATATGATCATCTATTATTCCTATTTGGTGTTATTTTCTTTTTATACCGCCTAAAAGATGTTGCAATTTATGTAACATTGTTTGCTGTCGGCCATGTTTTCACCCTTTTATCAGGTGTCTTAATGGAGATCAGCGTAAGTGCCTATATTATTGATGCCATCATTGGTTTTTCCGTTGTTTATAAAGCACTGGATAATATGGGAGCATTTCAGCGCTGGTTTAATGTTCAACCGAACACCAAAATAGCAACATTCATTTTTGGACTGTTTCACGGTTTTGGACTTGCTACAAAAATACTTGATTATGAATTACACCCAGACGGTCTGTTGCCAAATCTTGTTTTTTTCAACATAGGTGTTGAAATTGGCCAACTGTTAGCGCTTGCCGTTATTTTAATCGCGATTTCTTTTTGGCGGCGCTCCGGTAGTTTCTTCAAACACGCTTATCGTGCGAACGTGTTAATGATGATGCTTGGCTTCTTGCTTATGGGTTATCAAATTACCGGCTACTTCGTCGCATAACATCACCTCATTTTACTAAAAAGAATCTAAGGATAAAAAAATGCATAACTCAAATATACCAGAAGACAGAGAACTTCCCTCAACACAGAAGTTGCTAAAGTCTACTATTATTGCATTAATTACAGCTATCGTACTTCTTATAACAGTGGTTATGCCCGCAGAATACGGTGTTGATCCAACTGGCGTGGGTAACATACTTGGTTTAAAACGTATGGGTGAAATTAAACAAGCCCTAGCGGCTGAATTGGCGGCTGATGAAGCGGCGCATGCTCACGGTCCTGATACACACACTCACGGCCCGGATACACATACCCATGACGAAGAGGGTCATACTCACGGCCCGGATACTCACACCCATGATTAAAAAGTGCTCAGTTATATTCTAAAGCACATTCACATGAAAATATTATAGTAAGAGAGGATTATCTTAATTTTGTAGTCGGGCGCGCACTTCCACTGTTTTTTCGATCGTGCCCGCTTTTTCAAACTGAAGTTTAAGATCAATCTTATCACCTGGAGCATATTTATTATCCGTTTCAAACATCATTATATGATAGCTGCCAGGTTTTAGTTGAACTTCACCACCTGCTGGAATTTCAAGGCCGCCTTCCACTTGCGACATTCTCATAACACCATCGGTCATCGTATGGGTGTGAATTTCAACACGCGGCGAAATTGATGATGATGCCGCAATTAATGTATCTGCTTCTGAGCCGTTATTTTTAACATTAAAAAAAGCACCGCCGGGGCGACCAGCGATTAAAATAGGACGCGCCCATTCGCTAGAGACAACAATATCACTCTCCTGAGCCGAAGCAACAAACGGAATAACCATTAAAAACGATATGATTAGAAGCATTTTTTTCATTTTAAGTCTCACTATAAAGTTAAATTTTTCCTATATTTTATAACTAAATATCCCATAGTTTACAATCGTTTAAAAACATTCTCTTAAAAAATTAAAAAACTTACAGAAAAACCCTTGCAGTCGAAAAAAATGGCCCTATATAAGCACCATGAGTGAAGCGCAAAGGCGCGATTAACATTTTTACAACAGATACTTTTCTGCGGGGCTTATTAAAGACCGCTAAAAAGTGATTTAAAAAACGAGGATAGTATGGCTAAAGTTATTGGCATAGATTTAGGAACAACCAATTCATGTGTCTCCATTATGGACGGCTCAAAACCGAAAGTGATTGAAAACGCAGAAGGCGGTCGCACGACCCCATCTATGGTTGCCTTTACAGAAGACGGTGAAAAACTTGTCGGCATGGCGGCAAAACGCCAAGCAGTGACAAACGCAGAAAACACATTATTCGCGATTAAGCGTTTGATCGGACGTTCATTTGATGATCCGGCCACCAAAAAAGACATAGAAATGGTGCCTTATAAGATCATCAAATCAGACAGCAACGACGCATGGATCGAAGCCCGCGGCGAAAAAATGAGCCCAAGTCAGGTTTCTGCGCTGATCTTGCAAAAAATGAAAGAAACTGCAGAACAGTATTTAGGTGAAACCGTGACACAAGCGGTTATCACTGTTCCTGCTTATTTTAATGATGCACAACGTCAGGCAACAAAAGATGCCGGTAAAATTGCTGGGCTTGAAGTTTTACGTATCATCAACGAGCCAACAGCAGCTGCGCTTGCATATGGACTTGATAAGAACGATGGTAAAACAATTGCCGTTTATGACCTTGGTGGTGGTACATTTGACGTATCAATCCTTGAAATCGGTGATGGCGTATTTGAAGTAAAATCAACCAACGGTGATACTTTCCTTGGTGGTGAAGATTTTGACATGCGTCTTGTTGAATATCTTGCTGACGAATTTAAAAAAGAAAACGGCATTGATCTAACTAACGACAATATGGCGCTTCAACGTCTTAAAGAAGCGGCGGAAAAAGCCAAAATTGAACTTTCGTCAGCGACGCAAACAGAGATCAACCTTCCGTTTATTACGGCAGATGCCTCTGGACCAAAGCATTTAACGCTAAAACTTACACGCGCTAAGCTTGAAGCACTGGTCGATGATCTTCTTAAGCGTACCGTTAAGCCATGTGCTGCCGCTCTTAAAGACGCGGGCGTAACAGCCGCCGAAATTGATGAAGTGGTTCTTGTTGGTGGTATGACACGTATGCCTAAGGTTATTGAAACAGTAAAAGAGTTCTTTGGTAAAGATCCACACCAAGGTGTGAACCCGGATGAAGTTGTAGCCATGGGTGCTGCTATCCAGGCGGGTGTTCTTCAAGGCGATGTTAAAGATGTTCTCCTTCTTGATGTTACACCGCTTTCACTAGGTATTGAAACATTGGGTGGTGCGTTTACACGTCTTATTGACCGCAACACGACAATCCCAACGAAGAAATCACAAACATTCTCGACGGCAGAGGACAATCAATCTGCTGTGACAATTCGTGTTTTCCAAGGGGAGCGTGAAATGGCTGCCGATAACAAGCTACTTGGTCAATTTGATCTGGTTGGTATTCCGGCTGCCCCTCGCGGCGTTCCGCAAATCGAAGTGATCTTTGATATTGATGCGAACGGTATTGTGAATGTATCCGCGAAGGATAAAGGCACTGGTAAAGAACAAAACATCCGTATTCAAGCGTCTGGTGGCCTGAGCGATGATGATATCGAAGATATGATCAAACAAGCCGAAGCAAATGCGGAAGAAGATAAAAAACGCCGTACACTTGTTGATGCGAAAAACAAAGCTGAATCTCTTGCTCATACCGTTGAAGGTCAAGTGAAAGAACATGCTGATAAGTTAGAAGACGATGACAAAACAGCAATTGAAGATGCTATTAAAGCGGTAAATGAAGCAGCAGAAGGCGAAGATGTTGATGCAATCACAGCTGCAACAGAAGCGCTTGAGCAAGCCGCGATGAAGCTTGGTGAAGTGATCTATAAAGATCAAGCCGCCGGTGGTGATGATGCCGCCGCTACCGATGCCGCAGCGAGCGAAGAAGAAAACGACGACGACATCGTTGATGCTGACTTTGAAGAAGTTGAAGACGAAAAGAAATAATCGAATTCGATTTTGAAAATGATAATAATTGCGCTGCATAATTAAAGTGGCGCAATTAATATAAAGGGTGGCGGGTACAAATGTCTAAAGAAGATTATTACGATACATTGGGTGTAGATCGAAGCGCAGATGCCGCTGGTCTAAAGTCCGCTTACCGTAAACTTGCCATGAAATATCACCCCGACAGAAACCCTGGGGACGCCGCAGCAGAAGCAAAATTCAAAGAAGTCAGCGAAGCTTATGACATTTTAAAAGATGATCAAAAGCGTGCAGCTTATGATCAATATGGACATAGTGCATTTGAAAATGGTGGCATGGGCGGCGGCGGTGGCGGTTTCCATGGTTTTGAATCAGCTGGTTTTTCCGATATTTTCGAAGATCTATTTGGCATGGGTGGCGGCAGAAGGCGTGATCCAAACGCCTCTAGCCGAGGTGCCGATTTACGCTATAATCTAACGATTACTCTTGAAGACGCTTTTGCCGGCAAAGCCGAAAAAATTACTATACCAACAACCGTTTCATGCGACACTTGTGATGGAAGTGGCGCTGCTGACGGTACAAAGCCAAGCGCATGCACAACATGTAATGGTATTGGTAAAGTAAGAAGCCAACAAGGTTTCTTCATGGTTGAAAGAACCTGCCCAAAATGTCAGGGTAATGGTTTGGTGATTGAAGACCCCTGTGGCACTTGTCACGGAAGTGGTAAAAAGAAGAAAAATAAAACACTTGATGTTAAAATCCCAGCTGGTGTTGAAGAAGGCACCCGTATTCGCCTTAGCGGCGAAGGAAAAGCTGGTGAGCGCGGCGGACCAAGTGGCGATCTATATATATTCATTGATATTGAATACCATCCAATTTTCCAACGTGATGGATCCACTGTCTTTTGTGAAATGCCAATCCCAATGACGACCGCCACATTAGGTGGTGAAATTGAAGTACCGACCATCGGCGGTAAAAAAGCTAAAGTTAAAATTACAAAAGGCACACAAACCGGAAAACGTTTCAAAATCCATGGTAAAGGTATGCCTATTTTAAACAGTGGTGGTGGCGTAGGTGATATGGTCATTCAGGCAAATGTTGAAACGCCCGTGAATTTAAGCAAAAAACAAAAAGAATTGCTCCGCGCATTTGCCGAAGAGTGCGGTGATGATGTTAGTCCTGAATCATCAGTTTTTCTCAATAAAGCCAAAGAGTTATGGGAAGATTTAACAGAATAATTTTAACTCTTTTCAGAAAAATTTTCTAAACTCTCATCTATCTTATTAATAAAACTATTCGCTAACATCAAATCATTCGCATCAATATTTTGAAAAATTTCACTGGTCCAATGACCATATTTTTCTTGTGCCTTTTCAAGTATTTCATATCCTTTATCTGTAAGCGCTACACTAAAAATTCTTCTATCTTTTGGAAAAGCTTTCTTTTCAATCAGTTCGTCTTTTAAAAGCCTCCCGGTCATACCTGTCATATTCGCATTTGATACTGAAAGTTTTTGCGATAGATTACTCATGGTTATTTGACCATCATCAGAATTTTTTATTGCGATCAACACTTCATACTTAGCAAGTGTTAACGACATTTCGTTCTTCATTTGGCGGTTTAATTCTTGGGTGATGCGATTACAATTACTAATCATGCGGTTTAGAAGCATTGTTATCTGGCAGTCATTATTATATTTTTTATTTTGATTCATTTCATTTATCCCTATTATCTCGGGATAATATAAAAGCAACATACAGTCTTTGATTTAAATCAATAACTTATAATCATCATATTTATGTGCTTTATTAGGTGTTAATAAAAAACATTAATTAAAGTGCTTCAATAACCAAATCAGGCGTCAATATTTGCGGCAAAATATCCGGATTGTCTTTACTGCGACCTTCCGGGAAATAAAGATATAGTGGCACACCAATTCGGCCATATCTCTGCAAAGTTTTAGTAATATCAGGGTTTTGATTTGTCCAATCTCCAACCATCACTGTTATATTTTTATCCACAAAGGCTTGATGCACACTTGGCTGCGAAAGAGCAACCCTCTCATTTAATTTACAAGTCACACACCAGTCAGCGGTAAAGTAAACAAAAACAGATGCATTTCGGGCAAGCATCTCATCGAGTTCCATTGAGCTAAACGGCACTTGATTTTCATATTTATTAGCCGCCACTTCAACAGGCTTCTGAGTATCGATTGTATGAAGTAAATATCCAGCATACAATATACCCGCAAGACAAGAAGCCTTTAACACTTTAAATGCGATGCCATTTTTAGAAATACTCCATAACAACGCACCGAGGAAGAGGCTACCTACTATGGCTAAAGTCAACCCATCAACACCAACCTGATTACCTAATATCCAGAATAACCACAGCGCAGTCGCCAACATCGGAAACCCAAGGATATTTTTCATAGTTTCCATCCACGCCCCCGGACGCGGCAATGCATTTCTTAACCCAGGTACATAACAAATAAGCAAATATGGAAATGCCAAACCAAGCCCAAGTGATAAGAAAATCAAAAGTCCTGTAACGCCGCCACTGATGAAAGCATAACCAAGTGCGCTTGCCATAAAAGGAGCTGTGCAAGGTGTTGCTACAACCACGGCTAGTACACCTGTGAAAAATGCAGATTTTCTGGTACCCGCCTTTGTGCCATCACTTTCTGTCATTGATTGACCAACGCCAACGAATGAGCCTCCAAATTCAAATACGCCTAGCAAATTAAGACCAATGGCGACCATCAACAACCCAAGAGCAAAATTCACCAACGGGATTTGCATATGAAATCCCCATCCAAGTGATAAGATGCTGACAAGGGCACCTATTAATCCAAACGTAGCCATAATTCCGGCTGTATATATCAATCCACTGACACGCGCTTCGTTCGAATCTTTCTTGGATAGTTCAACCACACTCATCGCCTTAAGGCTTAAGATTGGAAATACGCAAGGCATTAAATTAAGGATAACACCGCCGAGGAACGCAAAAAGCAAGGCTGTTGTAAAATCCAATGATGTGAGTGGCGTCACTTCTTCAGTGGAGGCAACTGCCATAACCTCGGCAACTGGCTCTAATGACTTAGTAGCAGTGAGCATAACCGCATGTTCTTCACCTTCACCTGTTTTGAATGTTAGTACAAACTCAAAATTTTCTTTATCCTCATAACCATAGGCATTTTCAAAGCGGCCGATGATTTCACCATTGATAAATGATAGGTCTTGATAATAAGTATTTTCCATCATCCCTTCGGAATATGGATATAAATAGGCACGTTCAATTACCGGATATTCAGCGGGAATAACACTTTTTAATGTAAAGTTTTCACCATCCGTATGAAATTCACTTTCCCAGTTTTCTTGAATAGGCATATCCGCTTTTGTTTCCAAAACAAGGTTACGAATATTTTCATCAACAATATCTTCACCAATTTCAAATTGATGACTAATTTTAGCATCTTGCGGCACACAAAGCGCATCAGAACATATTAGCCAAAATGCGCTGCCGTTTAATACGACATTATCGCCCACGAAATCCTCGGAAACCCTTCCATCAGCAACGATCGTAACTTTTCCTTCATAACCATAGGAAACAATTTCTTCAAATGGTATTAAATGAGGCGTTTTAAACTGTAACGCATCAATTTCAACACCATCAGGTATTTGCCATTCCATTTCAAGTTTAAGTCCGGCATCACCAGGGTTTTCCCAGTAACCATGCCATCCCTCATCAGGGTCCATTTCGATGATCACCGAAAATTCCGAACCAGGTGCCACCGACGTTTTATCCGTATGAAGTCCCAGTTGCGCCAAATCAGTACGAACCACTTCTGCAAATGAAATATTTACAAAAGCAATTAAATACACAAAAAATGCGCCTATCGCGCGATAAGATAATAATTTATTCATAGTCTTCACTTACACTCTTTCAATTATAACACGCAAGTCAAATTTATGTGTACTTATGTGAGTAGCTTGAAATATAACATTAAGCAGTAAATACAGGAAAGAATCGATGAATATTTTAGTGACAGGTGGCACAGGTTATATCGGAAGCCATACAGTTCTCCAGCTTTTAGAAGCGGGGCATAATGTCACGGTCATTGATAACCTATGCAATTCAAGCACAGAATCACTTAATCGCATCCGTAATATTACTGGAATAAATCAATTTGATTTCTTCGAACTAGATATCAGAGATCATGAAGCACTCGACCAATTATTTGCTCGCAAAAGATTTGGGGCCGTTATTCACTTTGCCGGATTAAAAGCCGTTGGAGAAAGTAACGAAAAACCACTTGAATATTATGATAATAATGTTGGTGGTACGACAATCCTCTGTAATGCAATGAGAAAAGCAAATGTAAAAACACTTGTTTTTAGCTCATCTGCCACATTATATGGCGACCCAGAAGTTGTCCCAATTCCAGAAAGCGCGAGAACAGGCGGCACAACCAATCCCTATGGCACATCAAAATTGATGATCGAACAAATGTTAGAAGATTTAAGTAAGTCTGATCACACTTGGAATATTGCTCGCCTTCGATATTTTAACCCTGTTGGCGCCCACGACAGCGGTATGATCGGCGAAGACCCAAGCGGCATACCAAATAATTTAATGCCCTATATTACAGGTGTTGCCGCCGGAAAATATCCTGAATTATCCGTATTTGGTGATGACTATGATACTAAAGACGGTACCGGGGTTCGTGATTATATTCATGTGATGGATTTAGCCGCCGGCCATTTAAAAGCACTAGAAAAATTAACTGAAAAACCCGGCTTGGTTACTTATAATCTTGGCACTGGTAACGGTTATAGCGTCTTGGATATGATTAAGGCCTTCGAAGATGCCAATGATATTAAAATTCCCTATAAAATCACCCCACGCCGTCAAGGGGATATTGCCAGCTGCTACGCCGATGCATCACGTGCGAAGACAGAATTAAACTGGCAGGCAACTCGCGATCTAACTGAAATGGTAAAAGACGCTTGGAATTGGCAATCTAAAAACCCTACTGGTTATTAAAATTTAGATCACTGAACCGTTCTAAATTGTCCCATTGGACGATGAAGAAATAAATAATTCGGAATAATAGCTTCTGGTGGTGTCGCTTCAACCCCAAGATCAGAGAGCTTCAATGCATCATCTGATACCACATTATCTTTTTCTAATAATCTCATTTGGTCAATGGTAACCATTGGATTTGGCAGCATACCAAAGAAAAATGCTTGAAAATATGCCATTTGAATTGGAATTGTAATAAGCGGAACATTTTGTTCTGTGACTTTATTCACCATTTCAAGCAGTTCTCGGAAACTATAAGCCTTTGGCCCACCTAATTCATAAATTTTACCGGCGTGATCTTCATCTGAAATAATGGAAACAATCGCATCTGCAACATCACCAACATATACAGTTTGGAATTTAGTGTCACCGCAGATTACTGGCAACATGCGAAATGATTTTGCCATCGCTGCAAATTTATTGAAGAAATTATCATCCGCACCAAATACAACACTTGGGCGAATTATAGAGGCATTTGGGAAATTCTTTAAAACTGCTTTTTCACCCGCCGCTTTTGATTTTGCATATTTTGTATCAGATTCGTCATCTGCACCTATTGCCGACATATGAACCAGCGACTTAACATTCGCGGCAGCGGCAACTTCTGCGACAAGCCCCGCACCTTCATCATGAATTTTACCAAATGACTGTTTTCCACTTTCAAAAAGCACCCCAACCAAGTTTACGACATGATCAGCACCATTAATAGCGGCTTCAATTGAAGGTTTATTTCTGACATTGGCTTGGGCCAAATGTACTTGGCCAAGATCACCTAATGTTTTTACATCAAGAGCACTATTTGGGCGACGAACCGCGACACGCACGCGATATCCTGCTTTTGCAAGTCGTTGGACAAGAGTTCTACCTATAAAGCCTGAGCCTCCAAAAACTGTTACCAATTCACCGCTCATTATCAGTCTCCAAATTAAAAGTAATATGTGCCCTTTTATACGCTTTTAGGGGCTCTCGTCCAGTCTCTTTCACAAATATTTGTGCAACTTGTTATTTTATGTTTCATCACCAGTCGGTAATTGCTCGAGTGTCTCTTGAAGCTCGCGGCGCATCTCTTCAACATCTTTCTAGGTCATTACTCCTTCTAGGCTCCGTTCAAGGTTTTCACGCATCTGGTCTATCTCTTTTTTATCAGGGAGTTCAGCAAGGCTTTTTTCCATATCTGCGCGAATTTCGTCAAAATCAATTTCGATTTCCATTTCATTAAAACCTGCCTCGGCTTCAGCTATAATTTCATCCACATTAATTTCTTTTTCAATGTGTTCAGGAAGATTTGCTAACCCTTCTTTGATCCCTTTTCGCATTTCGGCAAGCATTTCTTCTGTTGGCAAATTCTCAATCGCGTCAAGAATATTTTGCTCCATTTCCGCAACCTGTTCTTTTGTTGGTAATCCTTCTAAACCTTTTTGAACATCTGCACGGATTCTTGAAATACGCTCTTTTCCCAGTACTGTTGCTAGTACTAATTTTTCTGTTTCTGCGTCTATATCATCGCGTTTTAAAAGTTCTTCTAATGCACTGCCTTCAATTTTCTCGTTTTCTATATCTCGAACAATCCCAGCTAGCTTTTTATATTCTTCACGGCGCAATTCTTTTCGTTCTAATAATGCTTTAGTGTATCCGGCAACTTGTTCATCTTCAATGCCACTCATTTCTTCTAGAACGCTCGAAGTTCCACCATTTTCAAGCAGTGTTTCAACTCTCTTAATAACGTCCGTTTCCTGGGCAAAACTCACATTAAAACGGGGCGTAAGCATGCCCATCAAGGCGACACAAATGAAGAAAATCGTAATCGCTTTTGTAAAACGCATAACTTCAAATTCTTTGAAAAGCAAATTTCCTGTCATTCTTTTAATGCGCTTGCTTAATACACTTTCCCGGCGCAATGCGGCTATTCCAAGCACGGTATTATTTTGCCCTACTAATTGCTTCGCGCCCCTTAACAAGGATTTTGCAAACAACACTTGATCACCACATTTAATCGCAGCGCGATCATCACAGGCAAGCTCCCGTTCCTCGGCAAGACGTGCAGCAATGAAATGTACAATTGGGTTCCACCAATATATCGCTAAAATTAAACGTTCAAACAAATGACAGAAATTGTCGAAACGCTTGATATGAGCAAGTTCATGAAACAGCAACGGTTTTAATTCCTTAATAGACATTGATTTCACAAAACTGCGTGGCAAAATAATCACTGGTTTAAGAAATCCGATCACCAGTGGACCATTTACATTATCACATAAGGCTACTTCAATTTCATCGGGCCAATCTTGTGTAAACGCCTCATCCAAAACATATGGATATGCCAAACTACGTATTTTACTGGCATTAAAGGCGGCACGCCCGGTTTTATATAATGCTATTCCAACCCCAAACGCCCAAATCATCATGATAATATTAAATACATCTCCCATTGAATATGACGGCAATGTTTCCACTTCAAGCGGCAATTCATTTAGCTCAGGTTTTATCGACGGCATTATATTTTCTTGCATAACTGGCGCTTCAATATTTTTGACTTCTACTACCTTACTCTTTGAAAATGTAATCCCTTCACCCGGTAAAAAGCTCGCCAATGGCAATATCGCTACAGCAAACAAAGCCGCACTCCAACTCCATGATCTTTCCTCCGCGCTGGTATTTCTAACCATTTTGAAAACCACAAAAATGACAACAAGCACAGCCATGCTTTGCCATATATTATTTATCGCGAGTTCGAGTAACGGGAAATTTGAATTAATCATCTTTAATATCCTTTTCTTGAATGGCCATTTCAATGACCTTTTCGAGAGCGGCTATTTCCCCTTCATCAATATCGCTTTGTTTAAGTAAATGTTGGGCAAAAGCTTCCGATGATCCACCAAATGCATTCCCTATTAATTTCTTTAATGCTTGGTTTCTCGCTTCGCCTCTGCTGATTAAAGGACGGTACAAAAAGGCCCTACCCTGTTTGCGTGTTTCAACATATCCTTTGTCTTTTAATATCCCGAGTATGGTTTGGATCGTATTGTAGGCCTGTTTCGTTTCACCAGAAATGCCGTCCATCACATCTCGAACGCTGACTTCTTTTTGATCCCAAAGCACATCCATAATGCGGCTTTCTGCTTCGGTTAAAGTTGATGATGATTTACGTGCCATTTACGACTCCTTTTCTTATCTCCTAATTATTTAGGAGTAAAAAACAAAAGTCAACAATTAATTCCTAATTATTTAGGTTTTTAGTCATGGGCGTAGCAAGAGACATATATCTATCTTGATCATATTGGGCCGGGTTTTGACCCTGCATATCCCACATTGTGCGGGTTTGAGTTTCCAGGTCGCCAAAGTAAAAATGCAATGTTTCGTTAGGCTTATCACCCAAATTGCAAATTGAATGAACACAATCAGAATTCATATCAATCACCGACGGAGCAGCAAAACTAACTTGACAGCGATGTTTAATATTAACGCCGTCCCTATCAAAGAAATCATGTGTTTCCGCACCACCATAGACGGCAGCCACCGCTTCCATAGCATGTTCATGTGGTGGATAATTAATCTGAGGAGTAGTAGCAATATAATAAGCGGTGACATTATCATCCACATAAAGAAGTACTTCATCACAATCAAAGTTTGGCATATCACGTCTTATTGCATCAGGGTTGTTAACGACTTCATTCAAATATTCAACAACCTCTGCCATGCCATCTTCTGCATAATGGGAAACAACATTTTCTATTACTTTTTTAACTTCATCACCAACTTCAACTTTATACATTATAGGCCACCACTTTCGCTTACCCGTTTTTTTAATGACACTTTATCAATTTTACCAATGGGCAACATAGGAAGCATTGGTTCAATAAAATATTTGCGCGGCACCTTATAATTCGCTAGTTGTCCGCGAGCGAATTCATTGATTTCGTCTTCATTAATTTCCATTCCTGGTTTTGGCATTATATATGCCCAACCAACATGTCCATAAATCTCATCTTCAACATCAATAACGGCACATAAGGCAATTTTATCATAACTTTCTAATGTCTGTTCAATTTCTAATGGGTAAACATTATATCCGCCAGAAACATACATTTCGCTCATACGGCTGGTAAATGTGAAATTACCATCATCACGCACGGCACCGATATCACCTGTTCTATACCAACCATCACTCGTAAAGGCTGCGTCGGTTGCTTCCTTGTTATTAAGATATCCCGACATTGAATAATCAGGTTTAACTTGAATTTCACCTTCTTCGTTCACATCGCAAATTTTGTCTTCATTGGCAATTCTGACTTCACCATCCGGCATGCCTTTACCGATCGTAAGGGTCAAAACCTCTAATGATGATGATTGCTTAATTGCATAAGTAACCGATGCGCAGCTTTCTGTAGTGCCATACGTGGATCCCACATTACAGTTAGTGCTATAAAATATCTTCACTGCTTCATCTGGCATTTTTGCGCCTGACCAAAGTATCCATTTAATTTTTTCATTGAGCAAATCCAATGAAAATTGCGGATGTTTAAACATCAACATATGCATTGCAGGAACAGCACCCAACATATTTACTTTGTCATCAATAATATTTTGCACATAATCATTTAAATCAAATGTTTCCATCAATATCATATTACCGCCGCCAACCATGGCATATAATGGAAGCACAATAATACCGCCAACATGTGTGATCGGCAAAGGACACATACCCCGCGGATAATCATCCTCAAGGCAAAAAACATCCCATTCATACATAGCCCGTTTTAAGATGGCTTTCTGGGGCAATAAAACCCCTTTTGGCGTGCCGCTTGACCCCGAAGTATATACCAGCATACTATCGACATCACTATTGACCGCATTGATCGCCGTATTTAATTCATCATCAGATGCAAGCGATCCTTCCATCCAGTTATCAAACGATTGATCATAATTTTTACCGCCGTCAAAACCAATAAAGTGCTCAATAAAAGAGAAATTATCACGGATGCTGCTCAGCTCTTCTGCATAATCGCGACCATCAAGTTCCTGAATACCTATAATCATTTTTGGCTTTGCATCCGATACTACGTGGCTCATTTCTCTAAGTTGGTACTTTGGATTGATCCCCATCCAGAGAAGACCAATTTTAGCCGCTGCAAAAAAGGTAATAAATACTTCTGTCCTTTGGGAGGAAAGAACCGCGACGCCATCTCCCTTTTTTAGACCTGATGCTATCATGGCACGCGCACATATGTTTACTTGATCGGAAAGCTGTTTATAGGTTGTTTCAATACCACGGGAATAAAATACGATTCTTTCTGGATGATCTGCCACGCGTTGATCCAAAAAACCCCCTAGTAGCAAAGTTTCCTCAAATTTAACCATATGTCATTTCCCTTGTAATTTCTTGATCGTTTGCGTGCGGTAAATGGTTGCTTCTTCATCTTTCATACAAAGAAGCAAATCCTCCATATCCGCATAAAAAGAAGCTTTAGCGATAGCATTAACACTAATATTAACGCCGCGCTTTATCAGCTGAACGGGCAAAGCTGGGAACGCCGCCGCATTCGTTGCGAGTGTCAACGCTTCTTTCAATGCATTTCCGTCATCAGAAACGAAATCAACAAGCCCCCAATCCTTGCATTCATCTGCATTATGTTTTTCGCAGAAAATTGATATATATTTTGCTTTTGCTGCCCCGACTAAATTTGTTAATCTTGGAAGGGATCCCCAACCAAATGTCACACCCATTTTGACTTCGGGAACATATGCATATGCTTCCTTGCTCATAATACGAAAATCACAGGCCATTGCCACCGCGAGTGCACCACCAACCACACCGCCTTCAACGGCGACAAATGTTGGTTGTGGTAGTGCTTCCCAGGCGTCACACATCTTTGCGCCTTTAGCACCCACTATACGGGATTTCGTCGTGCTTTTTTCATTCATCGCACCAGCAAAAAGCGAGAAATCAGCACCACTCGAAAAGAACCCACCCTCACCCGTCAAAATCACCGCTCGTATACTTTCATCTATTGCTATTTTTTCTGCCGCGTCAATTAAACCGTCAAGAACATCAACGGTAAGAGAATTATATTGTTTTGGGCGATTGATTTTCACAATTGCAATGGCTGGGTTTTCTTCCGATTTTGAAATGATGACGGATTGATCGCTCATCAAGCTCTCCCTATAACTTTCCTGATTTTAATTCGGATGATGCAAATTCAACCGCGCGCGCCGTTAGCGCCATATACGTTAGCGATGGATTTTGACAAGCCGATGATGTCATGCATGCTCCATCGGTTACAAAAACATTATCAACTTCATGACATTGGTTATGTCCGTTTAAAATCGATGTCTTCGGGTCATGCCCCATCCTCGCCGTACCCATTTCATGAATACCAATACCGGGTTTTGCATTTTCATTCAAATACCCTTTAACATTTTTAAGTCCCAAATCTTTTAACATTTGAACGGTAACATCAACAATTTCCCGGCGCATTGTCCAATCATTCTCACCATATTCACAGTCAATATGAAGTAACGGTATCCCCCATTGATCTTTCTTTGTTTTATGAAGGCTTACATGATTTTTATAATCTGGCAGCATTTCACCAAAACCCGAAATGCTAAATGTCCATGGCCCGGGTGTTTTAAAACTTTCTTTAAAATCAGCACCGAACCCTTTTTTCGATGTGCCCTCACGCCATCCAAGGCGCTGTGCACTTCCTTGATAACCAAATCCGCGATAATATTTTTCTTGCTTGCCATTTAAATTCTGAAAACGTGGGATATAAATACCTGTGGCACGACGACCAACGTAATATTTATCTTCAAATCCTTCAAATTCACCGCTGGCACCTTGTGCATAAAGGTGATCCATCAAATAATGGCCTAATGTACCACTGCCATTAGCAAACCCATTTTGAAATGTTTCACTGGTGGAATTCAACAAAATTTGTGTTGTACCTAGGGTCGATGCGCACATAAATACGACTTTCGCTTTATATGTTTTACCAACCTTACTTTCAGCATCAATGACACGAACGCCCGATGCCCTTTTAGTTTCAGGATCATATTCTAGCGACTCTACAATTGCATTATTAAAAATGGTCAAATTACCTGTATTTCTTGCTGCTGGTAATGTCGCAGAAAGACTAGAAAAATAAGCACCAAATGAACAACCACGCTGACATTGATTTCGATTTTGGCATGTACCTCGCCCTAACGCTTGTTGTTCTTCAGTTGGTTCTGTCAAATGTGCTGCTCGACCAATTATAAGCTGTCTTTCATCGCCATATAAGTTTTGCATGCGTTCTTTAATTACCTTTTCAACACAATTAAGCTCCATGGGTGGTTGAAATTTTCCATCTGGCAAATGAGGGATACCGTCGTTATTCCCTGTAATTCCTGCAAATTTTTCAACATGGTCATACCATTTTTCAATATCTTTATACCGGATCGGCCAATCAACACCGTGGCCATCTTTTTTATTTGCTTCAAAATCAAGATCACCAAGGCGATAACTTTGGCGATGCCAAGTTAAAGAACGCCCTCCCGTATGATATCCCCTGATCCAGCTAAATTCTTTTCCTTCTTCTTGGGAATAAGGGTGTTCTTTATCGTTCACGAAAAAATGTTTGGTGCTGTCTAAAAATGCATAACATTTTTCTTGTGTGGGATATTCGCTGTTTGATAATTTGCGGTCAACACGATCACGAAACTTCATCTCCCATGGGCCTAGTCCTTCTCCCACATAATCCGTCTGATGTTCAACGTGCCTTCCTCGTTCAAGGACAAGTGTTTTAAATCCTTTTTCTGTAAATTCCTTAGCAGCCCAGCCCCCGGACATGCCTGACCCCACAACGATAACATCAAATTCTTCGGACATTTATAATTTTCCCATCTTCATATTTTTAACGGCATAATCCACCGCCCGCGCCGTAAACGCCATATATGTCAAAGAAGGATTCTGACATGCGCTTGAGGCCATAGCTGCCCCATCAGTGATAAAAACATTATCCACATCATGGCATTGGTTATACCCATTTAAGACTGCTTCATGGGGATCATTGCCCATACGTGCCGTTCCCATTTCATGGATACTAAGACCAAGGCTATCTTCAGTGTTATAGGTTTTGATGTTTTTAAGACCGGCAGCTTGCATGATTTTTACAGCCTCTTCACGCATTGCTTTACGGATTTTCTTATCATTTTCACCGAACTTAGCATTAATATGAAGCTGCGGCATACCCCATTTATCTTTCTTGGTTTTATGTAGCGTCACACGATTATCTGCCATGGGCAGCATTTCACCGTACCCTTCAAGATTCACTTCCCAAACCCCAGGTGTTTTAAAGCTTTCCTTAAATTCAGCACCAAACCCTTTATCATTTAAGCGGCTAGACCATCCAAGTCGTTCACTTCCGCCCTGATAAGCATACCCGCGCAAGAAGTCTTCTTCATCACGTTCAAGGTTTGTAAAGCGAGGCAAATAAATACTATTGGGTTTTCGTCCAATATAATAATGATCTTGAAAGCCATGTATTTCGCCTGTCGCACCTGTAAAAGCAAGATGATCCATTAAATAACGACCTACCGCATCGCTGCTATTGGCAAAACCATTCTTAAAAGTCTCACTTGTTGAATTTAGCAGTATTTGCGCCGTCCCCAATGTTGAAGCACAGAGAAAGATAATTTTTGCAGAATAAATTCTTTTTTCTTTCGTATTACTATCAATAATGCGGACGCCCGTCGCTTTTTTCGTTTTTTCATCATAAATAACACTATGAACAATACTGTCCGTCACTATGGTCATATTACCCGTACGTTCCGCCGCTGGCAAAGTGGCTGACTGACTTGAAAAATAAGCCCCTAATGAACAACCGCGTTGACATTGATTGCGGGATTGACAAGTTCCCCTACCAAGTTCCATATGGACATCCGATGGTTCCGTCAAATGAGCACAACGCCCCGGTATTAGACGGCGGTCATCAAATGAATTTTCTATTCTTTTTGCAAACTCATCTTCCGCACAGTTAAAACCGATTGGCGGTAAAAATTTACCGTCTGGCAATTGATCCAGCCCTTCCATAGTGCCGCTAACGCCAACAAATTCTTCCACATAATCATACCAGCGTTCCATATCTTTGTACCTGACGGGCCAGTCAGTTCCGTAACCATCACGGGCATTTGATGAAAAATCAAGATCGCCCCATCGATAGCTCTGGCGGTGCCAAAGAAGCGAACGCCCACCAAGGTGATGTCCCCTAATCCATTCGAAATTATTTCCTTCTTCAGTAGAATAAGGATAATCAATATCATCAGCAAAAAAGTGTTTTGTGCTGTCTTTAAACGCATAGCAACGTTGCTGTCGTGGATATCGTTCATCTGCTAACTTCTGATCAACCCGGTCACCAAATTTCATTTCCCATGGATCTTTATTCTCACCGATATAGTCTTCACCATGTTCAACATATCTTCCGCGTTCTATGACTAAGGTTTTAAGCCCTTTTTCACAGAGTTCTTTCGCAGCCCATCCACCGGATATACCCGAGCCAACAACAATTGCATCAAAACCTTGCATTTATTTACTTTCTATGTCGCCCATGTTTTGCCAACTTCTTCAAATGGAACACAGCCTTGGTATGGTCCAGGGTATTGTTCATATCGTAATTCTTCTTCTGCGCCGATTTGC
>DGPL01000030.1:62500-102508 GCA_002390425.1 Kordiimonadaceae bacterium UBA4441 | reverse complement strand
CCAACTTTCCCTGATGACGTACACCGTGACCATTCTTCATGGGCCGCGAGCTATGAACCAAGCATGATTAGATGGTATTTAATGACCTCCTTTTTCGTGTTTCTATTTTATTACCCCTGTAAAAAATTCGGAGAATACCGCAAAAAGAATAGTCAATGGTGGCTTAGTTATATTTAACTAAATTTTATTTCCAGGCTGCTTTAGATATGCCGTCCCTGCGTGGGTCGGCGGTACCTGTCCATACACCTTTTTCTTTTGCTAAAGCATGAACTCCACCGAAATAGGGATCATACTGCCCATTTGAGACACCGTAATTTGGTCTTTTTAATTCATAACCATAACGACTTAATTCAGATAACAGTTCATTTGAAATAGTCGGTCCTTCTATATAGGCTTTATTGTCTGGAACAACATGAACCCTGAAAGCAGCTACTGCCTTGGCGATGTTTTCTTCTACATCAATCCAATAGCTAGTGACTTGCGCAACAGCCGAGATTATTCGTGCGCTAGCAGGGCTTCCTAAAACGACGACAGGTTCGTCATTTTTTTTCACAATAGTCGCGCTCATCGAACTTAAGGGCATCTCATTTTCTTTTAAGACATAAGGAGAGCCATCATCTTCAAGACGGAACGATTGCATATAGTTATTATAAAGAAAACCATATTCCGGATGTACGGTTTTTGAGCCGAAATAACTATCAATACTCTGTGTCACTGCAATGGCATTACCGTCTCCATCAACAACTGAAAAATGGGTAGTTTCTCCACCAATGCCATTTTTGTATTTATTAAGTAATCGTGTTGCCTCTTCTTCTGATATTTTAGTTTTAATTTCATTGCCATAATCATAAAAGCCGGAAACCGGATTATTTGTGCGTTCACCGTGTCCCAAACGCATGGCATTTAAAAGCTCAATACGTCTTTTCCAATTGTCTTCATCTATATCAGCGGTATCAGATTGTTCTAATATTTTTAGAATTTGTAACATGATCCAACCACCATAGGGAGGGGGAAGGGAGTGTATTTCATATCCTTTATAATCGGTTTGGATGGTTGGAATGATTTTTGGATCGGGAAAGTTTGCGAGATCATCATATGTAATCCAACCACCATTCTCTGACATGTCTTTTGCAATATTCTTTGCCATTTCGCCGCGATAAAATTCTTCGGCGCCCAGTTCGGCTATGCGTTTAAGGGTTTTAGCCATCTTAGGTTGTTTAAAAATTTCGCCTATTAGGTATGGGGACCCATTTTCTTTTAGAAAAATATCTGCGGCTTCTTTTTGAATATTAAAGGCGGATCTGTAATTATTTGAAGCTAGATATCTGAAATTTCCAATTAGAATGCCATTTTCATAAAGATCTATCGCTGGTTCTAATAATTCATTCCATGAAAACTGTCCGCTTCCGTAATTTTTATGTGTGAATGATAACACTTTTAAATTAGATGGAATTGTTGATGCTGTTCTGCCTTGTGTTAAATGTTTTCTGGATACCACATCAGGAATATTTGCAGGCGAGAGGGTCGTGCCATGAATAACAAAGGGTTCACCTTCTTTTGGTTGAACCAACATAACGGTTTGTCCAAAAATTCCTGACCCCGCAGGCTCACTAGCCCCTAAGGCTAAGGATACTGAAATTGCTGCATCAAATGCATTACCACCATTTTTAAGAATTTTTATACCTGCTTCAGTGGCTTCTGGACTGGCGCTACTGACATATCCTGCAAACTCTTTTCCATGAACATTAGTCATGCAAAATACAAAAAAAATAAAAATACCTATTATTCTATTCATTATCTTTGTCCTTTAATCGGCTCGATATTTTATATCACCATTGATTATGGTCATTAATACTTTTGTATCTTTGATATCGGCTGGATCAATTTCAAAGATATTATCACTTATAATCACAAGATCAGCTAGCTTTCCAGCTTCGATGGTACCCAAATCATTTTCCTGATTACCAATCCAGGCATTGTTCATTGTATATGCTTTGACGGCTTGCTCTACGGTGACTTTTTCTTCTGGTATCCAGCCCGTGGGGTTATTGCCATCAGCAGTATGTCTAGTCGTTGCAACATAGATACCAAGCAGTGGACGCATGGGTGAGACAAACCAATCTGATCCGAATGACACATTAACGCCGGCATCCATTAAAGATTTAAAGGAATAAATCTCAGAAAGTCTTTCTTTTCCAATTCGGCCTTCTGCGAAGCGACCATCATCATAAACATGATAAGGATGAGCCGCCGCGGTAACATTAAGCTCTTTAAATCTTTCTAATGCATGTTTTTTTAAATGTTGTGCATGCTCAATTCGTGGACGGTTATCTTTGGCGCCAATTTCATCAATTATCCTGAGCACTTCATCATTTGCTTTGTCGCCAATTGCGTGAATAGCAAGTTGGAAACCATAGTCATGGGATTCTTGCAGCATGGTTTTTAATTCATCCATGGGACGAATGGGAAAACCGCTGTTATCAGGTTCGTCGCTAAAGGGTTCATAAAACCATGCCGTTCCGCTACCAAGCGCACCGTCAGCCATGACTTTTACACCACCAAACCTTAGCCAGTTATCGCCTTTTCCTTCTGTGTTAATCATATTAGCAAGTTCATGACGTTTTGAAATATGGGTATAATAATTAACACGAATTTTAAGGCGCTCTTGTTCTTTCGCTCTATTAAAAATTGGAAGATTATCCCAAACACCCATATCAATGCTGTGAACTTGTGTGACCCCATTTTCAAGTGCTTCTTTGATACCTGTGTCAAATATGACATCAATTCTATCATCGCTCGGCGCTGGATAAATTCTTGAAACAAGGTACATTGCCGTATCGATCAAGGTTCCTGTTGGTTCACCATCTGCATCACGAACGATCACACCGCCTTCGGGATCGGGTGTATCTTTTGTTACACCCGCCAGTTCCAGCGCTTTTGAATTTACAAAACCGATATGCCCATCAGTACGGTAAAGGAAAATTGGATTGTCTCCTGTACCTTCATCAATCCAGTCTTTATGGGGCAGGGTTCCGCCCCATTTTTCATGATCCCAAATGCCACCAAGCATCCATTCGCCATTTGGCATGGTCTTGGCATAATCCATGATGATATTAGCAAATTGTTGTTCAGTGGTTGCATCAATCGTTTGAACACTGGCGAGTGAACTTGAGCCATCCATAAAATGCACGTGGTTATCAATAAAGCCGGGAAGGATCATATTGCCTTCTGCATCGATTACTTGTGCAGCGTTATATTGCGATGTTAGGCCCTCATCGCCGACTGCAATAATACGGTCATTATCTATGACAATAGTGTTCGCCCATGGCTGCTCATCAACTCCGGTCCAAACCACTGCATTGGTAAGTATTTTACTGGCTTCTTGTTTTACCTCTGGTTCTGCACAAGAACTTAAAAACAATGCTCCGATGATGACAGCAATTTGCGATAAATATTTCATTTTATTTTCCCTATATACTTTTTGACATCTTGCATTTAGGGAAGACATTTATCAAGTCATAAGTTTACTCATGATAAAGCGCATTAACAGGGTTGGTTTTTGCGATTGTGAAGGCTTGTGTTGCAACGGTAAGCCAAGAAATCACAATGCCGCCAATTCCTGCTGCCAACAACATTCCATAAGGTAAACTTATACGGTCCGCGAAAATCTCTAGATACTTGTTGGATGCATAATAAGAAAGCCCTAGTGCGATTGGGGTTGCCCATAACACGGGCGTGGAAAACTGCCAAATGAGGAGCCTAATGATTTGATTATTGCTTGCCCCCAGTACTTTTCGGATGCCAATTTCTCGTGTTTTCTGTTCTGCCATATAGGCCGCAAGACCAAATAAGCCAATCGCCGCTAAAAAGAGCGCGAAAAGCGCAAAGGTTGCCAGTGATGATGTTGCCAATTCAAATAACATATAAACCATTTGGAATGTCTCATTAAGATATTTTCCTTGCATAGGATAATCCGGATAGACTTCCGTCCACACTTCTTCAATATCATCAACCACATCAAATGAAGCATTCTTTGATAGTTTTATTGATGCTACTCGGTAGGAAGCATCACGCTTAAAGAAAAAGAAGGGTTTAACATCATTAAACATGCCTAGTATATTACGGTCTTCTAGTACACCTACTATAGTATATGTTGTGATGCCTCTATCGCCTTCATCTTCATAAAAAACTTGTCCGACGGCGGCTGCAGATGATTCAAAACCGATGACTTTTGCAGCAATTTCATTTACCAATACGTTTACAGCTTTATTTTCGCGGATATGCGTATCCATTGCAATATCGCGGGAAATATTGCGTCCTGCAACAATTGGAATGTCATAAAGAACGGCAAATTGATCATCAATATTGAGCTGATTAAAATTAATTGCTGCTGAAAAATCGTTTAAAACTCTTGATGCTTTAATATTGGTATTGGTTTGTTCATATGGGACTTGAGAGGAAAGTGAAAATTGTTCCACATAAGGAATATTCATGATCTCATTTCTAAGAACCTCATGACGATCTTCCATTTGCTCAACATTTAATCGATCTAGCGTGAAAACTTGTTCTTTTGGAAAAATTTGACTGTTTTCTTCTACCTTTTTGTTTTGTTCATAAACTACGAGAACGGCGGCAAGTATTCCAACAGAGAATATAAACTGCACTGCTATCATTGATGCCCTAATCCAAACGGCACCACGGCCTTTTCGCCCACTATCCCTTAATGCAGAGATAGGAGATTCTTTAGAGATCACATATGCGGGATAAGCGCCAGCTACTAAACCGACGATGAGTGCCGTGGCCAATAACATCGGTAAATCACTTAGGTAATCAATAGATAAGATTTTTCCGGTTGCTGAATTGAATAATGGTATAATTATTTCCAATACTGTTATCGCGAGAACAAGTGCGATCATAGTGGTTGTAATGCTCTCGATGATAAACTGTGTTAATAACTGAGTTCTTCCAGCGCCTAATGTTTTTCGAAGCCCAACTTCACGTGAGCGTCCCATTGATTGCGCCGTTGCAAGGTTTGTGTAATTTACGCAAGCAATAATCAAAACCATTAACCCTAGAATTTCAATTATGGTAATTACCGGTAAGCCAATAGTATCCCAAAGTGCCGTATTGGCGTCAATGAGTGGCCGCGTAAGCATACCGCTTAGAAAACTTCTTTGTTCTTCTGGGAAATGTCTTTCATATATGCCGGGTAATTGGTCTTGTAACCATTGCTGATCAAGTGTTTCTGGCAACATAACATATGTTAAATTCCCTGTTGAAGTGCTCGTCCAATTTGTGTCGGGTTGAAAATCTGTAATTCGTTCCATCGCGCTCATTGGAATGATAATGTTCAGTGGGCGTGTTAACATGGGAAGCACACCTGAACTAAAATGTGAATTTTGTGGTAAATCACGGATGACGGCATTGATCGAAAGATCATGCTCATGATCAAGTGTTATTGTTTTTCCTATAGGGTCTTGATCACCAAAAAACTTTTTCGCATAACTTTCAGAAATAATAATACCGGTTGAATTTGAAAGTGCACTTTTATCACCAATAATAAATTCAAAATCAAATATATCTAGAAGCTCAGCATCGGCAAATCTGACATTTTCATAATAATTGTCCTCGTTGATTGAAACCAGAAAATCTCTAAAAATTGTTCTCGCAATTGCCTCTACTTCTTCAAGTTCAGCTTTCATAACCGGCGCGACGCCGGAAGGGACATTGTCAACTTGACCAATGCCTATTCCTGCTAACGGATTCACTTCCCCACGAATAGTATAAACACGATCATAATTTTTGAAAAAAGTATCATGTGTATATTCATAGTTAGCCATCAGTCCGCCAAAAAGATATATGGAGAGCCCCATCGTTAAACCCAGTATATTAATAATGGCATAGAGTTTGTTTTTTAAAATACTTCTGATTGCGATTTTTACGTGATTTTGGAACATTTCAATCTCTTTTCTATTCGCTTTTTAGGGAATAAATAGTTTGTAAGTAACATTTTGCTTATCCTGAGCTGGGTCCCTACTCCCATTCCCTTCAAAAGAGCTCAGAAATTATGCACGCATGCTTTCTGTCACAACATGTCCATCTAGAAGATTAATTGTGCGACGCGCGTAATCTGCGTGAGAGGGACTATGCGTTACCATCACAATGGTTGTTCCTTCTTCATTTAATTTCTGCAGCATTTCCATCACTTCTTGACCATGCGCGGTATCAAGATTACCAGTTGGCTCATCGGCGAGGATCATGCTTTGATTGCCAACAACGGCGCGGGCAACGGCAACACGTTGTTGTTGACCACCTGATAACTGGCTTGGCATATGCTTTGCACGGTGGGCTATGCCGACTTTATCCATAACGGCATTAACGCGTTCTTTGCGATCGCTTGCCGGGATGTCATGATAAAGAAGGGCTAGTTCAATGTTTTCAAATACAGATAACTCATCGATCAAGTTAAAGCTTTGAAAGATAAAGCCGATATGTTGCTTGCGAATAACTCCAAGTTGGGCTTCTGAATATCCAGCGACATCTTCGTCCTTAAAGAAATAATGGCCGCTACTTGGGGTATCAAGCATGCCAATAATATTTAAGAGCGTTGATTTGCCGCAACCAGACGGTCCCATAATCGCAACAAATTCGCCAGTTTCAATTTCTATATTTACATTGTTTAAAGCGACCGTCTCAACTTCATCCGTTCGGTATGCCTTTACTAAGTCTTGTAATTTTAACATTTACGTGTCCTTCTTTTTTAAATTCTAATTTTATTCTTCGGTTAGTTTCAATCGGTCCATATCCATAAAGCTTGTATATGGGGAAGTGATGACCCGCTCGCCTACCACGAGCCCTTGAATAACTTCGATATAATTGTTGTTTTTGCGGCCTAAGCGCACGTTTCTTTTGACCGCGAATTGATTATCGTCACTGACGACGAAGATCCAACTTCCACCAGTGTCTTGGTAAAAGGCGCCATTTGGAATTAAGGTTGCTTCAGCGCTGTCACCTAGTGTTAGCTTTGACTGTAATGTTTGGCCGCGACGAATATCTTCGGGTTGTTCTTCCGTAAAAACCATATCAATTTTAAATTGGTTATTTTGCACATCGGGGTAAATTTTCTTAATGCGCATTGGAAATTCCTCATTGTCACCTGGGCGAACGTATACACCAGTTTGACCAAGATCGACGCGATTTAAGTAAAACTCATCAACCTGTACTTCCATTTTAAAGTTATAAGGATCGTCAATTTGTCCAATGGCAGTGCCCGGACTAACTGTCTGACCAAGCTCAAGATCAAAGCCGGATAGTTGGCCCTCAATTTGCGCTTTCATATTTAAATTATCTAAGCTTGTTCTTGCAATTTCAAGATTTCGCTCAAGGTTTTCTGTATCTAATGTGGAAAGTTCAAGTTGTGTTTCTTGCATGCGTGCATCGGTTTCTTGTGATTGTTTAGTGATCTCAAGCATTTTTAATTTATAGTTTAGGTCTTCTTCAGCTTGATCCATTTGTGCTTTGGTATAGTTTCCATTGGCATAAAGTCTGCGGTAACGATCAATGTTTCTAGTCATTTGCTGAATTTCATATTCGAGCGTGGTGATATTCGTTATGTGACGGAGCCGATTTTGTTCCAATTGAAGCTCAAGGGTACGCATCGCGTTTAATTGTCCTGCGACGCGTGCCTCATTTTCAAAAACATTTAATTGTAAGGTTGGGTTTGATAATTCAACAATCGCTTGATCTTTTTGAACTATTGCGCCGTCTTCAACCAGAATTTTTTCTACGCGTCCACCTTCCGTTGCGGAAACGAACACGGTGGTAAGAGGCGTGACCTTGCCACGAATTGGAATATAATCTTCATATACACCACTGCTTACCTGCGAGACGACTAAGCGACTTTCATCAACACGGAATGTTCTTCCGCCACTGACGCTTTCGTAGATTAAGTATAAAACGACAAAGGCTATAAGAATGCCGCCGCCGATCATCGCCATTTTTATGGGGTTTCTTTTTTTCTCAATTACGCGATCCATTCCGACACCGGCGTGGGCTGCTGAGGATTTATTTATATTATTGTCCATTTTTGTCATCTTGATAACTTCATTTAATTAATACGATATCCTTATAATGAGCAAAGACCGTGCCAATTATTAAACTATTGATTTTCAATGATTTAATTCTTTACTGTTCGAATTCGTACAGTATATACTGTTCAATAACGAACAGTGGTGTACGATACCGAACAGATTTAGAATAAGGAATATTTATGGAAAAACGCGGTTCCATTTTAATTGTTGATGATGATGAAGATATTTTGATCGCAGGAAAATTATTGCTAAAGCGTCATTTCGCGTCTGTCAGAACCATTAGTCAACCGGATGAAATTCCAACAATTTTAAAAAAGGAAAGTTTTGACGCAATTTTATTGGATATGAATTTTGGACCCGGTAGAAGTTCCGGTGATGAAGGATTTCATTGGCTCGCTGAAATTATGAAAATTGATCCTGAAGCGGTAGTGATCATGATTACGGCACATGGCGGTGTCAATATTGCTGTTGAAGCTATGAAAATGGGCGCGACGGATTTTGTATCGAAACCATGGCAAAATGAAAAGGTGGTCGCGACGCTTTCTGCGGCTGTTAAATTAAGAAAAACCCGTGATGAAGCTGCGAATTTAAGGCAAGCAAACCGAACATTGGTTGAAGAGCGCGGCGGGCAGCAGATTATTGGTTCATCAGATGCGCTTAGGAACATTCAATCGATAATTGAGCGAGCGGCACCAACGGATGCAAATGTTTTAATCCTTGGTGAGAATGGTACTGGCAAAGAATTAGTGGCGCGTGAGCTCCATAGACAATCAAATAGAGCGAATGAAATATTCTTAAGTGTTGATATGGGGGCTATTAGTGAAAGTCTTTTTGATAGTGAACTCTTTGGCCATAAGAAGGGATCCTTTACCGATGCAAAAAGTGATCGCGTAGGGCGTTTTCAAGCAGCATCTGGCGGGACATTGTTTTTAGATGAAATTGGAAACTTACCGCTTCATTTGCAAACAAAGCTATTAACGGTCCTCGAGCAACGCAAGATCACACCTGTTGGTGCTAATCAGCCCGTAGATATCGATGTGCGCATTATTGCGGCAACAAATTTGACCACAAAACAGCTTAATGATGAAAGTAGGTTTAGGCAGGATTTATTATTTCGTTTAAATACGGTTGAAATAAATGTACCCTCGCTTCGTGAAAGAACTGAAGATATTAAAGAGATCGCAAACTATTATATTGATATTTATTGCCGCAAATATGATAAGCCATTAAAGAAACTATCAGATGAGGCGCAATCGGCAATTATTGAATATGAATGGCCCGGGAATGTGCGAGCGTTGCGACACGCCATTGAAAGGGCGGTAATTTTAAGCCAGGGTGCAACATTTACAGCAAATGATTTTTCACTAGAAAGCCATCCAACCAGCGCCGGTGAAGTTGAGAATAAATTAAGCATTAAAACGAATTCGGGAACAGAAGAAATTGAATTGCCTGACGGAAATTTAAATCTTGAACGGATGGAACATGCCTTAATCGAAAGATCATTAAAAAAACATCGGTATAACATTTCCCATGCGGCTAAAGAGTTGGGCTTAACGCGTGCAGCCCTTTATCGAAGGATGGAAAAATATGGGTTTTAAGCGGTTTAGTTTATTGCTGACTATTCGGTTGGTTTTATTGTTTATCACGGTTTCTAGCCTCGCGATATTGGTTATTAGTCCGGGGTTTCTTGCTGCTAGCCTTTTAATAACCATCATTGCAACATTTCAGATTTTTGAAATTGTAAGGTTCGTTAAATTAACCAATGATGATTTAACACGTTTTTTGGACGCCATGCGTTATGGTGATTTTGGCCAAAAATTTGATCATGCCGGAATGGGGGCCGGTTTCATCGAGCTAGGCGAAGCAATTACAGATATTTTAGAACGGTTTCGTCAGTTGCGCGGTCAACAAGAAGAAGATTTAAAGCACTTAAAGGCGTTAATCGAACATGTACCTGTTCCGTTAATGTCATTAAATGGGGATGGAACCATATCAATTCATAACAATGCGGCGCGGCGCTTGTTTGGCTCGACACACGTGACACGCATTGCGGATCTCGCGCAGTTTGGTGACGAGTTTAGAAAGAAAGTTTTGACATTAGCGCCAGGTGAACGTCATTTGGTAACCTTTAAAATTGATGACGTTGAACAGAAGTTAACGATCGCTTCTACGCAGATAATTTCAGCTGGTAAAATTGAAAAGCTCATATCATTGCAGGATATCCAAAGCGAACTCGATGTTGCTCAACTTCAAGCATGGCAGGACTTGGTGCGCGTCTTAACTCATGAAATTATGAATAGTATAACTCCCGTATCTTCGCTTGCTAAAACATCAACGGATTTGGTGGATGATGCCATAGAAAAAGTAAAAGGTCAGCAAGAACTTGTTGATGAGTTAACGGATGTGCGTGATGCCGTAGATACCGTTGCTCGCCGCTCAGACAGCTTAATGCATTTTGTGCAAAGTTATCGTCGTTTAACTCGGTTGCCGCCTCCTGAAAAAGAACAGTTGGTCGTTAGAAAAATATTTGAAGATGTCGTTAAAGTTGCGACCATTGATTGGGAAACTAAGAACATTGAGTTGGAAATGAATGTTTCAACAGATGGACTTGAGGTTTCTGCAGACCCAGAAATGCTAGAGCAGATGCTAATTAACTTGATGAAAAATGCAGCTGAAGCGTTGGAAAATACTGAAAATGCGAAAGTTGGACTATCAGCAAAAATTAACAAACGTGGGCGCATCATTATAGAAGTTTATGATAATGGCCCCGGAATAGAGGCAGATTTGGCTGAAAAAATATTTGTTCCTTTTTATACAACGAAAAGAGAAGGATCAGGCGTAGGGCTTGCGCTGACGAGACAAGTGATGATTGCACATGGTGGAACCGTGAGCTTAACAAAAACCGTAGGTGGCGGTGCCACATTTATATTAACTTTTTAAAATGAGGTGATTTTATCTCTTTAAAATACGCGATTGAATTTCAGAATATTTCCAAAAAATATGGTGATGTGACCGTATTAAAAAATATTAATCTACAAATTTCTGATAATGAAACCACGGCTCTTGTTGGCGAAAGCGGTAGCGGGAAAACAACGCTACTGCAATTGGTGAATGGATTAACGAAACCGTCGAATGGTCATGTTGAAGTTTTTGATGAAAAAGTTGATTATGAAAACATCACCGATTTAAGAAAAAAAATGGGATATGCGGTGCAGGGAGGCGGATTGTTTCCTCATATGACAGTTTATGAAAATATTACTGTTATGGCGAAATTAAATGAGTGGTCTAAGGATAAAATTGAACAAAGGGCACATTACGTAATTGAACTGGTGAATTTGAAGAAAGAATTGGTAGATCGCTTTCCGCATAATCTGTCTGGTGGACAACAGCAACGTGTGAGCCTTTGTCGATCTATGATGCTGAACCCAGAATTGTTGCTTCTTGATGAACCTTTTTCAGCACTTGATCCGATCACAAAAGGATACATCCACGAAGAGTTTTTAAAATTACAAAAGGCCGAAGCTAGAGCCATAGTTATTGTAACCCATGACATGGAAGAAGCGATAAAGCTAGCCGATAATATTGTTGTAATTAAAGACGGTAAAATTATTCAAAGTGGTATGACAGAAGAAATCGTAAATAATCCACAAGATGAATATGTAAGCGAACTGCTAAATTCAATAAGCTCTTAAAGCGTGCTTAAAAGTATGCTTGTTTCGCTATTTAACACGCCATCGATCATTCTGACATCTCTTAAAACACGATCAAATTCACTTAAACTGGAAGTTTGGATTTCAGCGACTAAATCCCAGGCGCCATTGGTTGTATGTAATACTTGAAGTTCAGGCATGCCTCTTAATTTTTGAATGACTTGCGATGTTGATCTTCCAACTACTTCAATCATCATATGAGCTCTAATTGTATCTTGATCATAATCTTCGCGTACTCTAACCGTGAAGCCATGCAAGGTTCCGGATGCGAGTAAACGATCTAATCGATTTTGTACCGTCCCACGTGATACTTTTAATATGTCGGCTAGTTTTGAAAGGGGGGCTCTTCCATCATTACGTAATAAGGATATTAATTCCCGGTCTAAATGATCATAAGAATATTTGGATATTTCATCACGACTATTTTTCATGTAAAAACCTAATAATTGACAATATTACTAATAATGTATGTCATATTTATATATTTATCATCAATTTTTATAAAAAAATGACATTGTGTCTAAAATTTAGCATTGATATTATATGTTTTTAATCAACTAGTGTCTTTTAAGACGCAGAATCTAAAGTGAGTTTGCTATGACGAATACAGTGAATAAAGATTTGAATTTGGTTCCTTTTGTCAGTGTTGATGACATGATGAAAATAATTCTAGAACTTGGTGTCGAAGAAATGATGTTAGGTATTTGCGAATATCTAGAAGATGACTTTAAGCGTTGGGAACTTTTCGATAAAACGCCGCGCGTTGCTTCACATTCGCAAGAAGGTGTAATTGAATTAATGCCAACCAGCGACGGCGAAGTTTATGGTTTTAAATATGTGAACGGTCATCCAAAAAATACTCAAGATGGTTTGCAAACTGTAACAGCCTTTGGTGTTCTTTCAGATGTGAACACGGGATACCCGGTTTTATTCACTGAAATGACAATTTTAACGGCGCTTCGTACGGCTGCCACATCAGCAATGGCTGCAAAATATTTGATGCCTAAGGGATCAAAAACGATGGCCATGATTGGTAATGGCGCACAATCAGAGTTCCAAGCACTCGCCTTTAAAGCAATATGCGGCATTGAAAATGTTCGTCTTTACGATATTGATGCGAGCGCTTCTGACCGCTGCATGGCGAACCTTGAAGGTCGTGGTTTAAATGCTATCAAATGTAATAGTGAGCAAATGGCTGTGGAAGGTGCAGAAATTATCACAACCGTTACAGCTGATAAGCAATATGCAACAATTTTAACCGATAATATGGTCGGATCAGGTGTTCATATCAATGCCATTGGTGGCGATTGTCCGGGTAAAACTGAACTTCATAAAGATATTCTTTTGCGTTCTGAAATATTCGTTGAA
Source organism: Kordiimonadaceae bacterium UBA4441 (assembly GCA_002390425.1). GTDB lineage: Bacteria > Pseudomonadota > Alphaproteobacteria > Sphingomonadales > Emcibacteraceae > Pseudemcibacter. The sequence goes on along the minus strand of DGPL01000030.1, from coordinate 89,340 downwards.
TATCCACCACAAACACGCATTGAAGGTGAAATCCAACAATTGGATGAAGATTATCCGGTGAAAGAATTATGGCAAGTGATGACAGGCGAAATAGAGGGCCGTACAGATGAAAAACAAATAACATTATTTGATAGCGTTGGCTTTGCCATCGAGGACTTTTCAGCATTACGCTATATTCGCGATAAACTTGAAGAGACAGGCCATTATCAAAACCTTGATATGCTTGCTGATCCCGATGATCCACGTGATTTATTTGGTATGGTTTTAAGAGCCGCTAAAAATTAAAGGAGACTGTTATGGAAAAGCGTAGTGTACAAGCACCAGCTGCGGTTATCATGATCCGTCCGCATAATTTTTCGCCAAATTGGCAAACGGCTAAGGACAATAGTTTTCAAAAAAGTGGTGATGGTTTAAGCGAGCAAGAAATCGCAAAATCAGCTTATGCAGAAGCAACTAAGGTTGCCGAGACATTAGAAAAAAAAGGTATAAATGTTCACATTTTTGAAGATGAGAGCAAAGAGACGCCAGATTCCGTATTTCCCAATAATTGGTTTTCAACCCATTCGGGTGGGCATGTGGCCATTTATCCAATGTTTGCAGAAAATCGTCGTCGTGAACGTCGCTATGATGTAATTGAAATGCTTAAAGAAAATTATCGCGTTCAAGATATTATTGATTATTCAGGCCTTGAACCTGATAGTCTTTTCCTTGAAGGGACAGGTGCAATGGTCTTGGATCATATTGATCGCGTTGCATATGTTACAAAATCAAACCGTGCTGATCCTGTTGCATTAGAAAGATTTTGTACCCATTTTAATTATGAGCCAATGGCATTCGATGCATGTGATGAAAGCGGCACGCCTGTTTATCATACGAATGTTTTAATGTGTATCGCTACGGATTTCGTCATGATTGGATTGGATTTGTTTGATGATGCTAAAAGACGCGAAGAGATCGTTGCACGTTTTGAAAGCTCTGGCCGTAAAGTCATTGCGCTTAGTAATGATCAGATAGCCAATTTCGCAGGTAATGCCATAGAGCTTCAAAGTCGTGATAGACGTGTTTTAGCGATTTCAGCAAGAGCGCATAACGTATTAACCGATGAACAAAAAGCGATTATTGAAAGAAATACGGAAATTTTACCGCTTGAAATTCCGACGATTGAACTCGCGGGAGGTTCGGTTAGATGTATGCTCGCCGGGGTTCATCTTTTACCGCGGTAAGTCGTTTGACATCAATGGTGATTTGTTCAATACTTGATTATCAAAAAACAATCAGGGTCTGACAAATCACCTTCGCTTCGGCACTTAAATATTTCCTTCTTTTTTTTGCCGCCATTTTTTTATTGAGTGGCTCTGTTTTTGCTGCGAACGAAAAAATTGTTATCGGTAGTAAAATGCACGGAGAAAGCTATCTTCTTGCAGAAATTATGGCCCAAGTGTTAGAGAATAGTGGCTATGAAATAGATCGTAAATTCGGCTTTGGCGGGACACTGATTTGTTATAATGCATTAGCCGAAGGTGAAATAGATTTATATCCCGAATATACGGGCACCATATCCGAAGCAATTTTTACAAGCGATGAAAGTGTTGGTGAAAATCCTAATCTAAAAGATTACCAAGCAATTTTAGATGCGCGAAATATGAAAATATTTTCTCCTTTCGGATTTAATAATTCATATGCAATGGCAATTAAGAAAACTTTAGCAGATGAAAGAGGTTTAAAGACCATTTCGGATTTGAAAGATCATTCAGATTTGAAGGTCAATTTTAGTCATGAATTCATCAATCGTGATGATGGATGGCCATCTATGAAAGTAGCTTATAACCTTGAATTTGCGCCAACGGGAATTCAGCATGGCTTGGCTTATAAAGCAATTGATGAAGGTGAAATAGATTTGACAGACGCTTTCACAACGGACGGTGATATAGAGCGCTATGGATTAATTATTCTTCAGGATAATCTTGATTTTTTCCCAAAATATTTTGGTGCATCGTTAACTCGCAATGATTTCCCAGAAGACGCTATGAAAATTCTTAATCAGCTAGTAGGCCGTTTAGATGACGACAAAATGCGCCTTTTAAATTCTGAAGTGGTTATAAACCAAAAAACCTTTAGTGAAGTGGCAAATGCTTTTTTAAAAAGCGAAGGATTAATTGACACCAATACAACAGTAGAAAGTCAAGATGGCGTTTTATCTAAACTAATTGAAAACACTATTACACATGTAAAAATAACTATCATCGCCCTTTCAATTGGTTGTATAGTCGCTTTAGTGCTTGCCTTCTTAATATTTAGATCGGTTAAATTATCGCGGTCCGTCATTTATTTTACAGGGTTATTACAAACAATTCCGTCAATAGCTTTGCTTGCGTTAATGATCCCAATTTTCGGCATCGGTGAAATACCTGCTATTACCGCTCTTTTTCTATATTCACTGTTACCGATATTAAGAAGTGCGGTTACAGCGTTAACCACCATAGATCCGGTGTTGGTAAATGTGTCTCGTGCTATCGGAATGACGAAGTTCCAACAACTCAGAAATGTGTTGTTTCCATTAGCCTTGCCGAATATCTTAGCGGGCATTAAAACGGCAACGATTATTTGCATTGGTACCGCAACACTTGCCGCATTTATTGGAGCGGGCGGTCTAGGGGAGCCGATTGTTACAGGGCTCGCGCTAAATGATACTAATCTAATTTTACAGGGTGCTATTCCGGCAGCCTGTCTTGCGATTATCGTTGAAATTTTATTCGAAATATTGGAAAAGCGAATAATTCCAGAACATATGAGAGCCAATTAAGTTCATTGATCATTTATTCTTGAATTAAACGCACACTTTTTTCGTGGAAGGTGATTTTACCTTCCTTAAATAATTTCCCTAAAGCTTTTTTGTAGTTTGATTTGCTAACATGAAAAATCGCATTAATTTCACCAGGTGGACTTTTATCCGTTAATCCTATAATGCCACCATGATCTTGCATATATTTGAGAATGACATCAGAGAGTTCCTCTCTCACCTCATAAGCGAACTTTTGTAGAGTTAAATTAATCCGGCCGTCCTCACGTAATTCTCCGATATACCCTTTAAGTTTGTCTCCGCTTTTTAAGGGGCGCACAACTTCATTTTGATGAATTAACCCGAGGTGGGAATTATTGATAACGGCTTTATATCCTAAATCACTTCTTCCCGCGATCAGGAGGTCCACTTCTTCCCGAAATTCGAATTTCCCATCGTTAAATTCGTCAAGATAATTACTGAGCTTAGTTGATCCTGCAATACGATCTGATTTATCGAGAAAGATATGTACCACATAAGATCGTCCCATATTCATAGGTTTATTTTGCTCTTTAAAAGGTACAAGAAGATCTTTTGTTAATCCCCAATCCATGAATGTGCCAAAATCGCTCTGGCCTACAACAGTAAGCAAAACGCTATCGCCAACAGTACCAGATGGTATGTCGGTAGTAGCGATAGGGCGATCTTCTGAATCAAGATAGACAAATACTTCAAGAAACTGCCCAATGTCCCAAAGTTTCTCGTCTTGTGGTAATGATTGTGTAGGAAGCAATATTTCTTCATCATCATGTTTAAGGATTATGCCAAAATCAAGATGCTTGATCACTTCAAGTGTATGGTATTTACCGACTTCAATCATTGTGGATGTCTCATAATATGTTTAGGGTTTTATAGGTGAAAATCATTCCACAAGATAGCTTTAAAATGATAATAAACCTATAGTCGTGGCGTGTGGATTATTTCTTATTTTTCTTTTTGCGCTTTGGGGCTTCTGCCTCATCTTGTTTTTTAAGTTCCGGCCGCCACCACCAACTGGTTTTTAATCTACCGCGATCCATAAAAAGATCATCTAGTTTTAATGCCAGTTTCTTAAAAGGACTTTTAGCGAGCTTTAACCATAGACGATGACGTAATCTAGAAAAATCACGATTATAAGGACATGATCTTATGCAAATAATACAGTCTGTATTTTGATTACACCAAAATTTAAAACATTTTTCCGCAGAAGGTGTCCATTTCACCACCCCTTTGATATTACTTTCACTATGGACGTGATCACTTGGTGCATCGAAGGGTATGGCATTTGGCGGGCACGCGACAGCACAGCGGTCACATGTTGTGCAAAATTCTTGGACGCCAAATTTTTTGGGCTTGTTGATTTCAAGCGGCATGTCGGTGAATATTTTACCAATACGAAAACGTGGGCCATATTTTTCATTGATCAGCATGCCATGACGGCCCACTTCACCAAGCCCCGCTTGCAATGCAAGCGGTATACACAAAGCAGTATCATTAAGCGTCGCATATGCGCGATATCCCATATTGCGAATATATTGCGCTAGTGTGATAATTGCGACACCATCAAAAGTGTAGCCAAGACCTGTGGCTGCACCGGATAATGCAGACGGGACCGTTTTAATAAGTTCTCGATCCATAGGTTCTAAAGTGACAATTACATTTGGAATATCATCTGGAATTTCTTGTGGCTTTTGACCGTTCCCCTGCATGGAGAAAATGGATTTATACATCCATCTTTCGTCATATTCGCAAACACCTAGATCGCCGACCCCACAAAACCCGGCCACTTTTTTTAAATCGCGTGTCGCTTCGGCGGCGCTTTCATATGGGTAAGGTTCCGGCCATCCTTCATCATGCGAAGTATAATAATCCCAAAAACCTTCTTTTCGTATTTCATTCGGTTTTTCTTTTCTGAATTCACCTGACTTTTCAATATCTCGAATAACATTATTCACGTGCCACGCCGCATTGCGAAAGGCATAATCTTTTTGGCTAAACCCATCTGTTTTACGTGCTTTTGCATAGGGCATATAATAGCCCTCAAAAAACTTATCTGATTTTTCTGACTTTATTTGTGGATCCCACATGGCACGGCAATATATATCGAATTTCTGTTCGAAACGTTCAAAGTCATCTTTGACTTCGATGCCCGTTAAGTCATCAATCGGTTTAGAATTTTGTGTTTTTTTATTGATCGGTTTATTCATTAATTTTCCGCAACTCTCATAATGCCACTGACGATATACAAAAAATGCCTTTGCATCAAACAATTATAAATGTCATGCTTATTTGATAAAAGTAGAGGAAGCGTGAATGGCAAGTTTTTTTCAACGATATTTATTGCCGGGATTTATTTTTCAATCGGTTATTATTGCGGGGGGATATTCAACAGGCAGAGAAATTGTTGAATTTTTCTTTGGCTCAGGACCGGTTGGCGGCCTTATTGGAATATTAGTCGCGATGTTCATATGGAGTATTACACTTGCGGCCTGTTTTGAATTGGCACGTATGACTAAAAGTTTTGATTATAAAACATATTTCAGCCAGACATTAGGACGATTTAGTTTTTTGTTTGAAATCGCTTATTTCCTACAAATTATTGTCACAATTTCAGTCGTTGGGGCCGCCGCCGGTGCGTTGCTAATGGAAAATTACGGTGTTTTACCCATTTGGGGGACGTCCGTAATGATGCTTTCTGTCGGTGTATTGGTTTTCTATGGCTCAAGCCTTATTGAAAAATTCTTAAGCGCTTGGTCGATTTTACTTTATGTCGCGTATGCCGCATTTGTTATTCTTTGCATGACTGTTTTTGGTGATAAAATTGCGGCCAATTTCTCAAATCATCCAATTGGTGACGGCTGGGTTCAAAGTGGTCTTACATATTCAGGATATAATCTTGCAACTATTCCGGCGGTCCTTTTTTGTATTCGCCATTTAACATCCCGAAAAGAAGCTCTTATTTCTGGATTGCTAGCGGGGCCAATTGCGACGATACCTGCTATTTTCTTTTTTGTTGCCATGATGGGCTATTACCCGGATATTATTGAAGAACAATTACCGGTGAATTACTTATTAACGATTTTAGATGTGCCAATCTTTAAGATAATTTTTGAGATTATTTTGTTTGGAACTTTTATTGAAACTGGTACGGCTTTAATCCATTCAATAAATGAACGTTTTGCTGTCGCTTATAAACATCATAATAAAATTATGCCCCGTTTTATGCGTCCTCTTATTGCAGTTGTCATTTTATTTACCGCCATTGTAATAGCAACGGAATTTGGTGTTGTTAATTTAATTAAAGAAGGCTATGGAACGCTAACTTATGTGTTTATCATATTGATCATTCTGCCACTTTTTACTATTGGTATGTGGAAGATTTTTAAAAACAAAGAAGAATAATTTAAGTTATGAAAATTATCATTATTGGTGCCGGTGTTATTGGCTCGACGACGGCTTATTATTTGGCAAAATCCGGGCACGACATTGAAGTGATAGATCGTCAAGAAGGCCCCGCCTTAGAAACAAGTTTTGCCAATGCTGGAATGCTTACGCCGTCTATGGCGGACCCATGGAATGCTCCCGGAATTTTTAAAACACTTGTTTCCACAATTGGTAATCCGCATAGCCCATTTTTATTAAGATTAAAAGCATTACCGTCATTGCTTGGATGGGGTGTGTCATTCTTAAATAATTCACGTGAAAAGTTATATATTGAAAACATTCACAGAAGTGCTGATCTTTCATGGTATTCAGTCAAATTATTAGATGAACTTAGAAAAAAATTAAATATTAAATATGACCAGATTACAACCGGGTCTATTAAAGTATTTCGGGATATGGAAAGTCTTGAAAAACTTGCTCGTCTTTCGGAACATTTAATACCGCACGGTATGACTTACGAAGTGCTTAAAGGTAATGACCTTTTAAAGGCTGAACCTTCGCTTGAACCCGTTATTGATAAGCTAGCCGGTGGCGTTCATTTTCCGGATGATCAAGCGGGTAATGCGTATAAATTCACCTGTGAAATTGAAAAAGAAGCGATGAAACTAGGCGCAAAGTTTAACTATGGTGTCCGTGTCGAAAAAATAATCAAGAAGCATAATGATATTAGTGCCGTAAGAACCAGTGCGGGTGATATGACAGCGGATAAATATATTTTATGCGCAGGAAGCTATTCAACACCGCTTGCAAAATCAATCGGTATTAATATTCCGGTAAGACCCGCCAAAGGATATTCAATTACAGTACCACTTAATGGTTGGAACGGCGGACCGCGAATGCCAATTATTGACGATGGCTTCCGTGCGGCTATATCCCCGCTTGGGGATGTGCTTCGTATAGCGGGTACAGCAGAATTTTCAGGACTTGATCAAAGTCTCACATCTGACCGCTTAGCCAATATGTATGATTTACTTAGTGAAATATATCCTGATTTTGCGCCTTATTTTGATAAGGATAAAGTCACAGAATGGGCAGGCCTAAGACCGATTAGTGTGGATGGATCACCTTATTTGGGAAAGACTGATGTTGCTAATTTACTAGTCAACACTGGGCACGGACCACTTGGGTGGACCATGGCAGCGGGCTCTGCAAAAATGCTTACTGATATTATTGATGGTAATGAACCAGCATTAGATCCAAAAAAATATAGTTTAAATCGGTAGTTTTAATAGCTCTTAGAACGGATTACCAAAAATCATTCCGTAAACGACTATTGTTATGGCAATCGTTGCGATATATTTTGTGCTTATACGCCATAATGAAAACTGCGGGCTACCATAAGCAAATCCGAATTGTTTTTCGGCCAATTCATTGGACATAGCCCATCCCGCGAAAAGTCCGATCATCAAGGCATTAATTGGGATCAAAACATTGGCTACCGTATAATCCATAATTCCAAATAGATTTTTGCCTTCATATAGTGGGATAAAGTTAAGGGGCATATAATCTACGAGCAAATTGAACGATAGCACCATGAAAATTCCAAGAGACCATGCAATCATACCGGCCATCCAAGCCGTTTTTTTGCGGGAAAGTCCTCTGTCTTCTAACCATGCAACCACGGGCTCTAGCATCCCAATCGTTGATGAAAGCGCAGCAAAGGAAAGCAACACAAAGAAAAGCGTGCCAAATAAAATCCCACCTGGCATTTGACCAAATGCAATTGGAAGCGTAGCAAATATTAATCCCGGTCCTTCGCTTGGCTCTAGGCCATATTCAAACACAATAGGGAAGATTGCAAACCCAGCAAGAAGCGCGACCATTGTATCTGCAATAGCAATTAAACCGGCTGATTTTGGTAACGATACATCATCAGGAAGGTATGCGCCATATGTGATTAATCCACCTACACCAATAGCAAGGGAGAAGAGGGCTTGACCTAGTGCTTCAAGAATGGCCCTTGGGGTAAGTTTTGAAAAATCAGGGCTCAAAAGAAATTCTATGGCTTTATTTGAGTCCCCTGTACTCATTGCATAAATCGCCAGAAATACGAGGATAACAAACAATGCGGGGAGCATAAGTTTTACTGCTTTTTCAAGCCCATTCTTTACTCCAAGTGAGATAATGGTAATTGTTGTAAAAAGAAAAAGAGTGAACCAAAAAATAAGAACGGGCCAGTTATCTTGGGCTTCTTGGAAAATAGCACCGGATCCAGCGGCATCTATATTGCTGAAATCACCCATCGCCGCTTTAAATATATAATCAACGGACCATCCAGCAATGACACAATAATAGGATAAACCCAGAACTGGAACAAGCACACTGATCCAGCCAATAATTTTCCAAATAGGGTTATAACCTTGTGCGGTTAATTTTTGCATTGTACCAACGGCGCTTAATTTACCTTCGCGTCCGATGGCAAGTTCCGACATTATTAAGGGAACTCCAAGAAGAAAAACAAACCCAACATAAATCATGATAAAAGCACTGCCGCCATTTTGTCCTGCAATATACGGAAAACGCCATAGGTTACCAAGCCCAACGGCACATCCAATTGCGGCTAATAAAAATGCAGATTTTGATGTCCAGGTTACTTTTTGTGCAGATGTATCACTCAATTGATTTTCCCTCTTATTTTATGATTCTTTTTCTTTTAGCTTACGTTAGCATTTCATATAAAAACAAATGAAAAATAATATATTCAAAATAGTTGGTAATAATCATATCTAGATTAAGGACCAAAGAATAAAACTTTTCATTAAAAGTGTCTGCTGTTATGATCATAATAGAGAAATGAATGAGGTAAGTTTTGGCTATCGATAAATACGATAAGGAAAATAAATCCGGCCTAGAAGATCAGGTTGGACATTTACTAAGGCGCGTGTTTCATAAAGCTCGAAATAAGATGAAGCAAAAAATCGCTTTTACTGGATTAAGTCCTATGCAAACTGCTGCGATGACTTCATTACGTTTATTGGGGCCAACTTCACAAAATAAACTTGGTCGACGTATCGGAATGGAACCCGGTAATGTCCATGGACTTGTAGATAGGTTGATTAAAAAGGGGATGATCACTTTAACCCAAACTGAAGAAGGGTTAGGGTATCATATTTTAGACCTGTCTGATGAAGGGAATGAAATTGTCGATGCTGTTATTCCACTTGGTAAAGAGGCAGGCAAAGAAACTCTGGAACCATTATCAAGAAAAGAGCAAGAGCAGTTTTTGGATTATTTAAGGCGTCTTTTGTGATCTAATCCGCGTTGACTTGATATATTCATCTGTTATTATAATAACAGGAAAAATTTAAAGGGTATTAAACATGGCTGAAATCGTACTTGGAATGTGGACGTCTCATGGTCCTACATTATCAACGACACCGGAGCAGTGGTTGATGCGTGTTAAAGCGGATCAAAATAGGCCGTCACATCCTTATAAGCTTGGAAATTATTCGTTTGAAGAACTTAAGGAACTTCGTAAAAATGAAAATTTAAATGAGCAATCATCTATTGATGAACGCACTATGCGGCATTCTCGTTGTCAGGACGCCATTACAAAAATGGCTGATATCTGGAACGAAGTAAAACCGGATGTAGCCGTGATCATGGGGAATGATCAAAATGAAATTTATAATCCTGATGTCATTCCAGCGTTCACAGTTTTTTCCGGTGAGACGCTTTATAATGAACCCGCAAGCGAAGAGCAAATCGCCCGAATGGCCCCCGGAATTCATGCAGCGGAAGCAGGACATAATCCGCCTGAATATACGGAATATGATGGTTGTCCCGAACTTGCGAACTTGATTATTAAACAAGCAACCAAAGATGGCTTTGACGTTACAAAGATGACTAAAATTCCAAAACATGATGATCATTGGTCGTCTGGAGTTGGACATGCTTTTGGGTATATATATCGCCAAGTGATGAATGATAATGTGGTGCCGAATGTACCAATAATTACAAATACTTTTTTTCCGCCTAACCAACCAACAGCAAAGCGCTGTTATGATTTTGGCAAAATGGTAGGTAAAGCAATCCGTAATTGGGATAGTGATTTGAAGGTTGCCGTATTCGGATCCGGCGGCATGAGTCACTTTGTCATTGATGAAGATCTTGATCAATTGTTTATGACAGCTATTCAGGGGCGAGACGCTGAAACGATCACATCGTTGGATGAGAAATATTTTCAAACAGGGACCTCGGAACTTAAAAATTGGATTGCGGCGGCAGGAGTATTATTCGATAGCGAATTAAAGGGGGACGTAGTTGATTATGTCCCATGTTACCGTTCAGAAGCAGGCACTGGAACCGCCAACGGGTTTCTATATTGGAAGTAATTATAGTAAAGGAATGAATATGGATCAGGCAGTTGAACGTGCCTCAAAACTAGATACGGCAACTATTAGTGATGCCCTCGATAAACTGGGCATTAAAGGTCAATGCCTAGGCATTAAGCCACGAGATCACAGCTTCCGCATGACGGGGCGTGCTTATACCATTCAATATGGCCCAGCGGATGTTGAGCCGGGTACCGTTGGTGATTATATTGATGATCTGGAACCGGGTACAGTAGTCGTTCTTGACAATGGTGGTCGCGAAGATGCGACGGTCTGGGGTGATATTTTAACCTATCTTGCAGATAAGAATGGCGTTGCAGGCACTGTCATTGACGGCGCATGTAGAGATGTGCATATGTGTCTTAAGTTAGGGTATCCGGTTTATAGCCGAAGTTATTCAATGCGAACAGGAAAGGATAGGGTTCAAGTAGATGCAACCAACGTGCCTGTTAATATTGGCGATGCAAAAGTACATCCGGGAGACTTATTGCGCGGGGATAGTGATGGTGTGATTGTTATTCCAAAAGAGCACGAAGAAGTGGTTCTGACGCAAGCGGAGAAAATTGAAGCTGCAGAAGAAAAAATTCGTGCGGCACTTGAAAGTGGAATGCGTCTTGATGAAGCGCGTGAGATTAATAAATATCATTCGTTACAAACGAAGGAGCAATAATCATGCGACCTGATCCAAAACTTGTTCAGAAAATAGGTGAATTTGGAACGGCAACAATTCATGAAGCCGCAGGTCAGATAGGTGCATTGCCGGGAACGATAAAACCTATTTCACAAAATATGAAAGTGTATGGAACGGTCTATCCACTTCACTGTTTGGCCCGCAGTAATATTAATCTTCATGAAGCTATTTATAAAGCTGAGGAGGGCGATGTATTGGTAGGCAGTTTGGATGATTTCCCTGATGCGGGCTACTGGGGTGATATTCTTACTTGCGCTGCACAAGAAAGAGGGATAAATGGATTGGTGTTAGACGGTTGCGTTCGAGATGCTGATGATATTGATGCCTTAAATTTTCCGATTTTTTCTAGAGGTTTAAATATTCTGGGAACCGGTAAAGAACGAGGCGGTAGTATTGGAAGCCCAATTAGAATTGGTGAAGTTGATATAAAATTAGGGGATGTTGTCATTGGTGATCGTGACGGCGTTGTTATTATTCCAGCAAACAAATTAGAAGTCGTGATAGAAGCTTCTTATGCTCGTGAAGAAAAAGAAGATGAAGTGCGCCGCCGGCTAAAAAATGGTGAAAGCAGTTTGGAAATATATAAATTTCCGTAAATAGGATTTGTAATGACTAAAGTAGATGCACCTAAAATAGATGCAAGAGAGCTAAGGAATTGTTTCGGAAAATTTGCGACCGGAATTACTGTAATTACATCATTAGCAAAAGATGGTTCTAAAATAGGTCTAACTGTTAATTCCTTTAGCTCACTTAGTATTGACCCTCCTATGATTTTATGGAGTTTGGATAATCGTTCCAATAACCTGGTTGATCTTACAGAAGCTAGTCATTTCGCCGTAAATGTCTTGGCATCAGACCAATTAGAATTATCAAATAATTTTGCTAATCCTGCAGACGATAAGTTTGACGGTGTTACTATCATTGAAGGCAAATGTGGAATGCCTTTGTTAAAAGATACTGTCGCATATCTTGAATGTAAAAATGTTCATCAATATCCGGGTGGAGATCACACGATTTTTGTTGGTGAAGTTGAAGATTTTGAAATTTCTAATAAGAAACCGCTCCTTTACGCAAACGGACAATATGGATTGGCTACAAGACACCCTAGTAACCATTTTTCGGAGCCAACAGAAATTGAAGAACCTCAAGACAATGATTTTATAGTTCTTTTGTTATTAAGAAGTTATTGGGAAATATCAGATCCTTTCCATCGTGAATTATTGGATGAAGGAATTCCAGTTGCGCATGCGCGCATATTGATACATATTAGCCAAACCCCAAATATGACGGCACCCGAGGTTGCAAAATCAACTCGCCTGGATATGGCAACGGTTTCTATGTCATTGAAATGGTTGCGTGATAATGGACAAATTAAATTCGACGATGCAGAATGTATTACCCTTTCTGAAAAAGGACGCGAATTTTTAAAATCCGTTAAATGTCGTGCTCAACGGTTCGAAGAAGAAGTCCTTGACGGATATTCCGCAGAAGATATTGATATGCTGAAATCCATGCTGCGCAAGCTTATTCATCGTCGTGACGTTTAAGCCTTATTGCGTATTTACTTGAAACTTTTTATAAGATTGCGGTTGTCCGGCGGCCGCATTAATAATCATGTCGGGCATCACAGGTGTGCGATTAAAATAATGACCATCAAGTGCATCTGAAATTGCGCATATCAATGCAGAAGCTGCGCATCCCATCAATGGTTCACCTATTCCTTTTGCACCAACAGGATTTTGAGGATCCGGTTTATCTACGGCGGACGTAATCATATCACTTGGTACATCCATGATTGATGGTGGCTTGGATTGATATAGTCCAACATTGGCGGGAAGACCATTTTGCGGATCGTAAACCACTTTTTCCATAGAGGCCATCCCAATACCCATGATTGCACCGCCGCGAATTTGTTGATCAAGTCCCGCTGGATGAAGCACAGTTCCGCAGTCTGCCGTTCCAACATAATCCAAGATTTCAAATTTTCCTGTTTCAGTGTCTAATTCAATCATCATAAACCCGCTCGCAAGAGCAGGAACAGTTCCGGTTAAAGCAATCTTATCCTTTGCTACTCCTACAAGGCCACTGCCTGCAATGCCTGCTGTTGCTTCTTTGGTTAACATGAAAATATCGTCAGGCGTTTCTTGTCCATCGTATTTTCCGCCAAGTTCAATTGCCCGCTTAGCTATATCAGCCATGCTCATTGATTTTGACGGGTCGGTTTTTGACGTTACCTTTTCATCTGCAAGATCATAATCATCCGCTTCGCCACCCATATCCATCGCAGCAATTTCCTGTATTTTACGTTTGGCATCTTGGGCAGCGGCAAAGTTGGTTCTTGTGGTCGTGAATGAAGTATTACTGCCAAACTGACCTAAAACCCAAGGCAAGTTTTTACGGCTATCACCATTATGGATGATACAATTTTCCCAATTAAATCCAAGGACTTCTGCAGCAACGCGTGTGGTCGTTGCATAGGAATATGTCCCTAAATTTCCAACGCCAGAGTGGAGATGCAATTTACCGTCTGGCTTGATACACAGTAAGCCGTCAAAACCACTGGCGCCTGCTGAATGGTAGGCTTGCCCAACACCAATGCCGATGACTTTTGAGCCGTTCTTTTCACCGCTGCGTTTAAGCTTTTCGGTATAATTGAATTTCTCAGCACCAATTTTAAGAGCTTCGGGTAAATATGAACTGGTGATATCACCTTGTTTACCATCATATTTAGCGTCATGAGTAGGTGCATTAATTTCACGAATTTTAAGACGATCAATACCTAGATGTTTTGCTGCTTTATCCATTAGTGGCTCAACGGCAACAGCCATTTGGTTTTGTCCTGGCCCGCGCTGCGCTCCACATGGCGGGCGATTTGTCATCACAGGAATACCGCGCCAACGCATACTTTGAGGTGTATAAACAAGCGATACAGCACCACCGGCGCTCGAAAGATCAGGAAACCCTGCATCAGAACCATTTTGTTGAACAACATAAAGGTCGGCGGCAAGGATGCGGCCATTTTTATCAAAACCCAACTTGATATTGCCCTGAAAACCAGACCTGGCAGAGCCAAGATAATATTCTTCCGCACGGGTAATTCTCAACATGCACGGCCGGCCGATTTTTTTTGAAAAATGCGCGGGAAGGACCATAACTGGATAAGGCCCGCCTTTTGAACCGAAACCACCACCGCAAAATTCAGCAATCAGAATGACATCTTTTGCCGGAATATTGAGCATTTTTGAAAGAGCCGGCATAGAGAAACTCTGACTTTGGATTGAGCCGTGAATATAGCATTTACCATTTTGCCAATAACAAAATGAACTTCTCGGCTCCATACTATGGTGACTGTTACTGGCGGTAACGAAACTTTCGTCAATGATATAACTAGCATTTTCAAAGCCCGCATCGATATCGCCGTACTGCCATTCCTTGGATGGTTCACCCATAGGAAGTTTTTCTTCACCTGCTTCTGCAAAATCGCGGGCTGTCCATTTTATCTTTTTGGTTTCGAAGCCGCGTGTTGCACTGTTTATGTCATCATAAACATCGGGCCCACCTGGATAGAGGCTGACGAGTGGGTCAATTGTAAATGGCTTTTGTTCGTAACTGACTTTAATTTTTTCCAAAGCGTCTGCCGCAAGAGATTCAGTAATTGCTGCGATGGCAAGGATCGGCTGTCCAACATATTTAGGACTATTGGTTAGTATCGGATTACCGGGGGGTGGTATGGCGGGGACATCATCAGCTGTTAAAATACCAAAAACCCCTTCCATTTTAAGAGCTTCAGCAACATCAATATTTGTTACTTCAGCGTGCGGCATGGGACTAAGCAACATTTTAATATATACCATTCCTTCGGCTTTAAAATCTTCGGCATATTTTGCGGAGCCGGTCACTTTGGCTTGAACGTCAGGTGGAGTAAAATCTTTACCAATAAGTTTATATGCCATTTTGCGCCTTTCTGAATGATTATGAATTTCAAGTTTAGAAAATAGTATAATTTATTTCAATATTAAAAGATTGAAGGTCGAACCCCTTCATAAGCTTGCTGTAACATTTCACGAACGGACTTTATTTCTAAGGGTTTTGGGTTATATGGTGTTCGCTCTATTGTTTCAGCAGCCGCTAAATCAAGATCACTTTCACGCATTCCGAGTTCTTTTAAACTTTTAGGCACGCCAATTTTTCTGGCAAAATCATAAATTCCACTAGATGCGCTTTCTGTTTTCATGGCGCCTTTAATTTTTTCCATTGCTTATGGTGCTGCCGTCTCATTATAAGCAATCGCATATGGAAGTATGACACTATTGCTTTCACCATGAGGAATGCCGTGATGACCTCCAAGCACATGACAAAGTTTATGATGGATGGCTATCCCTGCGAGTGTAACGCAATAACCGCTTAACATACCGCCGAATAATACTTCGGCTCGGGCGATTATATCATTGGGTCTTTTAATACTTTTAGGCAGACCTGATGTTAAAGATTTTATTCCCTCTATTGCCATTAAATCAGAAACCGGGCTTTTGACTTTTGCATATAAGGCTTCGACGCAGTGGGCCAAACTATTCATACCAATTGTACCAGTTAAATGTGCATTCATTGATGTGGTAAGAGCTGGGTCATAAATGGATGTGTTTGGAATTACTTTGGGATCTCGCCCAGTTTTCTTTTTATTACCGACAAGCATACCGTGGATCGGGTTGCTTTCTGACCCGCAAGGGGTCGTCACAATAACGATTAATGGTGCAGAAGTGCGTAAAGTAATTGCTTTGCCTATACCAATAGAAGAGCCACCGCCAACGGCAACAATGATGTCGCAATTCTTAGCTTTAAATTCTTCAACGGCACCAAGTGCAATATGTTTGGGGCAATGGGGTTCTGCTTTATCATAAATGGAAATACAAATTTCGCCTAAGTGATCGATCACATGATGAATACGAGAAACCATGTTTTTAGTGCATGCAATCATAACCCGTTTGCCGCCGAGTGCGATGATTTCATCCTTTAATTTAAGGGCAGAATTTTCACCAAAAACGGCTATGCTTGGGACCGGTGTATAATCAAATTGCAATTGATATTTCCTATGCTTGACAGTTGATATTCTAATATTATTATAATAACAGTTAAAATGCAATTTCAAATCATATTGATGGGAATAATGATGAGTGAAGATCTGATAAAACGCCTTTTTGAAATGGACAGCTGTGCCGTATCCGATGCGATGGATAGTCTTGGGCTACCAGGCGAAGTCACTGGTATCAATAATCAGACGACATCAGATAAAATTGTTGGTCGTGCTTTAACTGTTAAGCTCGGCACAACGCCACCTGAAGGCGGTTCTGCAAAGCATTTATGTTCCGGTGCTATTGAAATGGGAACGCAAGGCAATGTGATTGTGATCGAACAAAGCACAGGCGTTGATGCGGCCGGATGGGGCGGCGTACTTTCCAATGCAGCTCAATATAATGGTATTGAAGGCGTTATCGTAGAAGGACCGGCCCGCGACATTGATGAAGCGGCAGGCCTTGGCTTCACGGTATATGCAAGATCACATACGGCGCGCACGGCGAGAGGGCGTGTTTATGAGCAATCATTTAACACCGAAATCGTTGTAGGTGACGTTAAGGTTAATCAAGATGATTACGTAATTGCCGATGGCAGTGCTGTTGTTTTCCTGCCTGCTGAGCGGGCCGAAGAAGTTATTAAAATTGCTGAACGTATCGTCAATAAAGAAAAACTGATGACTGAGGCAGTGAGAAGAGGCGAACCTGTCGGTTCTGTCATGGGGGCTAATTATGAAAATATGCTTGATGAAATGGGCGATTAGTTTTGGATAAGAACACAAAAATACTAATCGCTGGTGCAGGTCTTGGTGGGCTTGCCACTGCCGCTTGTTTACTTCAAGCTGGGTATGATGTTGAAGTTTATGAGCAAGCATCTAAACTTGGTGAAATTGGCGCGGGCATTCAATTAAGTGCACCTGCGGTGAAAGTACTGCATAACCTTGGGTTGGAAAATGCACTAAAGGCTGTATCCGTAAAGCCACAGGCGTTTGAATTTCGACTTTATAATACTGGAGAAGTGCTGCATAAAGTGCCGCTCGCTAAAACTCACGAAGAAAGTCATGGGGCGCCTTATTATCACGTTCATCGTTCCGACCTTCATCAAATATTGGCAAATAAAGTCTTAGAACTAGGCCCAAATTCGGTTCATTTAAATTCGGAAGCAACGGGTTTTACAGAAAATAATCAGAATGCCTTTTTGCATTTGGCCGACGGGAGAAAGGTTAAAGGCGATATACTTATCGGCGCGGACGGCATAAAGTCCGCTATCCGCGATCAAATAGTTGGATTTACCCCGCCTGATTTTACCGGACAAGTGGCATGGCGAGCAACAGTTGATGTTAAAAAACTGCCCGCCAATTTTATGGAAAAAATAGTGGCTATTTGGTGTGGACCCAAGAAACATGCCGTTGTTTATTACCTTAGATCTGGTGAGCTTCTTAATTTTGTTGGCTGTGTTGAGAACGAAAAATGGCAAAATGAATCTTGGACCGTTAAGGCAGACTGGCAAGAATTAAAAGATGATTTTGCCGGATGGAATGATGAAATTCAAACCATCATCGATAATATCGATAAAGATCAATGTTATCGTTGGTCCATGAATAATCGCGTGCCAATAAAAAACTGGCGTACGAATAAGGCTGTCGTCATGGGCGACGCAGCACATCCAACGCTTCCTTATATGGCGTCGGGTGCGGTTATGGCTATTGAGGACGCAGCGGTTCTCATGCGCAGTTTAAATACAAACGAAGATGTCATAGAGGCGCTCGATATGTTCCAAAGAAATCGTGTCGACCGTACCGGGCGTATCGTTACGGAAAGCACTGAACACGGTGATCTTTACCATTTGTCAAATAAAGAGGAATTCGAAGCAGGCTTCGGTAAAAAGAACATCGCCAAAGAACGCGCAGAATGGCTCTATTCCTATGACCCACTGACCGTAGAACTTATTTAGCTTCCTGATCCTTGAGCCAGTCACGATATTCAGGTTTAACCCAATTTAATGATAATGCCGCCATTAATGCCATCGCGAAGCATAAATATAATGCATTATCGTAGCTGCCCGTATTGTCATAGATATATCCTATGACATAGGGACCTATTGCGAAGCCAGCAGATAAGATCATTGTCATCGTTCCAATTGTACGAGCAAGTATTGCAGGACCAAAAGCTTGACGACAAAGGTAGGGCACATCGACAATAGTACCGCCATGTGAAATGCCGCGTGCAATAGCAAATGCAAGTAATGTTTCAAGTCCCCCCACCGGAAAAGCAAGTAAGACGCCAAGCCCAATAGAAAGATAACAGATAATGACGCCTTTAATTGCGAGGCGGTCAAATAACCAGCCGAAGCCTATTTTTCCGAACAAGCTAATCGTCATTAATAGACTAAAGCCATATCTCGCCATGTCGCGACCAAGACCTGCATCCTTATCCAAAAATTCGACAGTGTGCTGCAGTAATCCTTGGTCAACAAATCCGATTAGAAAAACACCAATACTCATTGCGATAAATGTAGTTCCTTTGACTGTTCCTACAAAATCAAAGAAATGCGCGGGTAAATCTTTAATGGCTGACTTAGCTTTATCAGAAACACCTTCTGTTTTTAAACCCATGTCATCAGGATATTCACGTGCAATAATCATAAAGATAGGCAGAGCGATGAACCAAATACCCGCACTTAATATGGCAACGGCAACACGCCACCCATAAGCGTCTAACAAAGGTTCTAAGACAAAAGTTAGAGTGGAACCTGCAATAGATGTTCCCATTAAAGCCAGTCCAAGTGCAAGGCCAAGGCTCCCTTGAAACCAGCGAGATACGAGTACTTTGATCGTAATAACAAGACTTAAAGAACCAATACCCAAAAAGACTCCAACGACTGCTAAATGCCATATTTCAGAAATGAATATAAAAGACATCATGGAAAGACCCACAACGAAACTTGTAAGAAAAGCCGTTAATCTTACGCCAAATTTTTGAATAAATTCACCTATAAAAAAAGCAGCTATTGCACCTGATATGAATTTAGCACTTGCCAGAATTGTTACGTCACTGCGGCTCCAGTCAAATTGCTGGGTCATGGGGCCGTAAATTTGTGGAAGCATTATGGTTGGGACACCAAAGATAAATAAATGACAAATTAATGATGCAAAAACAATCATCCAACCATAATAAAATGGCGCAGGACGGTCTTTATTTGAAAAATAAGTGTCAATAACCCTCATCAATCTTACAAGAAATTATTCGGGAAAATTATCGTGCGCCACATATGGGCAGAAGGGCTATTGTCATATCCTAACCCTTCTTTGGGTTGGCGGAAATGGCGGCCGATAATATCTTCGAAATCTTCTATTTTGACCTCTACCCCTTTTTCAAAAGAATATACATCATTAATGGTGATTTGGCGGGCGGTCATATACCATTTGTGATTGCGGGCATATTCCGCATCAGCAGCGACATATGGTTCCGGTTTAAAATCAGGACCAAAAAACCGAATATAGGCTTCGGGATATGAATACCCCACGCTTTCATCGGCATAAAACCTTAAAGATTGATGATATTTAATGGCCCAGGCCACTTCCTCTTCAACATAAGGCGCAACCAATTGAGCTCCCCAGTAGCCGTGATCCATGCGAATTAAACCACCAACTGAAATATCATGGAGCAAACATGCGAGAACCGTTTTTTCCGGCAAGCCATTGATTTTAGCAAGGCGCGCACTTTGCAACATATGTTGGACGGAACCGAAACGTTTCTTATAAAATTCCATTAGTGTCGGCTTTTCGGACATGCGCGGAAGACGTGGATCATGACCCATCATATAATATTTATCGCGCTTTACACCTTTCACGATTTTGGGACCTTCGATGCCATAAGTCGTGCATAAGTTTGGTTTGACGACAATACTATCAAGCTCTTCTGCCATTGCTTGTTCTAATGCGTCCGCTTTTTCTGAAACTGACATAGCAGCAAGTGCCGTGGCGCCACCAACCGAAGCAAGAAATTTTCGTCTATCCATTTTTATATCTCCCAGTTATTTCGAATGATAACGCTTGACTCTTTTTTTCGTCAAGTATTATTATAATAACACTTTAAAATTTATTGTAAAGGATCGCGAATGATAATTGATTGTCATGCTCATGTCAGTGCGCCAGCTAAATTATGGGCTTATAAGGCTACCTTACTTGCTCACCGTGGATCGCACGGCCGTGGCAAAGTGGTCATTTCTGATGATGAAATGATTGAAGCATTACATACCCCTCACATGGGAAAATATGGACATCTTCCATATTTGAAAGAAGTTGGCACCGATAAGCAGTGTATTTCGCCGCGTCCTTTTCAAATGATGCATTCAGAAAGTCCCGCAAAAATTATCGATTGGCTACATGAAGAAGTGAATAATATGATTTATCGTCAAACGCAGCTTTATCCAGATACATTTATTGGTGTTGCCGGGTTACCTCAAGTTGCTGGACGCCCAATTGAAGACTGTATTCCAGAGCTCGAGAGATGCATTAATGAGCTTGGATTTAAAGGATGCCTACTAAACCCCGATCCATATGAAAATGGAGGAACAGAGGCACCAGGGCTTGGCGATAAATATTGGTATCCATTATATGAAAAACTATGCGAACTAAATGTTCCGGCACATATTCATAGCTCCGGATCAAGATCAGAACGCACACCATATTCGCTTCATTTTATTAATGAAGAAACTGTTTCTGTTGCGCATCTTCTAAAATCAAATGTATTTGATGATTTTCCTGATCTTAAAATAATTTGCTCACATGGTGGTGGTGCAATTCCATATCAAATGGGCCGCTTTGATAGTGCTTCCACTCGCGGAAAAGGCATGCGTTTTCGGGAGAAAGTAAAGAAATTATATTATGATACCGTTCTATATACCGAGGCGGCGCTTGAATTATTAATTAAAGAAATAGGTCCTGATCGCTTGCTTTTTGGCGCAGAATGTCCCGGCGTAGGGTCAAGCCATAACCCAGATACCGGACGGCCTTTCGACGATATCAAACCCTTTATTGACGGTTTTGATTGGCTCAGTGATGCAGAACGTGAAGTTATTTATTCTGGCAACTCCATTAAAGTTTTTAATTTAGATATATAGAAAAAGAAAAGATATGAAATACAGTTTTGAAGATAAGCTCTACATGAAGTCTGGTCGTGGTCATGGGATTATGACAGGTGAAGAATATTTCGAGAGCCTAAGAGATGGTCGCGAAGTTTGGGTTCACGGTGAAAAAGTGGATGATGTTACGAAACATCCAGCCTTTTGTCGTGTAGCGAAAGAAATGGCCAGGATTTATCAACTACAGCATGAACCAGAAACCCAAGATGTTATGTCGTTCATCAATGAAGATGATGTCCGTATTTCCTATAGTTATTCAATGCCGAAAAATTATGATGATTTAATAAAGCGGCGCGATAATACTGCACTTTGGGCAAAAGAAAGCCTAGGAATGTTTGGCCGCTTCCCTGATTTTTGTGCAGCAATAATTGTTGGTATGTATGACGCACGTGATGAAATGGCGAAAATTGATCCGCGTTATAAAACCAATATTGAAAATTATATGAAGTATGCCTCTGAAAATGATCTTTCTTTATCACATGGCCTACATGATCCAGCCATGGATAAATCAAAACGTCCAAAAGAAGATCCTGATCGTTGTATGCGTATCGTTGAAGAACGCGAAGATGGGATTATCGTACGAGGTGCCCGTTTTGTGACATTAGGCCCTCTTACTGATGAAGTGGTCATTGCGCCAACACAAAGTTTACAAGAAGATGAGCCAGAGTTCGGTCTTTGGTTTGCTATGCCAGTGGCCGCGCCCGGCATTAAACAAATTTGCCGAGAACCATATACAATGAACCGAAACCCACGAGATCATAAACTTTCGACGCGCTTTGATGAGCAAGACGTTATTATGATATTTGATGATGTATTTGTACCTTGGGAACGGGTATTTCTTGCCAATGCACCGAAAGAAGCAAATTTATTATTCCGATCACGTGTAATGCGTTGGGCCGCTCATTGTAGCGTCTTACAATTATTAGCAAGAATGGAATTGATGATTGGTGTTTCCCACTTAATGACCGAAACAGAAGGAAAAGGCGGCAGGCAACTCATTGATATGGAGCTAGGAGAGCTGGTCACTTATAAGGAGATATTTAGATCTATTATAAGAACAGCTGAGTATGAAGGGATTATGACCCCCGGAGGGCACTTTGCCATTAAACCTGCGCCACATCTAAGAGCCCTTATCGGAATGGTTTCAGAAAGGCTTGTGAGCATCATTGAACATGTGACAACAAGCTCAGCTCTTTTTGTACCATCAGCAGAAGATATGGATGTTGAAGAACTTCGTCCGCTCATTGATCGTTATTGGCGCGGTAAAGGTGTTGACGCAGAGTATCGCCAAAAATTAAGCAAACTTGCATGGGAATTAACTGGTGATAGCTTTGGTGGACGCCAACAACTTTATGAACGTCTTCATTCAGGCTCCCCGGAAGTGATTGTTGCGACCGTTTATAAGATGTATGATAAGAAAGAGGCCATCGCTATGGTTGAAAACGCGTTGGCATACGAAGGATAGAACATTTGTGATGGACGAAGCACGTAAAGCAGAACTTAAAGATTATAGCGATAAAATTGGTAAAAATAATCTAGTCCCACTTTGGGATAGATTAAAAACACTTGTTACCCCAGAGCCAAAAAGTCCTTGCCAAGCACATCTTTGGCAATATGAGGATATTCGACCCGTTTTGCTTGAAGCAGGACATTTATTAACCGCAAAAGAAGCTGAACGTCGCGTCTTGATTTTGGAAAACCCCGGTATGCCTGGGGAAAGTAAAATTACCACCTCTCTTTATGCGGGAATTCAATTAATTATGCCGGGTGAAATTGCGCCTGCCCATAAACATTCCCAGGCCGCCTTTCGGTTTATCATTGAAGGGAGCGGTGCCTATACTGCCGTTGAAGGTGAAAAATCATATATGCGCAAAGGTGATTTGATTTTAACACCTAATGGCCGCTGGCATGACCATGGTAACGAAGGGGATGAACCAACATTCTGGCTTGATGGTTTAGATATTCCTATTGTACAGTTTTTAGATGCTTCATTTATGCAACATCATTCGGAAGAAACACACGAGCATGTAATTAATGATGGTGATAGTTTGGCCCGCTACGGAAGTGGTATGATGCCGATGGATTTTGAACCCGTGTCTAACACGTCCCCCGTGATGAAGTATCCATATGACCGCACACGTGAAAATTTAATAACAATGAAAGAAGCGGGTAATCCAGACCCATGTCATGGTTACAAATTGATGTATGTTAATCCGGTTGACGGAAAATCGGCCATACCGACCATGGGTGCTTTTATGCAGTTGTTGCCTAAAGGGTTTGATAGCTCGGCCTATCGTTCCACAGATGCAACTGTCTTTTCAGTTGTTGAAGGAACAGGAAAAAGTAAAATCGGCGATAAGACATTCAATTGGGGGCCGAATGATACTTTTGTGGTGCCGAGTTGGCATTATGTGCAGCATTTTGCCAACGACGAATGTGTTTTGTTTAGCTATTCTGATCGTTCCGTTCAGCATGCATTAGGATTATGGCGACAAGATCGCGGCAATAGATAAATTTTATAAAAATCAGGAGTGAATAATAATGGGTTATGTAATTGAACCTAAAGCTGTTTCAAGTGTAGCTGTCAACGGCAGTAATGACCGTTTTCCAGTGAGACGAATTTTTTGTGTAGGACGAAATTACGCAGCACATGCGCGTGAAATGGGACACGATCCTGATCGGGAACTTCCTTTTTATTTCACGAAACCGGCTGATGCCGTTGTTGATAATGGTGTTGATGTCCCTTATCCACCAATGACAGAAAACCTCCATTTTGAAGCGGAGCTGGTTGTCGCTATTGGCAAAACGGCTATAGATGTAAGCGAAGAGAATGCATTAGATCATGTTTATGGCTATGCTGTCGGTAACGACCTAACCCGACGCGACCTTCAATCACAATCCAAGACAAAAGGACGCCCTTGGGATACTGGTAAGGCATTTGATGATTCTGCGCCTTGCGCGGAAATTCATTTGGCAGATCAAGTGAGTGATATCGAAAATGCCCGCATTTGGTTGACCGTGAACGGTGAAACAAAGCAAGATAGCAATACCAATAAGCTGATCTGGTCCGTATCCGAAGTGATTGCTAATCTATCAGGTCTATTTACACTTCAGCCAGGCGATCTTATTTATACAGGAACGCCGGAAGGGGTAGGTCCTGTGGTGAAGGGCGATGTGATTAAAGTGGGGGTTGATGGGTTAACAGAGTTGGAGACAAAAATTGTCTAATATTATTTTACATGGCTTTTGGCGCAGCTCAGCTGCTTATCGTGTGCGAATTGCACTTAATTTGAAAGGCATTGATTATAGCCAGCAAAATTATGTCTTAGGCGCGGGGGAGCATAAAACAGCAGATTATAAAGCAAAAAATCCGCAAGGACTTGTCCCTGCATTAGAAGTTGACGGTAAAATCATTAGTCAGTCTCTATCGATAATTGAATATTTGGATCACATAGAGCCGGATAATAGACTTTTACCGCTTGATCCGGATGAGCGTGTTCGCGTTCAATCCATTGCCTATTCAATAGCGTGTGAAATTCACCCGCTTAATAATTTACGTGTATTAAAATACCTCAAAGGGCCATTGCAGCTTGATGAAGAGGCGGTCAATATATGGTACCGCCATTGGGTCGCGGAAGAATTCTCAGCACTGGAAAAGAAACTATCATCTGAAAATGAAACTGGTAATTTTTGTCATGGTGACAAACCTGGTTTTGCCGATACGTTTTTAATTCCACAAATTTATAATGCCAACCGATTTGAATGTGATTTAAGTAAATATCCTAAACTACTAAGGATCAATGAAGTGTGCCTTGAATTGGATGCCTTTAAAAATGCTGTTCCAGAAAAACAGCCTGATGCTCTTTAATGCCACAAGCTTGATAGTTGTCAATTTTATTGAAGCTTGATTATAATTTTAACAAGATTATAGTACCACCAGTAAAGAATCATTGAGTAAAGAGTAATAAATGATGAAAAAATATTGGGGAATTGGTGTTATTGCCATCTTGGGGGTGAATTTTTTTACTTATGCCAATGCTCAAGATTTTAATGGCATTCCGTCATATTCCCAGACATTTAAAGAAAATGTTCAATTGGCTGTTACAGAGCATCCAAGAACTTCCGCAGCGCTTGCAACGCGAGAAGAGCAGAAGTTTCGTGAAGATGAGGCGAGATCAGCACTTTATCCGCAAATCGGAGTCGATTTGTCGGGACGTCACCGATTGCTAAATAATTTCGAAGATCGCTTTGATAATATCACGCAACGTAGCTTACGAGATACGGCGGCTAATGTTTCACTGATTGGTAGGCAACTCATATATGATGGTGGCAGTACATATAGTCGTATATCGAGCGCGAAACACGCTTTTACGGCGGCTCATGAAGAATATGCGATTGAAGCATCAGCTGTAGCTTTAGCGGCAGTAGATGCCCATTATCAGGTTTTATTTAACCGCATAAGAAAAGAATACCATGCGGAGAACGTTATGAGACACCGCGAAATATTAGATATGGTCAATCAACGCTTTGAAAGTGGTCGCGGTGCAAATCAAGATGTAACAGATTCTGATAATATTATTTATATTAGGGGCGCAGAGGATGATGCGGTAACGTCCTTAGGCCAGGGTTGGGTGCAAGAAGCAGATTTCAATATTTATAATGTTTATACGGCTGGTGATGCGACGTTATACGTTGATCAAGATATTATTCAAACAATAAGCTAATTACTTTGTTCAATGAGCCATTCTTTTAATGCGACAACAGGTGCATAATTGGAATGGTTGTTGGGGGTAATTAAATAATAGCCCGCACTATTTTCAAGCGGCAGGTCTATTAATATTTCAAGTTCGCCGCGATCAAGTTCGGTGTTAATTAAAAAATGGGGAAGAAGGGCAACGCCTAAGCCAGCGACGGCCGCCTGTGTAACCATTGAAAATTGCTCTAATACCATGCCTCTATCCTTTGGAGGAGTGATGTTATTTTGTTTGAACCAATCTTCCCATGCATTTAAGCGTGTTTCAATATGAAGTAAGGGCATCTCTGCAATTTCTTTGGCATTTCGGATTGTGTGTTCACCTATAAATGATGGGGCAGCGACAGGAACAGCCTCTTCAGTCATTAAAAAAGAACCTTCTGTATTGGGCCAATCTGGATGTCCAAAGTGAATAGCACAGTGTATATCTTCGTTATTAAAATCAAATGGTGATAGTTTACTGGTGAAGTTTACGGTTATTTGTGGGTTTTTAGACAGGAAATCAGGGAATTTTGGCATCAACCATCTCATCCCGAATGTGGGTAATATTGCTACATTTAATGTCTGTCCCGTGGTGTCACTCAC
>DGPL01000030.1:3522-62443 GCA_002390425.1 Kordiimonadaceae bacterium UBA4441 | reverse complement strand
TGCATATATTTTACCAACATCGGTTAAAATAATCGATTTTTTTATGCGTTTAAATAATGAAATTCCAAGCTGTTCTTCTAAAGCGCCGACCTGCCTGCTTATTGCACCTTGTGTCAGATTTAATTCTTGTGCCGCTAATGTAAAACTACCGTTTCTCGCTGATGCTTCAAATGCCATGAGCATACTGGTGCTTGGAATAAGGCGTCTTTGACCTAACATATTCTATCCATTCATTACAAAAAATCATGAACCTATGACCAACTTTGGCTTGTTCATATGGTTATTTTTTTGTAATTTACGGCAAATTTTAATTCTAAGCAATATAGTGAAGTGAGTTTTTGTAATAAACGATTTACCTTTTTTACAAGTAATGCCGTGGAGGGCACCAAAATGAATGTACAAGCAAAAGTAAGAAAAAAGCATATTCCAACCGAGAAAGAAGCTGAATTTCTGTCTAAAGTAGAAAACGCAAAATACGACCGTAAAATTATTACAGGTCTTCAAAAGTTCATTGATGGAAAAGTCGATGATGATATGAAAGATTTCTATAGCCAAGAAGAAATTGATGCGATTGCAGTATTAAAAGGAACCAATAAAGATATTGAAGCGCGTATGCCTGTTAAAATTACGCGCCATTATTTCGAACGCGCCCGTGTCAGTGCACCTATTCGTACACTCGTTAAAGCAAGCCCCGCTGAAACATTTGATCTTGCCGGTTCAGAAGACCCAGGTAAGCAAATGAGTTATAGCCCTGTTGAAGGACTAATTCATAAATATGAACTTGGCCTTATTTATGTTGCGGGAACGTGTTCGGCGCATTGCCGTTTTTGTTACCGTGAAGAACTAATCGCGAAAAAAGAAATTGTTCGCGAAGATGGATCAATTCAAGCAAAAGGCCTCGCACAAATTCCTGATCTTGTGGAATATATCATTCAACATAATAAAGAAGTTGATGAAGCTGGTGGCATTCATCCTGAAACGGGTCGTGAAAGGCTGCGTGAGATACTTATGTCCGGTGGTGATCCGATGGTACTTGCCAATAAAGGTATAGCATCATGGTGGGCAGCTTTATCAGAGGCAGGTATTGAAAGTATTCGTTTGGGAACCAAAGAACTGGCGTTCTTCCCGCAACGTTTTGATGAAAGTTTCTTTAAAATGATGGATGATTTCCATGCATCATACCCACAAACTAAGTTACGTTTCATGATTCACTTTAACCACCCTGATGAGTTTTTGGCAAAAGACGAAGACGGTAACTATATTGATATGCCAGGTGGCGGCCTTAAATGGGTTGAAGATACAGAAAAAGCGATTGATGAATTCGGTAAGCGTGGATTTGTTACTGTCGACAATCAGGCGCCAATCATCAAAAACATTAATAATGATCCTGATGCACTTCGTATTATGCAACGTGAACTTCGCCGCAAAAAAGTTGAAAACCACTATTTCTTCTGTGGCCGTGATATTGTTGGCCATAAAGCTTTCAATGTTCCTATTGAAGAAGCTTGGAATATTCTTAATACATCACAACGTGGCCTTTCAGGTGTTGAAGCACATGCCCGCCTTTCTATTACTCACTATTATGGTAAAACAGAAGTGGCGGCCGTTACTAATGAACCAGTTCCGGGTATTCCTGGCGGTGAAAATGGTGTTGTGATCTTTAAACTTCTTCGTTCAGCAGAAGATGCGCCGAAGAAAGGTCAAGTTGCCATCGTTGGTCGTAATCCAGATGCTATCTGGTTTGATGGATATAAAGACCGCGTGATAATGGATGATGCGGGCCTCTTTAGTACCAAGGCATAATTTTCACATAGGACATTAAGTTTATGATCAATAAACAAGTGAACTCTGTTCATGACGCGGTGGCGAACATCAATGATGGCGCCACCGTGATGATTGGTGGTTTCGGCGAAGCCGGTAGCCCTATCGAACTTATCCATGCTCTGATCGATCATGGCGCAAAAGATCTTACGGTTGTGAATAACAACACGGGGTCAGGCCATGTGGGATTAGCGGCCTTAATCGAAAATAAAAGAGTTGCGAAAATGATTTGCTCTTTTCCAAAGTCGGCAAATTCTTTTGTGTTTCCAGACCTTTACAAAAAAGGTGAAATTGAACTGGAACTCGTCCCGCAAGGCACACTCGCTGAACGTATCCGTGCGGGTGGGGCTGGAGTTCCTGCCTTTTATACGGCGACTTCCGTTGGTACGCCCCTTGCTGAGGGTAAAGAAGTGCGGAATATTAATGGCCGTGATTATGTGCTTGAATATGGACTAACGGCAGATTTTGCGTTGATAAAATCGCTAAAAGCTGACCGCTATGGAAATTTAATTTATAATAAAACCGCACGTAATTTTGCCCCTGTCATGGCGATGGCAGCGGAAACAACCATTGTTCAAACCAAAGAATTTGTTGAAGCAGGTGAACTTGATCCTGAAGTGGTTGTAACACCTGGAATTTTTGTTGATCAAATTATAACGGTCGCTGATCCATTACTCGAATCAAAACTTGTTGCCGCTGAGGAGGTTTACCCATGAGTGAAGAACAAATCGGTTGGAACCGAGAACAAATGGCAGAACGTGCCGCACAAGATATTCCAAACGGATCATACGTGAACTTAGGCATCGGTATTCCTGAAAAAGTTGTTCGTTATGTACCCGATGGCACCGAAGTGATTTACCATACGGAAAATGGGTTGCTCGGTATGGGGGATGCGCCTGAAGAAGGACAAGAAGATCCTGAACTTATCAATGCGGGTAAAAAACTTGTTACGGCAATTCCTGGCGCATCTTATTTTCATCATGCGGATAGTTTTTCGATGATTCGCGGTGGCCATATTGATATATGCGTGCTTGGTGCAATGCAGGTTGCGGAAAATGGTGATCTTGCTAATTGGTCGACTGGAAACCCAGATGCGATACCTGCTGTGGGTGGGGCGATGGATTTGGTGGCCGGTGTTAAAACCATTCGCGTGATAACGCAGCATGTCACCAATAAAGGATACCCGAAACTTGTTGAAAAATGCACGTTCCCTTTAACGGGTGCAGGAGTGGTTAGCCGCATTATTTCGGACCTTGCCGTGATCGATGTAACATCCGAAGGGTTTAAAGTGGTAGAGCTCGCCCCCGGTGTTGATTTTGATTATGTACAAGAACGTACTGGCTGCAAATTGATTGCAGAATAAAGGAAAAAGAAATGTCAAAAAGTTCTGATTTATATGACCGTGGTTTAAAAGTTATGCCCGGTGGTTGCAGTCGTAATACAATTTTACGCATACCCCATCCACTTTATGTGGAAAAAGGCGCTGGCTGCTATGTGACAGATATCGAAGGTATAGAGCGTGTTGATTTCGCCAATAATATGTGTTCACTTATTCATGGTCATGCGCACCCTGAGGTAACAGAAGCTGTTGCCGCTCAGCTATCAAAAGGGACAGCATTCACTATTGGTACAGAAGTTGAAGTTGAATTTGCAGAGCATATTGTTTCAAGAAGCGCTTCATTTGAAAAAATGCGATTTGTTAATTCGGGCACTGAAGCTGTCATGAGCTGCATTAAAGCGGCACGTGCTTTTACGGGGCGTTCAAAAATTGCAAAGGCAGAAGGCGCCTATCACGGTCTTTATGATTATGCAGAAGTCAGCCAAACATCAAAGCCGGAAAACTGGGGTGATGAAAATAATCCAAGTAGCGTTCCGGTTGCCTATGGCACTCCAAAAGCGGCTCTTGATGACGTGATCATTATTCCTTTTAATGATCCTGATCGCGCTTTAAAGATTTTAGAAGAAAATGCAGATGACATCGCCTGCGTCTTGCTTGATGTGATGCCGCACCGTATTGGTCTTATCCCTGCAAAGGATGATTTTGCCCGTGCTATGTTTAAATGGACGCGCCAAAATGACAGCCTTCTTGTTTTTGATGAAGTGATTACGTTCCGCTCAAACTATGGCGGTGCTCAAGAATGGTATGAGGGGATAGCCCCTGATTTGACCGCGATGGGCAAAATGATTGGTGGCGGTTTCCCCGTGGGGGCTCTTGCTGGCCGTTCTGATGTAATGGACGTTATGGACCCTCATGCGAGTAAAGTTCTATTTCCGCATTCTGGAACCTTTTCTGCTAACCCTGTGACCATGACAGCTGGCCTTAAATCAATGCAGATGTTTGACCGTGATGCGGTGCTTAAAATTAATAAACTTGCTGATTATGCGCGTACGTCATTAATAGAAGCCATTAATCTTGCCGATGTTCCAGCCAGCGTTAGCGGCGAAGGATCAATGTTCCGCATTCATATGAAAGAGAATGTCCCGGTAAGTTATCGCGATGGTTATGTCTCGCCAAAAGAAAGCGAATTGATCAAAACATTGCTTGGTCATTTGTTTGATGATGGTATTATGATGATCAACACCTGTACGGGCGTTCTTTCAACTGTTATGGCCGAAAAAGAAATCGATAGACTTTCTGAAGCGGTGCTTAGCGGTTTGAAGAAAATGAAAAATCAATTTTAAGCACAAGGTAATTTTTAAAAAGGCTATCCAATGAAAGACGTTTTTATATGTGATGCTATTCGCACACCTGTTGGTCGATATGGCGGCAGTTTAGCCGCTGTTCGGGCTGATGATCTTGGTGCGGTTCCTATTTCCGCATTGATGGAAAGAAATAAAAATGTCGATTGGGAAGCCGTTGACGATTTAACCTATGGCTGTGCCAATCAAGCTGGCGAAGACAATCGAAATGTTGGTCGTATGTCGGGCCTACTTGCAGGGCTTCCGCTTGAGGTTGCTGCCTCGACCGTCAATCGATTATGTGGATCAGGGCTTAACGCTGTGGGTATTGCCGCTAACGCGATTAAAGTTGGTGAAGGTGATCTAATGATCGCGGGTGGTGTGGAAAGCATGACGCGCGCGCCATTTGTTATGGGAAAATCCGAAGGACCATATGGTCGCGCTCAAAAGCTTGAAGACACGACTATGGGGTGGCGTTTTATCAATAAAAAACTTGATAAAATGTACGGCACTGATGTGATGCCGCAAACCGCAGAACATCTTGCGGATGAACATAATATCAGCCGCGAAGATCAAGATAAATTCGCCTTCTGGAGCCAAGAAAAAGCCGCCGCTGCAATTGAAGCGGGTTATACGGCCGATGAAATTTGCTCAGTCACCGTTCCGCAACGACGTAAAGATCCAATAGTTGTGGAAAGGGATGAACATCCACGTCTTTCTCCACTTGATAAACTTGCTTCCCTTCGTACAATCTTTGAAGCGGGTACCATCACGGCCGGTAATGCGTCCGGTATTAACGATGGTGCGGCCGCGACGCTTCTTGCATCCGAACAAGCGGCGAAATTACATGGCTTAACACCGCGTGCTCGCATACTTGGATCGGCTGTGGCTGGAGTACCACCACGCACTATGGGAATTGGTCCTGTGCCGGCCTCTAATAAATTGCTCGCGCGTCTTGGTTTATCGCTTGATGATATGGATATTCTTGAACTTAATGAGGCCTTCGCCGCACAAGTATTGGCTTGCACAAGATCACTTGGACTTGACGATAATGACCCCCGAATTAACCCGCAAGGCGGGGCCATTGCATTTGGTCATCCTTTGGGAATGAGTGGTACGCGTCTTGTGACTACGGCCGTAAATCAACTTGAACGCAGTGGCGGTAAATATGCCCTTTGCACCATGTGTATCGGTGTCGGACAAGGCATCGCCATGGTGATTGAGCGGGTTTAAATTTCTTCAATGATTATCATTTTTGCTGAAAAGCAATTGCGCATGCTAATTTTCCTATATGTCAATTTTGACCTTTTTCTTTGATTGGTTTACTCTTTTCTTTCTAGCATGGGAGGGTATCAATGAGAAAAACAATCATCAGTCGAACCGTAATAGCATTTGCATTACTTTTAGTATCCAACATTCCGGCAATAGCAGCAGATATTTATGATAAAGCCGAAGTTCAGAATTTTATTGATGGCATTATGGCATCGAATATGGACGAAAATAATAATGCCTCTGCCGTTATCAAAGTTATGAAAGATGGTGATGTTATTTTTTCAAAAGGCTATGGTTATATTGATCAAGAAAATAAAAAGCCCGTAAGCGTAGATACCAGCTTGTTTCGACCTGGCTCCATTTCAAAGTTGTTCACTTGGGTTTCCGTGATGCAATTGGAAGAGCAGGGAAAAATTGATCTTGATAGGGATGTTAATGAATATATCACCCGTTTTAAAATAGAAGACACCTATCCTGGGGAGCCCATCACCATGCGCCATTTGATGACCCATACGCCAGGGTTTGAAGACGGTTTTCTTGGATATCTATTTATTGATAGCCCGGAGCGGTTTTTACCGCTTGAAAAGTCGCTGGAAAATACACAGCCAAAAAGGATTAATCCCCCTGGAAAAATAAGCTCTTATTCAAACTGGAGCACAGCATTGGCTGGGTTAATTGTACAAAATATATCCAAGTTATCTTTTAATGATTATGTAA
This sequence comes from Kordiimonadaceae bacterium UBA4441, assembly GCA_002390425.1. Taxonomy (GTDB): domain Bacteria; phylum Pseudomonadota; class Alphaproteobacteria; order Sphingomonadales; family Emcibacteraceae; genus Pseudemcibacter. Next base: position 55,954 of record DGPL01000030.1, on the reverse strand, counting down.
AACAAAATATATTTGATCCATTGGGAATGAGCCACTCGAGTTTTGATGAGCCTTTGCCACAGTCTCTCCTGGATAATATGGCAACCGCTTATGATTATGGTGCGGGAAAATATATTTCTCATCAATACGAATATATTTCAAATTTTGGACCTGCTGGGTCATTGGCAGCATCAGCTGATGATATTTCAAAGTTCGCTCAGATGCTTATAAACGGTGGCGAGTTAAATGGTGTGCGCATACTTTCTTCGGATAGCTTAAGTAAGATGATAAATGGTGGTTTCACTTTTGACGAGCGCCTTCGCGGTATAGGACTTGGTTTTTTTAAATGGCGTTGGGGTCCAGATGAAATGAACCTATTTGGTCACGGCGGAAATACGGATTATTTCGCGTCCCATCTTGCCATGTCACAAAGCGATGATTTCATGATTTTTTTATCGGTTAGCGGTAAAGGGGGGCGCACCACTGCTAATTTGTTAATTGAAGCCTTTTATGATCGTTATTTCCCAAGGGACAACTCACCGGTAATGCCTCCCATCGATTTCGAAGAGCGCGCCGAGCAATACACGGGTACCTTTCAAAGTTGGCGTAGTAATTTTTCCACCATCGAAGCCTTTAACCGATTTTCTCGCAATATTGCGATTACCGCTATGGATGATAATACCCTGTTGATTAATAATAAACGTTATGTGGAAATTGATCAGCACCTTTTCCGAGAAGTTGATGATTTTGGTACGGTTGCTTTTATTGAAAATGAAAACGGTGAAATAGACACACTCGTTTATGATGGCGTGCCATTTGGACCATATCGAAAGGTCGGCTTCATGGAAACGCAAGATTACGCGACACTGATTAATTCAGTAATCGGTTTCATTTATCTATTGGTAATTTTACGGCTTATTTACCGTTGGAAAAACTACCGTGCTGCAATTGGAAGCGAAAAATCGGTTTGGAACGCTTCACTTATGGTTGTTGCTTCCGATATTTTAACATCTGCATTTATTCAATTAGCTTTTAATGCCATTAACGCTGCCCCCTTCGCCGTCACACCGATCTATATGCCAATTGCACTCAGCTTTGCGATGCTAACTGTTCCTTTAACAGGATACTATCTATACAGGTTTGTAAAATTCTGGCCCGACGCGGAACAATTTGACCGCATTCGTTATAGCGCCCTGGCGCTCGTGTTACTGTGGGGATTACATTATTTTTACAGCTATAATATGCTTGGCTATAATTATCATTAGAGTGATAAAAAATTCATTCAGTACATTAAATTTAAATCTATCGCTAAGTATTTACCACTCTATTTGAGAATTTATTTCCCTCTTTTTTTGATAAATATTTTTATCAAATTTAGCCTCTATTACTGCGTGTGAAAAAAATCGTATTTATTGAGTAATTAAGATTGACTCGCAAAAACTTCCTGTTATTAGTAATAATAATTATTATTAACTAGGAATTTTAAATTAATGTCTTTTTACAAAACGAATACTATTTTATCAGTATTATTATTAACGACCTCGCTTTCAAATCAAGCACTTAGTCAAACTATCCCGGTTTCTGCCGAGAGTGTTGCTGATGAAGATGTTATTATTGTTACGGGTAAATATCTGGCAAATGAAAAGTTTAGCGCCATGAAAACTAAAACTCCTTTGATTGATGTGCCACAAAGTTTATCAGTGGTTTCAAGCGAGCAAATCGAAAGTCAGGCCTTTCTCGATATGGGTGATATTCTGCGCTATATGCCCGGCACATCAATCGGGCAAGGTGAAGGACACAGAGACCAAATTACCATTCGCGGACAAAATACCACGGCTGATTTCTTTATCGATGGGTTACGCGATGATGTTCAATATTTTCGCCCGCTCTATAACCTTGAACAGGTTGAAATTTTGCGTGGCTCCAACGCGATGATTTTTGGACGTGGCGGCGGGGGCGGTGTTATTAACCGAGTGACTAAGTCGGCTAAAATAGACGAAAATTTCAACTCGGCTCAAGCAGGGATTGATACATTTGGTGCCTATAATGTTAATAGTGATATTAATGTCGGCGTTGAAGACCGTTTTGGTTTTCGCCTGAATGCATTTTACGAATCGCTTAATAACCACCGTGATGAATTTGACGGCGAACGTTTCGCGATAAATCCGACATTTACGGCGCAATTCTCGCCGGATACCAAAGTGAAAATTTCATATGAATATGTAAATGATGACCGTGTTGTTGATCGCGGTGTGCCTTCATTAAATGGTGTGCCGCTTAGTGGATTTGATAATACATTTTTTGGTGATCCTGATGTCAACCTTACGACTTTTAAAGCCCATATTGCACGTGGGCAAATTGATCACAGCTTTTCTGATAGCTTATCATTTAATGCAACCATTCAATATGCGGATTACGATAAGCTTTATCAAAATCTTTTCCCAATTGGATTTGATCAGAATGCAGGAACCGCATCCCTTGATGGATACCGTGATGAAACCGCCCGTCAGAACTTTATTTCACAGGCGAACTTAGTTGGTCAATTTGATACCGCAGGGCTTGGTCATACGTTATTGGTGGGTGCCGAGTATGGTGATCAGGATACGGGCAATAACAGAAGAGATAGTTTCTTTGCTGATAGTGCAGATGATCAAATTTCATTTATATTTTCGGATCCATTAGTTGTTCCTGCCGTTTCTTTCCCTGTTTTTAACCGTGACAGACAATCGGATGTGAAATTCTTGTCATTCTATGCACAAGATCAGATCGATATCGGTGAATTTGTGAAAGTTGTCGCCGGTATTCGTTATGACCGTTTTGACATTAATGTCATTGACCGTATAGAAGCAAATAATGGCGCCGCTGACGGTAATGATGGCTTGCTTGAACGTGTTGACGAAGAAATATCACCACGTGTTGGTTTGATCGTTAAACCACAAGAAAACGTCTCCGTTTATGCGAGCTATAGTCAATCATTCTTACCGCGTTCTGGGGATCAGTTCTTAACATTATCATTAACCAATGAAGCGCTTGAGCCAGAAAAATTCAAGAACTATGAAATCGGTGTAAAATTTGATGTAACCGACGACTTAAGTATTACGTCATCAATTTTCCAACTTGATCGCGATAGCGGCACAACCGTTGATCCGAATGATGCAGGCAACCTGATTTTAATCGGAAGCCGTACAAAAGGATTTGAGTTAACCGCAAATGGTCAGTTCACAGAAAACTGGTCGGTGAATGCGGGTTATAGCTATCTTGATGCCAATGAAAGAGGACGCTTTGACGGAACCTTATCCGCCAATAGAATTTTATCACAAGTGCCAAAGCATATGTTCTCACTGTGGAACCAATATGAAGTCACAGAAGATTTAGGTATTGGCCTTGGCGTTACACATCAAGCACAGCAATTCGCGTCAATTAGTAATGCGGTTGCCTTACCGGCTTTCACACGCGTCGACATGGCCGTGTTTTATAAAGTATCTGACCAAGTGCAGGTACAGTTAAACGTGGAAAACCTGTTTGATACAGATTATTTCCCAGCGGTACACAACGATAACAACATCTCAACCGGTGAGCCATTAAATGCGCGCTTCACAATCAGAGCATCGTTCTAATTGATCTTATAGCGCCTAGCTGTAACTAAGCTAGGCGCAATTGAATTTTCTTTTTACATTGCAATACTAACGTCTTTATAAAGCGTTATTAAGTTAGTAAAAAAAGCCATAAGCGAAGGTTACGTTAAAAAAGTTCAATTAAATTTTCGAAGGGACTAATTGAAATTAACTTTGGCTAATTACAGCTTATTGTATATGCTTTAATAGAAAAAAGGAATTATTTTGCATAAACTGCTTTATTTCAAATATAATAATGTGTTTTGACAATTAACTGAGTTTAATTTATCAATTTTAAGTGTTTTTATTAGTTTAAGTCTAAAAAAAGGGGGATGTGTTGAACCGTAATTTTACCAGCCTAATATTAATAGTCATTTCGTTACTAGTCACGCCAATTTCTGCAGTATGGTCGCAAGAGACGAAAGAAGTTATCGCACAAAGGCTAGATTTAGCCATTAAATATATCACACCTTTGGCTGAAGCAGGAGAAAAGGAAGCGCAATTTCATCTAGCTAGGTTGTTAAGGCAACCTTCTAAACAGGCATGGGACAAATCCTACGAATGGTTAAAAGCGTCGGCAGCACAAAATCATTGTGGAGCTATCCTAGCAATAGGTGATCTTTATTTTTTAGGTCGAAAACCCTTTAAAAGAGACCGTGAAAAAGGAATGGATTTTTACCAAAAAGGTGCAGAACTTGATTGTACTTCTTCGATGGTAGCTCTGGGAGAGGTCTATCGTCAAGGCCGAGGCGTAAAAAAAAATCATGAACTAGCTAATTCTTGGTATCTTCAGGCAGCGGAACTAGGTGATCACAGCGCTGCCTTGTACCTTGGTCGTCAGATTGCCAATGGACGTGGAGAAAAAAAATTGGGTAGAAGCATATTATTGGGGAACCATAGCTGCTAGTGGAGAGACAGAAAGTAGTCTCCTCGTCGATAGTAAAAAATTAATAAGAAGAGCGGTAAGAAGAATAGACGATGAAGACCTTCCGGGTGTTGAGGCAAGAATTCAAGCTTGGAAGTCCGAACAAGATCAAAAATGGGAGACGTTTCTTGCTAAATAAATTGAAACTATTCTTGTATTACCGAGTTATGACCAAAAGATTAATTATATTAACTATAGGTTTAGTATATTTACCTTTCTTTGCATCAGCTGCTGATTTCAAGCAACTTGTTCTCAAGAGCCCAAATGTAAAACTAGCGGAAAGTCGTGTATATAAAAATGTGACTGTTTTTCAAGCACTAGAAGGTCTTAAAAAAGCACTTGAAATGCACGGACAAGTGATTGAAACATATGAGCCAGAACTTGGTATATTAACTTCCTCAAGAAACAAGCGAAGTGGGCCTGCTGCAACTGGACCCGAAAAACTCGTTAATTCTTTAATCAGTTCGAGACAATTAGGAATATTTGGCAAGAAAACACCTGATCCAATATTAGAAGCACGAGCAACGTTTATAGTCACTACTACAGGTGAGAATGATGAGAATGTGCTGGTGCAGGGTAGATTATTGTATTTGAATTGGGGCTCGGAAGAAACTGTTACAGCTAGCGCAGTTTTGAACGAAGAACTTGAATACGAAATGATTTATTACATCTTAGAAAATGAACTTGATCGTTTGCAGGAGGTGCAGTAATGGTTGCTTTTTATTCCCAGTCTACTCGATTTAGGTCAGTTTATTGTTTTTCCTTGGTTTTATTTTTTTTCCAATTGTCAGTTCATTCTTTTGCGCAAGAAGAACAAGTAGTTGAGCCGTACGTTCGTAATTTAAATGTTTCTGCCATTTCTGATAATGATGTCTTTAAAGCCTTGTTATCGACCTTGAATGATTTTGGATATTTTATCGATAGCATCGACATGCAAAAAGGAACAATAGAAGCATCACTCATTGATTATTCGGAACTGGTAGCAGGAGATATGTGGTCAGGGACCGACCATCTTTCAAATATGTCGCAAGAGATTGACGCGAAATTTACCGCTCTGTCCAATGGAAGATATAATGTTGAATTAAGAATTACATTCTTAACAAAGCTTGTAGATGAGCCTGAACCATATGATGTATTTTTAAATCATTTCCAGTCATCAAAATATTTGACGGAGTAAATTAGTTTTCTTGTCAAAAATAGCTCTTAAAATATATAAACCTTCTAAGTCGTGGGTAAAATTTTGGAATAAACAACTAGTATTGGTGTTTAGAGAAGTACATTCTCTGGCTCGAAAGAATACTTTTCATTAAGTTAAAGTCATTATATCAAATTCATAAATTCATCAAAAGACTCGACAAGGGCTTATGAGAAATATACCGTTTTAAACCTCACTTGGATGTGAGGTGTCTTTATATATAAACCCGGCTCGTTTTCTGCGGGCTCTGCACTGGAGTTAGATATGATAAGAAAGTCCCTATTTTCCCTGTTCCTTGTTGCTTTTGTTGCGGTGATTACCAGCACCGGCAGCACTTTCGCGCAATCAATGACATCCGTTCAGCCATTCAAAGTTGGTACATTTGCAATTGATGATGTTCCGACGGTCGGTTTGGTTGTCCATGACGATAAGCTTATTGTTGATTTGGCGGCGGCCAATCGCGCTCTTGAGCTTATGCCCGAATATAGCAAGGTTTCCATGCCTGATGATATGACCGGGCTTATTTCACAATATGAGTATGGTCTAAAATACCGGGTATATGAAATCGTTAATTGGCTCGTCGCGGAAGGAATGTTGAATGATAGTGACCTCGCTAAATTCATTCATCCGGTGGGTGATGTGGATATCATGGCGCCTATTCAATATCCCAGTAAATTGATGAATGCTGCCGTGAATTTTTATACCCATGCTTGCGAAGGCTGCACGGAAGAAGCACTTGCCGCGCAAACAAAGGAACGCCAAGAAAAGCGCGGCGTACCTTATTTATTTTTAAAACCAACACGTGGTGCCATAATTGGCGACGGTGAAGATATCATCATGCCATATGGTCGCGATGCCATTGAATGGGAAGTGGAAATGGCCATCGTTTTTGGTCGTACTGGTAAATATATATCTGCGGACCGTGCCTATGATCACGTGTTTGGATATATGGTTGCTATGGATATCTCAGACCGTGGTGGTCGTCCACCAGGGGGATCAAGATTTGATTCCGATTGGTTCGTCGGTAAGGGCCATGATACATTTGCGCCGCATGGGCCATGGATTGTGCCAAAAGAATTTTATGGTGATCCGATGGAACGTCTTCATCAAACACTTGTGATTGATGGTGTTACCGTTCAAGAGGCAAAAGCAGGTGACATGATCCATAATATTCCGGAACTGATTGAATATGCATCGTCACTGGTGACGCTTTACCCGGGCGATGTGCTACAAAGTGGTACGTCCGGCGGCACGGGTGCGGGGCGTGTGGAACGCGCATCAGGTTCAGGATATTTGATTGATGGCGAAACCATAACGGCAAATATTGAAGGGATTGGATCATTAACACATACCGTCCGTCAGGAAACAAGTGTGCCAGATGATCTTTCCGGATCACAATTGCCGCCGGTAAGTTCTTATCGTCCAAATTAAAAAATAAATATAAAAGAAAAACGGGTGATGCAATTTGCATCACCCGTAAGTTTTTGGGTCGGAGGATGAAATTAGAAACGACCCAAGTTCATTACTTTCGTCCAAGCGGCTGCAAAATCTTTTGCAAACTTTTCTTTTGATCCGTTAAAGGCATAAACCTCAGCGACAGCGCGAAGTTCCGTATTGGAGCCGAAGATCAAGTCAACAGGGGTTGCTGTATATTTCATTTCACCGCTTACTCTGTCGTGTCCTTCATAGATGCCATCGGTTGATGATTTCTTCCATGTGGTTGCCATATCAAGCAAGTTGACAAAGAAATCATTGCTTAGGGTTCCTGGTTTATCCGTAAGGACGCCGTATGATGCACCATCAACATTTGCGTCAAGTGCCCTCATCCCGCCGACCAGCACTGTCATTTCTGGCACGGATAAATCCATCATGGCTGCTTTTTCAATCAGCATTTCAACGGGGCTACGTGAATTTCCGCTTTCAAAATAATTTCTAAAGCCATCGGCTTCGGGTTTTAAAAACTCAACGGACATGACATCTGTCATTTCTTGTGTTGCATCTGTACGACCCGGATTGAAATCCACATTGATTTGAACGCCCGCATCCATTGATGCTTTTTCAATGGCGGCAGCCCCACCAAGGACGATCAAATCAGCCAATGAAACCTTTTTATTGTTACTTGCACTATCGTTGAACGATTTTTGAAGTTCGCTTAAATGCATATGGACCTTATTGATTTCATCGGGATTATTGATACTCCAGTCTTTTTGCGGGGCAAGGACGACACGCGCACCATTTGTACCACCACGTAGATCCGTATTACGATATGTTGAGGCTGAGGCCCAAGCGGCCCTGACCAATTCTGAAACAGATAAATCTGAATTAAGGATTTTCTCTTTTAAATCCGTAATATCATTCTGATCAATCATATTATAATCGGCCATTGGCACTGGATCTTGCCAGATTAATGGTTCACTAGGTGCCAAATCACCTAAGTAACGGGAACGTGGTCCTAAATCGCGGTGGGTTAGCTTAAACCATGCTTTTGCGAAGGCGACTTCGAACTCTTCAGGATGATCAAGCCAGCGTTTTGTGATTTCGCCGTATTTTGGGTCAAACCTTAACGCAAGGTCAGTTGTCATCATGATCGGTTTATGGAATTTACCGTCAATATGGGCGTCTGGAACAATTTCCGTATCATCATCTACGGGCTCCCATTGAATGGCACCGGCCGGGCTTTTTACTTGTTTCCATTCATAGGCATAAAGATTTTCCAAAAACATATTTGTCCACATGGTTGGGGCCGCTGTCCATGCTCCTTCAAGGCCGGATGTAATTGTGTCTGCGCCTTTACCGGATTTATACTTATTCTTCCAACCGAGGCCTTGGCTTTCAAGTGGTGCACCTTCTGGTTCCGCGGCGAGGTTTGAGCCTCTTGAGGCGCCATGTGCTTTACCAAATGTATGCCCGCCTGCGATCAGGGCAACCGTTTCTTCATCGTTCATGGCCATGTTGCCAAATGCATCACGGATTTCTTGGGCGGAAAGAAGGGGATCAGGAACACCATTTGGACCTTCTGGGTTTACATATATTAATCCCATGCGCGCGGCGCCAAATGGTCTTTTTAGTTTTCCATCTTCATCATGTCGGCCATCACGACCGAGCCATTCACCTTCTGGACCCCAGTTTACATCTTCCGGCTCCCAGCCATCAATGCGACCACCGGCAAACCCATAGGTTTTAAAACCCATGTCTTCCATGGCAACAGTACCCGTCAGAACCATTAAATCGCCCCATGATATTTTTTGACCGTATTTTTGTTTAATTGGCCAAAGCAGACGCTGTGCTTTATCAAGATTTGTGTTGTCGGGCCAACTGTTAAGTGGCGCAAAACGCTGCATTCCCCCGTCAGCACCGCCTCGGCCATCAAATGTGCGGTATGTACCGGCACTATGCCATGCCATTCGAATGAAAAACGGGCCATAATGACCGTAGTCAGCAGGCCACCAATCTTGTGAGGTTGTCATTACATTTTTAATGTCATCTTTGACGGCGTTTAAATCTAATGTTTCAAATTCTTTTTTATAATTGAATTGTGCATCCATTGGGTTTGATTTTAATGAATTGGTTCTAAGTGCTGTTAAGTCAAGGCGGTTTGGCCACCAATACTCATTATTGATTGTTTCTTGTGCAGTCGCGCTTGACGTTGTCGCTATTGGGCCGGCTAGGGCCGTGCTTAATGCAAGTGCGAATAATATCCCTTTATTTATTTTCATCATTTCTTCCTTCTCTCTTTTGAAAGTAACTATTAGCCAAGATTTTCTTAGCTGATGGTTAAAAGACTAGTGGAAGGCGTTTCATATGGAAAATATTATATAATTATGATATCAATAGTTTTTAACTATGATCAATTTTATTGATGATTGGATTTCTAAATGAATTTGCGCGGACTACGTTATTTCCTTGCGGTGGCAAAAGAAAAACATTTCGGAAGAGCGGCAGAAAAATGCTTTGTCAGTCAACCTTCTTTAAGCACGCAAATAAAAAACCTCGAACTTGAACTTGGCGTACAACTTTTAGAACGCTCAAACAAAAAAGTAATGTTGACTGAAATTGGTGAAGAAATTGCGGTGTCTACTCAACGAATACTGAGTGAAATTGATACTATTAAAGAGCTTGCTGAGAATTCTAATGACGCATTTTCAAGAAAATTCAAGCTTGGTGCATTTCCAACACTGGCCGCCTATATTCTGCCTTCAATTGTGACTAAAATCCAAAAAGAGCTGCCAAAACTAAATTTAATATTATTGGAAGAGAAAACCGAAATTCTATTACAAAAACTTAGGTCAGGTGAAATTGATGCGGCACTTCTTGCGATGCCTGTAAACGAAAGCCAATTTCAACATGACATTTTATTTAATGATGAATTTTATTTAGCTGTGCCGGAAACCCATAAATTATCCCATAGAAAGAAAATCGATATTGCAGAACTTGATGATGAAAAATTAATGTTACTTGAAGATGGTCACTGTTTTAGAGAGCAAGCATTGGACCTTTGCCAGAGAGAAGGGATCGGTGTGGAGGATGAGTTTCGCGCAACCAGTCTTGAAACCTTGAGGTTAATGGTAAAGTCCGGAACCGGGATCACCATTATACCTAATATTGCAAGGCATCAAAATGAAACGGGTATAACTTATATTCCGTTTGATAAAATATGTCCTTACCGCACCATTGCCATGGTCTGGCGAAAATCATCATCAAAAAAGAAAGTGATTAGGCACGTTTCAAAGCTAACAAAAAAACTTGTGGAATAGATTATCCCATTAAATACTATCCAACGCTTGATCAAAGTCTGCAATGATATCATTTATATCTTCAATACCGACGGAGCAACGGATCAGGGTTTCTGGAATACCCAATTGCTGGCGTTGTTCTTCAGTCAGTTCAACATGACTTGTTGTGCGTGGTGGACCGACGATTGTTTCAACGCCGCCAAGATGGGCTGCGCGATGAGCAAAACGGATTTGCGGTAAAAAGTTACGCACGGATTGAAAACCACCCTTCAAGGAAAAGCTGAGCATACCGGAAAAGCCGTTCATTTGTTCTTTGGCAATTTCATGGAAGGGGTTATTTTCAAGTCCCGGATAAAAAACACTGTCGACTTTGTTATGGTTTTCAAGAAATGACGCAAGAGCCAAGGCGTTAGCATTTTGTTGATCAATGCGGAGTTTTAATGTTTTTAATCCTCTCAATAATAAATAAGCCGAATTGGCATCAAGTGTCGCGCCATTTATTTCGCGAAAACCGTAAATTTTATCTATTAATTCGTTACTGCCGCAAACAACGCCACCAAGCGCATCGGAATGTCCGCCTATGAACTTAGTCGCACTATGGACCACAAGATCAGCACCAAGGGCGATCGGATTTTGATTGATCGGTGTTGCAAATGTATTATCGACGACCACAATCGCGCCCACTTTTTTCCCTGCCGCAATAAGACGCTTTAATTCGAGCACTTTCATAGTCGGGTTGGTTGGTGTTTCAAGATATAACAGATCACATCCTTTTAAGGTTTCAGCTTCAATCTGATCTTGATCATGGGTATCACACATGGTGACATCCACATTAAAGCGCGGCATATGATCCATAAAAACAAAACTTGTGCCGCCATATGTATCTTTCACCGAAACGATGCGGTTTCCAGGTGACATAAGCGCGAATAAAATGCCGCTGATAGCGGCCATGCCGGTGGAAAAACTTGTGGCGGCCTCGGCATCTTCAAGGACGCGCATTTTTTCTTCAAATACTTTAACGGTGGGATTTGTATTTCGGCTATAGATATGGCCTTGTTTTTTGCCGAGGGCTACATCTAACCATTCATCAACATCATCGTGGCTATAGGAAACACTATTAACAACAGGGACTTGTGCGGCGCCTTCGAAAAAAGATTGTTCTTCGCCGGCCCAGACGGATTTGGTCGCGGGTCCAATGTTATCCCATTTTTTATTTGTCATTTTGAGTTCCAACCTACTTTTAATTATTTCTTTTCATGTTCATATGAAAGATATATCGTACCGACATGCATAAAACAAATATTACCGAAGAAACCATCAAGACGGCCATAAATCGCAGAGGCGGACGACGTTTTGCGTTTGAAAATATAGATGCCTCTAAAGCGGCACTCGTGGTTATTGATATGCAAAATTATTTTATGAAACCGGGTATGGCTGCTGAAGTTCCCGTTGCCCGCGATATTGTCCCTAACATCAATAGGCTGGCATCCGCGCTTAGAAAAGCAAGTGGAAAGGTTGTCTGGGTTATTTCAACCTTTGATGAGGATACTTATCAAGAATGGTCCGTGTTAAATAATTTGTTTTCAGATGATCGACGCAAAGCGATGATGGAAAATCTGGTTAAAGGGAAAGACGGGCATAAGCTATGGTCAGGTTTTGACGTCAAGCCGTCAGATTTACATATTGAAAAAAACCGTTATAGCGCCTTCATGCAGGGGTCGAGTAATCTTGATGCGCAACTAAAAAGCGCGGACATTGATACTGTATTTATCACGGGTACTTTGACTGATGTTTGCTGTGAATGTTCGGCGCGTGATGCGATGATGATGAATTATAAAACCATTATGGTGACGGATGCGAATGCGGCTTCAAATGATGATGATCATAATAATGCGCTTAATGCGCTTGGTCGATTGTTCGTTGATCTATATTCAACTGATGAACTTATAATGAAATTAGGTGATCAACATGCCCGTGATTAAGGTTGCTTATAATCCAGATTTCGCCCCCTTTAGCAAAAGAGGAGACGGCAAACCACAAGGTTTAATCATTGAGAGATTGAAAGAAATTTTTGCGACGTCCAATATTCAATTTAATTTTATTGCGACGAATTTACCTGAGCTTATTCCAAATATGGAAAAGGGAAAAGTGGACGCGGTTGCTGCACTTGGTATTACGCCTGAGCGACAAGAAAAATACCAATTTACAAAACCAATTATTGTTAGTGGCGGCGCATGGTTTATCCCAAAATCAAATAGAATGCTTGCGGAGGGTGAAGTGCCGACATCGGTTATTACGCCAGAGCGTGGCCCATTAGCGAATGAAATTAAAAATAAATATCCTGAAATCGATCTAATTACATGTGCTGACTATGATGCTGCCTTTAAGGGTGCGCTGGAAGGTAAGGCGTTAGCCGCCGCTTTAAATTGGCATGTTGGACGCATGATGGTTGAAGATAAATATCAAAATCAATTTCATGAAACAAAGCGGCCCTATAATACGCTTGCATTAGGGTTAGCAGTTCTTAAGAAAAATAGTGATCTCATCACGCATATTAATAAAAATATACCGGATGATTGGGGTTATGACCCAATTTAACAGAGGGAAAGATTAATGTCAAAAGAAACGAAAAAACCATCAATATTGGTTGGGACAGCTATCATCGCAGGCGCGACCGTAGGGGCTGGTATGTTTTCTTTGCCTATAATTACATCAGGTATGTGGTTTACGTGGTCTATCGTGGCGCTCGTGATTAGTTGGTTCCTTCTTTATAATTCTGGACTAATGGTTGTTGAAACCAATTTGAACTATCCCCGTGGCTCAAGCTTCGATACTTTTGTGAAGGATACGCTTGGGGCAAAATGGAATTTGTTTAACGGGATTACATTTGCATTCGTACTTTATGTGCTCACTTATGCCTATATCAGTGGCGGTGGCTCTATCGTTAGTCATACTATTGAAGCATCGTTAGGACTTAGCCTTCCTCCAGTTGTTGCGGGGCTAACCTTCGCGTTTGGACTGGCATTTATTGTATGGGTAAGCACGGCCATGGTTGGGCGTGTCAATGCCATAATTGTGGGGGGAATGGTGATTACGTTTCTGCTTTCAATGGGTGAATTTACCACGAGGATTCAATTGCCAGTCCTGCTAGATAATAAAGCCGAATATATGCCGTTTATATTTGCGGCGCTTCCTTATTTCCTTGCTTCATATGGGTATCATGCCACCATTCCAAGCGTGATGAAATATTATGGAAAAGATCCAGAAAGAATTCAAAAAAGCGTTCTATATGGGTCACTTTTTTCACTAACTGTATATGCACTTTGGTTGATGGTGACGCAGGGAAACATTGGACGCGAAGAATTTAAACCGATTATCGAAAGCGGTGGCAATATAGGTGACATTGTTGGTGCGTTAAACATGGTTGGGGGAAGCGCAAACTTATCTGCACTGGTCAATGCCTTTGCCAATATGGCTGTGGTTTCTAGCTTCCTTGGTGTGTCATTGGGGTTATTTGATTTTATTGCCGATAAATTCAAATTTGGTGATGATGGTATCGGACGATTTAAAACGGCGGCTATTACGTTTATACCCCCAACCATTGGCGGTGTGTTTTTCCCTAATGGGTTTCTTTATGCCATTGGTCTTGTTGGACTTGTCGGAATGGTAATGGCGGCTCTTATCCCTGCACTTTGTGTTCGGGCAAGTCGCAAAAAATATGATAACACTGAATTTCGTGTGTGGGGCGGCGATAAGCTCATCAATGTTATTTTGATATATACGGCATTTCTGGCTAATTGCTTTGTACTGGCGGCAATTGGGGTGTTGCCAAAATTTGGCTAAAGTTTATCAATATTTGTGGCCACATTTTTTAATGTTTCAATAAAATATAACACTGCCGTTGAGAGTGTGTAATTGGACCGGTAACTAACCCCAACATCACTTTTTGCGCCTTTAAATGAAATGGGTAAAACGGCAAGAGCTTCATTGTGCTCAGCAACATGGAGGGGCATTGCCGCTAGCATATCGGTTTCACGCAATAATTTGAAATTGGTTAATATGGAAATAGATTCTATGCTTTCACGCGGTGGCTCAAGACCCTCATTTCGAAACTCACTTTCGATTTGCCGCCTTAATGATGTAGATGTAGGTGGTAAAATCCAGTCAAATTCCTTTAACTTGGCAAACTCAAGATTATTTTCACCTAATAATGGATGATTTTTTCTCGCAACAATGGCAATAGGTTCATCGTAAATCACATCTTGACTGATACCTTCGCGTTCTCGAAATTCAGGAAGCCTTCCAACCACGATATCAATATCACCCGTGCGAAGCGCCGGCATTAGTTTGTCGTTTGTACCTTCGATGATGGTAACAGTAATATTTGGACGTTCTTTTTTTAATTTTAAAACGCTTTTCGGGATCAAGGTAGGTGAAGCGGCGAGCAATGTACCTATGTTGATGTGTCCGGTTACACCTTGCGCTATTGATGTTACTTCTTCGCTGATCTGCCTCACTTGACTTAAGATTAACTTCGCATGATTGATTACGACCTCGCCATAAGGTGTCGGTGTTACACCGCGTGATGAACGATCAAAAAGTGAAACACTTAAGATATCTTCTAATTCGCGGATACTTTTTGTGGCGGCGGGTTGCGCAATATTAAGTTGTTCTGATGCCTTTAAAATATTGCGTTGCTCATCTACTGCGACAAGCAATCTTAACTGCCTAAATTTTAAACGGTATAAAAGGTGGTATTCCAGTTGACTGGCGGACATGATTTAAATCTTCTTCGGTATATATTTTTTATTATAACGACAAACAGTATTGTTATTTTTAGTTTATACAAATAATCTATATTCTTCAATAATTGAAAAAATCTATCGGAGCTTAAATTGCCCTCATCCAAAATATTGAAAAATTATGTCGCTGGACGGTTTGTTGATACAGAAAATTATTTTGATGACATCAGTCCCATTGATGGCAGCCTTGTTGCGTTAGTTTCAGAAGCTGATGACAAATTGGTTGATGAGGCAGTATCTGCCGCGAAAGAAGCATTGAACGGCGAATGGGGATTAATGTCAGTTGACGCTAGGGCCGCAAAATTACACGAAGTGGCAGATGAGATCGCGGCGCGATTTGATGATTTTGTGGCGGCCGAAATTGCAGACACTGGTAAAGCCTATGCGCAGGTTAAAAATATTGATATTCCGCGTGGTGCTGCAAACTTTCGTTTTTTTGCGGATCTTGTGCTTGAGCAATCAGAAGCGTCGTTTGAAATGGAAACACTGGATGGTCGTGGGGCGACAAATAAAATCGTTAATAAGCCAATGGGGGTGGTTTCGGTTATTTCACCGTGGAACTTACCACTGCTTTTAATGACATGGAAAGTGGCACCTGCACTCGCCGCGGGTAATGCTGTGATTGTTAAACCATCAGAAGAAACTCCGTCAACCGCGACCTTACTCGCTGAGGTGATGGATAGTGTTGGCATGCCGAAAGGTGTGTTTAATCTGGTGCACGGCTTTGGTCCAGGCTCAGCAGGTGAATTTATGGTGGCCCATCCAAATGTAGATGCGATTACATTTACCGGAGAAAGCAAAACGGGCACAGCAATCATGAAAAATGCTGCTGATAAACTTAAACCTGTTTCTTTCGAGCTTGGCGGTAAAAACGCGGCTATTATCTTTGCAGATGCTGATTTCGAAAAGGCTGTGGCTGGTACAATTCGTTCCGCCTTTTCAAATTGTGGACAAGTGTGTCTTTGTTCTGAACGAGTTTACGTTGAACGGCCCATTTTTGATAAATTTGTTGCTGCTTTAAAAGAGAGTGCAGAAAATATCAAAATAGGTAGACCAGAAGAGGGTGCCGATATGGGGCCGCTTATTTCACGCCGGCACCGAGAAAAGGTTCTTTCCTACTTTTCGCTTGCTATAGAGGAGGGGGCAACATTGGTCACAGGAGGAAGTACGCCTGACTTTGGGGATGACCGTGATAATGGTGCCTTTATTAAACCAACCATCTGGACGGGTCTTAATGATGATGCGCGCTGCGTGAATGAAGAAATATTTGGCCCTGTATGCCATGTATTCCCATTTGATCAAGAAGACGAAGTCGTTAATCGTGCTAATGAAAGTGATTATGGTTTGGCAGCAGCAATATGGACAACCGATATGGAAAAAGCAGAACGTATTGCAAGGCAGATGGAAGTTGGAATTTGCTGGGTAAATGATTGGTTTTTACGTGATTTGCGCACTCCTTTCGGAGGTGTGAAATTATCCGGTATCGGTCGTGAGGGGGGCATTCACAGCTTAGAATTTTATTCTGAACCTCTTACCATCTGTTTGAAACATTAAGGAAAAAAATGACTAATAATATAATTGATGGAAAGGCAAAGCCGCTAGGAGCATATCCACATTTTAAAAGAGCGGGCGATTTTATTTTTGTATCGGGAACGAGTTCACGTCGCGAAGATAATAGTCATATTGGCGTGGAAATTGATGAAAATGGTAATTTATCACTTGATATAAAGGAGCAAACCCGCGCCGTTATTAAAAATATCGAAACGACATTAAAAGCGGCTGGTGTAGAATTATCTGATCTCGTTGAAATCAGCACCTACCTTATGAGTATGGATGACTTTAAAGGATATAATGATGTTTACGGGGAATTCTTTAATGCTGAAACAGGCCCTGCTAGAACTACTATTGCTGTACATCAATTGCCGCACCCTCATCTGCTTATTGAAATAAAAGCCGTTGCATATAAGAAGGAATAACAATGCCAATACATCCAAAATTTAGGCCATTTAATTTTGAAAAATGGATCGAAGAACATAAAGAACTGCTAAAGCCCCCTGTGGGTAATAAAATGCTGCATGATGAAACCACAGGTATGATTGTAATGGTTGTTGGCGGGCCAAATACACGTGTCGATTTTCATGATGATCCGGTTCAGGAATGGTTTTATCAGATCAAGGGCGACATGATGCTGAAAATTGTTGAAGATAGCATTATTTATGATGTTCCTATTCGCGAAGGAGAGGTGTTTTTAATGCCTGCCCATGCTATTCATGCACCACAACGTCCACAAGAAGGTTCAATCGGGCTAGTGATAGAAGCACCGCGTGAAAAAGGCATGATGGAAGGGTTTGAATGGTATTGTTTTAATTGCGGTGAAAAAGTGCACCGCGTCGAAGTATCACTTGAAGACCCTAGTATGATCGTCACTGAACTTCCAAAGGTCTATCAAAACTATCACGATGATATAGAGGCTCGAACGTGTAAAAATTGTGGTGAAATTCATCCTGGAAAAGGAAAACCACCAGAAGGGTGGGTAAAGCTTTAGTATGATTATTGATATTCATTCACATTTCTATCCAGACAGCATCTTTGATATGGAAACCCGTTTTGGGAGCGGTTCTTGGCCGGGATTTCGAAAAGTATCTGCTGAAAAAGGGATGATCACCTTGGACGGTAAAGATTATCGCCCCATTTATGATGCATGTTGGAATCCCGCACGCCGCATTGAAGAACTTGATAAATATGGTGTTGATATTCAAATTATGTGTGCGACACCTATACTTTTTGCTTATGAAAAACCGGCTAAAGAATCGCTTGAATGTGCAAAACTTATGAATGATGAAGCCCTTAAAATGTGTGAACATAATCCCCGGCGATTAAAAACAATGTGTCAGGTGCCATTACAAGATATTGACTTAGCATGTAAAGAAGTGGGCCGTGCCATGGAGAGTGGTCATGTGGCCGTTCAAATTGGCAATCATGTTGGTGATAAAAACCTTGATGATGAAGGGTTGATTACTTTTCTGCAACACTGTGCAAGCATTGATGCACCGGTACTGATACATCCATGGGATATGATGTCGCCGGAACGTATGCCAAACTATATGCTTCAGTGGCTCGTTGCAATGCCTGCGGAAACACAACTTTCCATTCTTTCTCTGATTTTATCCGGTGCATTTGAAAGATTGCCAAAAAGTTTAAAACTCTGTTTTGCCCATGGCGGCGGTAGTTTTGCTTATCTTATGGGGCGTGTTGATAATGCCTGGCGGGAAAGAGATATCGTAAGAAAAGATTGCCCTAATTTACCATCAAGTTATGTTAATCGCTTCTTCGTTGATAGCGCGGTATTTAGCAATGATGCACTTGATTTACTTGTGAAATGCAGTGGTTCAGAGCGGGTGATGTTTGGAACGGATTACCCATTTCCTCTTGGTGAAATTGATATGGGTGCTTTGGTGCGTCATCATCCATCATTAAAGGATGATGAAAAAGCTTCCATTTTGGGCGCGAATGCGGCACGCTTTTTTAATATCGAAATATAACAGGAGTTTTTAATGAGCTTTGAATTTATCATTCCGGAAATTGTTGACCCAAATGGCGTTGACGGTTCACCGCACCCAAGACCAATGGATGTAAAAGACGATCAAAGCCGCGAGGAAAAAGTTCTTGAAACTGACGGCGAGCCGATTACGAACTTTTATGGAAACAGTAACCCTTATATTGATTATGAAAGTATTGACCTGCTTCTAAGTCTTCAGCATCCTCGTTCACAAGGGTATGATGAAATGTGCTTTATAATTATGGGGCAGGCAAAAGAATTGCTTTTTAAATCGCTTTATTTTGAACTATATAATTTACAGCTTCGTATTCGTGATGATGATATTGCTAATGCATTTGTGATTATGGACCGCTCTAAGAAGATTTTAAAATTAATTGTGAATGTGTGGGATGTGCTTTCGACGATACGTACGGACGGTTTTAATCAATTCAGGGATTATTTAAGTGTCGCGTCTGGTCAGCTTTCCTTCATGTATCGACATATTGAATTTATTCTAGGCAATAAAAATAAACATATGTGTGAGGCCCACAGCAATGTGCCTCATGTTTATCCTGCGCTTTTAAAAAATTTCTCTTCTCCTAGTATTTATGATGATGTTATTAGGCAATTAGCCCGTAATGAATTTGCGATTGATGCTGCCGCATTGGATCGCGATTGGACGGAAGTTTATAAGGAAAACGCATCTGTAGAAGCCGCATGGCTTAAGGTCTATTCTGATCCAACTCCCACCAATGAATTATATATGCTCGGTGAAGGATTAACCGAACTGGCTGATATATTTTCGCAGTACCGCCATAGGCACTTTGTATCGGTTGAACGTATTCTTGGTTTCAAACCGGGCACAGGCGGCTCAGCGGGTGTAGGGTGGCTTAAGAAAGCAGTTGACCACAGGTTCTTTCCTGAACTTTGGACTATTAGAACCGAACTTTAATCTTTAAGCGTCGCGTCAATAATAATTTCACCCGTTATTGTTTTATGGACGGGGCATTTTTCTGCGATCTCAAATATTTTTTGACGTTCTTCTTCGGTTAAATCGCCTGTGACATTTTTCTTCCTTTACTAGATTGCAATAATTTTTACACATTAGAACTCCCAATACCAGTGTGAAACATATAAATTTATCTTGCATTATTATTTAAGAGCCGCTTAATGTGTTGCAGCTTTTCACACACTATTTGAATGATACAGGAATTAAGTTAAATGAAAATCGGATATATTGGTCTTGGTAAAATGGGCCTTGGAATGGTCAAATTATTACTTGAAAACGGGCATGAGGTTGTCGCAACCGATCCAAACGAAGCCGCACGCAAAGAGGCCGAAGCCGCCGGTGCAGAGACAGTAGACAATTTAAGTGACTTTGAAACAAAATTATCCGGTGAAAAATTTATCTGGATCATGGTACCACATAATATTGTTGATGATGTGTTATCTGATTTGTCATCCATACTTAATCCGGGTGATGTGATAATGGACGGCGGGAATTCCAACTATCAGGAAACGGTTAGAAGAGGGCAAGAGCTTAAAAGTAAGGGACTTGTTTTCATGGATGTTGGTGTTAGTGGTGGCCCAAGTGGTGCACGCAATGGCGCCTGTATGATGATTGGCGGTGCGCGCGAAAAATTTGATAAATATGAACAGCTCTTTAAAGATTTATGC
This sequence comes from Kordiimonadaceae bacterium UBA4441, assembly GCA_002390425.1. Taxonomy (GTDB): domain Bacteria; phylum Pseudomonadota; class Alphaproteobacteria; order Sphingomonadales; family Emcibacteraceae; genus Pseudemcibacter. Next base: position 35,491 of record DGPL01000030.1, on the reverse strand, counting down.
ATCGAAGGTGGCTATGCCTATATGGGGGAAACAGGTGCCGGTCATTATGTGAAAATGGTACATAACGGTATTGAATACGGTATGATGCAGGCTATTGGCGAAGGGTTCGAAATATTAAAAGAAAGCCGCTTTGACTTAGATCTTCAGGAAGTTTCAAGAATTTATAATACGGGAAGCGTGATTGAATCTCACCTCGTTGGCTGGCTTGAAAATGCATATAAAGAAGAAGGCGTTGAATTAACCGCGATCTCTGGTGAAGTTTCACATAGCGGTGAGGGGCAATGGACCGTTGCCGAGGCGAAAAATTGTGTTGGAAAAGACGGAAGCAGCAAAAATATTCCGGCTCCCGTTATTGAAGCGTCTTTTCAGTTCCGTCTCGATTCAACGGGCAACCCAAGTTATACAGGACAAGTGGTTTCTGCACTGCGTAACCAATTCGGTGGTCATAGCGTTAAAAAAGAAGATTAGCCTTAAATTAAAGTTCGATATTAACGGCTTTAAATTCAAGTCCTTTTTCATTTAATCCTTTAAGCCATAGGCGCGCCTCATCAATATCATGTGGTGCGGCTTGAACGCCTGCACTTAATCTATTTTCCATTAATGCGCTTACGGCTTCGGCTACCGTGTATGATACAGTATTCGCCATGGCTGATCTCCAACCTGTTCCAGTGGTATCAAGGGTAAGGGACGTTTCCCACGTATCACCATTTTCGTCAGTTGAATTTAGCGCAACATAAAGGACAACGCGATCTTCTTCACCATCGTCATATTGATATTTTGACCATAGTTCATCGGAAAGATTTTTAAGATCGTCCATGGTTGCATTTTCCATGACTTTAAAAATATCCTGCCACGCCGCTTCCCAACCGGAAAGCCTTAAAGTACCGCGAACGAATGTACGAAGATTGGTTTCATTCTCTAAGGCATATTCTTTAACAAATGGAATGCTGTTTCTATTTGCGTATGCTTCAAATGTTTCGCCGTGAATGGCAATTTCTTTGATGTTTTCCCATGCCGTAGGAATTGTTGTTTCAACACCATCTTGTATAAGCTGTGCCGGGTTTTTAAGGGCCGTTAACACGCCAAGCGGTGTCCAGCTGAACTTATAAGCAAAATCATTGGTAATAACGGGGAAGCCACCACAATAAGAAATGAAATCAAGTTGATTTCCTTTACCAAGAACACCATTTTTCCGGGCTTCATCAAAGATTAAATGCGTCAAGAGGTGATCAATTCCAGGATCAAGGCCAACTTCATTGACAAATGAAAGCCCTTTATCAACGGCTTGATCATTTAAGACCACCATCTCATCATTTAAATAACTTGAAGTCACCAAATGACATTTTTCATCAAGGGCAATGTGCGCCACTTGAACATGGAAAGTGGCGGGTAACATCGAAATAATGATATCGCCATTATTTAACGTATCGCGAAAGTTTTTTAGCGATGCTTCATCAGCGAGGTTTAATTGCTTAACGTTTAATGTTGCGTCAGCGCTCACTTCTTTTTGTAATTCATGCGCTCTATCTAGTACCATATCCCATACTGTTGCCTCATTCCATTTGTTGGCAAGGGATACAAGACCAGGACCAGATGCTAATCCTGCACCAATCCAATGAATAGAAGGTTTTTCTGATGACATTTTTATCTCTTTATATTAATAAGTTAGCTGTTTTTCATTTTAGCGACAGCTTCATCAAAGCTGGCTTTCGCCGAGACCCAGGCTTGCGCATTTTCGCGGCCATTTAATTTTTTAAGTTCCGGAAGCATTAGACCGGCGAATTCTTCACTGGATTCGCGCGGTAACAATGACGGAAGATTATCAATGGCAATAAGATCAATTGATTTACCATCTTCACCATTCACAACCAAATAAGGTTCGTCCCAGCTGGTCGGTTCATTATAAATGGGAATGGGATTAAAGTCGCTAAAGGGGTCGCAGGACACATCCGTCACAATGGAAAATCTAGTTCCTGCTTTGATGTCTTCTTTGCGAATGAATGGTGGCTGCTTGCTCTTTATAAACGCGCAATTGATCATTATGTCATGATCCATTAATGCTTCTCGGTCTAGGTTCGTTGTCTCTTCTCGGTCCCATTTTGTGATGATCGCGCCGTGACGTTCAAATATGTCCGATGCACCTGTACCACACCGTCCACCCGCACCAATAATAAGCACTTTTGGTTTTTTCGCGCCTTCGCCTAGCTTCTCAATAGTTTCATCAAGGATATCGGCATCTTCAAATGGGGTTAGTGATTGATTTAAATAATCACCATTACCCGCTTCTTTACTATTCCAATGAAGAAGCGCAAGCGCCGCTCCCATATATCCAGCACGGTAACCAAAGGCAACATAACGTATTCCATTTTCACGTGTCATATATTCAATATCAAGAAGGTCTGCACCGCCTTTGTCAAAACGCGTTAGCATCTCTTTCCAGCCTGCTTGTTCTTTATAGGCATGTGCAAAGAAAATATGAGGGTTTTTTATAACTTCCGGATCATCCGGTAATTCTTTTAACCCAAGAATAATGGCGTTCTCAGGTGGGTTTTTCCAACCATCGGGATCAACCATTTCACAGCCGGCAGCCTCATATTCGCCATCTTTAATGATGCGGTTTTGTGATCTTTCAACAATGACTTGATAGCCGTCATCAAGAAGCTCTTTTGCGCCTTTCGGTAATAATGGCGTACGACGTTCCGTTTTTCGAAATTCACTACGCAACCAAATGATATCTTTTCCCATAACTTTTCCCACCTACTTAATTTGTGAATGACTACTTAATAATGCCTAATTATACACATGTAAAGCGTAGTGAACATGTAACTCTGAAATATTAAATAGATTATTTTTTCATCAATTTAGTGAAAAAATGAAGACTAATAATGGATTTTTTTATTGAGTTGAATTTTGGTCTGCCATCGTTCCCCTTTATAATAACTGTTATGGGTGTGTTTTGAAGAAGGAGAATTAATATTCGTCGTCATATCGTTGTTTGTTTGATCTGAAGTACGGGTAATAACCGCTGCTTGTATCTGCACCATCTTCATCAAAGTCTAATACTTCAAAATCATCATCGTCTTCAATTTCTTCATCGTCCTCAAAATCTAAATCTTCGTCGAAATCCAAATCTTCGTCGAAATCCAAATCATCTTCTGGGTCATAATCGACATCGCTGAGATGATAGTTTGATAACTTTAAATGACGCTCATTTTGCAGGTTTAAAATCATTGCTTTTCTCTCAAAATTTAAACAATTTTAACTCAATAGTATTTACAATTCTGTATTTGAATATCGAATTTTTTAAATGGTATCTATTGAGAATTTCAATAATATTTCTCTCTTGAAAAATGCAAAAAATATAAGCACTTATTTAAAGGAAAATATTACTTCAATCGCCAGAAAAATAACAATTTAGATATGATTATTTGAAATAAAGTTTTTCAATCATCGCTTTATATTCTTCTGATGTCATGGATTTAACGCCTTTACTATTGCTATCACCAAGAAGTTCTGCTTCGACAGATATATTGTTGTCCGAATTATTAATTGCCGGTATGTCTACTGTTAAAAAGCCGTTTTGCTCAACTTCACTCATGTTAGATCCAATTTTATTGTTATCATTTACGGGGGATAATATCCGAAAAATTTAAATTCGAATATTGAATATTTTATGATAATGTTATTTAGAAATTAAATATTAAAAGGATGTAATAATGGACATTCCACAAATTAGAACATTTATAGCCGTCGCCGATACGGGAAGTTTTATTGCGGCTGCAGAAAAGGTGTTTGTAACACAGTCAACGGTGAGTATTCGTATAAAAAATCTGGAAGAGCAATTGGGTACCACTCTGTTTGAACGTAACAAGCAAGGCGCAAGACTAACAGTTGCGGGTAAACATTTTCTAAAACATGGAATTGCACTGGCTAGAATATGGGACGAAGCCCGTTTATCTGTTGGTTTAGGAGAACAAATGGAAGCGCTTCTGGTCATCGGAGGACAAGTCAGTCTCTGGGATGATTTTTTAATGCGTTTACTACCATGGATGAGAATTCATATGCCGGAAGTGGCAATTAAAACCGAATTGGGATATTCGCCAGACCTCATGCAAAAACTTACCGAGGGGTCATTGGATATTGCCATTATGTATCGCCCTGAGAACAGACCCGGCTTTAAAATAAAACAAATATTTGAAGAAGAACTCGTACTGGTTTCCTCCCTCCCGGATAACACCGAGGTTTTCGATCATGACTATGTTTTTGTTGATTGGGGTCCAGAATTTATCAGTGATCACGCATTGAATTTTCCAGAAATTACGACACCCCGTGTTTCACTTGATATGGGTTCTTTAGGGATCAAATATTTATTACTGACACCTTCGAGCGGCTATTTTCCAAAACGGATTGCTCAGCCTCTAATCGACAACGGTGATATCCGTATTGTTGATTGGGCTCCCAGCTTTAAGTATCCAGCTTACTTGGCCTATTCTGATAATATTGACATCGAATTGATTAAAAATATTCAACAAGGGATAAATGTTATAAAAAAAGAATTCTCTAAACCTTCAAAATGAAACAAGCCGTTTATAAGTACTCAGGATAGATCAATATTGAGTCTTATAGAACGGCTTGTTGTTCCCGTATTTGTGAACTTGCTAATAGTCCTTTATATAGCTGTGAAATGCATGTGCATAATTTGAGCTTTTACGATTAGGACGTTTGCGTTTTGACCGTTTATCGGTCTTTTCTTCGATGAGGTCATAATAATAATCATCATCGAAATCTGAATAGTCGTAGTAATCCAATCCGGAATAGATTTCTTTTTCGCTACTTTTGTTCATTTTAAAATGTTTCATAGTCATTCTCCAAAACAACTTATTTTAAACATGAAAATATTATATCGAAATTTATATATTTGTATAACGATTTTATTTAATGTTTAATATTTAATAAATAAATATTATTTACCTTTAATTAACTGTGATTTATGTCTTTATAACCGCTAAATATATTGCTTTTCCAATAACAACCATAAGAAAATAGAATTGTATTATAAAGGGTGGCTAAATTAGATATGCTACTCAAGCTGCTTTGACCTTTGCTCACAATTGATTTAAGGTTTTGAAAAATAGGAGACATCATGAAATTTTTTATCACTGCAGTTATTTTTTATATTGGCTTAATCACAGGGCTTATGGCCGAAGAAATTGAATTTATAGGGATCGATGGTACGACAATTTACGGTGACTATTATGCAGGAAATGATGACGCTCCGCTTATTATGCTACATCATCAGGCAGGATGGAATGCGCGCGGTGAATATAATGACATAACGGCACGGCTGGTCGAAAACGGATATAATGTACTTGCGGTTGATGCCTGTGGGGGTGGTAACCGCGATGATGTAAACAATAGAACCTTGGAGGCTCTGGGTATTGAACGTTTACCATTTTGTGAGGTTCTTCCTGATGTGATTTCTACCCTTAAATTTGCTAATGAAAAATATCCGAACAGTAAGAAAATCCTTTGGGGGAGCAGTTATAGTGCGGCCCTCGTCCTTAAAGTCGCCGCAAGTGAAGCGGGTGATGTTTTAGCGGTGCTTTCATTTTCCCCGGCAGAAGGTGAATTTATGGGAAATTGCCAACCAAGCGACCAAGCAGGGAAAATATCGGTGCCTGTTATGATTTTACGTCCCGCTTCTGAACTTAAAAATGAAACGAACATTGCACAATTTGAACTTTTTAAAGCTTCCGGCTACACAATGCATGTGGCCGAAAATGGTGTTCATGGCTCATCTATGTTGGTTACGGATAGAACGAAACATAATACGGACGCAGAATGGGCAGCCGTACTTTCATTTCTTGAGAACGTCTCAAAATAACGGACTTTCCTCGCTTGTTAAAATGCGGATGCTCACTATATAAACTATAGACGTCATTTCATTTTTTCGTACGAGGTTAATTTATTGCAAATCCCCTTTGATAATTCATATGCGCGGTTGCCGGAAAATTTTTTTAAAAAAGTGAACCCAAGTGCGCCACCAGAGCCAACCTTAATAAGGGTCAACACTGAATTAGCCGATATCATGGGCATTGATGTCGATTGGCTACAATCAAAAGAGGGATTGGCAATGCTTTCGGGGCAGGCTTTGCCGAAAGGATCAGACCCCATTGCGATGGCCTATGCGGGGCATCAATTCGGTGGATGGTCACCAAAACTTGGTGACGGCAGGGCGCTTTTAATCGGTGAGGTCATTGGCAATGATGGTATCCGCCGCGATATTCAATTAAAGGGATCAGGACATACGCCTTTCTCACGCAGTGGTGACGGTAAATCGGCGCTTGGGCCGGTATTACGTGAATATATTGTCAGTGAGGCGATGGCAGTACTTGGTGTACCAACCACACGCGCGCTTGCTGCCGTAACCACTGGCGAAAATGTCGTAAGAAACACACTTGAGCCAGGGGGCGTTTTTACCCGTGTCGCGCAAAGTCATGTTCGTATTGGAACATTTCAATATTTCTATGCACGCCAAGATAATGGCTCGTTAAAAATATTGGCGGATTATGTGATTGAACGCCATTACCCCGATGCGTTAAATGCGGCGAACCCCTATGCAGAGCTGCTAAAACTTATCGCCGCACGGCAGGCCGAACTCATTGCCAAATGGATGTCATTTGGTTTCATTCATGGTGTCATGAATACGGATAATGTGCAAATCGCGGGTGAAACAATTGATTATGGCCCTTGTGCTTTTATGGATGACTTTCATCCGCATAAAGTCTTCAGTTCGATTGATCAATATGGTCGTTATGCCTGGGGTAAACAGTCCGAAATTGGCCAATGGAATTTAATGAGACTTGCCGATACGTTGCTACCACTGATCGATGATGATCTTGAACGCGCCAAAATAGCGGCAGAGGACGCCATCAAACATTTTAATGAATTGTTTCAAATATCCATCTTTAAGAAATTCAGTCGGAAACTTGGCTTGCTTTCTGACGATGAAAACCAAAATGACCTGATCTCCCTTACCTTTGAAGTCATGACCGAAAATGAGGTGGATTTCACACTCTTTTTTAGACACCTTACAAAAGTATATGATGGCGGTGAAACGAGCCCATTGTGTCGTTTATTTAAAAACCCTGCCGCATGTGATGACTGGCTTAAAAAATGGCGCGAATTTATAACTCTTGATGGTGGCAATGAACAAGATCGCCTCAAGACTATGCAATCCTATAATCCAATACTCATTCCCCGTAATCACCGCATAGCAGAGGCGATTGCTGCCGGTGAGCAAGGGGACTTTAAAGTCTTTAATCGACTGGTCGATGCGTATCGCAATCCATACTCTGAACAACCCGAATATGCCGATCTAGAACAAGCACCCATGGCAACCGAAATAGTAAATGAAACCTTTTGCGGTACTTAAAATTTATTCCATTTGAGCAGAATTATTAATCAACAACCCATTCTTTATACGAATACTTTGAGTGTCTACTTTCGACCCATAGCGGATTTTGAAGAGTTTCCTAAATAAATTCATCATTTTAACTTATTTGTGTTCACCTCAACTCCACAGTGGATGCATTGGACAGAGCCGGAAAACCATCTAACAGCTACGTACGACCAACCAACTAGAAATCGATTGCCGTAATGAAAATTTTTGCCAAAACCCTGGACTGTCAAACACTTGTTACAATTAGGGCATCTGACTAAATAACCTAAAATACCGTGAATGATCGCGCAAGCTAGCAAGCCTCCCAGGCTAATAGTAAAAAGAAGAAGACCTAATCCCTGTGATATAATTAAAAGTATCAAACTAGTAATTAAGAGTGCAAGAAATACCCATGCTATGTAGATTGAAATTACGTTTAATTTACCAAGTTTGACTTTATCCATATCGTTTTCTCAATTGTCTAATATCTGGCATATAAGAAATATGAAGTATAGTCCGTTTCGATGAATATGCTAGTTTTTCATGCGAGATGGATGGATGTCTTCTTTTGACCCAAAGCGGACATCGGCATAAGTATTAAACATCAATCCAAGTTAAACTTCATTCTTGGGTCTGGTATTTCTGGAAGTCTAGGATCTTCTTTGCGACAATCTTCATAATTATCATAAACCACATTAACATTGATAAAACCACTAAGTAGTGAACTATCATTCACTAAATTACCGTTCAGAACTATCATTTTAACACCCGTAAGATTAGTTACATTATTATCTTTCCATACATAATAATCACCATCACGCTCAGCTAAATTTTCAGGCTCCCGAATTTCAAACTTTTCTCCTTCATAGCCGGTATCTTTTGCTATTCTATTTTTAATTATATCGAAGACTTTTGAATAATCTTTATCTTTCTGGATAATGTGAGTAAAGTCATTTGAACATACCCCAACGCTTTTAGAATAACGAGTTCGAAAATCGCTATCTCTTGGTATCCAATCTATTTCCGCGGCCATTCTTGACCAATCATTGTTTAAATTAGGTGGGACAGGCACACTAAAAAAGCTAGGATCTAATATTACTTTTGCAACTTCAGGATCAGGGTAATAGTTTCTAACATCATAACCTTTGCAAGATCCAAGCGGGCAATAAGAGGTTCCTTCCAATTTTACTTCTGTTTCTTCCGATAAACTTACTTGTGAATAGTTTAAAAATAAAATGGCGACTATTAATCGAATTTGTGTATTTAAAATTTGATACAAGAATATTCTCCCCATTTTTGAAAGCTTGAGAGTAATGGTTTGATTTTGAATTGTCCACCGAATGAATTTAGGAAAGTTTGCTTTGGGTCGAAAGTAGACACTCGCTCAATGACAGGAACGACCTAAAGCGGGCGTTTAATTTTATTAAATCTCAAGTATATGCTACACTTTATTATATATCACGTTCAGATTAGTCTAACAGATTAAGAATAATTCAAATATTTAGTATGCGCGAAGGAAGTCTTATGTTGATTGGTATTTTAATAAGTGCAATCGTTTTAGCTTCTATTTTTAGAATTATGAACTCTACTTTTCTTGAAACTGTAGTCATCATCTCGGTGATTTATATATTAGGGATACATGCCTATATGAAACAATTTAGTGCTGAAGAGCCTCTTTGGGTTGTGGCAATGTTGATGGGTATATTCTGTGCTATTATCGGTGCTATAATTGGCTTTCTTATCGTTGAAAATTATTTGAAAATTAGAAATAAAAGAAACGGTGATTGAGGTGATTGGAAACATTATTCAATTACAGCATTTCTATTAAAATCCAATGTCCGCTAAGGGTCGAAAGCAGACATTTGAATAGGCAAGAATACTTGTGTCAGGTCAGAAAATTGGCAAAAAACTAATTTTCTTTGCATGCATGAAATAGGGCATCTACTAATTTTTGAGTTTTTAAAGATTTTTCAATGGAGGCTGCAGCCGCTTTTCCCCTAGGGTTTTGGGTGAGGGCTACAAAGTTTTCTATCATTAGTATCTTTTGTGATTTATCAGTTTCTATCGATATTTTTGTCCAATGATCTGGTCCGTCTAAATCTTTTCTGACCATATACTCAAGCCCGTATTGATCTTCTGGGAAATCAAAGCCGCGCTGCCAATCTAGTACGAAATCGTCCATCCTGATCAAGCCTTTATCTCCTAATAAATCGAGATCCATTGTTAAAACGCCAGCGTTAAATCCGAAATCAAAGCTGGACATCTTTCCATCTTCAAAAATCATTGCGCCAGATGCACGAATGATAACGTCTGTCTCTTTGTCTTTTTCACTGAAGGCAGATATTTTGGCGATGTCCGTTTTTGCCCCAATAAACTCAACGATCGCCCGCATATTATACCAAGCAAGATCGCCGACAGAGCCCAGCGGTTCTTTGTTAGGGTCAAAACGAATGTTATTTTTATCGTCAAATGGATAATAAAATGTACTTCTTATAAGCTTTAAGTCACCTATTTTCTCAGTTAAGAATTTTCTTATATTTTCCGTTCGCGGATTATGCGTGAAATGCGTCGCATCCATAAACGCAACATTATTGTTGCGCGCCGCATTTGTTATATTCAAAAGTGACGCTTCGCTTTGAAATGGTTTTTCGGCAAAAACATGCTTACCAGCTTTGGCCGCAGCTACGCATATTTCTTCGCGGACATTGGTGGGGGTTGCAACATATACTGCGTCAATAGTGTCCGACAGGATCATGTCCTGCCACTGCGCAAAAATATATTCAATATCATATTTGGAGGCAAATTTTTCAGCATTACTTTTAACGCGGCTTGAAACAGCACTAATCGTTGCGGTCGACGTTTCTTTTGTTGCATCCGCCACAACACCGGCGATAAACCCTGATCCGATTATGCCAATTCTTAGCATTTAGATATTCCTATTTAAGATTTCATTTTAACTATAATGTATTTTGGGATGCAAAATATATCTAAAACGTAGAGAAATTTAAATGATGTTTGGTGATCCCGACTGGATTCGAACCAGTGGCCTCAAGATTAGGAATCTTGCGCTCTATCCACCTGAGCTACGGGACCACGCGCTAGGACTAGTATCACAGGCGCGTGGTCGTCGCAATAGTTGTTAAAGTTCGTTGTCGTATAGTATACCAACGGTGCCTTCGCGTCTTGGATCTGCGCCGCCTTGCAATGTGCCGTCGTCAAGTTTGAGCACAGCACTTAGTCCAGAGATTTCACCTTCTGATTCAAAGACGTCATAACCAAAATCACGAAGCGCCTGAATAATTTCAGGTTTGGCGCGATTACGTTCAATGCGAACTTGTTCTGTTTTTGCGACCATATTGGGAAGGTCAATGGCTTCTTGTGGGCTAAGGCCCCAGCTCATGATACCGACTACTGTTTTGGCAACATATGAAATGATGTTGCGACCACCCGGTGAGCCAACAGCCATCAGAAAATCATCATTTTCATCAAGGACAATTGTTGGTGACATGGATGAACGTGGGCGTTTTCCGGGTGCAACCGCATTGGCAATTGGGTTGCCGTCCGCGTCTTCATAATCGAATGAGAAATCAGTAAGTTGATTATTTAACACCATACCGCCAGCCATTCTGAGCGATCCGAAATATCCTTCAACGGTTGCTGTCATGGATACGGCATTACCGTCAGCATCCACCACGACAAAATGGGTTGTGCCGTGTGTATCAAGTGTGGCGTCCTTACCGTAATCAAGGCTCGCTTGTTGTTCTTGATAAGCCCATGGATCACCTGACTGAATATTGTTATTGGCGCCTTCACGTGAGATTAGCTTTGCGCGATCTTTGATGTAAGCATCACTCATTAATCCTTTAATTGGAACATCAACAAAAGCATCGTCAGCAATAAATTGATTGTTATCGGCATATGTAATGCGCAGTGCTTCCGCAAGCAGTGTCCAGTTTTGCGGGTCATCCGCACCCGCGTCTGAAAATTGTGGTGCTTCGTTTAAGATGCTCATCACCATTGATACAGATACCCATGATGAAGGTAGTGCAGAACCACAAAGAGTTGTGTTGCGGTACGTGCTACAGTATGCATCACGTTTTACGGCGTTATAATTCGCTATATCTTCAACGGATAATGTACCACCATTTGGCATTTGCTGAGCTGCGGCCGCGATTTTTTCAGCCAGTGGCCCATTATAAAAATCATCAGGATTATTAGCGACGATCTTCAATGTTTCCGCATAATCAGGGTTTTGTAGGATATGACCCGCAGGGAGCGGGCTACCGTCTTCGAGGTGAAGATATTCATAAAGTTCGGTTGGGCCGTCTGCGGCATCTTTATAAAAATTCTTTTCATAAGCTACGATTGAGTTATGCATACGAGGGGATACCGCAAAACCATCTGTGGCATGGCGCAGGGCAGGGGCAAATGCTGCGCTCCATGGTAATTTACCATGATCTTTATGAGCCATATTTAAAACGGCAACCAGACCAGGTGCACCAATAGAAAGTCCGCTGTTTTTTGCTTTAGAAAAGGCAATTTTTTCACCATTTTCATCAAAGAAAAGTTCTTTTGTGGCGCCCATTGGCGCTTTCTCACGACCATTATAATATTCAATGGTTTTTGTATCCGCATCATAGTGAACCATAAAACCACCACCACCAAGGCCAGAGCTTTGCGGCTCAACGAGGGATAAGGTTGACGCAACAGCAATAGCCGCATCCATGGCTGATCCGCCACTACGTAATATTTCAAGTCCTGCATCCGTTGCGAGTGGATTGGCAGTTACAACCATTCCAACCGGTTTTGGTGCTATGTCCTCAGTTACGGTAGTATTGCTGTCCGTCGTGTTTTCTGAACAGCCAACAATGATAAATGTAAAAAGTAAAAAGAGTTTCTTGGTATAATTAATAGTATATTTCATAATATTTTCTCCCTGCGTTTATATATTAAACAGTGATTTTAAGATTCGGTCAACAATCGTAGCCATAATTATTGCCCCGCTTGTGTAAAAACCGGGACCCCATAAAAGCATACTTGCCAAATGGATGTTCTTTGATCCCGTTAAAAGAAAGTTTTCCATATCAACATCTGCGCCTGGCATTTTGTCACCACTACATGAATAGGATTTCATAAGGCCTTTTTGGACCATGGTTCTAATCAATTGCGGTTGGTGCTCACTTTCGACGTTTCGATCAACGCTTCCTGTTGTGTTAATCAGAACGCTTGCTTTATCTTCTCCATAATCATGGATAATATGGTAACTGTCGTCATTGTGGTTATAAGTGACTTCTTTTACCCCTTTGATCATCCGTAACCGGCCGGCGCGGTGCAAAGCTAGTAATCGTTCAGCTGTTAATATTGGGCATGATGCTTCATAAGTTAATGTTGCCGTTTCATAGCTTTTACGAAATCTTTTTTCTTCTTCTTGGCTCACAAGACGTGCTGCAAAGATGTCCCAAATTTCAAGTCCCGCATCACCAAAAACATCAACTAGTATATTTCGTTCGGTTCCGTTAATTGCGGTTTCTAAGTCTTTGGTGAGAAGTTCAAAAGCACGACTGTTAAATTCTTCAATTGTTTCACATCCTTTATAGGGTTCAATGATTTCTGCCCAGGGTGTGTTACCATTATTTAATTCGCAATCTTTTCTGATGGCTTTCGCGATATCCTCTAATGTTAAGTGTCCAGAATGTTCAAGCGAAGATAGATATTCCACAGTGAAATGTTGCCGTGATATATCTTTCGTCTTGCGGCTTTTCATTTTTTTAAGACGGCCACTTCTTGAGCATAATATGATTTCGCGCTTGTTGGGCCCGGCTACAAATTCCAATTCACCATTTTCTTTGCGGATAAACTTGGCGCCCGTACTTTCTGAAAAGAAACGCCCGACAACATCAAAGGCACTCAACGATGCCCCTAATACATAACAACTTGCATCAAGCGGCACTTTATCAAGTGATGTTTCATTAACATGATCTGGGAAATAAAGTGCTTTTGACCCTTCTGGTGGGCTTTCGTACCAATCTTTATTTGGGCAATGTCCGGTGGTCAGGATGACTTTATCTGCTTCTACTTGCCCACTTTTTGATTTGATAATAACTTTACCGTCAGATTCTGAAATGTCAGATACTTCTTCTGAAATCAAATTAACTTTTATGTTCTTTATACTTGCGTTAGTTAAAGTGGTGCGAAACACATCTTCAAGAAAATAGCCGTAAAAGATGCGGGGAATATTACCGCGATCTTCAATCGCGGGCAGCTCGATGCCGTCTGGTAATTTTGGGTTTGTCTTAAGCCAATTGATGAAGGCACGTTTATTATCGGGTGTTAAACAAAGCGTATCATTGGTGTTGTTCAATAAATAATCTTTGCATTCATCGGCCTTGTAAGGAAGTCCAGGCCCAAATACACCACTAGCTTCATAGATAGTAATTTCTGAAACCGGATAGCGGTCTACTAATTGATAAAATGCACTTGTGCCAGTAAAACCACAGCCGATTAACGCAATATGATTTGGGAGGGTTTCACTATTAGTCATGAAATAAGCACCTCAGTGGTTTCTTTTACTGTTTCAAGAACAATGAAGGATTCTGTTCCTGTCACGCCTTTAAGTGGTTTTACCTTTTCACTTAGAAAATTTTGCAAGGCATCCGTATCTGCCACTCTTATTTTAATTAAATAAGAGTGGGCGCCACTTATATGGTGAATTTCTTGAATTTCTTTGAAAGTGGATAAAGTTTCAGTGGTTTCCTCTTCGCCTTCATAATTAACATCAACCATGATTAATGCGCAAAGTGACGCACCGACATTTTTCGGATTAAGTACGGCACGCCAATCTTTCACAATACCGCTAGACGTTAACCGTCTAACACGTTCGTTGGCCGTTGAAACTGATACACCGACAGCGGCGGCGATTTCTGCACTTGATAAGCGGCCATTTTTTTGAATTAAATTGGAAATTTTCTTGTCAATATCATTCATATCAATAATATATCCTGATAAATATCTAATAATCAGGATATAATATTAATTATATTTGAAAATTCAAGCATATTTTGAATAAAAACTACCAATCAAAGCTGGGCTTTGTGAAATGATGACATGAATTGGGATTTTTTGATTGCATTCGGACATTGGTCCTTTATCACAAAATCTTTTTATGAATTGTTCTGATCTGATTTGAGAAACAAGCTTCGGCATGATGCCGCCACCGATATAAATTCCGCCTCTTGCGCCTTGCGATACGGCGATATCTCCTGCTGCGCTCGCTAATATTGAGAGTAATAACTCAACACATTTTATCGCTATAGTATCGTTTTGATTAATTGCTTTTCGGGTTATTTCGGCAGGGGTTAAATCATCTTCGTCCAAATTATTTTTGGATAGGAGAAAATTATATATTCTTTTAATTCCATTCCCCGATAGTAATGTTTCGATAGACGTGTGATCTAATGTTTTATTGCAAAACTTTAATAGTTTCATTTGTTCTTCTGTTTTAGGGGCAAATGAAATATGCCCGATTTCTGTTGGGATCACCGATAAACCATTATTGTGTGGTGCCCCTATGGCACCACCTAATCCAGTTCCCAGACCAAATACACTATAAGGTGCATTTTTAAGTCCGTCAGAAAAGGGTGTAATTGTTAAAAGGTCGTCTTTTGATAAGTGTGGAACCGAATAAACCAAGGCTTCATAATCATTAAGAAGCGTTACATTATCAAAGTTAAATTTTGCTTCAAGATCATCTGAATTGATGTCCCAGTTATAATGCCATAAAACACCATGGCGTTTGGTCATTTCACCTGCAATTGCTAAACGAGCCGTTTTAGGTGGCGGTATGTTTAATGAATTGATGAATGTTTCAAGCATATCTGTGAACGTATTATAATCACGACATTGATAAACATTGATATGCGAAAGATGGTCAATGTTTCCTTCACTATCACTATGGGCTACTGCAAAGCGTCCATTGGTTCCGCCTACGTCCGATATGATCATCGTATCTGTCAATTTTCATCCTTCAAAGTTAGTCGTCGCCACTATAACCAAAAGGTTTCAATCTTGTCTATTACTGATATATGTGAAATAACAAAATAAAAGGGTGAGGGAAAAAAGGCATGTTGGCCGTATTATCATTTATATTCTTTACAGGATTGGTTGCGATTATTTCTTATATGAAAACGCGAAATGATCAAATGAAGACATCCGATGATTATTTTCTAGGCGGTCGTAGTTTAACGGCTTGGGTGATCGCTGGTTCACTGATACTTACCAATCTTTCTACGGAACATATGATAGGACTTAATGCGGATGCATATGCGCATACAATTGCGGTAATGGCTTGGGAAACGACGGCGGCTCTTGCAATGGTATTGACGGCGCTCTATTTTTTACCGAAATATCTGGCTCGTGGATTAACAACGATACCGGAATTTCTGGCGTTAAGATTTGATCAAAACACAAGAGTAATAGCAACGATTTTATTTCTGTTTTCCTATGTGGTTGCTATTTTGCCAGTTGTCTTGCTTTTTGGTGCCTCTGGGTTGGAAAGTTTGTTCGATGTATCTGGGGCGCTTGGAATAGAAAAACAAACAGCCGTTTGGGTGATGGTATGGGCGATTGGAACATTAGGATCACTTTATGCAATTTTTGGCGGCCTTAAAGCGGTGGCCATATCCGATACCATAAACGGCATCGGGTTTTTAGCAGTTGGATTACTTGTTCCAATTCTTGCTTTACTATATGTGGGGGAAGGGGATCTATTTGGCGGATTGAATAAAGTTTATACCGAAGTTCCGGAAAAATTTGATATCACAGGTGATGAACCGGGATCATTTCTGCCTTTTGGTGTTTTATTTACAGGTATGATCGTCAATCAAATCTTTTTTTGGTGTACCAACCAATCCATCATCCAACGAGCACTTGGCGCAAAAAATCTTGCGGAAGGTCAAAAAGGGGTTCTCATCGCTGCGTGTTTTAAGCTTCTTGGACCGATTGCCATCGTACTTCCGGGTGTAATCGCATTTTATTTATTTAAAGATCAATTGGGCCCTGAAAATGCGATGCTTGCCTATCCAATGCTTGTGAATGAAATTTTGCCTGATCCACTCGTTGGTTTTTTTGCGGCTGTTATGGTTGGTGCGGTACTCAGTACTTTTAATAGCGTTCTAAATAGTTCCGCGACATTATTCAGTCAAGGTATCTATCAGGTGTTTATGAATAAGGATGCGTCAGGCCCAGAGTTAGTTTGGTCTGGGAGATTATGCAGCATTATCCTTGCAATTGTGGCAATGTTAGCGGCCCCATTGATTAATACCGAAGGCAGTCTTTACAATTATTTGCAAAAAATTAATGCTACATTCTTTGGTCCCATGCTCGCGGTCATTTTACTTGGATTTATGACAAAATTTGTGACGGCAAGGTCCGCGAAAATTGCCATGGTTTTGGGTCCGCTCATTTTTTATTTTTTGGTTTTTGCTTTTGGTGCAAATGTTCAAAGTTTTTTCCAAGAATTATTAGGGATTAGTGAAGAAATTCATTTTCTGCATTTCTTAGCGCTGGTGTTTTTAATTACTATTTTCATGATGTTATTAATTAGCAAAATTTGGCCTGAGGATTATTTGAAAAAGACAGTGAAAAAAGCTTCAATAAATCTTGAGCCATGGAAGTATGCAAAATTATCCGGTTTTATCATTAGTTTTCTTGTTATTCTTACATATGTATTGTTAGCAAAATAAAATGAATAAAATCTATCTTTGAAGTAGTAAATGCGTACTTCTAAAGCGTTGTTTTTTTAACTATTTTCAATCCGGTTTCACCTTAAATGCGTAAAGAAACCATAATTAAGTTAAGGTGGGTCATGTACAAAGATGAAAGAAAGTTGAACGTAGCCGTTATTGGCGCGGGTATATCCGGATTGGGTGCTGCGTGGTTATTATCAAAAAAGCATAATGTAACTGTTTTTGAAGCGGATAATCATTTTGGTGGCCATGCGAATACGGTGACGGCAATTACACCGGATGGGGACATTCCCGTTGATACAGGTTTCATTGTTTGTAATGATAGAAATTATCCAAATTTCCTGGCTTTGATGAACGAAATTGGCATTGCCCCTTGTCCGACAGAGATGTCGTTTGGTGTTTCAATGGATAGAGGGGGATTTGAATATGCGGGCAGTCCTAAACTCACTAGCTTAGTGGCTCAGCCTCTTAATCTAGTTCGTCCAAGATTTTGGAAAATGGTTCGTTCTATTCTTCGCTTTTATGAAGAAACCAATAAAATTGATCCTAAAAAGGCAGAAGAAATTACATTAAGAGATTTTCTTAATGAGAAAAATTATGACGATGGTTTTATGCGCGATCATATTTTGCCCATGGCCGCAGCCGTTTGGTCAACACCATCTAATAAAGTGGGCGATTTTCCCTTAACAAGTTTTCTTCGGTTTTGCCAAAACCATGGCTTATTGCAGGTTAAAGACCGACCCCAGTGGTTTACTATTCCTGGGGGCAGTAAGAATTACGTTAAAGCATTAATGAATGAAACCAACGCCATTTATTATAATAATGCGCCGATAACTAATATTAAAAGGGTCAATGATGGGGTTTCCGTCAAAGCACACGGCAAAGAAGAGGTTATTTTTGACCGTATTCTAATCGCTACTCATGCGAATACAGCCCTTAAGATGATTAATGATGCCGATCCACTTGAAAAAGCTATTCTTGGTTCTTTTAAGTATGCCAAAAATAGAGCCGTTCTTCATAGTGATAAGCAATTTATGCCAAAAAGAAAGCGTGCGTGGTCAAGCTGGAATTATATGCAAAATGACAGTGATGATGATCGTAAGTTATCTGTTACCTACTGGATGAATATGTTACAGCCACTAGATACTGAAACAAACCTGTTCGTAACCTTAAACCCAGAAGAGGAACCAAGAGCGGACCTTGTTCATTATTCAAAAGATTATGAGCATCCGATATTTGATCTTTCGACTTTGGATGCGCAAAAACGTATGGGTGAACTAATGGGTCATAGAAATATTTGGTATGCTGGAGCCCATTTTGGATATGGCTTTCATGAGGATGGTTTACAAAGTGGATTGTATGCAGCAGAGAACCTTGGAAATGTTAAGCGTCCTTGGTCATTACCGGATATGAATAGTCGTGTTTTAACTTTGGAACATGCAAAGAAATTAAAAGATCAAATAGAAGATATCAACCAGTCAAAAGAGGTTGCTTAATGACTGGTGCACGCATTTATAAAGGCCAGGTGTTTCATAAACGCTTTTCACCTAAGGAGCATCAATTAAAGTATAAAGTTTTCACACTTTATGCAGATGTTGATGAATTGGAAGAGTTAGATAAATCGTTAAAATTTTTCTCATTAAATCGTTTTAATTTCATGAGTCTTTATGAAAAAGATTATGGTGACCCAAGACTTAAAGAAAAAAGTTTAAAATCAAAATTGCTCGATTTATTAGATCAAGTTTCAATTGAGCGGGATAAAATTAAATCCATTAAAATGCTGACTTATCCTCGTGTTAATGGATATGTTTTTAATCCCCTCACTGTATTTTATTGTTTTGGTGAAAATGATGAACATCTCGCCATTATTTATGAAGTCAGAAATACGTTCCGCGAACGTCATAACTATATTTATCCGATACCAGAGGGCAAATCTTTTAATGATGTACATCATGTTGATAAATGCTTCCATGTAAGCCCCTTCTTTGATCGTAAGGGGGAATACCGTTTTAAAATAGAAGAACCAGGTAAATCGGCTCGTGTCATTATCGACTATCTTCATAACGGTGAAATGTTGATGACTGCTAACTTTATTGGTGAGGCAATAGAGTTAACGGATAAAGAAGTTTTCTTTTTATGCTTAAGAGCACCCTTTATGACCATGAAGGTGTTTGCTGGGATATTATATGAAGCAATAAAGCTAAAGCTAAAAGGTATTAAAGTTTTCAAACATCCAGAAAAACATACTTATCAATCCACTATTGCTGTTGGAGTAAAAGGGACTTCTGCAAAATATAAGGAAAAACAATGAAAAATATTGATGAAATCGCGGTACAGCCTATTGAAAAATATTCAGATTCAAAAGGTATTTCAAGGAGTAAACCCAAGACAATGTTCGGACGGATTGTATCCTCCCTTATTTCAAATATTGAATATGGTGGAGTAAAAGTAACGTTACCTAGTAGTGAAGTTGTAAGCCATTTTGCTAGTAATAACGGCCCCATCGCAGAAGTTCACTTTAAAAATTGGCAGGGTATCATGAGATACCTTACAGGTGGTGAGCTTGCGTTTGCTGAAAGCTATCTGGCAGGCGATGTTGATATTCCACGCCTTTCATCTTTGTTTAACTGGTTTTTATTAAATGAACATGTGCTTAGAAAACAAAAGAAACGTTATTGGTTTTCTAAGCTTATTAATAAATATGCTCATCATGTATTGCGTGATAATAGCAAATCAGGTTCGCAGAAAAATATTTCTTTCCATTATGATCTTGGAAATGATTTTTATGAAATGATGCTTGATCAAAGTATGACTTATTCATCAGCCGATTTTACAGAAACGACTGATTTACGTCAGGGTCAATATAATAAATATCAACGTATTCTGGATACTATTGATATTAATGATGGTGA
The DNA here is from genome assembly GCA_002390425.1 of Kordiimonadaceae bacterium UBA4441. GTDB lineage: Bacteria > Pseudomonadota > Alphaproteobacteria > Sphingomonadales > Emcibacteraceae > Pseudemcibacter. The sequence continues at coordinate 15,395 of DGPL01000030.1, read as the reverse complement.
AAAAGTACTTGAAATTGGATGCGGATGGGGCGGCTTTGCGGAACACCTTTTGCAAAATAAAGATGTGGATTACCGCGGTATTACGATTTCAAATGAACAATTAAAATATGCCAAAGATAGGCTTTCAAATATTTCAGCAGAAAAAGACTTCGTTCATTTTCAGGATTATCGCGATCTGAAGGGTAAGTTTGACAAAATTGTATCAATTGAAATGTTTGAAGCCGTTGGCCAAAAACACTGGGTCGCATATTTTGATCAGGTGAAGAAGCTATTAGCAGAAGGCGGGCAGGCTTCAATACAAGTGATTACTATTAATCCAGAACGATTTGAAAAATATAGTAATAATGTAGATTTTATTCAAAAATATACCTTCCCTGGTGGAATGCTGCCCACAGAAGAGCTGTTTATAAATCACGCCAATGATGCCGGGTTAGATGTCACATCCGTTTTTAAATTCGGTAAAAGTTACGCGGAAACCCTACGGCAATGGCGCGAAAAATTCTTGGAAGCCAAAAATAATTTATCTGATTTTGGTCTAGATGAGCGTTTTTATCGTATGTGGTTATACTACCTTGAATATTGTGAAGTTGGTTTTGAACATGAAACCATTGACGTAGCACAGTTTACTCTCGGTCACAGATAAAGAGATAAAAAATGTTAAAGAAATTTTTAATTCTAATCCTAGCAGGATTTATAACGGGATGCAGTACAATGAATGTAACACAATATAAAGAAAACGAGCCTAAGCTCCTACTTGAAGAATATTTCGTCGGTGAAACGACGGCCTACGGTGTATTTGAGAAAAGATCCGGCGAAGTTGTTAATCAATTTAAAGTTAAAATTACCGGAACATTTGAAGATAATGTTTTAACGTTGATCGAAGATTTCGAATATTTAAATGGTAAAGTCGAGCAGCGTATCTGGAAAATCAATAAATTATCTGATGGTCGATACGAAGGTACCACAAACGGCGTAATCGGTATTGCCAAAGGCCAGGTTTCCGGCAATGCATTTAATTGGCAATATGTATTTGATACGCAGGTTGGCGATACGAGTTATCACTTGAAATTTGATGATTGGATGTTCCTGCAAGAGGATGGTGTGCTTATTAATCGTGCACATGTTTCCAAATGGGGATTTAATGTTGGTAGCGTAACACTATCCTTTTATAAGAATTCATAAGAGTTTTCCTCCCAGAAGCTAATTTCATTAGCTTTCCCAAACTTAAGAGACCCTATGAAAATAGTGTCTCATTTTTTTTGAGTTAAACGAGAAGTAATATTAAAGAATAATTTATATGGAAGTAGACGCAAAAATTTTAGTTTCAGAATAAACGGATTTGGAAAAGAAATATCAAATTTATTGCTCATTAGTCCTTTTATGGCTCTTCTAGCCGCATCATCAGGTTCCATTAGCTGAGGCATTTCGAAATCATTCATTTCCGTTAAGCGTGTTTTAATAAACCCAGGGTTAATAAGTCTCATATCGAAACCACGTTCACGCATCTCAGGTGTCATACCTTCAATCATATTTATTAATGCGGCCTTAGATGGTCCATAACCAATACCACCCGGAAGGCCGCGCCATCCACTTGGCGATGTTACGGTTGCTAATGTTATTGAGTTTGTGGGGTTGTCGCTTTTTATGATTGCATCAATGATATTCGCACTGCCAACATAATTGACATCTATCATATCAGCGATCTTTTGCGGATCAAATGTCTCAACATTCATTGGTGCATAGATAGCGGCATTAATAATGATTAGGTCTGGTAGGGAACCATTCTCTGCTATAACTTTTTTTGTTGCTTGATCACATTGATCGCGATTTGTGATATCGAGCTTAATAGGTGTTGAATTATCAAATTGATTGCTAAGTTCATCAAGAACATTAACTCGTCTCGCAGAGATATATGTTTTACAACCATGGGCCGCTAATTGCCGGCTAATCTCTTCGCCTAGCCCGCTGCTCGCGCCAATAATCCAAGCCGATTTCCATGGAGTGTCCATTATATACCACACACATTACATTCATAAGAAATGATAGAATCGTCCTTACTTTTAAATTGTAATCCAACCCAGCGACCTTTTTCATCATACCATGTTGTGACGTCTTTTAAGTCACCAGAATATTCATGACGTAGAGCGGGGCGCGTTTCATCTTGGATAGATATCTCTTCCCATCCCAATTCTGAAATAGTGACGTTATTCGTTTTTCCAGTGATCGAATTTAAAACCATATCCGCGCTTAACACATTAGGGTTCCAGTGGTTCGTGGAAAAAAGGGGCGTACTTTTATCTTCATAAGTATAATTGACCTCTGAAACTTCACCATTATCATTGGTAAAGGCATTGAGGGTTTTTAATTCATTAGCTTGCCAAATTTCTTCAGCTTTATAGTCAAAGCGATATGCTGTAATGAATAAAAATTTAACACGAATTTTAGTTTCGGCATTAACAATCAACTTGTCATTTTCTTGTTTGAATGTGACAAAATGCTCGCCGATCTTCTTGCCATTTCTTTTAACATCAAATTGCATTTCTTCGCCATAAAGCGGCAATACCCAACTTTCCATATCGGTAGAAATTTCTGGTAATGAAGTATTTGTTACACTCGCTAAGGCGAGGATCATTTTCATCATATTGACACCTTTTAATCTATACTTACTTTTTACGTATTCATTGGTGAAATAGATCTATCTTACTCGTATAGACGTATAAAAACTGTACATTTAAAAGCAGGACAGAGTAATGAAATATATAAATTATGGGCTATTATCATTTCCTGCGGCGATTTCATTACTATTGATGCAGGTTTATATTCCTCCATTTATAGCAGAACAGGGCATTCTATCAATAACGATAATTGGTTTGGTGTTTTTTGCCGCCCGCCTTGTTGATACTGTGTCAGATCCATTAATTGGATATTTATCTGATAAAACACCATTGAAAACCGGCAAGAGACGCATTTGGATATTGGTGAGTGTACCTTTATTTCTAATCGTATTTTACTTGATCATTCTGCTGCCTAAATCAGAATATCATTTATTACTATTAGCGTCCCTTTGGTACATTTTGGGCACAGCAATCATTATTCCCTATTACACATGGGGAAGTGAATTAAGCTCAAACTATAATGATTATACGAAATGGACTTCGGTAAGAGTTGTCTTTGGCCTCGTTGGGTCGATAGCGGCGCTTATTCTTCCTGTGCTCGTTTTGGATAACCCATCGACAGTTGACATTCTTGAATTTACGCTCTGCTTTATCGCGTTTTCTTTCTTGGTAGCTATTTTATTGATTTTAAAAGTGCCCGATAACGCAGTCGTCAAACATGACGGATTTTCAATAATCACAGCGTTTTCCATTTTTAAAAAAGGATCCCTTTTTAACAAGCTAATTTTAAGCCATTTTTTTAATGGAATTGCTAATGCGCTTCCGGCAACTTTGTTTGTATTTTTTGTAACTTATGTTTTAAAGCGTTCTGAACTAGTTGGACCATTATTGGTTTTATACTTTTTATGTGCAGCACTTTCTGCGCCGTTATGGATAAAGTTAAGTCAAAAATGGTCAAAAGAAGCGGCATGGAAATTCGCGATGACGTTGGCGTCAATTGTGTTTCTTGGTGTGTTATTGGTTGATGAAAGCGCATTGGTGCTATTTATTTCAATAACCATATTCACTGGTTTTATGGCAGGTGCAGATTTATGCCTTCCTTCAGCGATGCTTGCTGATTTAATAGATGTTGATGAATATGAAACGGGAAATCGTCGTCCAGGTATTTATTTTGCGATTTGGGGGACAGTATCAAAATTGACTTTGGCTTTTGCAATAGGAATATCATTTTTAATATTGGGGTTACAAATGTTTGAACCTAATGGCCAATCAGAACTGGTTGATGTGACCGTCTTAACGCTTCTTTATGCGCTACTTCCTGCTGCCTTAAAGTTAGTCTCAATAGTAATAATGCGCGGCTACGAATTAAGTAGCGACGCGCATCAAAATATAATTTCTAATCTAGAAAAATAAAAAACTAGAATTACAGCCCTATGAAGGGTTGCAAGATTTTACCAACAATTCCATGAATCTTAATTGGTGCTTCAGTGACAACAAGACAAATACATTCTTCACCTTCATTGATGATTGGTTGATGGTTATGAGTATGCTCATCAGCCACTTCAATCATACCAGGTTTGTATTGCTCTCCATCCGCAGAGTAGCCACCTTGTAATACAAGTGTCATTTCTAAACTACGGTGACCGTGCATTGGAACTTTTGTGCCGCCTTTGGCGCGTAATAACCAAAGTCTTTCATCATTTGGTCCTGTCCATAGACGAACTTGCGATAGGCCCGGACCCATTTTTTTCCATTTCAAATCATCTAAATCACCATCTAAATAATCTGATAATGATTTTGGTAAATGATTTTCAGACTTAGACTTCATTTGTGGAAAAGATGCAATCTCTTCATCTAGACGACCAAGAATATCATTAAACATGTCATCTGAAACGGATGATGTTTCCGTATTTTCAAGAAGCAGGCCACCAATGGCTTCTGCATCGGCTAACTTCTCTTGAAGTTCCGGGTGATAATCAATATGTGATGCCACAACAAGTGCATGAGCCTCACTTAGTGAGCCTGCAGCATAGGATACGACCCACTCTTCAGGTATCATTCCATTTTGCATCATTTGTACTCTCCTATTTCGCGGCGTAACGTCTGAAACGCTGTTCTTATGCGCGATTTTACTGTCCCAAGCGGAAGTTCTAATCTTTCCGCGATTTCAGAATGGGATAATTCTTCAAAAAATGATAATTTAATAACATCTTGCTGGTCGCTTTTTAATTTCGACATCGCACGTTGTATCAAATTAGCGGTTTGTGCACCTTCTAATGGTTGATCCGTTTTCTCAGGAGCAACCATATCTCCCATATGATCATCCGCATTTACCTCAGGGTATTTTTGCTTGCGGATAAGATCAATATGTCTATTACGAGCTATTCTAAAAATCCAAGTAGACACTTTTGCTTTTTCAGGATTAAATTGACTGGCTTTTTGCCACAAAGTAATCATTACATCCTGCGCAACGTCCTCAGCTTTTTCACCAGTAAGGCCCAAATTAATCAAATAAGATTTTAGTCGAGGGGCGAAGTGATCAAAAAGTGCTTTGAATGCATTTTTATCTTTTCGCTCTGCGATACGGACGACCAGTTCTTCGTGGCTCGCCGTTTCCAGGCTAAACTTCTTTTTCATTACCCCGCCTTTTGAATCTAAATCACAGGCAATATTGACTGCAGCATTAGGTGCTGTCAAGTGATAAGCAGCCTCCATCATTCTGAAAGAAGGATGGGGATTATCAGGATTGTTAATTTCAAAATTTTCTATTCTCATGGGTTTTTTACGTTAGTAGTTCCAAAACAGATGTAAAAAAGTGAAAAAAAATTCAACAAAATAAATTTTTACTGAAAGTAAATCTTATGAAAGGATTTTTTATCATTATGCAGTAATAAATTCTGCTAAAAAGGAAGGTTTTTTCATGATTTATGAGCCAAAAGCACCAACGAAATTAAGTGAGGTCGGTTATGACCCAAATTTGGTTTTGCAATTAATATGTAAGGGAATGTATCTGGAAAATTTAGAAACAGCCATTCAATTTTCTTATGAGATAAAACTTCCAACGAATATCATTGAGCAGGCATTACAAGAACTCGTTAGCAGAAAACAGGTTGAATCTGTTGGAATGATGAACAGTACCACAGGTGGGCTTGGTTCATTAAGGTATACCTTAACGGGGGCAGGGCGGAAATTTGTACAGGACGCAATGAACCAAAATCAATATTTTGGCCCCGCACCTGTGCCCTTGGAGGCCTTTTGTAACCAGGTGCGCGCACAGTCCATTGGCGACGAACGTGTTTCACCAGAAGATATAGAAGCATCGTTTTCAGACATTGTGGTTCCAGATGAATTTACGAGGCAATTGGGGCCAGCAGTGAACTCGGGAATGAGTATTTTGATTTATGGTCCCGCCGGTAATGGAAAGACCACAGTAGCAGAAAAAGTGGCACATATTTTTGATTCCGTTATTTATGTCCCTCATGCCATTGAAGTAAATGGCACAATAATCAAAGTATTTGATGGATCGGTACATGAAAGTGTTGAAGTTGAAAACCCACCAGTGGAGCGCTGAAAATTATTCCGAGAAATGGTGGATAAAAGATTTTTACCTTGTAAACGTCCCGTCATCATCACGGGCGGTGAATTAAATATGGAAATGCTGGATTTAAAATATAACGAAGTCAGCAAATATTATGAAGCCCCCCTACATATTAAAGCATTAAACGGTACATTTATTATTGATGATTTTGGACGACAACAAGTTAGTCCCGAACAACTTTTAAACCGTTGGATTGTTCCCCTACAAAGCCGGATTGATTTTCTGAAACTGCATTCAGGAAAATCGTTTGAATTGCCGTTTGATGAATTGGTGATTTTTTCAACGAACCTAGCACCGGATGATTTAATGGATCCCGCATTTTTAAGACGTATACCTTATAAATTGGAAACAAAAGACCCTTCAGTAGAAGCATTTAAGGCTATATACAGTGCCGTAGCCAAAAAAGAAGGTTTAGAGCTTACTGACGATATTTTTGATTTTACTGTGAAGCAAATTACTGAGGTCTCTAGGAAAAGCTTAGCCGCATATCAACCAAAATTTATTATTGATCAAGTTAAGGCTGCGTGTAAATATCAAGGCGTAGAACTAAATTTCAATAAAGAGTTTGTCGCTGAAGGATTGGATAATCTGTATGTACAAAATAGTTCATTTAAAGGGCAAGTGGGTATGTCGCCTTCAAGTTGAGGTTTAATTTAATTAATAAATTGAAATAAACATTAGGTTCGTTGATAGTAATAATTCATTTTTTTAAAATTTGGGTTTAGTCGATGAGCAATATCACCAGAAGAAATTTCGTCAATGGAACTTTAATGTCTGCTGGAATGGCGACGGGTGCTTCGATGCACCCTTTAAAAAGCTTTAGCCAAGATATAATGGCTGCTATTACACCTTCATATTATCCGCCTGCTGAAAAAGGCCTTCGTGGAAGCCAACCGGGCTCTAATGATGCTGCACATGCCCGTGCATGGGGAGGGCAAACCGATTGGGGGACAAACAAAAATTTAAACGAAGAATATGATCTTATTGTTGTAGGTGGTGGCATCAGCGGTCTCGCGGCCGCTTACTTTTATCAAAAAAAGCATGGACGTGATAAAAAAATACTAATCCTTGATAATCATGATGATTTTGGCGGACATGCGAGACGCAATGAACACATGATTGACGGTGACTTGCGTATTGGTCAAGGCGGATCTGAATCCCTAGAAGGTACGGGATCATATGAGGGTGTCCTTTTAGAAATGCTCAGTGATATTGGTATTGATTTAAACCAGTTTGATGAAAGGTATGATTTTGATTTTTTCAAAAGGCATGGGCTCGGCGCAGCCATGTTTTTTAATGAAAAAGTATTTGGAAAAAATAAAATCGTCAATCACCCGCTTTGTGACTATCCGGGGTTTATAGAAGGATTACTGAGGCCAACCATGTCCGTTGATGATGCTGTCGCGCAGTCCCCACTTAGTGAACGGGGAAAAGAACAGCTTCTTCGTGTTATTAAAGCGGATCAATCGGTTTTAAATATCCCAACGGAAAGCCTTCAAGAATATGCCAAAACGCACTCCTATTTTGATTTTTTGCAAAATACTTTAAATGTTGATGATCCGCATGTACTTCATATCGCGAGACATACTTCCGTAGATTACACAGAAGGTGGAACAGATTCACTAAGTCTTTATGATGTATTGGCAAGTGGCCCACTAGGTGGTGATCCTATGGTGGCATGGAAAGACACGCTCGGGGAAGGGGCGTATCAAAACTATATCAATAAAGATAAGGGTACTTATGGCACGGATGACCCATTTATCCAGCACTTTCCAGATGGAAACGCGACAATAGCAAGGTTGCTGGTTAAGAAGATGATCCCGAATGTCGGGCCTGGTCAAAATGTTGAAGATGTTATTTTATCAAGGTTTGATTATGACCAATTGGATAAACCAGGCAATGCGACCCGACTAAGGTTAAATAGCACTGTGGTGAACGTTAAACACATAGGTAGTACGAATAATGCTCGTGAAGTGACTGTGAATTATATAAAGGATAATCAATCTTATACTGTTAAAGCAAAAGGCGTCGTATTGGCCTGCTATAACATGATCATACCTTATATTGTTCCGAATCTTCCTGAAGATCAGTTTGCTGCCTTAAAAAAGCTTACTAAAGTGCCTCTACAATATTCAACTATTGGACTGCGCCATTGGCGACCCATGAAAGAATTGGGTCTTGGTATGGTGATGAGCCCGGGCAATTTGCACACGGCGGTAAACATGGATTTTCCGGTCAGTGTTGGTGATTATCAATATACAAAATCACCGGATCACCCATGCGTTCTTCATATGCGAAGCGCACCACGCGGCGATACAGTTGGCGCTCCGTTACGTCAACAATTTGCTGAGGCACGATATAATATGCTTGCGATGTCTTTTGAAGATTATGAGCAGGAAATTCGCGAGCATTTAACAGGCATGTTTCCAAGTGAATTATTCGATTTTGACCGTGATGTGGAAAGTATCATCGTTAATCGTTGGGCGCATGGTTATTCGCATGGTGATCCCGGTGATGTTGGCAGGGCTCCATTCGGTCGCATTACTATTGCCAATAGTGATGCAAATGATACATCATTAGCCAATAATGCAATCATGCAGGCATATAGAGCCGTTCAGGAACTTTCATAAAATGAAAACATTTATGAAAGCGTTTCATTACTCTTTTTTATTTATTTTTTCTTTTACTTTTCAGGCATCGAGCCAGCAAGAGTATGAAAATGCGATTGAACTTTTGAAGGCTTTTAAGAGTGAAGTGGCGAATTATAATCAGTCACTTTTTCAATATTCAGAAGACATTAAAATAATTGATATTGAAATTCATACAGCTGGAAATGAAAGCGCTACAGCTAAGTATACCGATGAAGAAATTCCATGGAAGCAAGTCAATAATATTCTTCGGTTAAAAACGGCAGATGGATATGAAGGAATATCTGGCGTTGACACTTATTTAACAGGTGAGTTTGATCAGAAAACTTTTAAAGAATTAAAAAGTATATCATCGACACTCCTTTCTTTAACGTCGCTTGATCCGGTTGTTGTAGGCAAAAAACTAAGACAAAAATATCCAGAACTTAGTAATGAGACGCTTGCTAATGTTGATATTGCATTATGGGACTTAGCATCGCGAAAGGCCAAAATGCCACTTCATGAGTTATTAGGATCTAATCGTAATTCGATAGAGGGATATGCGAGCCTCCCTTTTTATGAAACATTGCCTGAATATATTAATGCTGTAGAGAAATATTCAAAATTGGGGTTTAAAACGTTTAAATTTCATGTGTGGGGTAACTTTGATCAAGACAAGAAATTAATCCAAAAAATCAATAAAGAATATACAAATACAGATTTTCGCTTCATGATTGATTTCGAATATGCCCATAACTTGCAAGATACGATAAAGCTTGCAGAGAGTGCAGATGAGACACTCTTTATTTTATTTGAAGGGCCAATCGACGATAAACTTCTTGATCAATATGCTGATCTGAATAAAGCAATTCCAATGATGCTGATCCCTGCAGGTTATGATAATTATAGTAAAGAATTCATTCTTGAAGCGATCCGAAAAAAGTCATGGGACGCTGCGCGGTTTGATGTCACTGTGGTTGGTGGTTTGACCGCTGCGATTGAGCGTATGATTATTACGGAAGCGGCTGAAATTCCTGTTGAAGTTCAAAGCTGGGCCCATTCATTAGGGCAAGCAGTGAACCTTCATTTAATGCTGGCTAATGATCGCACATCTTTTTTTGAAGCACCGATGCCAAAGGACGTTTTTGAATTTGCTACTAAAAACGGGAACCTCTTTAAAAATGGAAAAATAGAGGCACCAAAAAAAGTGGGGCTAGGTATAGAAGTTGACTGGGATAAACTTAAAACGGCGGTTTATTATTGCTCATTTAAATCACCAGAATAAAAATTTTAAAATGATATTCCAATCTTAATTGGTCTTTAAATCGTTTTTGTTACCTTTTTTAGGCCGGGTGGCGTATCCGGATTAACGCCACGGCTTATGGCAATTTTCTCAACATCTAAATAAAACCTTTGTAAGAATGTTAATGCGGCAATGCGGGGGTGAATTTTTTCATTAATTTGCTGCATGCTTATTAGCTCAGCTCCTCTTGCTGCAATATTATCAATTAATTCCTTATGTGATGAATATGATTCATCTTTGATCGGAATATTGATGATCGATAGTTTTTGTTCTGCCAGTGTAACGGGACCATGTAAAAATTCAGCACTGCTAAATGCTTCTGCATGAATGCCGCAAACTTCTTTTAATTTGAGCGCGATTTCTAAGGCGATAGCATAACCGAACCCTCGCCCGAGTACGACGCAATGTTTCATTGATAAAAAATCTTTTTCTTTTAATTGCTGCGGTGAATTTACCACCATATTCATCAAAGAGGGTAGGGTATTTAAGGCACTTTCAAGTTTAATATTTCCTCCCCAATATGAGACGAGCTGTAATAATGCGCTTAATGTGAGCAAATAACTTTTTGTGGCGGCAACGGCTTTTTCTTCGCCTGCCTTTAACGGAATGACGGTATCAACCAAATCAACAATTGGTGACGTTTCATCATTGATAAGTGCTATGCAATAAGCACCTGATGATTTGGCCATTTTTACTTGATCTAAAATATCAGGACTTCTTCCCGATTGTGATATGAAGATCACTACGGCATTCTCAAGGTTAATTTTTTTATGATAAATACTTGAAACGGAAGGTGCCGATGAAGAAACTTGTATCCCAAGTTCAATTTCAATTAAATATTTGGCAAATACACCTGCGTGATCAGATGTACCCCTTCCGACTGTAACAATAAATGACGGGTTTAAGCTTCTTAATGTCTTTGCAAGAGTTTGGCATAAGGCTTTATTTTCATTTAGTTGTCTAGAGATAAGATCTGGAACTTCTAAAGCTTCTTGCCTCATTATCGTTGATGTCATAATCACTAAATTTCCATTTAAATATTCATGAAAATAACATAGCAAAACAAATATATTTCACAACCTATCAATATGATTTTAGACATTATTTTGGGTGCTCAACAATTAATTCCGGATGTTCTTTTAATAATGTGTAGTAATCTGCCTGACGGTTTGTGTTGCCCTGCCATTTCTCACCTGATCGAGGCATTTTTCCATCATTCTCAATCACAAAACTGGCGACGGTCGCGAATAATTCTACGGCCGCATTATAAGCCAATGAGGCTAGTGCTAATCGATCGGTATTTTTGGGCACACTGAAACTGTTTGTGGCGACAATTTCGCCTTCATCGATTTTTTCTGTTATGACGTGTGCCGTTGCACCAAATTTCTTTGCGCCATTAGCCACTGCAAAAGCTTCCGGACAAATGCCGGGATAATTTGGCGAGCCAGGATGGATATTATATGGCTCAAGATTAAGCCGATTTAGTACTGCTTTAGGCACCAACACACCGCTGCAAAAACACAGCAATCTTGTATCATTTAAATCATTTAATATGATGCTTTGAAATTCATTCCTATTGGTTGCAGAAACAACCTCAATAGCGGGTTGGCGTGCCAAAATGAATTGCTCTAAAAATGGAACTTCGCGCTTACCGGTAAGTAAAAATATTTTTCGAGGCATAAAATCTATGACTTTCTAACAATTTAAATCATAGTAAAGCGTATTTTTTT
>DGPL01000030.1:0-3399 GCA_002390425.1 Kordiimonadaceae bacterium UBA4441 | reverse complement strand
ATGGCTTTCTAGGATTGTTAGTTTTTTAAGCGAAATCGCTTGAAAATTTCACCATCAATTTTGACGTTATTCTCTTCAATAAAACCTAATCGGGTTATGGCTTTTGCGTTCTTTCGGCTTGGGGGGAATAAGATGGTGATCGATTTTAATTTCATTCGATTAAAGGCAATATCTTTGGTTTTATTATAAATCCTTTTTCCCATCCCCAAAAATCAGGATGAAGCACAAGCGCGAAATCAGCTTCGCCTTGTTCAGGTTGAAGTCCGCCCCAACCGGCGAATTCACCATTTATGATAAAAGCCCACGGCCCATACCCATGCTCATCCCACATTTTCTTTTTTGCGGTTAAAAATTCAAGGCATTGATCCATAGAAAAACCATCCACCAGTAATGGCAATTTCTTTCCTACAATTTCATTATTCATTAATTTAATTATGTCTTTTTCATTTATTTCAGAAAGATGTACAAATTCAATTTTAGCCATAAAATTAAGCCTTTTGTTTAAATTATGCTTCTAACAAATTTCAAAATTTTTAGCTATATTAATTAATGCTTAGGAGCTGGTGAGTATATGCCCTTTTGTTTGATAATTGATTATGTAGCATGATAAAGATTTAGTAAAATTGATTTAGTTTTGAGGCAATTCTAAAGCTTTACGTAATCGTTATATCATCTAATTTTTAAGTGAAATTAGATTGTCAGCCTTGTTTTGAACTATAAGCAATTCAGGTGCAGGTAATGGTATCAAACCCTTTTCAGCAAGATATCCAAAATCACCCATTGCTTTTTCACTTAGAAATTCGTTCAAAAACTCTTCTATGCCAGGAACGGAATCTATATGGGCTTTTTTGACATATACGAACAGTGAGCGCGATATTTGATATATTTTATCTGAAATATTATCAAATGAAGGTTCATGTCCTTCGACGAAGCTTCCTTGAATAACATCACTATTTTCTTCTAAAAAACTATATCCAAAAACACCTATTGCACCTGGGTTCGCGAGTAATTTACCAACGATCAAATTATCATTTTCACCCGCTTCAATATAAGCACCATCTTCGCGAATTGTATGACAGAGAGCTTTAAATCGATTGTTATCTTTTGCTCTTAAGGCTTCGACTTCTGGATATGCAGTACATCCTCCTTCTAAGGCAATTTCTGCGAATGCGTCGCGTGTACCTGAAGTGGGTGGTGGACCTAATACTTCAATTTTTGAATTTGGTAATGACGGGTTAACTTCGTTCCAATATTGGTAGGGGTTTGGAATTATTTCACCATTTACAACAACGTCTTTTGCAAGGCCTAGCCAAATATCTTGCAGACTAAAACTTAATTGTGATGCTTCTTTTGAATTTGCAAGCACAATTCCATCATAACCTACCTTAACCTCAATAACGTTTTTAACGCCATTAGATGCACAAAGTTCTATTTCAGAGCTTTTTATGGCGCGGGAAGAATTTGTAATATCAGGATAATTGTCACCAACACCAGCACAAAAAAGCTTGAGTCCGCCACCAGACCCTGTGCTTTCCACAACGGGCGTTTTAAATCCAGTTGATCTACCAAACTCTTCTGCAACAGCCGTTGAAAAAGGAAATACAGTTGATGAGCCAACGATACGAATTTGATCACGAGCCTCGGCTATAGTAATCATAGAAAGACCTACAAGACCGATGCCGATCTTTTTAAGTGTAGGTTTCTTGAACATCTTATTTCTCCATGAAATAATTTTAGTATTTTAAAAAATAGTAGCCTGTTATCATCTATTAATAATAAACTTACGTTACATATTTGTGACGTTTCTATTACCAATGAGTTTGGAAACGAACACCATAAGTATTAATTCTTTGCCCATCATTTAGACCACCATCAATGTCAGATATTGAATAATTGGCTTGTATACGCACAAAGTTATTTAAGTGCCAATTCACGCCTGACTGGTAAGTGGTTTGTTTACCGCCATTAATACCTGCTTCAAGATCATTTAGGTCAGTGACGTCATAACGTGCAGCAATTTGCCACGCTCCAGATCCGCCAGCAAATACAGGGTTTTTAACTTGTGCTTGGTCAATCATTCCTTTTTTATAACCACGTGTCTCACCTGTTAGAAAATAGGAAACACTGGCATATCCGCCGTTAAAGGTTGCGTCTTGACCACCACCATCGGGCGCATTTGTAGTCATCCAACCCCATTCAGCTTGTGCATTAAACGGTCCTAAAATACCAACGAGCTCTAACCCCATAAAAGTATCAGATTCCGCATTAATTATTCCAGTATCAATATAACGGTTCGGTGACAAATGAAGGGGAGGGCGTTGACGATAACGTTTCTCAAGATCACCTTCATCATTTTCACGTTTGAATGCGGAACCACCCACATGGATTAAACCACCATCAAATCTCTTGGCATAAGTACCGCGTGCTGCGTATACACGACCTTGGTTCGCGTTACCATTATCAAAATCACCTTGGAAAACACCGCCTATAAACGTAATATCATTCTTATCCACGTTTGCTGTTAATCCTATTTGACGACCAAATTCAAAAGCATCCGTAAAAGTTGAACGTTCAATGAAAAGTGTGTGTCTTGTTGAATTCATTTCTTCGAATGAGACGGGAACTTTAAACTGTCCTGCCATTACAGAGACGGGATCTAAAGCCCATTCTATGAAAGCGTCTTTGGTTTCAACGCCGCCTAAAGCAAAATCAACTTCAAATTTATAATTGATGTCTTTGGCCATCACACCTTCGACACCGATACGCGCTTGACGCAATTCAGTACGATCCGCAAATTTTCCATTATTATCTGAAAGTGTTCCCCAGTCTGTAAATATACGACCCCGAATTTTCATTTTAAAGTTACCGTCTGCGCTCGAAATTTCTGGCGCACCTTTCCAATTTATATTGAAATCTTGTGCATTGGTTGAGGTGTTAATTGAAAAGAAAGAAGTCGTTAATGCTGCTGAAGCTAAAACGAAAGATTTGATCTTAGGTTGATGCATAAATCTATCCTAAATAAATATTAATGTTGAATATAAAAAAATTAAATTTTAAGTAAGTTTACTGTTACAATTTGAGGGTATTTTTATTTAAGTTATGTTTCAAATTTATTTCATTAATGTTACTTTTTTATGACATTGTAATATTTCGGTAATTTATTTTTTTTAATAAATTTCAACTTTTAAAAATTTATCTTAAAAGAAAAACATTTATCTATTTGATTAGAATGTAATATTTGTATTTCACATAAATAATCGAGTAAAATCATGAGCACTACACGGATTGTCATAAAAGTTTAATATTTCTTCTGTTACAAATATGTTTCACATTTGTTACACAGACTCAAATTTGCTATAAAACATAATCAAATATTGGACTAAAAAATGATAGATGCAC
>DGPL01000020.1 GCA_002390425.1 Kordiimonadaceae bacterium UBA4441 | reverse complement strand
TCCATAAATCAGCAATACGGCACTCGTGTTATAGATCAAATGAACCAGTGCAATTTGCAAGGCAAAAACGGCTGTCTCACCGGAGATCGCCGTCGCGGCAAGAAGTGCTGTGATCGTCGTGCCAATGTTGGCCCCTAGTGTAAATGGATATATCTGCTTCAATCGAAACACACCCGTTCCCGCCAATGGAACCATTAAGCTCGTGGTTGTAGAAGAGGATTGAACAAGAACGGTTATAACCGCACCTGAAAAAATTCCGGTAACAGGCCCCTTACCAATTGCGTTGTGCATGATGACTTTCGCACGGCCTACCATTAACTTCTTTAATAGCTTTCCAATGACCGTAATCGCGAGAAATATAATTCCAATGCCAAATACAATCAGCAGGTAATAGGCTATATTTTCAGAGATAGCGTTTGAAATGTTGGTAAATAAATCAATGACCGGTTTGGTTGCGGGCTTAATAAAGTTAAGTCCTTTAACACTCATATTTTCGCCACCGACGAACATTTCAGCAAAATAACCACCGACTTTAGAAAGTGGATGGAAAAATATTTCTATCGGCAAAAATATAGCCACAGCCATCACATTGAAAAAATCATGAACGGTTGCAGAGGCAAAAGCACGTCTGAATTCTTTTTTCTTTCTGACGTGACCCAAGCTTACAATCGTGTTGGTTATTGTCGTTCCGATATTAGCCCCCATAATCATAGGAACCGCCGTCTCAACGGGAAGCCCGCCTGCTACAAGTCCAACAATAATCGACGTAACCGTTGAAGATGACTGTATCATCGCCGTCGCCAGAATACCGATAATAAGGCCCGTGAAAGGATTGGTAGCAAACTGGAATAAATCGCTCGCTTGACCTTTGGTGGCCCCTTTAAAACCGGCCCCAATCATGCCAACAGAACTGATTAATAAATAAACCAAAACGGCAATAGTTAGCCATTGAATAACCGTTTTGAAAGTATTATTAGAATCCGTCACATTTTCGGGTGCATCTATCATTTTTTAGTCCAGAGTTTAAGCCGAGTGGGGTTCACAATAATTGTATATTTAAAGTTATGTTACAAATGTGATGTCGTTTTGAAATCAAATAAATATTAAACTTTTGTGACAGTTTTCAATAAGATTATTTTTGTTCCCGCTCTATCGCACGCCAACCTATATCTCTACGGCAGAAACCATAGGGCCAATCAATTTTATCAAGCGCATCATAAGCTGTCTTTTTTGCGTCAGTCACAGAATTATCTAGTGCGGTTACATTAAGAACACGCCCCCCTGTAGCGAGTATTTGTTCTCCGTCCTTTTTAGTCCCTGCATGGAAAATAACAACTTTATCTGATGATTCGGCTTCAACGAGGTTCTTGATCACAGTATTTTTCTCATATGATCCGGGATAACCATTTGCGGCCATTACAACATTCATGGCCGATTGCTGCTTCCATTTTATGTCAATTTGATCAAGCGTTCCATCAGAACAAGCCATAAGGGCAGGTACAATATCACTATCAAGACGCATCATAAGTGTTTGGCATTCAGGATCACCAAAGCGGACATTATATTCTATCAGTTCCGGCCCTTTATCGGTGATCATTAAGCCGGCAAAAAACACTCCCTTAAATGGTGCTCCCTCTGCGCTCATACCTTTAACGGTTGGCATGATAATTTCATCAATAGTTCGCTTGATCATATTATCGTCCATCATTGGCGCAGGGGAGTAGGCGCCCATACCGCCCGTATTAGGTCCGGTATCTCCTTCACCTACTCTTTTATGATCTTGTGCTGTGCCAAAGGGAAGAATATTTTCTCCGTCACAAAGTACAAAGAAGCTTGCTTCTTCACCTGATAAAAATTCTTCAACAACAAGTTCGGCGCCAGCTTCGCCAAATTGACCACCCAAAATATCATCAATGGCATCAAATGCTTCGTCCATAGTTTCAGCGATAATTACCCCTTTACCAGCAGCTAAGCCGTCGGCTTTAATTACCACTGGAATATTCTGCTTTGCGGTAAACTCTTTTGCAGAAGCGGAATCGTTAAATCGGCCATATGCGGCTGTTGGAATATTGTATTTGGCACAAAGATCTTTTGTGAAACCTTTTGATCCTTCCAAAACAGATGCGGCAGCACTCGGGCCAAATGTTTTGATGCCTTCCGATGTTAAGCGGTCTGATAATCCTCTAACGAGCGGCGCTTCAGGACCGATTACTACAAATTCAATATTTTTTTCCCGGCAAAATGAAATAACTTCATCATGATTATTGTCATTTAAAGGAACGCACGTTGCGATGTCGCCCATGCCCCCATTGCCGGGAGCAACATATAGGTCATCACAAAGAGGAGACTGCGCAATTTTCCATGTTAATGAATGTTCGCGACCTCCAGAGCCAATAACCAAAATATTCATGCGCTATTTCCTTTTTAATTTGTTTTCTCTCTTGTATCATAGCGCGAATAAGAAGCAAGATGACAAACCCTGAAAAAATGTAAAATAAAAATAAATGACAGATTATCCTTATACTTCAAATAATTCCCCGACGAATGCGCATGAGTACTCAGTGACTGAGGTCAGCCTAGCACTGAAAAGAACCGTCGAAGATCAATTCGGGTATGTGAGAATCAGGGGAGAAATATCAGGATGTAAGCGTGCGGCGAGTGGTCATGTCTATTTAGCCTTAAAAGATGATAAGTCGGTTCTAGATGGAGTTATGTGGAAGGGTGTTGCTGGTAAATTAAATTTTCGCCCTGAAGATGGCCTTGAGGTTTTAGTAGCAGGAAAGCTTACCACCTATCCCGGGCGTTCAAAATATCAAATCGTAATCGATAAAATGGAAGTCGCCGGTGAAGGGGCGCTAATGGCACTTCTTGAAAAGCGTAAAAAAGAAATGGCTGCCGAAGGTTTGTTCGACCCTTCGCGAAAATTACTTATTCCCTATTTACCCAAAGTGATCGGTGTCGTGACGTCGCCAACGGGTTCAGTCATTAGAGATATTTTACACCGTCTTGCGGACCGTTTTCCAAGACATGTATTGGTATGGCCGGTCTTGGTTCAGGGCGAAGGAGCATCAAAACAAATTGCAGAAGCAATTGATGGTTTTAATGTGCTTGAAGAAGGGGGCGATATACCGCGACCAGATACATTAATTGTTGCGCGCGGCGGAGGTAGCCTTGAAGACCTATGGTGTTTTAATGAAGAAGACGTTATTCGAGCCGTCTCTCGTTCAAAAATACCGTTGATTTCAGCGGTTGGCCATGAAACGGATACGACACTTATTGATTTTGTGTCTGATTTTCGCTCACCAACGCCAACCGCTGCAGCAGAAAAGGCAGTGCCTGTTCGTGATGATTTGATTTATACTGTTCGTGATCTTGTAACTCGTCATGAAAAAGCCACAAGGCGTCTTATAAATGAACTTAAAGAACGCGTTGAAGGATTAGGTCGGGGCTTACCTAAACCCGCCGAACTTTTGGCGCTTTCTTCTCAACGCTTCGATGAATTAAGCGAACGTTTGCCGCGCGCATTAAAAGTCGGTGTAGAACGACATGCCGTTCGTTTAGAGGGCTTAAGCCGTTCGTTACGCCATGAAAGCATATTGGCTGAGGTTAGAAGGTCGAATGATCAATTTGATATTTTAAGTGATAGGATGACAAGAGCGATAGATACAAAATTAACGAAGACGCATGCTGAGTTTGATAGTCCGGCAAGGTTACTTGAAAGTTTAAGTTATCATAAGGTTCTTGAGCGTGGCTTCGCTGTTATTCGCGATGATAAAGGTAAGGCGATTAGTGACGGACAAAAAATTGCCAATGGGGCGACTTTAGGAATTGAATTGCGAGATGGCATTATTGATGCCGTTAGGACAAGGAAACCTAAACTGAAGCAAAAGAAGAAGCAGGATAAACCTGAGCAAGGCACGTTGTTATGAAAGTTTTAAGCGCAATATTATTTTTTATATTATCAATTCAGATTTCCTTCGCAGAAAACGATCTAGGCATTCCTGAACCACTGAAGCAAGGAGGTTTTTATGTCGGAAAAATAGCTATAGGGGATAAAGTCACGTTTCATGGTAAAAGAGTAAAAGTTTCTGAAGACGGATTTTTTGTATTTGGCCTTGGGCCTAAGTATAAATCGCAGGCCAATATTCGCGTTGATCATAAAGCTGGTGGTCATACAATGTATCATTTACCTGTTAAACCATACGATTATGATGTTGAGCAAATAAAGGGTTTACCACCAAAATATGTTACCCCACCAAAAGAAGTTCTTGAGCGTATTCGAACGGATGCTGCGGAAGTACGAAAGATTCGTACATTAGATAGTGATCTTCAAAACTTTCGTGAGGAAATGATTTGGCCCGTGGAGGGTAGAATTAGTGGTCGATTTGGTAATCACCGCGTCTATAATGGAAAACTTGGAAGTATGCATACTGGACTTGATATTGCGCCGGGGCAGGGTGCCTTAATTGTGGCACCATTAGGTGGTAAAGTGACGCTCGTTAGTGATCAATATTTAACGGGTAATACAATGGTCATAGATCATGGCCATGGAATTAGTAGCGTATATGCCCATATGGAAAAAACTATTGCTAAAGAAGGGCAAATTGTGAAACAAGGTGATCCAATTGGTACAGTAGGAATGACGGGTCGAGCCACCGGGCCACATCTACATTGGGGTATGAATTGGTTCGGCGAGAGGTTGAATGCCGGTATCGCGCTAGGGATTGAATAAAAGGTAATAAAATGAATATTAGAAATATTATTGCGGCTTTTTTAAGCTTGTTTCTTTGCGCGCAAATTTCAAATGCGCAGTCAAATATCTTTAAAGGTGATTTCGAGGCAAATGCGAAATTAATTAGCGATTATCGTTTTCGTGGTGTTTCCAGAACAAGTAATGATTTTGCCGTACAGGGTGGTGTTGATTTTTATTCTGATACAGGTCTCTATACAGGCGTTTGGGCATCAAATGTTGATGGATTTAATGGCGCTGACGCAGAAGCAAATCTTTATCTTGGATATAGTGGTGAAGCCAAGGGATTTATTTATGATTTTGGTGCAACAGCCTATCTTTTCCCTGGCGGAAGTAACGTAAACCATATTGAAACATACGGTTCAATTGGTATAGACTTTGGATTACTAACAAGCTCTGTGGGGCTTGCGTATATGCCTAACCAAGGTAATTTGGGCGATAATGATAATATTTATCTTTATAATGATACAAAGTTTTACGTACCTGATACGCCTTTTAGTATTGATCTGCATCTTGGCTTCGAAGATGGTGCAATTGGCGGCAGCAAAAAAGTTGATTGGAAAATTGGGACAAGTGTCAGTTTTGAAAATTTCGAACTTGGTATAGCCTATGTTGATACAAATAAAAATAATCTAGGCCAAAGATCAGATAGTGGTGTTCTATTTAGTGTAGCAGCGTATTTCTAGATTTATTTAAAAATAGAAATACAAAAGACGTATAGTTAGATGGATATTAAAAACAATTCTTCACAATTAAAAGTCAGTTTATCGCAATCCATTTTGTCTATTCAGCTGAATCGCCCAGATAAAATGAATTCATTTACTTTTGAAATGTATCGTTCGCTTACCGAAATAATTAAAGAAGCCGATAAATAAGATGACGTTAGAGTGTTTTTGCTTTCTGGAAGCGGTGGAAATTTCTCTGCAGGAAACGATATTAAAGATTTTGTCACCGTAGTAGAAAAAAAGGGAATGTCACGTGATCATGATGCGCCCACATTTATTGATGTGATGCGCAATTTCTCAAAACCTGTTATTGCTGCTGTTGATGGGTTTGCGGTTGGAATTGGGGTGACATTATTATTATATTGTGATTTGGTCTATGCTAGCAAAGATGCCAAATTTCGCACACCTTTTACGCAACTTGGATTATGTCCAGAAGCTGCGGCCAGTTATATCTTGCCAAAAATGATGGGCCGCGCACGTGCGGCGGAATGGTTATTGTTGGGAGAGGTTGTTAGTGCCGATCATGCTTTAAAAGATGGAATTTTAACTCAAATAGTTGAAAAGCCCGTTGATATTGCATTAGAAAAAGCGAAAATATTAAGTGGATTATCACCAATGGCGATAAAAGAAACGAAGCGTTTAATGACGTTTAATAATGAAATTCTTAAACACACTTTCGATGATGCAATGAAGGTATTTTCACAATGCCTTGAAAGTGTAGAGGCGCTCCAAGCATTTGAAAAGTTTCTTAAAAAATAAATTTTTTGAACTAACTTCCAGCAAGCATCATTTTTTCTATACGAATGGTTGGGGCATCGGTGCCGTATTTGATCTCTAAATCATCGGCTGGTGTCATTTGCATATACATTTCTTTTAAGTTGCCGGCGATGGTTATTTCATTAACAGGATGGGTTAAAATACCGTCCTTTATCCAGAAACCACTTGCACCTCGGCTGTAATCACCGGTGATGCCGTTCACTGAACTACCAATTAGTTCTGTTACATAAAATCCGTCTTTAATATCACTGAGCAAGTCTTTTGGACTGATTGCGCCAGCTTCCATAAATAAGTTTGTCGTTGATGGCGACGGCGGACTTGATGTTCCTCGGCTAGCACGACCGTTTGAGATAAGTTCAAGCTGACGCGCGCTTGTGCTGTCTAAAACCCAGTTTTGCAAGTATCCCTCTTTTACGATTGCGAGCGGTGCGTTTTTTACACCTTCGCCGTCAAAGGGGCGTGATGATGGCCCACGTAAAATGTGCGGATTATCAGTAATGTTAATATTTTCAGGAAAAATCTGTTTTTCCATCATATCAAGCAAGAAGCTTGTACCGCGCGCGATCGCACTTCCATTAATTGCACCAGCGAGATGCCCTACAAGAGTTCTTGAAACACGCGGATCAAAAACAACAGGAATTTCACAACTTTCTGCTTTTTGTGGGTTTAGTTTTTTTAATGTTCGCTCCGCAGCTTCGCGAGCGATTTTATAAGGACTTTCTAAATCTTCAAAATGGCGGCGGGATGTCCACGCATAATCCCTTTCCATTTTAGTACCTTCGCCAGCAATAACTGAAATACTACAGCCATAATTGCTTGATTGGTAATGACCCAAAAAACCATCCGTATTGGAAAGCATAATTTCAGCTTTACTAATGCTTGCACTTGCCCCTTCGGAATTGGTAATTCCATCAGTCTCTAATGCATGGGCTTCTGCTTCGGCAGCCATATCTTGTAATTCTTGGTCGCTTAATGCTCGGTCATCACATAAATCTAATTCCAGAAGATCACCGAAAGCAAGAAGTTCACGACTAGCCAACCCTGAATATGGGTCCTCTGGGGTGTTCTTAGCCATATCAAGGGCGCGTTCTACAAGTTGATCCAATGTTTTTTCTGACATATCACTTGAAGAAACGATCGCTTGATTTTTACCGATAATAACGCGAAGACCAAGGTCAGAATTTTCAGAACGTTCAACATCTTCTAGTTTTCCCAAACGCCAGGAAACGGCATTTGATTTCCCAGTGAAAAATACGGCATCCGCTTGATCAGCACCGGCTTTTTTCGCTTTTGTGACCAGATCGCTTAAGCTCTCAGGAGACATTGAATTATTATCGCTCATTAATTTTTCACTTTATGTTTAATTTTGACCATTTTTCATCAACAGTTTTGATAATGTCATCATCCATTTCTATCATCTCACCCCATTCACGGTTGGTTTCACCTTCCATTTTATTGGTGGCATCTAAACCGATTTTTCCACCAAGCCCCGAAACGGGTGAGGCAAAATCAAGATAATCTATGGGGGTGTTCTCAGTTAAGGTGACATCGCGAACAGGATCCATGCGGGTCGACATTGCCCAGATTACTTCTTTCCAGTCGCGTGCATCGATATCATCGTCGACCAAAATGACAAATTTTGTATATATAAATTGTCTTAAAAACGACCATACACCCATCATCACACGCTTGGCATGTCCTGCGTATGCTTTTTTCATCGATACAACGGCAACCCGGTAAGAGCAGCCCTCTGGCGGTAACCAGAAATCGACAATTTCTGGGAACTGTTGCTGCAATAATGGTATAAAAACCTCGTTCAGTGCTTCACCTAGGATGGCGGGCTCATCCGGTGGCTTGCCTGTATAGGTAGATAAATAAATGGGGTCTTTGCGTCTTGTAACGGCCGTTGCCGTAAAGACGGGAAATTTCTCAACGCTGTTATAATAGCCAGTGTGATCTCCAAATGGGCCTTCGTCCTGATAATCATCCAGTGAAACATGACCTTCAATAACGATTTCCGCAGTTGCAGGAACTTTAAGCGGAACTGTTTTACAATCAACGAGCTCAGTTTTCTTACCGCGCAATAGTCCTGCAAACTGATATTCACTTAATGTATCTGGAACAGGTGTAACAGCACCTAATATTGTTGCGGGATCAGCACCAAGCACAATTGCTACTGGTAAAGGTTCCGATTTTTCATTTTTCCATCGGCGGTGATGTTGTGCTCCGCCACGATGCTTAAGCCAGCGCATCAATGTTTGCTTCTTATTTAAATACTGCATCCGGTAAATGCCGAGGTTAAAATCATCCTCGCGTAATTTACCAGGCCCTTTTGATACAACCAGTGGCCATGTAATGAGCGGCCCCGCATCATTTGGCCAGCACTTCTGAATAGGAAGTTCAGAAAGATCAATATCGTCGCCCATCATAACAACCTCATGCACTGGGGCATTTTTGACTGTTTTAGGACGCATCGTCATCGCTTTTTTTAGCATCGGAAGTTTGTCCAAGGCATCTTTAAAGCCGTTTGGTGGCTCTGGTTGCCTTAACTCTGCTAATGTGTGGCCGATATTGCGTAAATCTTCTGGCTTCGCGTCTATCCCTAAAGCAACACGCTCAACGGTTCCAAATAGATTGGCAAGCACAGGCATTGTCGCCTTGCTACCGTCGCATTTAATTGCATTTTCAAAAAGCAGAGCTGGACCGCCGTCATTTAAAACGCGACAACCAATTTCTGTCATTTCAAGGTCAGTTGAAACGGGTTCAGAAATACGAACCAGTTTCCCATTTTCCTCAAGATAGGAGATGAAATCTCTTAGTGATGAATATGCCATGACTTCTTATAAGAGATAACAAGATAAATGATAAGTAGAAAATGAAGTTTAAGTGTTATCAGTTTTATCGCGGTCAATTGCTGCGTTAATCATCTCTTTTGCTTTTTCTGGACCTTCCCAACCGATAATTTTAACCCACTTATCGCCTTCTAAATCTTTATAATGTTCAAAGAAATGTTGGATTTGCTGAATAAGCAGCTCTGGAAGGTCTTCATAAGACTTTACTTTCTTATAAGTAGGGTCAGTTTTTAGATCAGGAACAGCAAGTATCTTTTCATCGCCACCCGCTTCATCTTCCATTAATAGAATCCCAACTGGACGTGCTCTAATCATGCAGCCAGGCACTAAGCTTTCACCGACTACTACGAGAACATCGCAAGGATCACCATCATCAGAAAGAGTATGGGGGATATAACCATAGTTGGCAGGATAACGCATTGGCGTATGAAGGATACGGTCAACGAGGATTGTGCCACTTCGTTTATGCATTTCATATTTAACGGGCGCGCCACCAGCAGGTACTTCGATAATTACGTTAATTTCTTCCGGCGGATTAAGGCCAGCATTAATTTGGTCTATTAGGGGCATTCTTTATTACCTATATTAGAAAGATTGAATCATATGGGGCGCAATATAGCTAAAAATATATTTTTGTCAGTAGTTATCTTGCTAATTTTTAATTCATCGGTTACCGTTTCACCACTTCGTGAAAGTGTGAAGAGGTTTTTTAAAAAAATACGTAAAAATAAGGGAGAATTAAATTGGATTTAGCACTTATTCCACCGCTGCTGGGGGTAGTAGGTCTCGTGGTTGCATTTATACTTTATGGATTAGTGATGAAGTATGATGAAGGAAACGAAAAGGTGGCCAAAATTGGAGGCGCAATTCATCGTGGTGCGATGGTATTCATGAACAGAGAGTATAAGATGCTACTTATGTTCAATATTGTTCTGATCATACCACTTTATGTAGCGCTTGGAACAGAAACAGCTATTTCTTTTGCTGCAGGGACGCTCTGTAGTGGTATTGCAGGTTATCTTGGAATGTTTGCGGCGACGAAAGCAAATGTAAGAACGACCACCGCTGCGCATGAAGATGGTGCGGGTGCTGCATTAACGGTCGCGTTCTTTGGTGGATCAATCATGGGCATGTGTGTTGCGGCTCTTGGTCTTCTTGGTCTTGGGTTGCTTTATTATTTCTTTGGTGCGGAACACGCAGAAGCCGTGCATGGCTTCGGTATGGGTGCATCGACAGTGGCTCTTTTCTCTCGTGTGGGCGGCGGTATTTTTACCAAATCTGCAGATGTTGGTGCTGACCTTGTTGGTAAGCTAGAAGCAGGTATTCCAGAAGATGATCCACGTAACCCAGGCGTAATTGCCGATAACGTTGGCGATAACGTTGGCGATGTTGCCGGCATGGGGTCCGATATTTTTGAAAGTTATTGCGGTGCGACGATTGCGACAGTGGCGCTTGCGGCGACGATGGGTGTTGCTAATCAAGCTGATCTTATGTCACTTCCATTATTGCTTTCTTCGGCTGGTTTAATTTGCTCTATCCTAGGTATTATCCTAGTGAAGATGATGTCTAATAGCTCACCTGAAAAAGCGCTCCGTACGGGAACTATTGGTGCCGCCGTGTTATTCATAGTGGCTGCTTATTTCGTTCTTCAGTATTTCGGTATTGATATTGGCAAATTCTATGCGATCGTTTGTGGTGCTGTTGGGGGTGTCATTATTGGACTTGTTACTGAATATTATACCGCGTCAACACCTGTTAGACGGATTGCTGAATCAGGTAAAACAGGTTCGGCGACGGTGATGATTACTGGGCTTGCTGTCGGAATGCAGTCGGTTGTGCTGCCAATTTTAACAATTTGTGGAATTATCTATATTTCAACACAAAGTGCTGGCCTTTATGGTGTTGGTCTTGCGGCGATTGCGATGCTTGCAACCGTTGGGATTACGATGGCGATTGATGCTTATGGACCAGTTGCTGATAACGCAGGCGGTATTGCTGAAATGGCAGGACTTGGTAAGGAAACACGTGATATCACAGATAGTCTTGATGAACTTGGAAATACAACGGCAGCGATTGGTAAAGGATTTGCTATTGGTGCTGCGGCGCTTGCGGCGCTTTCCATTATCGCGGCTTTCACGGCGACAGTTTCGGCAAATATTCCCGGGTTTAGCTTATCACTTGATAAACCAGAGGTGCTTATTGGTCTCTTTATCGGTGGAACGATACCATTCTTGATC
This sequence comes from Kordiimonadaceae bacterium UBA4441, assembly GCA_002390425.1. Taxonomy (GTDB): domain Bacteria; phylum Pseudomonadota; class Alphaproteobacteria; order Sphingomonadales; family Emcibacteraceae; genus Pseudemcibacter. The sequence continues at coordinate 171,923 of DGPL01000020.1, read as the reverse complement.
GCGTCAATTACGATGACAGCGGTTGGTGATGCAGCCATGGAAATGATCGTTGAAATTCGCCGTCAATTTAAGGATATACCGGGTCTGCTGGAAGGAAAAGCGGATCCTGACACTGAAAAATGTGTTGATATTGCAACAACAGCAGCGTTGAAGAAAATGATTATTCCGGGTGTAATCGCTGTAACAGTACCTGTGATAGTTGGCCTTGGTCTTGGCGCGGAAAGCTTAGGCGGTATGCTTGGCGGTGCGCTTCTTGGTTGTGTACTTATGGCACTTATGATGGCCAATGCCGGTGGTGCATGGGATAACGCTAAGAAATACATTGAAAAAGGAAACCTAGGCGGCAAGGGGTCAGATACTCATGCTGCAGCGGTTGTTGGTGATACGGTTGGCGATCCGTTCAAGGATACATCAGGCCCATCAATGAATATCTTGATTAATGTGATGGCGATTGTAAGCTTGGTGATTGCACCACTGCTTTCATAATCTGAAAAATATTTTCAAGAAGGCCTCCGAATTTCGGGGGCCTTTTTTTATATGTGACCTATAATGAGGGCAATGAAGAAAAGTATGCCAAAATGATGATTGGATTTGAAGAGTTTAAGACATAATTCTCGATCATCAATTTTAAGTAGTTTTAGCTGATAGGCAAGTTGACCACCAGCAACAGACATTGCAAGAAAAAAGAATAAATTAAGATTCGCTAAATAACCTGCGATCAAGCTAAGAATGAAACACAGTAGATAAAAACCAATAAGCCATTTATGAGTGTTATTTCCAAACCGAAGCGCCGTTGATTTTACACCAACCTTAATGTCATCTTCTTTATCCTGATGTGCATAAATAGTGTCATATCCAAGGGTCCAAAAAATTCCAGCGCAATATAGAACAATCGCCGGCAGTTTTATTTCCCCACTCACAGCGGCCCAACCAAGTAATGCCCCCCAGTTAAATGTAAATCCGAGAATAAGCTGTGGCCAATATGTAATCCTCTTCATAAGAGGATAAATGACAACGAGAATAAGTGAGGAGGCCCCCAAATAGATTGTAAATAAATTGAGCTGCAATAAAATTATTAGTCCAATTATACAGAGTATGCCCAAAAAAACGAAAGCACCAAAAACACTAATACGGCCACTTGGAAGTGGTCGCCCTTTCGTTCGTTCAACCATAGCATCTGCTTTACGGTCCCAAAGGTCATTCACAATGCAACCTGCCCCGCGCATAACAAAAGCACCGATTGTAAATAAAACCATTAACTTAAAATTTGGGATCAATGCGGTTTCACCATAATAGTGACTGGATAACATAATCGACCATAGGCCGGGCCACAGTAAAAGCCACGTACCGATAGGACGATCAGCACGCATCAATTGCAAGTACCCCCATGCAAAATCAGGTGACATTTTATTGACCCAATTCTGTTTTACCGTATCTTCTGGCGCTGTTTTAAGGCGTTCATTAAATTTGCTTTTTGATGATTTTGTCATTTGCCTTTACGCATTTAATGTTATCATATGAGTATAGTCATAACCGAATAAAAGAAAATGTCGAATAAAAGTTCAAGAACACGTCTATATATTAATGAAGTTTTCCAAGAAGGATCTGTCCATCATATTGAGTGCAATCAAGGACATTATTTGGTTAATGTACTTAGGATAAAGGTTGGTGAATTTGTGACCCTTTTCAATGGCGACCAGGGTGAATGGCTTGCGGAAGTTATAAAAGTCAAAAAAGGCAAAGCATTATTAACGGCGGTTGAGAAAACCATCGAACAAAAACATGACCCAGATTTGTGGTATTTATTTGCGCCAGTAAAAAAAGCACGCGTTGATTACATGATACAAAAAGCCACAGAACTTGGCGTTAGTTATATCAGACCAATCATCACACAACATACGAACCTTGATAAAATTAAGGAAGAAAAAATCATAAACAATATGATTGAAGCAGCAGAGCAATGCGGCCGCATGACAGTACCTCAAATGGATGTTATGATATCATTAGAAGAAATGTTGGAGAATTTTCCTGAGGGTAGAGGTTTGATTTTTTGCGATGAAGCGGGCGACGCGATCACATTTAAAGAAATTAAAACGTCATATAACAAGTGGGCCATCTTAATCGGACCTGAAGGGGGTTTTTCTGAAACGGAGCGAGAATTGATAAGAAAACATCCTCAAAGTATCCCGGTCACTTTAGGGCCAAGAATTTTAAGAGCAGATACGGCAGCCGTTTCGGCGCTTTCATTATGGCAATCCTTTTTAGGGGATTGGTAAAATGAATAATCATAACCAACCCTGGGGTCAGCCCTCTAATGAAAATGATCCTGAGCCGCCGAAAAAATCACTAAAACCTTTTATAATTACCGTCACAGCGGTGGTTGCTGTTATCACTCTAATTGCTTGGGTTCTTGGCGACAATCTTACTTCAGGGCAAAGTGTCAGTTTAATGTATGACTTTTTATTACTCGCTTTAATTGGGGCAGGACTGATTGGACATGTCATTGGCAATCCAGGTCAAGCGCTTAGAAATATAGCAGGCTGGATTATAATATTTGGCATTTTAGGACTTGGCTATTCAGTTTGGAATGGTAGCGCTATGCTTTCAAGTGAATTAAATCCTTCTAATGGTATGGCCAGTGAAAATGCCATTACATTTCGTGCCGATAATAACGGGCATTACAGAGTGAATGCTGAAATCAATGGTGAAAAAGTCGATTTTATGATTGATACTGGCGCAACTAGTGTCGTTTTAACGATGAATGATGCTGAAAAAATTGGTTTCAATCTCGATGATTTAACATTTGTAGCGCCCGCTTCTACGGCGAACTGGGTTGTTTATAATGCGCCTATTCGATTAAATGCTCTGTCCGTCGGACCAATTCGAGTGGAAAGCGTTGAAGGCTTTGTAAATCAAGGCGAACTTGATATCTCTTTATTGGGGATGAGCTTTTTAAATCGTTTAAGTGGTTATGAAGTTAAGAACGGCCTATTGACATTATATCCTTAATCCCCACATGATAAATATTCCGCCTAAGTGGCTATAAAAAGAGGGTACATAAATGAGCAATATTTCAAAAGATTCCCCAGTAGTATCAAAGCAACAATTAATTGATTATATAGCCGACGGCGAAAAACCAAAAAGCGATTGGACAATTGGAACAGAGCACGAAAAATTCGTCTACTGTGTGGATAGCGGTAAGCCTGTTCCTTATCACGGTGAACGCAGCATTAAAGCGATCCTTGAAGCCTTAAAGAAAGAGTTTGATTGGGCTCCGATCATGGAAGGTGAAAATATCATCGGCCTTAAAAAAGATGGTCAATCTGTCACTTTAGAGCCGGGTGGTCAATTAGAACTATCTGGTGCCATGGTCAAAACATTGCATCAAACCTGTGCGGAAAGCACCAGCCATCTTCGTCAGGCACAAGCCGTAAGTGAGAAGCTTGGTATTAATTATATTGGCATGGGTTTTAATGCCAATACGAAACGAGAAGACGTGCCAATTATGCCTAAAGGGCGTTATAATATTATGCGAGATTATATGCCTAAGAAAGGTAATCTTGGACTTGATATGATGCTGCGTACTTGTACGATCCAGGTTAACCTTGATTATTCTTCGGAAGCCGACATGGTGAAAAAATTTCGTGTCTCGTTGGCGCTCCAACCACTCGCAACAGCCATTTTTGCCGCAAGTCCATTTACCGAAGGAAAACCAAACGGTTTCCAAAGTTATCGCTCACATATCTGGACTGATACGGACCCGGATCGTTGCGGTATATTACCTTTCGTTTTTGAAGAAAATATGGGATATGAGGCATATGTTGATCATGTACTTAATGTCCCGATGTATTTTGTCAATCGTGGCGATACCTATCATGATGTATCCGGCAAATCATTTAAAGATTTCATGAACGGAAAATTAGAAGGCTTTGAAGGCGAATTACCAACCATCAAGGATTGGGAAGATCATATGAGCACACTTTTCCCAGAAGTGCGCCTTAAGAAATTCCTTGAAATGCGCGGCGCGGATGGCGGCACTTGGAGCAGAATTTGTGCGTTGCCCGCTCTCTGGGTTGGTCTGCTTTATGATGATCAAGCATTAGATCAAGCCTACGACATGATTAAAGACTGGACACCGGAAGAGCATCAAGCATTAAGAGATAATGTGCCACGCGATGCGCTTAATGTTCCTTTTAGAAACGGAACCGTTCAAGATTTGGCAAAACAGATGCTCGATATTTCGGCTGGCGGGCTCGAGCGTCGCGCTGAACTCAATAATGCGGGCGAAGACGAGCGCGTTTTCTTAAAATCACTTTATGATACAGTAGAAAGTGGGAAAACAACAGCACAACGTATGCTTAATTGTTATCACGGTTCCTGGAACGGCGATATTTCCAAAATTTTTAAAGATTGCAGTTTTTAATACGTGAAATTTAAAAAGGCCGGATCACTCCGGCCTTTTCTTTAACTATTAAAAATATTTATTCTTCGTACCCTCCGAAATTGCCCATTGGTCCAGGGAAGACGACCGGTGTTTCTGCGCCATTGTTTGCGACTGCGGCTACACCAAAGTAATAATTATCAACCACTAGGTTTTCAAAAGTATATGATTGAACATCGCCGACAAATTTACTGTATGTCCACTGATTGCTATCCGTAAGCCGCCAGTAAACTTTATATCCTGCTAAGTTTTCTGCTTCTGTGCCGCTTGGGCGTTTCCAGTTTATTACCGCTGAAGGACGCACCGCTCCTTGTAGCTCGACTTCCGCAGGAAAAGGTGGAGCAGCGGCCATTTCCGCCAACGATACAATATTTAGAGACGTTAGCTTAGCCGCATAATCGAAATCAACCCCTTCGATCACGTCACCATACTCACGGCCATCTTCAACTCGGATGTCTTGATGTTGGCGGTCATAGTGTTCGTTTGTTTCCATGATCCTGACGCCTGGAATACCTACCGCATTAAATGGCCTATGATGACCGCCTCGACTAAAGCGATCAAGGCGGTAAATCATCATTATATCAAGGTTCGGAATATATTTATCCGCCTGTCTATCAACAAAGCGTGCAATGTTACGCGACGGGCTATCAACTTCGCCACCACTAAAGCGACGAATGCGCGCCTCTTCGGGTGTTTCCATTGCTCTTGTCCCTTCTGAAAAAACACGGGCTGTCGTATTATTTATGACCCCATTAATACCCGCGATGTTACCGATCATGTCATTATTGAGCACCGCCTTTATGCGCCAGTTATTATCAAGGGCATGTTGCGCAACAATTTGTCCACCAAAAAGTCCCTGTTCTTCACCTGAAAGACCCATGTAAATAATGGAACCGGCAAATTTATGTTTACTCAGGACGCGTGCAGCTTCAATCGCACCCGCCATACCAGTGGCATTATCATTGGCCCCCGGGCTTTCATCGTATCCATTTAACGGGTCTGACACACGACTATCAATATCGCCTGACATGGCGACATATCGGTTCGGGTCACTCTCCCCGCGCTGAATAGCAACGACGCTCACAACTTCAGTCGGCGTAGGAATACGGTTTCCTGTGACGGTGTCGCTAACATACATTACCTCTAGACACCCACCACAATCACGGCTGATCTTTCTAAATTCTTCGTATATCCAGCGCCGCGCAGCGCCGATACCACGTGTCTCTGATTCTGTTTCCGATAATGTATGGCGTGTACCAAAGCTAACCAGTTTTCGAATATCTGTTTCAATTCGGTCTGCCGATACGTCTTTGACCAATTGATGCAATAAAGGTATTTCTTGAGGTGGTACAGCAACCTGTGCCGTCGCGGATCCTTGCATGAGGGCTATACTGGATACCCCGATCAATAAGACCAAAACAATTGCAGTCAAAATCAAATTTTTATGCGCCAAATGTTTAAATGGCATTTTTATCTCCCATATTCTTTAATGATTTCCCTATAAAAACCTATCTTACTGCTACCATTAACCGACATTTATTGCAAATTTCCATGTGACGTATTAAAACTAAGGGTGAGGGTAAGAAACGGGACTTTGATGATGAAAAAAATTATATTTAGTATTCTGACAATATTGTTTTTATTGCCGCAAATTTTATGGGCTGATGAAACAGAGCTTAACGATATTTTTACGCCAATGATCGAAAATATGATGGCGGAAAATAATATTCAGGGTTTCTCTTTTTCCATTGTTTCTAAAGACGGACCATTATTTAAGAAAACATATGGTGTTAAAAATATGTATTCCAAAGAGGCCGTGGAAACGACGTCTCTTTTTCACATGGCATCCGTAACCAAAACATTCGTTGGTACAGCTCTTATGCAACTTCATGAAAAAGGGGTGCTTGATGTAGATAAGCCAGTTATCGAGGTGGTGCCTTATTTTGTGTTGGTGGATAGCAGATATAAAGATCTAACAATTCGTCAATTTGCATCACATATATCCGGCATGCCGGATTTTGATAGTGATCCATGGCATAATCCACAATATGATGAAGGGGCACTTGAAAGGTTTACGCGGAATTTTATTTCTCATAAATTTTTAACCCATCCACCGGAAACGATTTTTCAATATTGTAACACAGGGTATGAGCTGCTAGGAGATGTTATTGCTAAGGCATCAGGAATGCCTTTTGAAGATTATGTACGTGAAAATATCCTTTTTCCAGCGGGGATGACTGATAGTACTCTTCTTATCCAAGAAGCGGACATGACCAAATTAAATAGCCTTCATCGAGTTCAAAACGGAAAGATGCGGGTTGCAGATATTTATCCCTATAACCGTATGCATGGACCCAGTTCCACATTGATTTCTAATATTGATGATATGGCGCGGTGGGTTCAGCTTAATTTAAATGGTGGGACGCTCGATGGTAATCGAATTTTAAAGAAAGAAACACTTGATCAAATGTGGGAAGCTGTAATAGGAAGTAACGTTAGACAATTTGATCGCGTAGGATTTAGCTGGCAACGCCGCATGCAAGGTGATGTACAAACGATTTTTCACGGAGGTAGCGATGGATATAGGTCATATATCATCATGATCCCCGAATATGATATTGGGTTTGTCTGGATGTCGAATACGGCCAGTCAACCCTATCATGATTTTTCACAGCAAATTGCTGATAAATTAATAGATTATAGAAGGAAATAAAATGAGTTCAGTTGCAGAATTAAGAGACACGGCCGTCAAAGATTTGCTCGAATATACCAGATCAGTCGCAAAACCAAATGAAGTAAGTTCTGAAGATTTAGAAAACATTAAAAATTCATTAGTTGAAATGGCTGATAGAAAAGAATTTTGGAGTGAGGATCAATTTCCTGCACCGACTGATGGTCAAGTTCACACGCGTTATCTTGTGTCACAAGATGATGATGATAGTTATGCGCTTTATTTAAATGTCATGCACACAGGGAAAAAAGCACCTCCTCATAATCATACTACATGGGCGTGTATCGCATCCGTTGAAGGTGAAGAATATAATTATGTTTATGAGCCAAAAGAAGATGGGCCATTAATTCCAGGTGATCGTGAAATTGAGTTATCTGAAACTATAGTTGTTAAGCCAGGGCAGGGTATAGGTTTACTGCCGGATGACATTCATTCTATCGCAATTAATGAAGGCGAAAGCACACGTCATCTTCATTTTTATGGTCGTGGTTTAGAAACATTAGATCGCCGCTTGATGTGGGATAAAGAATTAAAAACCTGCAAAGTTTTTGTGATGGATGTGAAAACCACCACAGATAAAGCGAAATAAAATATTAAGAAGTAAAAAAGTAAAAGGCCGGATCATCTCCGGCCTTTTCTTTATTCATCTTCAGATTTAGTCCATCTTAAGATGGGTTTTCTTGCCGCGCCAGTTTCATCAAGGCGCTTAAGTGGGGCGTTATATGGCGCCCCTGTGAAGCGTTCAGTTTCACCGGCTTTTGCCTTTTCTACCAAATGACGCATCATACCAATGAAGTCATCCACTGACTGCTTACTTTCTGTTTCCGTTGGCTCAATAAGCATGGCACCATGAACAACAAGTGGGAAATACATTGTCATTGGGTGATAGCCTTCATCAATCATTGCTTTAGAAAAATCAAGGGTGCTCACACCCGTAGCTTTTAAGAAACGATCATCGAATAATGCTTCATGCATACATGGCCCTTCGAAACTTGCGGACATAATATCCTTAAGTGATGCGAGTACGTAGTTAGCATTGAGAACGCTGTCTTCCGCGACCTTCGCAAGACCGTCAGAACCATGAGACATCATATATGAAAGAGCACGTGTAAACATACCCATTTGTCCGTGATAGGCTGTCATACGGCCATAGCTTTTACCAGTAGTATCATGTTCAACGATATCAAAAGATTCGTCACCTGCCACAACATATGGGATAGGCGCATACGGTGCTAGTGCTTCAGATAAAACAACAGGACCAGCGCCGGGACCACCACCACCATGTGGCGTTGAAAATGTTTTATGCAAGTTAATATGCATTGCATCCACACCGAGGTCGCCCGGACGAACTTTACCAACGATCGCGTTAAAGTTCGCACCATCACAATAAAAATAGCCGCCAATCGCATGAACGGCATCGGCAATTTCGATAATTTCACGTTCAAACAGTCCACATGTATTTGGATTGGTTACCATAATTGCGGCAACATCCGGTCCAAGTGCTTCTTTCATGGCTTCAAGGTCAACACGCCCATCTTTAGTGGCCGGAATTGGTTTTACTTTATATCCACAAAGAGCCGCTGTTGCGGGATTTGTGCCATGCGCACTTTCTGGTGCAAGTACGATTGATCTCGCGTCGCCTTTTGCTTCTAGTGCGGCACGAATTGACATAAGACCACATAATTCCCCGTGCGCTCCTGCTTTTGGTGACATTGCAACTGCTGGCATTCCCGTTAATGTTTTTAGCCAGTGAGCTAAAGTATCAATAAGGTCAAGCGCTCCTTGTACTGTACTAATCGGTTGCAGTGGATGAATGTCGGAAAGTCCCGGTAATCTAGCCATTTTTTCATTGAGCCGCGGATTATGTTTCATTGTACATGAACCAAGCGGATAAAAACCAAGATCGATGGCGTAATTTTTACGGCTAAGTCTTGTATAGTGACGCATAGCTTCGGGTTCGGTTAGACCCGCTAAGCCAATTTCTTCCGTTCTTTCAAAGCCACCAAGACAGCTTTCAAAATCATCTACTTCTGGAAGATCAACGCCGGTTCTGTTCTTATCACCAATTTCATAAATTAGCCCTTCAACTTGTGAAAGACCGCGACTACCTGTGTAACTTTGATATCCGTTCGTGGATGCATTTACATCTTCAATGCCTGTTGGGCGTCCTTGATTATTAAGCATTGAGAACCTCCTGTAGTTCAGCCACTAAGACTTCCATATCTTCTTCCGAAGTGGTTTCGGTGACGGCGATGATTAGATCATTTTTTAATTCATCATTATCCGGATAAAGACGCGAGGCTGGCACGCCAGCAATAACATCATGTTCAACAAGCGCTTCTACAACTTCTGCAGCATCTTTATTCAAGCGCACCGTAAATTCATTGAAAAATGTTTTGTTTAAAAATGTTAAGCCGTTTACGTTTTGAAGCTTATTTCTCAATTTAACCGCACCGGCATGATTAATCTTTGCGAGTTGCCTAAACCCTTTTTCACCAAGAAGCGTCATGTGAATGGTGAATGCTAAAGTGCAAAGTCCAGCATTGGTACAAATGTTACTTGTCGCTTTTTCACGTCTAATATGTTGTTCGCGTGTTGAAAGCGTCAAAACGTAACCTCGTGTGCCGTCTGCATCTTTGGTTTCACCACAAAGACGACCTGGCATTTGACGTACATATTTCTGACGCGTTGCAAATAAACCAACATAAGGCCCACCGTAATTTAACCCATTACCAATTGATTGACCTTCACCAACAACAATATCGGCACCCATTTCACCAGGAGATTTAATAGCACCCAATGCGACGATTTCTGTTGTCACTATAATAAGCAGTATTTTTTGTTCTTGAAGCGCCGCAGCAAATTCAGTGTAGTCATTAAGATTACCAAAAAAATCTGGGTTTTGAACAATAACGCAACTTGTTTCAGCATCAACTTGATCAAGAAGACTCTCTGTATTATTAACGGTTGGGTCATTGGTAATAACAACGTCATCGGTGTATTTTGTTGCTGATTTAACCACATCAATATAGTGCGGGTGAAGATTCCCACTTAAAAGAATTTTCTTTTTCTTAGTCACGCGACGCGCCATAAGCGCGGCTTCACCACAACCTGTTGATCCATCGTACATGGATGCATTTGCGACGTCCATTCCTGTGATTTGTGCAACTTGGGTTTGAAACTCATATAACGTTTGTAGCGTTCCTTGCGAAATTTCCGGCTGATATGGGGTATAAGCCGTTAAATATTCACCGCGCTGAATCTGATAATCAACACTGCTTGGAACATGATGCTTATAGGCGCCAGCACCGACAAAGAATGGTACCGAACCCGCAGCAACATTTTTAGCTGCGAAGGCATTAAAGTTCTTTTCAACTTCCATTTCAGTCATATGAAGTGGTAAATCGACAAGTTCTTTTAATAAAGCATGAGGTGGCACATCAGCAAATAAGTCGTTAATGTCGCCGACACCGATCTTCCCAAGCATTTCAGCTCGATCATCGGTTGAAAGTGGTAAATAACGCATGAGGTTAAACCTTAAATTTAATTTTATTCTAGTCCGGTGATAAAGTTTTTATAACCGGCTTCATCAAGCAAACCTTCGAGTTCACTATCATCTGAGATTGCAATTTTAAAGAACCAGCCGTCTCCATCAGGAGAGGTATTCACTAGCGCAGCGTTATCTTCTAGTTCTTCATTAATGGCTGTTATTTCGCCGCTCACTGGAGAGTATATTTCTGAAGCAGCTTTAACCGATTCGACAACGGCGACTTCGTCACCTTTCGCAAAATCGTCACCAACTTCGGGTAATTCAACAAAAACAATATCGCCTAGCGCATTTTGCGCATAATCCGTAATACCGACGGTTCCCGAATTACCTTCGACATTGATCCATTCGTGATCTTCTGAATAATAAATAGTCATATCTTTTTCCCTTCTACTTATTTGCTCTTTGGTTTTCTAAAATAACGTTGTTTGACAAAAGGCATCTTTGCAACGGTGGCCTCGAGTTTCTTTTTACGAACTTGAAGGAACACGTTTGTGCCTATTTCTGAATTTTCTTTTTTTACGTAGCCCATAGCAACGGGGCCACCGAATGTCGGTCCAAAGCCACCACTTGTGATAACACCAATGACATTATCTTCGGCGTCTAATATTTCCGTACCTTCACGGGCCGGGGCTTTTCCAGAAGGTAATATCCCGACACGTAGTCGATCTATATCATCAGTTTTAATTTGGCGAATAATTTTTTCAGCACCTGGAAAACCACCTTCTTCCAGACGACGCTTTCCAATGGACCAACTTATGGCACCTTCCGCTGGCGTGGTATCAGTTGTGATATCATGCCCATAAAGACAAAGCCCTGCCTCAAGTCTAAGGCTATCTCTAGCACCAAGACCGATGGCTACTACTTCATCTTCAGCTAAAAGTGCGGCACAAATCATTTCAGCGCTGCTTGCAGGAATTGAAATTTCATGTCCGTCTTCACCTGTATAGCCGCAGCGGCTAATGTAACAATGAACACCACTAATTTCTGCTTCAGTGTAAGACATAAATGGCATTTCATCGACACCATCGACAAAACGCGCTAATACTTTTGCGGCCATTGGTCCCTGTAATGCGACAAGTGCACGATCGGTAATTTCAATAAGGTCAAGGTGATCTGGCATGTGTGAAAGCATATGTTTGATGTCTTGTTCTTTACAAGCGGCGTTTACGACCATAAAGATATCATCGCTACGTTTTGTAATCATAAGATCATCTAAAATACCACCTTTTTCATTGGTAAAAGTGGTGTATCTAATTCTATTTTCTTTTAAATCTATGATATTACCGGGAACTAGGGTTTCCAGCCATTCATCGGCACCATTTCCTTTAATAATAACTTGTCCCATATGAGAAACATCAAAAAGGCCGGCTTTTTCGCGGCAATGATTATGTTCACCCATCACTCCCAGCGGATATTGGACAGGCATGGAATATCCAGCGAACGGCACCATTTTACCACCGAGGTTATTATGTAAGGAAAATAGAGGTGTTGTTAAAAGACCTTGATCTGTAGCACTCATCTTTTTTCTCCAGAGTTAGCACGTTTGGTACGCAAACCCGTACCATCGGTGCCCCCTCTGTCATGGCTGCCTGAGAGATTTGACTTGGAAATTATTCCAAATTTACCCCGTCGGCGGAGGATTTAACCTCTCTTTCCAGAGTGCTTACATTCTTAGCGGTCCTTTTGCCTGAGAGTTTCCGGGGCGGTTGCTCCTTCGGCGCCATAAATGATCTCTCCCGCTAAGCAGAAATGCACGCCCATCATACGGCTAAAGAAAAAAGAGTCAATCAAAGTAATTATGAAAATGACTAAAATAATCGATTGAATTTAAGTAATTATAAAGCAACAATGTAATAGATTGTTTTCTTTGCATTATTGATTAGGTGAGACCATATGAGTTTAATAAAATCTTTTTGGAAATTTATCCAAAAACTTCAATCATTTGTCGGAACTTTTTTGTTTCTGGTTGTACTTTTGATTATATCAAGTTTGATCATCTCAGGCTTGTTTTTTGATTCGTCAGACGATGACCAGAAAAGGTCTAATTCGGCTCTTGTCTTAAACCTGAAAGGGGCAATTGTAGAACAGGAAGCAATCAGCGCAGACCCTTACCAACAGTTGCTCGCCGGCGAAGTTAATGCAAATACGAGATTACGTGATATAACAAAAGCTATTGAATTAGCCACTGAAGATGAAAATATTAATTCGATTATATTGAATTTTAAAGATTTTGGCGGTGCATATCCCTCGAAATTACATTATATCGGTCATAAACTGAACGAATTCAAAAAAAGTGGTAAAAAAGTCTATGCTTATGGAAATCTTTATGACCAATCCTCATATTTAATCGCATCATTTGCCGACGAAATTTATATGCACCCACAAGGTGCAGCACTTTTATATGGATATGGAAGTTTTCAAACTTATTATCTAGGTTTTCTTGAGAAGGTAAAAGCGGAAGTTCAGTTATTTCGGGTTGGCAAATATAAATCGGCTATGGAACCTTTTATTAGGCGTGATATGTCTGATGAAGCACGTGAAGCTAATTTAGAATTATATGGAGGTTTATGGCAGCATTATATTGCTGATGTTGCCTCTCAAAGAGAGATAAGCCCAGAGTCTATTATTCAAGGCATTGAAAATTCTGATAAAAATCTGATTGAATTAAATGGTGATTTAGGAAAATTGGCATTGAATAGTGGTCTTGTAGACGGACTTAAAACCCGAGAAGAATGGGTTCATTATATGCAAGATATCGTCGGAAAAGGCCCAGAAGCAGAAGGCATTAATCAAATAGGATTTAGGCAATATTTGGCAAATCAATTAAATATTGCTGACTTAGGGCCAGGAAAAGATATAGTTGCTATTGTCTATGCCACTGGAAATATCATGGACGGTGAAATGCCACAAGGAACGGTAGGCGGTGAAACGCTCTCTAGACAGCTTCGTGAAGCAAGATTAGACGATAGTGTAAAAGCAGTAGTTTTAAGAATTGATAGCCCCGGTGGAAGCGCTTTCGCATCAGAATTAATCAGACAAGAAGTGCTTTTATTAAAAAAAGCAGGAAAACCCGTAATCGCATCGATGGCATCTCTTGCTGCATCGGGTGGATATTGGATTGCTGCTAACGCAGATCAAATATGGGCGAGCCCCACGACAATCACTGGCTCAATTGGAATTTTTGGCGCCATTCCAAATGTTGAGGGTACATTAGCAGAAATTGGCATTACCTCTGATGGTGTGGGAACTACCTCACTTTTATCACCAGCACTTATGAAGCCCGTTCCTGAGAAAGTCAGTAATATTATTCAAAGTAATATCGAAAATGGTTATAGGCGATTTTTAGATATTGTTGCTGAGGGACGAAATATGACAGTGGAACAAGTGGATGAAGTTGCACAAGGTCGCGTCTGGACTGGTGAAAAAGCATTGGAATTAGGTTTGCTTGATCATATGGGAAATATTGATCAAGCAATTAAAGCGGCATTAGAAATGGCTGAATTATCAGATTACAAAGTTGTACATTGGGAAGATAATGTCCCGTTTGAAATGCAGGTCATCGCAAAATTGTTAAATCAAGATGGTACAATGAAAGAGGCCGCAAAAATTGCATTAAATAGTCCAGAGCAAATGTTATTAAAGAAATTCAGAGAAAAAATGGCATTATTTAATCTTATGAATGATCCGGGTCATGCTTATGTTCTATGTGTGAGTTGTATGTCGCCTATAAATCCATAATATTAATTGTGGATGATTGAATTTAGCAACATAACGTGTATAAAGTCTACTAATGATGACTGATGAAATGAATTTATATATTGCTAACCCTCGCGGGTTTTGTGCGGGAGTAGATCGTGCCATTCAAATTGTTGAAATGGCCCTTGAGAAATATGGTGTGCCTGTTTATGTTCGCCACGAAATTGTCCACAATAAATATGTTGTTGAAAGCCTACAAAAGCGCGGCGCTATTTTTGTGGATGAACTCTTTGAAGTTCCCGATGATAAGCCGGTTGTTTTTTCGGCCCATGGTGTCCCTAAATCTGTTCCTGCAGAGGCGCAAAAACGAAATATGCTTTATATTGATGCGACCTGCCCTTTAGTAAGTAAAGTTCACAGAGAAGCTGAACGATATGATAAGCAAGGTGCTGAAATTGTCATGATTGGCCATAAAGGCCATCCGGAAGTGATCGGCACGATGGGGCAATTATCTGAGGGGGCAATTCATCTCGTCGAATGTCCAGAAGATGTCGAAAAACTTGAATTAAAAAATACTGATAATGTGGCTTACATAACGCAAACCACTTTATCCTTGGACGATACATTAGCAGTCATTAATGCTTTAAAAGATAAATATCCATCTATAAAAGATCCGCGTAAAGAAGATATATGTTACGCAACGACAAATCGACAGAATGCCGTTAAGGAATTGGCAAAAGAAGTCGATTTAGTTTTGATTATAGGTGCAACGAATAGCTCAAACTCTAGACGATTGGTTGAGGTGGCGCAAAAGAATGGATGTCGATCAGTTCTTATACAACGTGCTTCGGAAATTAATTGGGATCTTTTTGAAGATGTTAAAAATGTTGGTATTTCCGCAGGTGCGTCCGCACCTGAAATCTTAGTGGAAGAAGTGATGCAAGCTATTAAATCTAGGTTTAAGACGAATGTAGAGAACATTTTAACTATCGAAGAAAATGTTACATTTAAAGTGCCTGCCATTCTTTCTAAGGACGATGACTAATGGCGGTCTATACCCATGTTAGTGCTGATGAAATATCAGAATTCATTGCTGAATATGATGTTGGGGAAGTAATCTCTTTTAAAGGAATTGCAGAAGGCGTTGAAAATTCAAATTATCTTTTGTCTACGACTAAAAACAAATTTATTCTTACTTTGTTTGAAAAGCGTGTAAACGAAAACGATCTTCCCTTTTTTATGAGCCTAATGAAACATTTATCTGATAAAGGAATTAATTGTGCGGAACCTATAAAAGATAAAAATGGTAATGTTCTTAAAGAGTTATGTGGTAGGCCGACAGCTTTAATTAGTTTTTTAAATGGCTTATCTATCACAAAACCGAGCAGACAAAATTGTCGTGAACTTGGTGAAGCCATGGCTGAAATGCATATAGCTGTTCAAGATTTTGAAATGAATCGAGATAATAATTTGTCGGTGGATGGGTGGGTGTCGCTTGCTCAAAAATGCCACAGTCGGGCCGATGAATGCCATATGGGTTTATCAGATATAATTAATCAAGAAATAGAATTTCTTCAAAATAATTGGCCGTCTGATTTACCAAAGGGTATTATTCATGCTGACCTCTTTACAGATAATGTTTTTTTCCTAGATGAAAAATTATCGGGGCTAATTGATTATTATTTCGCATGCACTGATATTTTTGCTTATGACATCGCAATTTGTATTAATGCGTGGTGTTTTGAAAAGGATGGTTCTTTTAATGCCACTAATGCGGCAGCTTTGGTAAAAGGTTATCAAAAAAAGAGACCGCTAACTGTTGCTGAAATTAATGCATTGCCCTTGCTATGTCGAGGTTCAGCTTTAAGGTTTATGTTAACGCGTCTTTATGATTGGCTTAATCAAGTTGAAGGGGCGCTGGTGAAAGTAAAAGATCCACTTGAATATTTTTTAAAATTACAATTCCACCAAAAAGTTATCTCTTCAGGTGAATACGGTGTGGAGATTTCATCATGAAAGAAGTGATAATATATACTGATGGAGCGTGTTCTGGTAATCCGGGACCTGGCGGATGGGGAGCACTTCTTATTCATGGTGGAAATACACGTGAAATTATGGAAGGTGCATTTGAAACCACCAATAATAGAATGGAATTAACGGCAGCAATCGAAGCATTAAATGCGCTAAAGCAGCCATGCCGAGTGGATCTTCACACGGATAGCACATATGTTAAAGATGGTATGACCAAGTGGATTGAAAACTGGAAAAATAACGGTTGGCGCACATCCGCAAAAAAACCGGTTAAAAACGCAGACCTTTGGCAAGCACTCGATGAAGCCGTTAAAAGGCATGAATTAACTTGGCATTGGGTAAAAGGCCATAATGGTGATGAAGGCAATGAACGTGCAGATGAGCTCGCTAATATGGGTATGAATAATTATAAGGTACTTTAAAAATGCGTGATGATGTCTTTAAAGCGATTGACGTCGCCGACGTTGATGTCCTAACTGGATTACTTGAACAAGATAGCTCTCTCTCTTCTGCGCGAAGTAACGATGGAATGTCTGCCGTTCTTTTCTCATTATATATTAATAAACCTGAAATTACTGAACTTCTTTTAAACTATCAGCCTGAGCTAGATTTATATGATTTGTCAGCCTTAGGTGGAGCGGGGCAAATATCTGCCCTTTTGGCAACGTCTCCAAAATCAGTTCATGAATATAGTGGTGATGGATTTGTTGCTTTACATGTTGCCAGCTACTTTGGTCATGCAAATGTTGCAAAACTGCTTTTGGATAATGGTGCTGACGTTGATAAAATCGCAATGAATGGTAGTGAATTAACCGCACTGCAAAGTGCGGTGGCGTGTATGCATACCGATGTTGTGAGAGTTTTGCTTGATTATAATCCAGATGTAAATGTAAGGATGCTTGGGGGGTTCACACCTCTTATGTCTGCAGCAGCAATGGGTGCAAAAGAAATTATATCCTTATTGCTAGAGAAAGGGGCTGATAAAAACTTAATTTCTGATGACGGAAGAACTGCTTCAGAATTTGCGTTAGCTGCGGAAAAAGAGGTACTGGCTTAGAAACTATTTTACTCGACTAGTTTTTAATAATAGGATTAAAATAAAATAGCCCCTCGTTCTTGTGAAACGAGGGGCTATTTTTATATATCTGGGTTGAGAGCCACCTCAGGCGGCTCTCATTCTTCTAACAATCTTAGAAGTTAGCTTTTAAACGAGCGTAATATGAACCACCTTGCCAATCCATGCCGTCTGTTAGATACTGACGACCACGTGCTTGAGATGTTTCAACAATTTGTGGCTGTGCTAATGGATAAGAATTAAGGATATTATCCGCACCTACAGTAAGACTGAACTGCTCGTTCATATTGTACGTTACAGCCAAATCATAATACACACGACCTGGGTTAGACTCAATACGGTAAGCATCCAGTGGTTGATTTGAGCCAATGAATTCACCAGCATTGTTAAGACGTGCAATGCTATTTCTAGTTGAACGATAACGTGCACGAGCCATAACCATCAAATCATCCTTTTCCCAGTTAACGGTGAATGTACCACGGTAAGGTGCCTGGCTCCGTTCATCGTTAAATATTGAGTAAACAGGATTATCTGACTCTGTGACTATAACATCCACGTGAGCAGCTGCTAAAGTAAGTCTCAATGAACTATCTTCAAGATCGATGCTGTGTGTTGCAACACCCTCGATACCACGAACAGTTCTTGAACCAGCGTTTGCTAGGAAGTCAACACCGGTAAGCTGAGCAGCACCTTGGAAGCCTGCGTTTCTGATTTGTTCAAATTCTGCAGGGAAATCTGTTACGTCAAAGTCTGGTGTAGACGCAAGAGCATTTGTCAACTTAATTTGGAACACATCGATAGTGATGTTTGTATTGTCACCCGGTGTGTAAACAACACCTGCTGACAAGTTCTTAGCCAATTCTGGACCAACTTGACCAATGCCAAACACTGTTCCAGGAATACTGTCTGGAGTGAATGTACCAGTTTGTGTTTGTGAACCGTCGGCACGGAAACCTGTACGCACTTGTTGGTTATTCAACTGACCAACAGTCGGCGCTTGGAAACCTGTTGAGGCTGCACCACGAACGGCAAGCAGATCTTCAACAATTTGGTAACGTGTAGCAATTTTCCATGAGAAGTTGCCACCAAAGTCAGTGAATCGTTCGTAACGGCCAGCGATGGCAATATTGAAGTCTTCATTAACATCTGTATCGATATCAGCATAAGCAGCCCAGTTTGAACGCGACGCTTCAAAGCGTGTATTTGGTGCAAAACCACCAAAACCATCTGAACTGTTGTTCAGTCCACGACCACCTTCAAGATTTAAAGTTGGGTTTGCCGTAGCAAATGATGATAGGCTCGGGCCTGCAAGTGGACCTTGCTTCCATGAACCTTCTTCACCAATGATATTGTAGTATCTATCTGTACGATACTGTGTACCGAAGGCGATATTTACATTGTCAAACATGTCTTGGTCTGGAGTATAAACAAAGTCTGCACCAGCTTGACGCTCAAGGTTTACTTGTGAACCAATGTAAAATGCTGTTTGCACTGCACTGTAGTTAATTGATCCGTCAGATGCTTGTGGGCCACCTAGTGAAGGATTGTGTGTATCGCTGATTGTGTTGTCGATGCGACTGCGACCAATTGAGCCCCAGATATCCCATGTCAAACCATTGTCAAACTCACCTTTAAACCCAACGAAAGATGAATGTTCTTGAAGATCCATTTCATACCATGGGTTGTAACCATTCGGATGAGTACCAAGACCAGTAAAGGCTTGCTGTGTCTCACCATCAATTACAAGTGGTGTACCGTCTGGATTCAGGCCAAGTAAATAAGCATTTTCTTCAAAAGCCTGTTGTCCATTAAGGTATACATAATCATTCATACCGTATGTTACGAGACGAGATGCACCAGAGTTACCGCCAAGAGCACCACCAGTTGTGTAGCCAAGTGGAAGACCAGCACGATAGTTAAATGGCTCTTTAACGTGCTTACGTGCAAAGGTACCAAATGTGTAGAACCTTGTATCTTCACCAATACCTACTTCAGAGTTCCAAGTAGTTGTCCAAATGTCGTTTTCGGCAATACCATATGGAGCAATAGTTTCAGGATCTAGCTCTTTCGGATCGTTGAACGTAAAGCCTTGCAGATTAGATGGAAGTGTACCAGCTTCTTGTTGAGCATAGCGTCGAACTAGCTCTTCTGCGCGCAAATGTTTAGTCGCACGATCTGTTGCTTCCTGCGAACCACGTGATACTGAAACTGTCAAGAACCCGTCATTTCCAAGTTCAAAACCAGCTTTTCCGGCTAAGTTATAAGTGAAACCGTCACCAGCATAATATTGACTGAATTGTGCCTCGGCTGAAATGCCCACAGAATCGTCAAGTGTTAGGTCAACAACACCAGCGATAGCATCGGCACCATACTGCGCAGCAGCACCATCACGAAGAACTGAAAGGCTCTTGATGGAATTTGCTGAAACAGTACCGATATCGGCAGACTGCCATCCAGCAGTATGAATAACTGCAGAACGGTGCATACGCTTACCGTTTAGAAGTGTAAGGATTTTACCTTGGTTAAGACCGCGTAGTGATGAACCACGAACAAGGGTATTCGCGTCACCAACAGCACTACGATCAACAGAGTAAGATGGCGAAACAGCTGTCAAGGCATCTTTAAGGTTTAGTGATGGTGTAGCTTGAAGTTCAGCAACTTGGATCACGTCAACAGGTACGTTGGAGTCAAGAGCAGTACGACCCGCAACACGTGAACCAACCACTGTAATTGTATCTTCCTCTCCATCTTGTGCTAGCGCTAAATCAGCAGCAACAAGTGAAGGCAAGCTTACAGATAGAAGTAGTAATTTTTTCATATCTAAAATTTCCTCTCAAAAAGCCAAATGAATTATTCATTTAACTGATTGTGTTTTTAAAATTCAGAACATTATCTTACTACAAATAATGCCCCGCGAAGAATTAGGTTTGTATAATCACGCACCTAATCATTTGTCGTGAACAGAGAAAAGAACGTATAAATGTTAACTATTGAAAGCGGTTAATTTACTAGAACCTTAGCTTAAAAAGGCCAACAAAAATCTTTTCACGTATTCCACTACGAATCTTTTTAGATGAATTTTTAAGGGAAATCAAACTTTTATAGGTGAAAATACCCATTTATATGTATATTTTGTTGTATTTTTGCACAATGTTGCATTTTTATCACAATTATTTGATTTAATATAAGAAATAAGGGCATATAAGTCATAATTTATCATTTTAAATGTGACAAAGATGTCAAAGTAACAATGATAAAGATGTCACAAGTAACTGATTACGCAGATCCCGATTGTGAAGAGAGCAATGAAATATCTACGCCGAGTTTAGCCATGGCTCTTGGAAATTTTAAATCTAATTCCGTTCTAAATACCAATTCTTCATCTGCTTCTATAGTGAGCCAGCTATTTTTTCTTATTTCGCTTTCTAATTGTCCTTTGCCCCAACCGGAAAAACCGAGTGCAATTAAATAATCTCTGGGGCCCCCATCCTCTGCGATAGCCGTTAAGATGTCGATTGTTGCCGTTAAGGCAATAGTTTCAGATACGATTAGAGTGGTTTCTTGCACATAATCGGCACTATGAAGAATAAAGCCGCGCCCCGATTCTACGGGTCCTCCTTCATGCAGAGGAATTTGACTAAGATTTTTTTGACTGACCCTTTTCTCAATATTTTGAATTGAGAGTTGCTTTAAAAGGTCTGGAAAATCAATATTGTCGCACGGTTTATTAATAATTAATCCCATGGCACCATCTTCAGTATGGGTGCAGATATAAATTACGGCTTTTGCAAACCTGGGATCTGTCATATTTGGCATTGCAAGAAGAAGTTGACCGTTTAGATAACCTTTATTTGTCACCGTAATCCTTAAATAAAATTTTGAAGAAAGAATTACAATAATAGATTGACGTTTTTCCAAGGTCAAGCAAGCAAAGGTTTTATCTTGAAAAATCAATAACTGGAAAAATTTTAAAAAATATGCCATGAAAATGTGGTTAAGTAAAAACAGGGGTCGCATGTCTAAAGAGATAATTATTCTTATAACGTTAATCGCGTATATTTCATTGTTAATGATTTTGGGATATTTCGGTAGTCGCAAAACACATAATAATACGGACTTTTTTATTGGCGGAAGAACACTAGGGCCTTTAGTCGCATCGATGAGTTATGTTGCAAGTTCGGCTTCCGCTTGGGTCATGCTCGGGTTAAGTGGATTGGGGTACGCAATCGGATTATCTGCACTTTGGGTAGTGCCTGGATTAATTTTAGGCCATGGCTTTTCTTGGGTTTGGGTTGCGCCAAGGCTTCAGAAATTATCACATTCTAAAAAACTCATTACAGTTACCGATGTTTTAATATTAGAAGGCTCTGAGAAAACTAAGAAATCTATACGTGTTTTTACGGCAATGATAATTATTTTTTGTTTTATGTTTTATGTTGCTGCGCAGCTTCAAGCCGCAGGTGGAACATTCGCAGTGACATTTAATCTTTCTCTAACAAATAGCATTATTTTAGGTGGATTGGTTATTATGACTTACACCATGTTAGGAGGGTTTTGGGCGGTGAGTTTAACGGATACCATGCAAGGTACGTTGATGATGATTGCATCAATTATTCTGCCAACTCTTGCGTTAATAGAGGTTGGCGGTATTTTTGATTTCTGGCAAAATTATAAAACGGTGGCCACTGAATTCCAACTATCATGGAAAGCAGAAAATAGCGGTATTATGCTAGCGGGGTTTATCATAGGGAGTATGTCGATAGGTTTAGGTGCGGTAGGTCAGCCCCATTTATTAACACGTTTTATGTCGATGAAAAGCAGTGACAAGGTAAGGCGCGCTCAAGTAATAGCCATCAGTTGTTTCGCGGTTAGTATGACTGGGATGATTATACTTGGTATGTGCGGAAAGATAATGATTGATGAAATCGCAAATTCTGAAAATATCTTTTTTGAATTAACGGATAATCTTCTTCCTGTTGTTTTTGGCGGGATAATGGTGGCGGCCGTGTTAAGCGCCGTATTATCGACGGCCGATAGCCAGCTACTCGTTTCCGCTTCTTCCATAGCCCATGATTTGATGGGGGAGGCAGATGAAGGAAAAAGCAGACTTTACATTTCAAGATTGGTCATTGTGTTTTTATGTATTTTTGCAGTGGTTATTTCAATATTCTTGCCGAGTGATATTTTTTCAAGAGTTTTGTTTGCTTGGAATGCCTTAGGGGCCAGCATTGGTCCAGTTGTACTTATGAGATTGTCGGGCGTTAAATTAAGATCACATTTTATTTTACCATCTATGATGATCGGCTTTGCTTTAACAATAATTTTCTTTCTTAAACAAGATGCACCAGGGGATTTCTTAGAACGAACAATTCCATTTATGATTTGTTTGCTGGGATTATATTTAACAAGACAAAAACAATAAAGTGTATAACTGTGATATATTGCAATTTATAGTTTCATTCTTATATATAAGATAGTAGTTTTAAAAATTATTTATTTAACACATTAAAAATAAAGGAAAAAGTATGTTTATAGAAAGCATTAATGTTTTTGCTATCGCTCTTGTAGCACTGGTTATTTATCTATTTTTTGCGGGGGTTAAAACTGTTTCTCAAGGCTTTAATTTCACAGTTGAGCGCTTTGGACGTTATACAAAAACGCTCGCTCCAGGCTTTCACCTTATTATTCCCTTTTTTGATAAAATTGGTGCCAAAATGAATATGAAAGAACAAGTCCTGGATATACCGTCACAAGAAGTTATTACAAAAGATAACGCGATGGTAACGGCCAATGGCGTTGTCTTTTTTCAAGTCATTGATGCTGCCAGAGCATCTTACGAAGTAAATGATCTTTATATGGCTATCCTAAACTTAACGATGACAAACCTTAGAACTGTTATGGGATCAATGGATTTAGATCAATTACTATCATTGCGAGACCAAATAAACGCAAAGCTTTTAGATGTTGTTGACGATGCAACGCAGCCATGGGGTGTTAAGGTGACACGTATCGAAATTAAAGACATTGAACCGCCAAGAGATATTGTTGATGCAATGGCAAGGCAGATGAAAGCAGAACGTTTGAAACGCGCAAATATCCTTGAAGCAGAAGGTGAGCGACAATCTGAAATTCTTAGAGCCGAAGGTGAAAAACAATCGGTTATTTTAGAAGCAGAAGGACGAAGAGAAGCAGCGTATAGAGATGCTGAAGCGCGAGAGCGCGAAGCCGAAGCCGAAGCAAAAGCAACGGACATGGTTTCAACCGCGATTGCGAACGGTGACCCGCAGGCGATCAACTATTTTGTTGCACAAAAATATGTTGAAACTCTGGGGAAATTTGCACAGTCTAATAATGAGAAGCTGGTGTTTATGCCTCTTGAAGCAAGCGGTGTTATTGGTGCATTGGGTGGAATGACAGATATGTTGAAAAATTTAAATAATTCAAAAGACGGCGAAGACCGAAAACATCTTCCTTAATAAGTGAAAGGGTTAAATTATGTTAGAAAATTTAGTTTTAATCATTGGTTCTGGTTTATTCTTACGCTTGTTCTATTCGGTTTAGAAATGGTTGTGCCAGGTGTAATATTTATGTGGTTGGCTTTTGCCGCAATAGTAGTAGGCGGCATTGTTCTTATTGATCCTTCTATGGGATGGGAAATTCAATTTATTATTTTTTCCGTGCTTGGAGTGGTTAGTGTTTTTTCAGGGCGGACTTATTTAAGAAGAAATCCAATAGTTAGTGAAGATGAAGAACTTAATGACCGCGGGGCACGCTATATCGGTAATAAATATACCGTAGAGCGCGCTATGCAAAACGGCGAAGGTAAAATTCGGATTGGTGACACTCTTTGGTTGGTCAGAGGTGATTTTGAAGCCGATGTGGGATCAAAAGTAAAAGTTATTGGTTCTGATGGCGTGGTATTGATGGTGGAAAAAACTTAATCATCGCCACTCATTTGGATTAATCCATCTTCTAAATAATCTGGTAATAGCGGCGTATCAATTAGATATTCGGCCGTGTGATCATTGTCTGCGGATCTAGCGTCATTCATTGCTTTTTCAAATTCATCAGGATTATATGTCCCGCGACCGGTCCACATGAGCGCGACAAGCGCATGTCTTTCTTCCTCATTTAAAGTTTCTATTGCCCCCTTTAAATCATTATAGGCACTATCCATAGCATGTTCTTCAGAATGTGTATGTTCTACAATTTCAGCAAGGTTATGCTCAGTATAACTATCGGATGAATGAGTTTCAGATAATTCCTCACTGACCATCGCGGGCGAACCTTCGCGATATTCGCGTGCCATAGAAATTATAAATTCAATTTTTTCATGTCTTATTGGGATCATTGTTACCTCCTGTAATGAAGAATAATTAATGTTTAAATGATATCGCTAAGACGACAGACTTTTAATGATCTAAATCAAATATTATTTTATTTTTGTCTTATACTTCAATTTGAAAAGCGCATGAATAATCGTCGTCATTGATTAATCGGCAAATAAAACAGTCTCTTGTCCTGGTATCCATTTAGGATACTTGGTCATTATTGATTTAAAAAGATCACATTCCAAGTGCCATTCTAACCATTTCTGAAGGTAAGGATAAGGTAATGAATCAAAATAGTCTTTATCAACGAATGCGAATTGTCGGATAAAAGGAAAGACGGATAAATCAATGATTGTCTGATCATTACCAGCTAAGAACTTATGTTGTTTAAGTTTTTCATTTAATAGATTTAAAAAGAAATCCCCGTTTTCGCGGTGTTGTTCTTTAGATAGTTCAGGGTTTCGACTTGAGTATTTATATTTATCTAGATGCTGTTTGAATTCAAAGTCGTTGATTTTTACCAATTCTTTCATCTGCTCAACATGTTTTGACCAGTCTTTGGGATCATTCTGTTCTAACACCCAAATCATAATGTCTCTGCTTTCATCAATAACTTTACCATCCTGAAGGTGGAGTACCGGTACGGTTGCTTTTGGTGATATTTCTAGCATTTCATCCGGTTTATCTCTTAAAACAACTTCACGAAGTTCACAGGTTATACCAGAAGCATAAAGAGCTAATCGTGCCCGCATTGCATAAGGACATCTTCTGAAGCTATATAAAATCGGTAGTTTTGACATAATACTATTTTATGGCCTGGTTTAAATCATGTACTGCTTGCTTCGGACCATCCTTATAATCCCATACGCCTCCACAAATGGCTAGAAAATCGGCACCAGCATTTGCTAATTCTGTTGCATTATCAACGGTAATGCCACCTATTGCAACGCAAGGAATTTCAAAAAGCTCTTGCCACCATGTTAAGAGCGAGGGGTGGGCAACGGAAGTTGTAATCTTAGTAGGTGTTGGATAAAAGGCCCCAAATGCAACATAATCCGCTCCTTGTTCACCTGCTGTCATGGCGAGATGTTTGCTATCTTTACAGGTTACGCCAATAATTTTATCAGGACCGAGAATCTCTCTTGCTTCCTTATAGTTCATATCGTCT
The DNA here is from genome assembly GCA_002390425.1 of Kordiimonadaceae bacterium UBA4441. Lineage (GTDB taxonomy): Bacteria > Pseudomonadota > Alphaproteobacteria > Sphingomonadales > Emcibacteraceae > Pseudemcibacter. Next base: position 145,900 of record DGPL01000020.1, on the reverse strand, counting down.
TGTCCGACATGTACACCATCAGCACCTACTTTTTGTGCGATGTCTGGTCTGTCATTTATGATAAATGCTACGTCTTTAGCATGGCAAATAGGCATTAAGCTTCGAGCAGCTTTAATGATATCTTCATCATAGCTTTCTTTCATCCGCAATTGTAAACTGGCTACATCACCACCTTCAAGTGCATTTTGCAGTTCTATGGCAAAATCATATAGGTTAAATGATGAAGGTGTTATTAGATAAAGACGTGCGTCAGACATAAATATATACCTATAATTTTTAGTTTATTTTATCAGGCCTTAATCGGGGATCAAGTCATTATCGTTAAGAACTTGTCCTGCAAGATACAGTGATCCGCAAATAAGCACTTTTACAGGGCTTTTAGTGGTTATTATTTGTAACGCTTCCTCAACATTATTGGCCGTTTCAGCCGCAATGTTTTGCGACCAGGCAAATTTGACGATTTCAGTCGCAGCATGGCTTGCTTCCCCTTCCACATGAACACCAAAGAGTTTTTTCGTCATTGGTGATAGGGGTTCTAAATATCCTGCGCTATCCTTATTTGACATCATGCCACAAATCAGAATTAATTCTTCGTTTTTAAATGTATCTGCAATGACTTTCCCTGCGGCAGGGTTATGCCCGCCATCGATCCATAGCTCACTTCCCGCGGGCAAAATTTTACCAAATCGACTTTTAGAAATATTCTGCATTCGAGCCGGCCAATTAGCAGAAGTAATTCCCTTAGAATATTGATTTTCAGTGATTTTGAATTTTGTTTGGTGTCGAAGTGTTGCAACAGCAAGCGCGGCGTTCGAAATTTGATGAAGGCCATTTAAGTTTGGTTTCGGTAATTTTAAAGTTCCGAATTGATCATTATAAGTTAACCCGTCATTATTTTGTTCATACGTCCAGTCATTCACGAGGAGGGCATTCTTTTGATCTATGATTTGTTCAATTTTTTGTCGAGCTTCCTTGATCTGCTGCCCAACAATGACGGGGCAATTTTCTTTGGCAATATGTGCTTTTTCATTAGCTATATGCTTTATCTCAGATCCGAGAAATTGTTCATGGTCAAGTGATACGGGTGTAATAACACTGCAAAGTGGTTTATCTATTACGTTTGTTGCATCTAAGCGACCGCCTAACCCGACTTCTAAAATCAGAACATCCGCTGGATTGTCTGCAAAAGCTTTAAATGCGGCGGCAGTGGTAATTTCAAAATAGGTGATAGGCTCACCCTTGTTGACTGTTTCACAATATTCAAGAATTTCCTGTAAATACTCTTCATCGATTAATTTACCACCAAGCCTTATTCTTTCATTAAAGCGAACCAAATGGGGCGATGTATATACATGTATAGACAGTTTTGCTTTTTCAAGTATAGAACGAATATAAGATATCGTTGATCCTTTACCATTTGTACCCGCAACGTGTATCACAGGGGGCAGGTGATGGTGGGGATTGCCGATTTTTTCCAAGATGTCATACATCCTGTCCAAAGATAAATCGATTACCTTTGGGTGTAAGGATAGTAGTCTTTCAAGAATACGGTCAGTTGTCCGCATGATATATACTTAAGCGGCTTTATTCATGAGTAAGCTTACCAATTGAGTAAGCTTTGATTTCATTTCTGCACGGTGGACAATCATATCAATCATACCGTGCTCTAGTAAATATTCACTACGTTGGAAGCCTTCAGGAAGCTCTTCACGAATGGTGTCTTTGATTACTCGTGGGCCCGCAAAGCAAATGAGTGCATTGGGTTCAGCAATTTGTATGTCACCTAACATGGCATATGACGCAGTAACGCCACCGGTTGTTGGGTCAGTAAGTACAACAATATAAGGTAGTCCTGCATCTTTTAAACGTTGGACGGCAACTGTACATCTAGGCATTTGCATAAGAGATAAAATACCTTCTTGCATACGTGCACCGCCAGCGGCCGTGAATAAAATAAGTGGTGCTTTCTTTTCGATAGCTTGTGCCGCAGCGGCGATTATACCATTGCCGACACCAATTCCCATGGAGCCGCCCATAAATAAGAAGTTTTGCACAGCTACAACCGTATTTACATTGCCCATTTTCCCATAAGCAACGGCGATTGCATCTTCATATTCACTTTTACTTCTCGCAGCCTTTAAGCGCTCAGTGTACTTTTTTTGATCTTTAAATTTAAGTGGGTCTTCATTTGCTTTTGGTAATTCAACCAGTTTATAAGCCGCATTATCAAAAAGGTTATCAAATCTCTCCGTTGGGCCAATTCTTTCATGATGATCGCAATTCGGACAGATGCTTAGATTTTTCTTAATATCATTCACATAAAGCAGTTGCCCGCAACCTTTACATTTATGCCAAAGATTATCAGGGGTTTCTGATTTCTGACCGATAAAACTTTGTATTTTCGGACGTACAATGTTGGTTAACCAGTTCATATCTTAACCTCAATCTTCTCTTTTTGCGCTTTTTACGCCATCTGAGAGTTCATCAACAAAGGATAGAACTCTACCTATTAGTTCAGAATTTGCAACATTTTGTTCATCAATATTGTTTTTGATTATATCAACAATTGCGGAACCGACAACAACAGCATCTGAGAATTCTGCAAATCTCGCAACATTTTTGGGTGTTTTAATGCCGAAACCTACGGCCATAGGAATGTCCGAAACCGCTCTAAATTTATCAAGCGCATTTTTTACAGGTGTTAGGTCCGGCTTAGCCGTACCGGTAATGCCAGCAATTGTAACATAATAAAGAAAGCCTGAACCGTTTCTAAGAATTATGTTTAATCGCTTTTCATTTGTGGTAGGGGTCGCGAGATGGATCATACCCATATTTACTTTTTTGGCAGGGATTGCGAGCTCAGTGTCTTCTTCTGGCGGCAAATCAACAATAATTAGGCCGTCAATACCTGCAGAAAGGGCATCATAAAGAAATTTATCAACGCCATAAACATAGATGGGATTATAATACCCCATTAAGATTATCGGTGTGACTTGGTCATCTTGTCGAAAAAGGCGCACCATTTCCAATGTCTTGGCTAGTGTCATTTTGCCTTTTAAAGCGCGAATACTTGCTTCTTGAATGGCAGGGCCATCGGCCATAGGGTCAGAAAAGGGCATACCAAGTTCAATGATATCAGCGCCTGCACCCGGAAGTCCTTTTAAGATTTCAAGGGACGTTCCAAGATCGGGGTCGCCCGCCGTCACAAATGTTACAAGTCCGGCTCGCTTTTCAGTTTTTAGTTTTTCAAATCTTTTCTCAATGCGGTCAAGGGCCATTAAATTTCCTCCCCTAACGCATCCGCAACGGTGAAGATATCTTTATCCCCACGACCACTTAACCCCATCACTATTATATGGTCTTCAGGAAGAGTAGGGGCCATTTTCATGACATGTGCAATTGCATGAGCACTCTCTAGTGCTGGGATGATACCTTCCAATTTCGTGCATAACTGAAATGCTTCTAAGGCTTCTTTATCATCTATAGGCACATATTTTACGCGCCCTATGTCATGAAGGTGGCTATGTTCTGGTCCGATGCCTGGGTAATCTAATCCTGCTGAAATTGAGTGTGCTTCAAATATTTGCCCGTCATCATCCATAAGTAAAAATGTGCGATTTCCATGCAGAACGCCTGGTGCGCCACCGGAAAGTGAGGCCGCATGTTTATCTGTGTTAACGCCAAACCCAGCAGCCTCTACAGCGACGATATTAACGTCGTCATCTAGGAATGGATGAAAAAGACCGATTGCGTTAGAGCCACCCCCTACACAGGCCACAAGGCTATCAGGAAGTCGCCCTTCCTTTTCTAATATTTGTTCTCTTGCTTCATCTCCAATCACACATTGGAAATCACGGACGAGTTCTGGGTAAGGGTGGGGACCAGCGGCCGTGCCAATAATATAAAAAGTATCTTCAACGTTGGAAACCCAGTCCCTTAATGCTTCATTCATACTATCTTTAAGGCTTTCTGAGCCTGAGGTAACAGGTATAACTTCAGCACCAAGAAGTTTCATACGAAACACATTCGGTTTTTGTCTTTCAATATCTTTTGCGCCCATATATACGACGCAAGGCATGCCAAACAACGCGCAAACAGTGGCCGTAGCAACTCCATGTTGCCCAGCGCCTGTTTCCGCGATGATTCTGGTTTTACCCATGCGACGCGCTAACAATATTTGACCAACGCAATTATTGATTTTATGAGCACCTGTATGATTTAGTTCTTCTCTTTTAAAATATATTTTTGCGCCGCCTAAGTGTTCCGTCATTCTTTTAGCGTGATAAAGCGGATTTGGTCGACCAACATATTCTTTTAAGAGCTCATGGAATTCTTGTTTGAAAGCTGGATCATTTTTGGCTTCGTTATACGTTTTTTCAACATCGTGAATGAGTGGCATAAGCGTCTCTGCCACATAGCGTCCACCAAAAATACCGAAATGACCGTCTTCATCGGGGCCGTTTCTAAAGCTATTTATCTTATTGCTTGCCATTAATCTATATCCTGTACTGCGTCCATAAAGGCTTTAATCTTTTCATTATTTTTACGTCCTGGCTCTTCTTCTAGACCACTTGAAACATCAATAATCTTTGCACCACTAATTTTAATAGCTTCTTTTACATTTGTCGCGTCTAATCCACCCGATAACATCCATGGAATATTCCATTTTTTTCCAGAAATCAGTTTCCAATCAAATTCTAAACCATTTCCGCCAGGTAATGCATTTTCTAAATCTACTGGTGGTTTAGCATCAAATAGAAGAATATCAGCATATCTTTCGTATTCACGTGCCCTTGAAATATCACTTACTGATGCAATCGAAATTGCTTTTATAACCTTGATGTTAAATCGTTTTTGGACGTACTGAACACGCTCAACGGGTTCGTTTCCGTGTAATTGAACATAATCTAGTTTTGCTGCTTTTATGGCTTTTGTAAGAAATTCATCATCTGGATTAACAAAAACGCCGACTTTTTTCGCACGACTTCCAACTGCATCAGAAAGTTTCTTGGCTTGCTCAAAGTCTATATTTCTAGGTGAAGGAGGATAAAAGACAAACCCGACATATTCAGCTTTTGCATCAAGTGCAGCATTTAAAGTGTCAAGTGTTGATAATCCACATGTTTTAGCGCTAATAGTCATGATTATCCGTTTATTTCATTTGCGATAAGTTGCGCAGATTGAGCCGGATTGTCGCTCTTTGTAATTGGGCGCCCAATAACGAGATAGTCGGCACCTAGGCTAACAGCTTCTTCTGGCGTCATTACACGCTTTTGATCACCGGTATCACTTCCTGCCGGACGAATACCGGGGACAACAAGCTTGAAATCCGCGCCGCATGATTCTTTGATTAATTTTATTTCATGTGGGGAGCAAACGACACCATCAAGACCACTCTCTTTAGCTAGCCTTGCGAGTTTAACAACTTGCATGGATACCTTGTTTTGAAATCCAATGGCTTCGATATCTTCGTTATCTAAACTGGTTAGAATGGTGACACCAACTATTATTGGGCGTTCGCATCCTTCATTTTTTGCAGCTAAAGTTGCAGCTTCCGATGCCGCCTTCATCATAGCAGAACCGCCTGCCGTGTGTATGGTCATTATTTTGGGACCTAACGGCATCAATGCATGAATTGTCTTTGCAACGGTATTGGGAATATCGTGTAGTTTTAAATCGAGAAAGATATTTCTATTTGCTTTAGCAACTTCTAAGAAACCCTGTGGGCCATTTGCGCCAAAAAACTCAAGCCCAAGTTTGATGCCACCAACATGCGGAGATAGCTCGCCCGCTAAAATGGCTGCTTCTTCAACATTAGTAGTATCTAATGCACATAAGATACGCTCAGAAGGTTTTAAATTACTCATCATCCGTCCGTTTTAAATATTATGATGAGCTTTTGCCATGGTTTTCGTCGTTTGACAATTTAATATTGCTGGAATTATGTTTTTTTAATTCACTTTCAAGCTCTTTAATTTTTTTGTCTGCCATGCGGTGGCGTCTAGCATGTTTTATACCAGTGAAAATCGAGACAAGCCATCCTCCACTAAGGCCAATAAAGATGCCAAGAAAAACCAGCATAAATGCGGGTATTGTAAAATCAAATGGTAATGGGTTTAAGCTAAAATTTACAAGCTCACCGTTAGAAACAGCAACGATGATGCAAAAAAGTGTGAATATGGAAAATGCAGCATAAAATAAAAAGCGCATATTTAGAGCCTCTATCGAAATAAATTATGCTGACGGGAAACGTACAATTTATTTATCGTTTAGTTTTTCCCTTAGGTCTTTACCGGTTTTGAAATAAGGTACGCTTTTCGCAAGAACCTCAACTGCCTGTCCTGTACGTGGATTTCGACCCGTACGAGAAGGGCGGTGTTTCACAGAAAAAGCACCAAAACCACGAAGTTCCACTCTGTTACCTTCAGCAAGTGTATTCGTAATTTCTTCAAAAATAGTATTGACGATACGTTCAACATCTCGTTGATAAAGGTGGGGATTGGCGTCAACCAACTTAGCTATTAGCTCCGACTTTATCATCGTTAAGCCCCTTATTTTGTTAATATTGCTTATTTGTTAGAAACGTTAAGTTGCCAGAGACTTGGAAAGCCGTCAAGGCTAAGTGCCTTTTCAAGCACGTTTTTTTAGATAATTAAAGTTAATTTGGGTAAATTAGTACCATTTTGAGGCATTTGCATAAGGTTTCTGCATATTTTGAAGGTGTATAAAAAAAGAATCATATATGCCTTAAAAGAAAAACCCGGCCGGAAATCCGGACGGGTTAGTTCCATAAAATATAAAGTTAAAAGATTATTCTTAATCTTTTTTTGCAGCAGCCTTCTTTTTTGCAGCAGCTTTCTTCTTAGGAGCAGCTTTTTTCTTAGCTGGCTTCTCTTCAGTCGCTTCGGCATCATCAGCTTTTTTTGCAGCGGCTTTCTTCTTAGGAGCAGCTTTCTTTTTAGCTGGCTTTTCTTCTTCTGCAGGAGTTGCATCAGCAAGAGCCGCGCCAAGAATATCGCCAAGGCTTGCACCACTATCAGATGAACCATATTGTGCAACAGCTTCTTTTTCTTCAGAAATTTCTAGCTGCTTAATTGATAGGTTCACTTTACGTGCTTTCTTATCAAGCGTTGTGACTTTTGCATCAAGCTTATCACCAACTGAGAAACGCTCTGGACGTTGCTCTGCACGGTCACGGCTAAGATCAGAACGACGGATGAATGCTTTCATACCTTCGTCTTCGCCAATATTAACTTCAAGACCGTTTTCAGTAACTTTAGTAACAGTACATGTTACTGTTCCACCCTTCTTAAGACCGGAAATGCTTTCAACTGGATCACCAGAAAGTTGCTTAATACCAAGTGAGATACGTTCTTTGTCTGTATCAACATCAAGGATAACTGCTTTAACAACGTCACCTTTTTTGTATTCTGCAATCGCTTCTTCGCCTGATTTATTCCAATCAAGATCAGATAAATGAACCATGCCGTCCATTTCATCTTCAAGGCCAACAAAAAGACCAAACTCAGTGATATTTTTAACTTCACCTTCGATTTCAGTGTTAACAGGGTATTTATCAGCAAATGTAAGCCATGGATTATCCATGCACTGTTTAAGACCAAGTGAAATACGACGTTTTTCTGAATCGATTTCAAGAACCATAACTTCAACTTCTTGGCTGCTTGATACGATTTTACCAGGATGAACATTCTTCTTAACCCAGCTCATTTCAGAAACGTGGACAAGTCCTTCAACACCGTCGTCTAGCTCAACGAATGCACCGTAATCGGTGATGTTTGTAATACGACCAGTAAGTTTAGAGCCAATTGGGTATTTCTTCGTGATTGTTTCCCAAGGATCTTCTGTAAGTTGCTTCATACCTAGCGAGATACGCTGCGTATCAGGGTTCAAACGAATAATTTGAACGTCAATAGAATCGCCAATGTTCAGAATGTCTGAAGGATGATTGATACGTTTCCAAGAAATGTCAGTCACATGAAGTAGACCGTCAATACCGCCAAGGTCAACGAATGCACCGTAATCAGTGATGTTTTTAACAACACCTTCTGCAGTTTTACCTTCCGCAAGATTTTCAATAATTTCAGAACGTTGTTCCGCGCGTGTTTCCTCAAGGATTGCGCGACGTGACACAACAATGTTACCACGTTTGCGATCCATTTTAAGGATTTGGAACGGTTGTTCGATGTTCATCAGTGGCGTTACGTCACGAATGGGACGCACGTCAACTTGACTTCCAGGTAGGAATGCTACGGCGCCAGAAAGGTCAACAGTAAAGCCGCCTTTTACACGTCCGAAAATAACACCATTTACGCGTTCTTCAGCTTCGTATGATTTTTCAAGAACTGTCCATGCTTCTTCACGACGTGCTTTTTCACGTGAAAGCATGGCTTCGCCTTTGGCGTTTTCAATTCGCTCAACGAATACTTCGACTTGATCGCCGACGCTTAATTCAGCTGACTGTCCGTGAGCGGAAAATTCTTTAAGTGGGATACGACCTTCTGCTTTAAGGCCAATATCTATAGTCGCAGATTCTTTATCTACTGCAATAATGGTGCCTGTGACAACTTTGCCATCAAATTTGCCTTCAGGACCAAATGATTCTTCGAGCATTGCTGCGAAGTCATCGGTAGTTGGAACGTTAAGTTCAGTCATTATAATTACCTATTCAGTGGATGCTAGTGCATCCATTTTTTTAATCAGACACCTTTGTCTTCATAAAAAAGGGGTTAGTGTTAATATATAAAGAGTAAAACAAATACCTCCCCGCCTCATCCTTTAAGATAAGTCAGAGAAATATTGACGATTGTTTTACTCTACTCTTTGTTCGAAATATAGGCGCAAGCCGCTTCAAACACGGCCTCTATATCTGAATTCGTTGTATCTAGCAAGTATGCATTTTCATGAGGTTTTAGAGGGGAAGTTGAGCGGTTCATGTCGCGCTCATCACGTGCTTTGAGTTCAGATAAGATTAATTGGTAGTTATCTTCATTGCCATTTTTACCAAATTCTTCCAAAAAACGCCGTTTTGCGCGGGTTTCAACATTAGCAGTAATGAAAATTTTATATTTTGCTTCGGGACATATGACGGTACCAATATCTCGACCGTCAAGAATACTACCTCTTTTATCTGAAGGTGGATTATGTGCAAAATTTCGCTGATAATCGACTAGTTTCGCTCTGACACTAGGAATAGCTGCCACTTTGGAAGCCGCTGCACCAGTTGATTCGCCTCTTAACTCAGGGTTAGATAAATTTATTTCCGGAAGTTGACCTACTGCCTTTAATGCATCACTTTCATTTTCGGGATCCCCACCAGCTTTTAAAACATTTAAACCGACTGCGCGATAAAGAGCCCCAGTATCTAAAAGTGCTAAATTATAATATTTAGCTAGCTTTTTAGCTAATGTGCCTTTTCCTGAAGCGGCCGGGCCATCAAGGGCTATTATGAATTGTTCTGTCATTAGGATACACTAGCCCCGAGATTATTCATAATATTCGTAAAACCAGGGAAACTGGTTTCGATTACTGATCCATCATCTGCAGTTATTGGTTTTTCAGATATCATACCGAGCACAAGAAATGACATTGCAATTCGATGATCCAAATGAGTTTTAATTATAGCTCCGCCTTCAACGTCTGATTTAGAAACGGTCATGCCATCATCATGTTCTATGACATTTACACCACAATCTTTTAATCCTTTAACCATCACGGAAATACGATCTGATTCTTTTACACGTAGTTCTTCTAGTCCCCTCATGACTGTTTCACCTTCGGCCGAAGCTGCAGCGACACAAAGAATGGGATATTCATCAATCATTGAAGGAGCGCGATTTTCTGGGACAATTATACCCTTTAGTTTTGAGTATTTAACCCTAATATCGGCGACATCCTCGCCGCATTCCTGCCTTTTGTTTTCAAAAGTAATATTGCCACCCATATCAATTAATGTATCAAATAGACCAGTGCGGGCAGGATTCATCCCCACATTTTTTATTGTAACATCTGAGCCCTCGGTGATTATCGCAGCAACGATAATAAAAGAAGCGGAAGAAGGATCAGCGGGGACCGCCATTTTTTGTGCCGTTAGTTCGGCATGCCCTGTAACGTTTATTTCTTCATTATTTAATGAAACGGGAACGCCAAAATAGTTAAAAATTCGTTCTGAATGATCGCGTGTTGGAATTTTTTCAATGACCGTTGTAACACCTGGTGTGTTTAATCCAGCAAGCATAACGGCCGATTTTACTTGTGCGGATGCTACTGGCAATTCATAGCGAATGGGCAGAGGATTTCTTGCCCCTTTAACAGTAATAGGTAGAGTTCCTTCTTGATTACCTGAAAATTCTGCGCCGAATTTGCTTAAAGGTATTGTAACGCGTTTCATCGGACGGGAGGTGAGCGAATCGTCGCCAGTGAATATGACAGAAATGGGATGCGTAGCTACTACCCCCATCATGAGACGCACACCTGTGCCACTATTTCCCATATCAAGTGGACCTTCAGGTTGTTTTAGGCCGCCTATACCAACACCATGAATATGCCAAGAGCCTGAACAATCTTTATAAATATCAGCACCGAGTGCTTTCAGAGCCTCAGCAGTTCCAAGAACATCTTCGCCTTCTAGTAAACCAGTTACTATGCTTTCGCCTATAGCTAAAGCCCCCATTATTAAAGAACGATGGGATATTGATTTGTCCCCGGGAACAGTGATAATGCCATTAAGACAATTACATTTGTTTGATGATAACTGATTCATCTTCATTAAAACTCTTTATGAATATCGTGAATATTTATTTTTCGTTTGTCAGATACCATAATAAACGTTCATTGTACTACATAATAACCTAAAAAATGATAATTATGATACTTTTATCGTGAAACCTTGCTCTTTTATTATAATAGGCTTTGACAGGGGGGCTATAAAATGGCAAATGATGTTTTTTCAAGCAAATACGAATAGCTTTAAAAGTTCTAAGGAGAAATATTTTGGCAAAAGCTGAATGGGGCGAAAAACGTCAATGTCCTAAGTGTGGCACAAGATTTTACGATCTTGGTGAATTTGAGCCGATTACCTGTATTAGTTGTGAACATCAGTTCCAACCTGAGATTATTTTGAAAAGTAAAACGCATTCAATTGAACTTATTACAGATAAAAAAGAAGCAGAAGCTGAAGATGAAGAAGCAGATCTATTAGATGATGATGCACTTCTTAGTGATGACGATGACGACGATGATATCGATATCGCAGCTGATGATAATACTGTTGTCCTTAGTGATGACGATGATACGAATGTTGCTGCGGTTGTTGATGCACCTATCGTTAAACCAACTACTGACGATTAAATTTATCTGCTTTTATGCTTGATTTAAAATGAGTGAATGAATAACTTGCGCTCATATTTTAATCCTGATTCATTTGAACCAGACAAATGTAAATAATTCAGGGGCTATAGCTCAGCTGGGAGAGCGCTACACTGGCAGTGTAGAGGTCAGCGGTTCGAGCCCGCTTAGCTCCACCATTATTCTAGAGCCTTCCTTAACAATGCGTTTAGGTGGGCTTTATAGTTTGAAGTGTTATTGTTTTTCGATAACGTAAAAAAAACATTTGGAAGAAAAATGCCTAAAAAAGTTTTATTGCTCACAGGTAAGTGAGAAGAGCCATTTCTGGAAAAATATATTTTGGATCGCAACCCTGCGATTGAAGTAATCTCTGCGACGACAAAAAAAGAATTCGAAAATGTTTTAATAAGTGATTTGACAAATGTGCGTCTAATTAGTTTCTGTACCGGTATTATTGTGCATGAAGAAGCGTTGAATAGGCTTAATCTTGAGCCTTATAACATTCATCCAGGGCCTAAGAACTATCCCGGCATTTGTCCCGAGGCATTTGCCATTGCAGATGGCGCAAGTTATTTTGGCTCTAGCTCATGTGATGACTGCTAAAGTGGATGCAGGAGAAATTGTTGCAACCAAAGAATTTAAAATCCCCAAAAATTCAAGCCGATTAGAACTGGCTTCTCTTGCTTATAATGGAGCAGTAGAATTATTTGCTGAAATTGCAAATTTTTCAATTAATAATGATAGTGAAATGCTTCGTACTGGAGATATGTGGCAAGGGCATGTCAATCGTAAAGAAGATTACGATGCTTTGTTGAAAAAACACCCTGAATTGATTGTAGACCATCTGTAATTTACGAAATGATAAAATTAAAACTATATTAATTAGTTCTGGTTTCTTGGTAATTTTACATATTACTGTAACGATATTGAAGTCAGAAAACTATTCTTCCTAAAAAGATTACAAACCACTTGCTTGTTTATAGGTCAGTACCACCAACTGTTATACCGTCAAGCCTTAATGTAGGTTGGCCAACACCAACAGGAACAGACTGTCCTGCTTTGCCGCAAATGCCAACGCCGTTATCGAGCTTCATATCATTTCCGATGGCTGAAATTCTTTTTAAGGCATCAGGACCATTACCTATTAAAGTAGCACCTTTAACGGGCGCATCGATTTTACCGTTTTTAACTTTATAGGCTTCCGTGCAGCTAAACACAAATTTTCCATTAGTTATATCAACTTGCCCGCCACCAAAATTAACGGCATAGAGACCATCTTTGACACCGGATAAAATTTCTTCGGGATCTTGATTACCACTTAACATGTAAGTGTTTGTCATACGAGGCATTGGCTGATGAGCATAACTTTGACGTCGGCCGTTTCCGGTTGATTCAACACCCATCAGTCTTGCATTCATTCTGTCCTGCATATAGCCGACAAGAATGCCATCTTCGATGAGAGGCGTGCAGTTCGTAGCTGTGCCTTCATCATCAATGCTTAATGAGCCGCGACGATTTTCCATAGTACCATCATCAACGACGGTCACACCTTTTGCGGCAATTCTTTCGCCCATTAAACCAGCGAACGCTGAACTACCTTTTCTATTAAAATCACCTTCTAATCCATGTCCAATGGCTTCATGAAGTAATACACCCGGCCAGCCTGGGCCAAGCACGACATCCATTTCACCAGCAGGTGCGGGAACACTATCCAAATTAAGAATAGCTTGTCTTATGGCGTTGTCTGTTTGTGATTTCCAATTATCTGACGTAAGGAGTTCATTATATGTATATCTTCCGCCTGCGCCTTCATAACCGCTTTCCATGCGGTCCCCGTCTTTTGCAACCACGCTAACATTTAATCTTACGAGGGGTCTGATATCTTTTACGCGATGGCCACCAGGGCGAATGATTTCAACAACCTGCCATTCACCTGCAATAGAACAACTGACTTGACAAATTTTTGGATCACGGGATCTTGCATAATCATCAATTTCTTCAAGTATGCGTATTTTATCAGTAAAAGACACACCACCCAGAGGATTTTCATCACTGTAAAGTTTCTTATTTGTGCGGGAAGGTGGGATGGACAGGGTGCCGCCACTTCCTGTTTTAATGCTGCTTACTGTCTCCGCCGCTCTTTTTAAAGCACTCTCAGTAATTTCAGATGAATGAGCAAAGCCAGTAACTTCATCAAGAATACTTCTTAATCCGAATCCTTTCGAAGTATCATAAGCCGCATTTTTAAGGCGCCCATCATCGAATGAAAATGTCTCCGATTGAGCATATTGAAGATATAATTCGCCATCATCCATACCATGTAATGCTCCATCAACAATACGCTGTGTTTCTAGTGAAGAAATTTCAGAATCATTCTTTGAATCTGCAAAAAAATATGATTTTTCATCTGAGGATATTGTCATGGGGAATTTTATGCTTCTCATTTTAAAGGATTACTTGAAAGATTTGTCTAGTAATATCCATTTGATATCGTTTTGGCAAGTTTAGAAAAAGTGCGGCTTTGATTATGATTTTACTGACTATGAGTAGAAGAAGATGAGGATAATTTCAATTGATACAGATCAGACTTAGAAAAATAATCATTTTTTTTGACTTGTTCACTTGAGCTGAAACAAATTTCTGGTATAAACTCACCCGAAGGTCGTTTTATGTAGAGGACGGGATCATCTTTATCAACTTATAAAGATCCCTTTTAATTACATTGACGTCTATATTAACGTTCATATCCGTATTTTAAGGGGTAAAGAGGAACATGTTGTTCAAGAAAATATATTTGATGATTGCTACGATTTTAGCAACATTCGTGGGTTCAGTTTTTGCTGGTTTTGCAGCACAAGACGGACTTTACAGCGCAGCACCGGGGCAGCTTGGCTTTATTGAGCCAGCGACACCGATCATGTCAGAAACCGTAGTATTTCATGATTTCCTTATGTGGATTATTTCGGCTATTACTATTTTTGTAACGCTTATAATGATTTACATTTTTGTTAAATTTAATGCGAAAACAAATCCGGTTGCTTCTAAAACAACTCATAATACTTTTCTTGAGATTGTTTGGACTGTTGTTCCGGTTTTGATTTTGGTAGTGATTGCGATCCCTTCTTTTCGACTTTTATATAATCAGGATGTTATACCCGAAGCGGATGTGACAATTAAGGCAATTGGTAATCAATGGTATTGGTCCTATGAATATCCGGATCATGAAGAAATTATGTTTGATTCGATCATGCTCGATGATTTAGAAGCCGCTGCGGCTGGTCACCCAAGATTACTTGGGACGGATACTAGAGTGGTTGTTCCTGTAAATAAAGTTGTTCGTGTTCAAGTAACGGCTAATGATGTAATTCACTCATGGACTATACCGGCTTTTGGCTCAAAAGTTGATGCTGTACCGGGTAAGCTAAATGAAACTTGGTTCAAAGCTACTAAAGAAGGCCTTTATCACGGACAGTGTTCTGAGCTATGCGGTATTCGTCACGGATTTATGCCGATCATGGTCGAAGTTGTTTCTGAAGCGGAATACGTTGAATGGCTTGAATGGGCTAAAGAAGAATATGCATTTGTGGATGCACCACGTCTGCAGCAGTTTGCTTCTGCGGCAAGCGTAACAGAATAATTGGAGAAACTTACATGAGTTACGATGCACATACAGCTGATGATCATAACGACCACCATAACCCTACTGGGTGGCGTCGTTGGATGCTTTCAACTAACCATAAAGATATTGGTACGCTTTACCTGATTTTTGCTATTGTCGCCGGTGTAATCGGCGGTATTTTCTCCGGCTTAATGCGTGCGGAATTGATGTATCCCGGTATGGATTTTCTTCCACTACTTAAAGGTGGTGATGTTGATGCAGCCTATCATTTCTACAATGTATTAATCACGGCACACGGTCTTATCATGGTTTTCTTCATGGTGATGCCTGCGTTGATTGGTGGTTTTGGTAATTGGTTCGTTCCGATTATGATCGGTGCACCAGACATGGCTTTCCCGCGTATGAACAACATTTCCTTCTGGCTTCTTCCGGTTGCATTAGGTCTTCTTGTTCTATCAACAATGTTTGAAGGACCTCCTGGACAAACTGGGGTTGGTGGCGGTTGGACGATCTATGCGCCACTTTCAACAAGTGGACAGCCCGGTCCAGCTATGGACCTTGCCATCTTCTCGCTTCACGTTGCGGGTGCTTCATCTATTATGGGTGCGATCAACTTCATTTGTACAATTTTCAATATGCGTGCCCCTGGCATGACACTCCACAAGATGCCATTATTTGTATGGTCTGTTCTTGTAACTGTATTCTTGCTACTTCTTGCGCTTCCTGTTCTTGCTGGTGCGATAACTATGCTGCTGACGGACCGTAATTTTGGTACAGGTTTCTTTGACCCGTCATTGGGTGGTGATCCAGTCCTTTATCAGCATTTGTTCTGGTTCTTTGGTCATCCTGAAGTGTATATTCTTATTCTTCCTGGTTTTGGTCTTATTAGTCATATTGTTTCAACTTTCTCAAATAAGCCGATTTTCGGATATCTCGGAATGGCATATGCGATGGTCGCGATTGGTGTTGTTGGCTTTATCGTATGGGCTCATCACATGTTCACTGTGGGCATGGATGTTGATACGAAAGCATACTTTACGGTAGCGACAATGGTGATTGCGGTACCAACAGGGATTAAGATTTTCTCATGGCTAGGTACAATGTGGGGTGGTTCAATCCGTTTTGAAACACCAATGTTATTTGCGATTGGTATGATTTTCCTTTTCACTATTGGGGGTGTTACGGGTGTTGTACTAGCGAATGCTGGGGTTGATACATCAATGCATGATACATACTATGTTGTAGCTCATTTCCATTATACAATGTCAATGGGTTCGCTTTTCTCAATTTATGCCGGTTGGTATTACTGGATTGGCAAAATGAGTGGTAAACCCTACCCGCAGCTTATTTCCAAACTACATTTCTGGTTTACATTTGCGGGTGTTAATTTGATCTTCTTCCCGCAACATTTCTTAGGGCTAGCAGGTATGCCACGTCGTATTCCTGATTATCCAGATGCATATGCCCAGTGGAATTTCTGGTCATCTGTTGGTTACGGTGTGATGGCTGTTGGTCTTATATTCTTCTTTATTGGTGTATGGATGACTATGCGTTCTAAAGAACGTGTTATTAACAACCAATGGGGTGAGGCGGCAACGACACTTGAGTGGACGTTATCTTCTCCACCTCCGTTCCACCAATTCAATGAATTGCCACGAATTAAATAATTCAAATGGCGGCCGGGTCCTTCAACAGACCCGGCAGCTTTCAATTTAATTAAAGATTTAAAGTAACATGGACATTACATCAGAAAATCAGGAACTGAATGATTATTACCTGCCAACCGCAGGTGATTATTTTAGCCTGCTTAAACCTCGGGTGATGTCGTTAGTTATTTTCACGGCCTTTATTGGTTTGCTGGTTGCGCCTGGTGAAATTCATCCGATTATCGGTTTCACAGCTATACTTTGTATTGCGGTTGCTGCTGGTGCGTCTGGTTGCCTAAATATGTGGTACGAAGCGGACCTTGATGCAAAAATGAAACGTACGGCGGGACGTCCTATTCCATCGGGTAAGATTGACCCTGAATCAGCATTACATTTTGGGGTTGGCCTTTCTGTTGCCTCTGTGCTTACGATGGGTTTGCTTGTAAATGCAGTGGCTGCCGTTTTGCTGACGGTTACTATTCTTTTTTATGTTGTTGTATACACAATGTGGCTTAAAAGACGCACGGCACAAAATATTGTGATTGGTGGTGCTTCTGGCGCGTTTCCTCCAATGGTGGCTTGGGCTGCTGTTACGGGTGATGTAAGCCTCGCAAGTGTTACTTTATTTGCAATTATCTTTATGTGGACACCGCCTCATTTTTGGGCTCTTTCACTTTATGCCTGTAAAGATTATGCAAATGCGGGCATCCCAATGCTGCCTGTTGTAAGCGGTGAAAAAGCAACTAAAAATCACATTATGCTTTATACTCTTGCGATGGTGCCGGTAACATTGCTTCCTTGGTATTTCGGCTTTGCCGGTCTTATTTATGGGGCTACGGCCGCTCTTCTTGGCGGTATGTTCATTTGGCTTTCCTATGCGCTTCTCACGGATAAAAAATCCGTTGATGAAGATAGCGCGAGTGCCAAAAAAGTATTCTTCTTTTCGATTTTTTACCTCTTTGCATTATTTGCAGTATTAGGGATAGAAAATCTAATCGGGAGAGTTTTATAAATGCCATTTCATGAAGAACATAAAAAGCGAAAAGGCCGCAATTTCACACTTGCCGCGATCTTGGGTGGTCTTGTGTTTTTATTTTTCATGGTCACGCTTGTAAAGTTGGGGGTCATATAAATGGGTAATACTGCTCAACCAAATAATGTACACACAAAAACGCTTTTCCTAACCTTAGGTATAGTCTTTAGCATGGCGGTATTGGTTGCGGCATCTGTGCCGTTATATCAAATGTTCTGTCAGGTGACGGGGATTGGCGGAACGACCAATACTGCAGATTATGCGCCTGACGTTATATTAGACCGTGAGGTAACAGTTCTTTTTAATTCAGATATTAACGGTCAACTTCCTTGGAAGTTTAAACCTGTGCAAAGACGGGTAAAAGTGAAAGTTGGTGAAGAAGCGCTAATCTTTTATAAAGCAGTTAATGAAAGTGATAAACCGGTAACGGGCGTTGCTACATTTAATGTGACACCTTTTAAAACGGCTTATTACTTTAACAAGATTGAATGTTTCTGTTTTACAGAACAAACATTACAGCCTGGTGAAGAAGTGGACATGGCTGTTAGTTTTTATATTGATCCAGAATTTGACGAAGATGAAGATGTGGATGAAATTAAGGAATTAACGCTGTCTTATACTTTTTTCCCAGTAGACGATTACAATAAACAATTTGAATAATTAAACTAGAAAAGTAAGGAATCAAATATGTCAGATTCACATGCTCCAAATCATAATTACCACTTGGTAGATCCAAGCCCGTGGCCAATATTCTGCTCGTTTGCAGCATTTTTATTGTTCTTTGGCGCTGTTCTTTATATGCATTTTGATAGCCCATGGTTATTTGCAGTTGGTGTTATTGCTACACTCTTCGGTGCTTATAGCTGGTGGGGTGATGTTATTAAAGAAGGCGAACACGAAGGTCATCATACACCGATCGTACAATTAGGTCTACGTTATGGCATGTTCCTATTTATTATTTCCGAAGTAATGTTCTTCGTTGCATGGTTCTGGGCTTTCTTTAATGCTAGCGTTTTCCCTGCGGAAGCCATCAATTTTGTATGGCCACCAGAAGGTGTTGAAACGCTTGACCCATGGCATTTACCGCTTGTGAATACACTCGTACTGCTACTATCGGGCTGTACTGTAACATGGGCTCACCATTCACTTGTTGAAGGTGATCGCAAGATGTTCATTCAAATGTTACTCTTTACTGTGCTTCTTGGTGCTTTCTTCACATGTATTCAGGCTTATGAATATATGCATGCGACATTCGGTTTTGCCGATGGAATTTACAGCTCAACATTCTATATGGCGACAGGTTTCCATGGTTTCCATGTATTGATCGGAACAGTCTTTTTACTTGTCTGTTTATTCCGTGGCATTAAAGGCCACTTTAAACCAGATCACCATTTCGGTTTTGAAGCGGCGGCTTGGTACTGGCATTTTGTTGACGTCGTATGGCTAGTTCTTTTCTTCTGCATTTATGTAGGAATTACAGGCTAAGTCATTTGACTAATAAATTAAATTTAGACACCCCAGTCTCGCCAATGAAAGCGGGCTGGGGTGTTTCTTGCAGATAAGGTTTAAAAACATAAAAAGGCAAGTTGGATAAATAATAATGAACTCATATTCATTTAAACCTCGGCTTTGGCCTACTCTTATGACAATCCCATTGTTGGTTTGTTTGCTTTTACTTGGCAACTGGCAAGTTGAAAGACTTGATTGGAAATTGGATCTTATCGAAAAAATTAAACAGCGGGCAACAAGTGCACCCGCATCATTACCTATGGCTGTTGATGATTTAGATGATCTGGAATATCTGCATGTAACGGTTAACGGTACATTTGATCATGATCATGAAATGACTATGTATAGTGTGGGGCCTAATGGGGAACCGGGGTATGATCTTTACACGCCTTTAATCCTAAATAGTGGTGCGAGCATCATTGTAAATCGCGGGTGGGTCCCTGAACCCATAAAAAACCAAAGTGATCGTCCTGATACTTTAGACCTTGGAAACGTGACGGTTGAGGGTCTTCTTAGGAAGCCATGGAAAAAACTATGGTATGGTCCGGAAAATGATCCTGAGAACAACATGTGGTTTTATGGTGATGTTGATGGTATGGCAGAATATAATGCTTTAGATCGTAATTTTCCGATGTTTCTTTATGCTGATAAAATCGATACGGATAATAGCTTTCCTGTGGCAGGACGGACGGAATTTAATATCGTCAATAATCATCTAGATTATGCCTTAACATGGTACGGACTAGCGATTGTCCTCATTGGGATCTATTTAATAGCCCATATTCGTAAAAAAGATGGGTAAGCCCCAAGAAATACTTGCAACAGGTGGCTATATTGCTAATGTCATCACCGAAAATTAATGGCTTAATAAGGATAGTCCAGTGAGATACGTAAGCACGCGCGGCGAAGCGCCAACGTTAAGTTTTGAAGAAGTTTTACTGACCGGGTTAGCCCGGGATGGTGGATTATACTTACCGGAAAAATGGCCAACATTTACCACAGAAGAAATCAAAGCCATGCGCGGCAAGAGCTATCAAGAAATAGCATTTCTCGTAATGGCACCTTATGTCTGTCCTGAAATACCTGAGAATGATTTTAAAGAATTAATTGATAAAGCTTATTCAAGTTTCCGTCACGATGGAATCGTGCCTCTTAGTCAGCTGGATAATAATGAATGGATTTTGGAATTATTCCATGGCCCGACACTGGCATTCAAAGATGTTGCCCTTCAACTGCTTGGTAATTTGTTTGAATATGTGCTGAAAAAAAATAATGATAAAATTACAATAGTTGGCGCCACATCAGGCGATACTGGGTCAGCAGCGATCGATTGTGTACAAGGAAGTTCGCGTGCGCAAATCTTTATGCTTCATCCAAAGGGGCGCGTATCTGACGTGCAGCGCAAACAAATGACAACCGTAATAGAAGATAATGTACATAATATTGCCATTGAAGGTGATTTTGACAATTGTCAGGCTTTGGTAAAAGCGCTTTTCAATGATCTTGAATTTCGTGATAAAATAAGTCTTTCTGCTGTGAATAGCATTAATTGGGCCCGTGTAATGGCGCAAATCGTTTATTATTTTACTTCGGCAATTGCACTTGGTGCGCCTGAACGTAAAGTTTCATTCAGCGTGCCGACAGGAAATTTTGGGGATGTTTATGCAGGATATATTGCTAAACAAATGGGGTTACCTATTGATCAACTCGTGGTCGCAACTAATGTAAATGATATTCTTTCCCGCACCATAAATGGCGGTGAATATAAAGTAGGTGAAACAATCCCTACCATTAGCCCAAGTATGGATATTCAGGTTTCCAGTAATTTTGAAAGATTACTTTATAATGTTTATGAGGGCGATGGTGCTGAAATCCGAAACTTGATGGAAAATTTAAAACAAAGCGGTCTTTTTAAAATTGCTGATGAGCCATTGAATAAAGCAAAGATGAACTTTGACGCGATGCGTGTCTCAGAAGAAGAAACGAAAAATACAATCTCTGATGTTTATAGCAGAGGTGGGCATATGATTGATCCTCATACTGCTGTGGGTGTTAAAGCAGCGCGCGAAAACTGGCGTGATCAAGAAACTCCAATGGTCTCATTGAGTACGGCGCATCCTGCGAAATTTCCAGAAGCCGTTAAAGAGGTAACAGGGAAGCATCCTGAATTGCCGGCTCATATGGCTGATTTATTTGAACGCGAAGAAAAATTTGATGTTCTGCCAAATGACTTAGAAGTTCTGAAAAAATATATTTTGGAAAATTTATGAGCGTTCGCTCTACCACATTAAGTAACGGACTGCGTGTCGTTAGTGATGAAATGTCAAACGTTGAAACAGTCACGGTTGGTGCTTGGGTCGATGTTGGTAGCCGATTTGAAACTGCGGATGAAAATGGTTTATCACATATGCTTGAGCATATGGCTTTTAAAGGAACCAAACGCCGAACTGCGCTTGATATCGCTGAAGAAATTGAAAATGTAGGTGGTTATTTAAATGCGTATACATCTCGTGAACATACCACATATTATGCACGTCTATTAAAAGAAGATCTTGAACTTGGCGTTGATATGCTTGGTGATATTTTGCAGCATTCTACCTTTATTGCTGATGAACTTGAACGTGAACGTGGTGTCATCATTCAAGAAATCGGCCAAGCTGAAGACACACCTGATGATATTGTATTTGATTTAATGCAATCTGCTGCGTATCCGGACCAGCCGATTGGAAGGCCTATTCTAGGTACAACAGAATTGGTAAATGCATATAGCCGTTCTGATTTAATGCATTATATGTCCAATCATTACAAAGCTTCAACCATGGCCGTCGTGGCGGCCGGTAATTTGGATCACGATAAATTTGTAAATATGGTTGAGGCACATTTCTCGTCACTTGAATTAAAAAGAGACGAGGCAAAAGTTAAAGCTATTTATCATGGCGGTGAAACGCGTATTGAACGTGATTTAGAACAAGTAAATTTATTGTTTGGCTTTGATGGTATTCAGTTTGATGATCCCGATTACTATACGTCGCAAATCATGTCGATGATTTTCGGTGGTGGTATGTCATCGCGATTATTCCAAGAAGTAAGAGAGAAACGCGGTCTTGTTTACTCTATTTATTCCTATATGGGATCATATGTTGATGGGGGTACATTTGGTGTTCACGCAGGCACCGGGCCAGATCAAGTGTCTGACCTTATTCCGGTGGTTGGTGAAGAACTAAGAAAAATGACGGTTAAAGTCACAGAGCAAGAATTGAACCGTGCCAAAGCGCAAATGAAAGCGGGCATTTTAATGTCACTTGAAAACACAACCAGTCGCATGGAACAATTGGGTAGACAGCAAATGATTTTTGGTCGTCATATTTCCAGAGATGAAGTTATCGACAAAATTAATGAAATTGATACGCAATCTGTTACAAATTGTGCTGCCCGCATTCTAAATGGAAGTAAGTTAAGTCTAGGTGCGATTGGCCCGCTAAATTCATTATATGGTTATGATAAAATAATCAGCCATTTTTAATCATGCTGGTCTTCATGATATTTCGGTAAATTATCATCTAAATTTACGTGATTTAAGGCGCGTTTTGTCCAGATATGATAATCAATTTTAATGTTGTCTGGATTTTCAAGAGCACCAAGTGGCAGGTCAAAACATTTATCTGTATGGATGGATACGTTTGAACCACAGTTCGCGCAAAACCCTCGTGCTAAAGATTTACTGGACTGATATTTGGCTATTTCACCTTTTTTAACGTGAACTTTTTCTTTATCGAAAATGACCCAGACCATGAAGCTTGAACCGTATGATTTCTGACACATCTGACAATGGCAATATTTCGTATAATTAGGCGTTCCCGATGCCTCAATTTCAATATTTCCGCAAAGGCAGCTTGCTTTATGCACTTCTTCAACCATTAGAACATCTTTATATAATTTGGTAATGCTTCGATTTGGATGCACCAATTATTAATGGCTGGGAATCTTGTCATATCAAACCCCCCAAGTGGTGCTTTATGGGTATAGGCATAAAGCGCAATATCAGCGATTGATATATGATCTCCAACAAGCCAGTTGTTTTCTTTTAACTGATTTTCCATTATTTCTAAAGCAGAATACCCTTTTTCATGAAGAGTTGGGATCTCAGCTCGGCGGGGTGTGTTTTCAGGTAACATAGTTAAGATAAATTTGGCGACAGCAACAAAGGGCTCGTGTGAATATTGTTCAAAACACATCCACTCCATCACTTTTGCCTGCAACCATGGATCATTAGGAAAATATTCTGTGCCAAGGGATAGGAAATAAATTATCGCATTAGATTCTGCAAGACATTTACCATCTTCAAACTCTAGGACAGGAATACGGCCATTTTTATTATATTTTTTTAGAAATTCATCGGTTCTGGTTTCACCATTAACGACATCATATTGGATGCATTTATACTCTTTTCCCATTAAGGATAAAAGTAGCCTCGCTTTATAAGCATTTCCTGATTCGACATTATCATGAAGAATTAACATTTATGATCTCCTATCTCATCAATCATTCTATTTAAATGGTTTAAGTAATCATCCGGAAAATTATATTTCTGGCAAATGGAATAGAGCTTTTTTGTATAATCACTGTTTTTTGCCGGTTTCATAGCATAACCTTCGGGCAATATGTAGACATCGGCCGTTAACGTTTTATTGTCACGTTGTGCGATGCATGAAACAGTTTGCTTTTTATAATCGGCAACTGATTTTTCCGAATAAAGTGCATTGATATCATTTTGGTTTAGATCAATAAGATTTCCCCAAACATGATTGCTATCGCTTCTGACTAGGTTGGCTCTTTCACCAATTATCAATTGGTAATTATTTAATTTGGCAATTTGTACATTGTTGGGCGTGTATCCTAATTTTACGAGAATTTCAGGATCTAAAAACAAGCCGTAAAAGAATGCAGTAACCATCTTATAAATCCAATAGAGGTTGTCCAACATGGACAAAGATTTTTTTCATAACAGTGGGAAGGGCATATTCATTAGATTTCTCAATTTCGCACCATTCGCCTTCTTGCAGATTAATCATTTCTTCTAAATTGAGCCGCACAACTTTTAATTCTAAATGAAAATGGGTAAATGTGTGACGAACAACACCCGGTAATAAATCCCAATTAGCAATGATCGGTATGCGCGGCGTTGGAATATTATCCCAACTGTTGCTAGGTGCCCACTCATTAGATGGAACCTCCATCATTCCACCAAGAAGTCCTTTTTCCGGCCTTTTTCTCAGCCAAACTTTACCATCATACTCAGCCCAAAAAGCATAACCTCGTCTTGTTGGTTTAGCTTTTTTGTTTTTTCTAACCGGTAAATCAGCTTCGGTGCCTAATTCATGGGCAAGACAATCTTCCTGCCAAGGACAATTTCCGCATTTAGCAGATTTAGGCGTACATACGGTGGCACCAAGATCCATAAGTGCTTGTGCATAATCACCAGGCCTATGGCTCGGTGTAAAAATTTCTGCAAATTCTCTTATTTCAGGTCTCGAATCTGGGAGAGGGGTTTCAATATTAAAAACACGTGAAATAACGCGCTCAACATTGCCATCGACAACTGTCGCAGGGATATCGTAAACAATTGATGTGATTGCGGCGGCGGTGTATGCGCCGATACCAGGCAATTTAAGAAGTTCATCATATTGAGTAGGGAATTCAGCATTTAATTCATCGACGACTTGTTTGGCGCATTTATGCAAATTACGTGCACGGGCATAATATCCAAGCCCTGCCCAGGTGGTAAGCACTTCATCAAGGTCTGCTGCTGCTAATTTTTCAATAGTTGGCCATTCCGTTATAAATTTTTCGAAATATGATTTTACGGTAGCAACAGTCGTTTGCTGAAGCATAATTTCACTTAGCCACACGTGATAAGGATTTGGTGAAATTCCACCTTGCCTTGCTTCTGGTGAAATTCGCCAAGGGAGAGTGCGAGCATGATGATCATACCAATCAAGTAGAGCATCAACCAACTCATCTTTTTTGTTCGTTATTTCAGTAACGCTACTCATTTCCGCCCTGTTATAGTGATTCTTATATGAAACTATACAATATGAAGGTGTGGAATCCAGAGACTAAAATAAAATGATTTTAATTAAGGCCTTATTTTATAGGCAATTTTTATATCTTGGATGTAAATAAAAGGATATAATATTGCTATGACTGAAAAACGAAAAGTGAGACGTACCTATAAAACTTCGTCGTTAGCGGATCTTGCTGCAACGGTGAATAATCGTGCTTTTCGTCGTTTCGGTTTTGCTAAAAGTGATATCCATATCCATTGGGCGGAAATTGTGGGGCCTGTCCTTTCAAAATCCAGTTTACCTGAACGTTTGGTAATGCCAAGAAACCCAGAAGAAGAGGGAAATAATCCGGGTATTCTTCATATCCGCGTTGAAGGGAGTTACGCGCCTGAAATGCAAAATTTAGAGCATTTGGTGATAGATAGAATTAATTCTTATTATGGTTTTAATGCGGTCAACCGATTGATTTTTCATCACGGAATTATTGATAAAAATATAACGGAACAAAAATATCAACCACCGATTCTTTCTGATTCTCAAGAAAATGAATTGAATTTATTACTCAAAGACATCAAAGATGATGATTTAAGAAAAAGTTTATTTAAAATAGGTTCAGAAATATTAGGTCGGCAAAAACCCGAAAAGCCTAAGCAGGGCAAGCGTTTCACACGACGTGGTATGGGAAGTAAAAAAATAAAGAAGAAAAGAAGCAATAAAAACTTGGGAATATGACAATCAGTCCTTGATTTGTCGAAACAATCATTTTTATATTAATAACAACATATTGTAGGTGAATTATGATTAAACAACTATATACGCGAAATATTGGCGTTTTTGCAAAAAGTGCAACAGTAACAATTTTATCCTTATTTCTTGTTGCATGTGGCGAAAGCGATAATGCGTCAGAACCAGCAGAAAATGCTGATGCCATGGCAAGCGCAGCAAGCGCAGCAAGCGAAGTTGAAGAGGTTGCTGAGCAAGCTAGTCAGAATGATATGGCAGCAGCGATGCCCAAAGAGCCGAGTTTATCAGTTGAAGAAGCCGGCTTTTTAAATCGTGATATGGTGATGGGGGATCCAAATGCCCCGGTTGAGATTATTGAATATGCGTCACTCACGTGTAACCACTGTGCGACTTTTCATAATAATGTCCTACCGAAAATAAAAGAAGACTACATCGACACGGGTAAAGCTAAACTTGTGATGAGAAGCTTTATGCTTAATCCTATTGATATGTCTGCGACGACGCTTTCTCGCTGCATGACTGAAAAACGGTACGTTCCATTTATGAACATGCTGTTTAGTAGACAGATGGAATGGTATGATGTTGGCAAATATCAAGAACTTTCAGCCAATAATGATCCACAAACAGCGAATCAGATGTTTATCGATGCGACGATGACCGAAGTTCAGAAATATGCGCGTCAAGCGGGAATGAATAAAGCGAAAATTGATGCGTGTCTTGCAAATGAAGACATTGGCAAATACCTATTTGAAGTTCAGCAATATGCGGTCGAACAGTATAAAGTGAATGCGACACCAACTATTATTGTGAACGGCAATAAAGCTGGAAATGATTATAATTCAATTTCTAAAGCGATAGAGGCGGAATTAGATTAAGTGCGAAATAGAAAGGGATAATTTTGCATTTTACACGACTAAGATTATCTGGGTTTAAATCTTTTGTTGATCCAACTGAATTGGTGATCGAACCAGGCCTTACAGGTGTGGTTGGTCCCAATGGTTGTGGTAAATCTAATCTCCTTGAAGCACTTCGTTGGGTAATGGGGGAAAATTCCGCAAAAAGCATGCGCGGTAATGGCATGGATGATGTTATTTTTGCGGGAACAAACAGCCGTCCGGCGCGTAACCTTGCTGAAGTAACTCTGACACTTGATAATGAAGAGCGGACAGCGCCGGCAGCTTTTAATGATGAGCAACTTCTAGAGATTTCTAGACGTATTGAACGTGAAAGCGGTTCTGCTTACCGTATGAACGGTAAAGAAATCCGTGGTAAAGACATTAAACTTATGTTTGCTGACGCCTCGACTGGGGCGCATTCTCCCTCACTGGTTAGTCAGGGCCGGATTGGTTCATTGATCAGCGCGAAACCGAAAGAGCGTAGGGCTATACTTGAAGAAGCAGCAGGCATTAGCGGGCTTCATACACGACGAAAAGAAGCAGAGAGTAAGTTAAGAAGTGCCAATAAAAATCTTGAACGTCTCGGCGATGTTGAAATTGGACTTCATGAACAAATCAGAAGCTTAAAAAATCAAGCCCGTCAAGCAACTCGGTATAAAAATGTTGCTAAAGAAATTAGAAAACTGCAATCATTGCTTCTCTATATTGAGTGGCAAAATCTTCAAACGAATATCTCTGCATCTTCGCATGATGAAAAAGAAGTTGCTATTCTGGTTTCTAAAGTAACCAACGCCCTTGCGTCTCTTAGTAAAGAGCAAGCTATTTTAGCAGCAAAATTACCAGACTTACGTCAGAGTGAAGCAGAGCTCGCTGCCAAACTTCACCGAATAACAGTGAGCCGTGATGGACTGGACGGCGAAGAAGCGCGTGTCACCGAAACACAGAATAAGCTGAGGGCTTTGCTTGAACAAATAGCCCAAGATGAAATTCGTGAAAATGAAACCATCAAAGACAGCCAGACCACAATAGGAAGATTGGTTGAAGAGCGTAAAATAATCGAAGATGAAGTCGATGGCTCATCAGGGAATATTGAAAAACTAGCTCAGATTTTAGCCGAAAAACAGGCGGATACATTAAGCGCAGAAGTCGTATTAGAAGAATTGATGGGGCGACAAGCAGAAAGAAATGCAGATAGATTAAACTTTTCTCGTGAAATTGAAGAAAGACGAGCACAACTTCAAAATTTACAAGACCAGAAAATCACGGTTGAAGAGCGACTTGCCACATTAGAGAATGATAATTTATTTACTCAGACTTTATCGGGAGCCGATAAAAAGCTAAATGAAGCGGAAGGACAAATTTCCAAAATGCGCCTTGCTTTTAATGAAGCAGAAGATAAAAGACAATCCATCCAACAGTTAGAGCAGGAGGCAAGAAACGCATTACAGGCGTGTGAAGGAAAACTCGCCCGTGTTAAAGCGGAAAAAGAAGCCTTAGAAGAAGTGCTAAGAACCGATGATGAGGAAGACGCAACACCATTATTAGAAAAATTAACTGTCACGAAAGGCTATGAAAAAGCACTCGGATCTGCATTAGATAGCGATTTGGATGCCGGTGACGATGATCAGTCCTCTGTACATTGGCGCGATTTGCCACCCTTAAATGAAAAAAGTTCATTTCCATCAGGTGTGGAAACATTAGATAAATTTGTAAACGCCCCTTCCTTATTAAAGCGTCGCTTAACGCATATTGGTGTAGTGGAAAATGAAGAAAAAGCGCTTTCCTTATTAAATCAATTAACGGCGGGTCAAAGATTAGTCACTCTTGATGGGGGGCTATGGCGCTGGGATGGTCTTTGTGTTTCACCAGAAGCTCCGAGTGCCGCAGCAATTCGTCTTGGACAAAAAAATCGCCTTGAGAATTTGCTGACTGAATTTGAAGAAAAAACAAATGAAGTTGAAAAAGAGCGTGCCTCGCATGTGAAGCTGCAAGAGGAACGAGATGCTATAAAACAAGTCAGTCGTGAAGCGCGTGATGCTTGGAGGGAAGCAGATGAAAACGCAATAGAAGCGCGCCGCGAAATGACAGAAGCAGAAAAATTAGCGGCACGCCATCAATCGGAAGAAAGTGCATTAAAAGATAGACTTGAACATTTAAACCAAGATCTTGAAGATCAAGATAATAGGTATCAGGTGGCTATCGGAAACTTAGAAAAGCTTCCGGAATCAGTTGAATTAGAAGAAGAAATTAGCCGTAACCGTGACATTGTAGAAGAAAAGAGAAGTGCATTCTCAGATGCTAGAATTGCTCACGACAGTCATAAAAATCAGAGCGAAATGCGCCAAAATCGTTTGGCACAAATAAATGCCGAATATGATAATTGGCAGGCTCGTATCCAGAATGTAGCCAATCATCTTGAAAACCTCGAAATTCGAAAAGAAGAAACGAAAAAAGAACTTCTCGAATTGGAAAACCGTCCAGGAGAGATCGTAGTTGAGCGTCGTAAACTCAATATTTTAATTGATGAAGCAGAAGATGAACGTAAAGCGGCCGCATTAAAACTTGCCGAGGCAGAAGAAGAGCTTGCAACCAAAGAACGCGAAATGCGAGATGTGCAGACGGAAGTCAGTGCAGCGAGAGAGCAAAAAGTGCGTCTTGAAACAAGTCTTGAGCAATTTGAAGAACAAAAAGAAGCACTTCAGAGGCGCATTCAAGAAGAGTTTGATTGTGCACCTACCTCCTTATTTGCCATGACAGAACTTGAAGAAGGGCAAGACTTGCCAGATCAAGACGCTTCTCACCATAAGCTTGAAAGATTGAAAATTGAACGCGAGAGGTTGGGAGCAGTTAACCTTCGTGCGGAAACGGAGTTGGAAGAAATTAACGATCAACTTGGTGCATCAATTAAAGAACGTGAAGAATTAGAAGAAGCAATTATGCGATTAAATAAAGCGATTTCCGATTTAAATCGTGAAGGTCGCGCTCGCATGTTAAAAGCATTCGATGAAGTAAATAGCCATTTCAAAAATCTGTTTACGTCTCTTTTCGGTGGTGGTGATGCTTATCTGGAATTAACGGAATCGGATGATCCATTGGATGCTGGTCTTGAAATCATGGCTTCTCCTCCAGGAAAGAAAATGCAAAATCTTGGTCTCTTAAGTGGTGGTGAACAGGCACTCACTGCTTTATCGCTTATCTTTGCTGTATTTATGACCAATCCTTCACCAATTTGTGTGTTGGATGAGGTTGATGCCCCGCTTGATGATGCCAATGTTGAACGTTTCTGTGATCTATTGGATGAAATGAATAAAAAAACATCAACACGTTTTCTAATTGTGACGCATAATGCAATTAGCATGAGCCGCATGAACAGATTATTCGGTGTTACAATGGCAGAAAGAGGCGTTTCTCAACTGGTATCTGTTGATCTTGAGAGCGCCGAAAAAATACGCGATCGAGTTGGGGATTCTCATTTTCAGAACGCGTAATATAATTTTAAGATAATGCTTTAAAAAAACAGTTCATAAAAATTATTTAAAATCAATAACTTATAAATGAAATTTTGGATGAAAAATGAGTGCTTTTTGGTGCTTGACAGCGAACACGTCTGAAACTATGTTGCACTCAATTTTAAGGGTGTGGATATGTGACTTCTTTATGGACTTATATATTCGAATAAATTCAGGAGCTGCCTTTGACTGACGACAGAAAAAAGTCGGATGAAATGAAGGCTAACCTTGATGATTTAAGCGCCCGGGTAAGCGCAGCACGCGAGGCAAATGAACCAAAAGAGTCTCGCGGGTTTAGAGAAGCAACTACTTACGGCATTGCCACAAGGTTGGTTGCGGAATTGGTCGCCGGAATATTGGTGGGTGTGCTTTTTGGCTGGTATTTAGACCAGTGGTTGAATACAAAGCCGTGGTTGATGATTATTTTAATCATGATCGGTGCCGCGGCAGGAATTATGAATGTTATGCGTGCTGCAAAGCAATTGGCGCCAAGCAATACGTATAATGAAGATGATGATTAAGACTTAAGGATAAGAACAGTGGCAGGCCCGCTCGAACAGTTTGAAGTCAACACAATTGTACCGCTAGAAGTGGCTGGTTACGATATTTCAATTACAAATTCAGCCGTCTATATGGCAATTACACTACTAACAATTATGTTTTTCATGGTTGGTGGAATGCGCAAAACAGCTCTCGTCCCAGGGCGTTGGCAATCCAGTGTAGAGATGTGCTATGAGTTTATAGCGAAAATGCTTGGTGATACGGCAGGTCCTGATGGCCGTAAATATTTCCCGTTTGTGTTTACGCTCTTTATGTTCATCCTTGCGGCTAACTTAATTGGTATGGTTCCTTGGGTTCATGCGTTTACTGTTACAAGTCATATTGCAGTTACTTTTGCGATGGCGTTTTTCATCTTTATCGGTGTTACGATTATCGGCTTTATTAAGCACGGTATTGGCTTTTTAAAATTCTTTGTTCCGGGCGATGCTCCAGTTGCTCTTTTACCGCTTCTTGTCGTGATTGAGGTCGTATCTTATCTCTCACGTCCAATCAGCCTTTCTGTTCGTTTGTTCGCCAACATGGTTGCCGGGCATACTATGCTTAAAGTATTTGGCGGGTTTGTTGTTAGTTTAGCGGCGGCTGGTGGTGTTCTTGCAGTTGGCTCAATTGTACCATTTGCATTTATCGTTGCCTTAACCGGACTTGAACTACTTGTTGCTTGCTTGCAAGCATATGTATTTGCGGTGTTGACCTGCATTTACTTAAATGATGCTCTCCATATGCACTAAGGCTTATGGAACATAATAATTAATTTAATGACTAAGAACTTTTCATAATTAAAGGAAAATAAAATGGAAATGGAAATCGCAACTCTTGCAGCAAACGCTGATGTTCAAGCTGCTCGTTACATTGGTGCTGGTCTTGCTTGTACAGCTCTTATCGGTGCTGGTGTTGGTATTGGTGTGATCTTTGGTAACTACGTATCTGCAGCGATCCGCAACCCATCTGCAGCTGGTCCGGTATTCGGTCAAGCTATGCTTGGTTTTGCGCTTGCAGAAGCAACAGGCCTTTTTGGTCTGGTTATCGCCTTTATTATCCTGTTCGTATAATAATCTAACTAACGAAAACTCAAGATTATTAATGATCAGGCCTGATCCCTTATAAAGGATCAAGGAGGAAACCATGCCACAATTAGATCCAGCGGTATTTATACCACAGATATTTTGGTTATTTGTTGTTTTTGCAGCACTTTACATCTTTATTGCTCGCAGTGCGGCACCAAAGATTTCGGAAGTGTTGAAGCGACGTCAAGACACCATTACGGATGATTTGGCAAATGCAGAAAAACTTCAAGCGAAAGCAGAAGAAGCACGTATAGCTTTTGAAAAATCGCAAGAAGATGCGCGTAACAACGCTGCGGCGATCGTTTTAAGTAAACGTGAAGAGCTTAAAGCAGAAGCTGATGCAGAATACCAAAAACTTTCTGATGCCTTATCTAAGAAAGCGGATGAAGCGCAAAAGCGTATCAACGAAGCTAAAGAAAAAGCACTTGGCGAAGTTCGCAATGTTGCAGCTGATGTTTGCGCAGATATTGTCTCTCAAATATCTGGCCTTAAGCTAGATGCCAAAGCTGTTTCAAAAGCAGTTAACGCTAAAACTGATGATGTGTTAAAGGGAGACGGTTAATGGAAGAACATGTAACTTTCCTAACGGACCCGGCAACATGGGTGTCTCTTGCGATTACGGTATTTTTCATCCTTATCATTTGGAAAAAAGTACCGGCCATTTTTGCCAAAATGCTCGATGATCGTGCGAACGAAATCGAAGAGCAATTGGAAAATGCCAAAAACCTTCGTGAAGAAGCGGCAAGTTTACTTGCTAAGTATGAACGTGATCAACGTGATGCAGAAAAGCAAGCGGCGGATATGATTGCGAATGCAGAAGCCGAAGTAAAATTAATGGTATCTGATAGCAAAGCACAAATGGAAGAAGCGACTAAACGTCGAAGTGAAGTTGCGGAGCAGAAAATTGCTCAAGCCGAAGCTTCCGCGTTAAAAGAAATTCGTTCTTTAACAGTGCAGGTAGCGACAAACGCAGCCCGTGATCTTATAGAAGCCAATTTGAAGAAAGCTGATCATGAAGCCTTGATTAAATCAAGTACTGAAAAGCTTGACGAAAAACTTCACTAAGTTTTTAAAAGATAAATGTTTTAATAACCCCGCTGGTCATGCTAGCGGGGTTTTTTATTGGATGAAATATTTTGAATTTTCGTTTGGAATTTCATCACAATGAACCACTTTTATTGCGACCAAACGAATAAGGTGGGCGTAAATCGTTCTGGCAGCGGCAGGGTATAATTTTTCATCTATCGTGACATATATACTTTGCACAATTTCATGAATTGTGTGTGCGCCTTTTTCAATCGCTCTAATAATCTCTTTTTCTCGTCTTAGGCGATGTCCTAGAAGCTGCTTTACGAACTGCTGAGGGTTTTCAATCGGCCAGCCATGTGTGGGATAATAAATATTATCATCGCGACTTAAGAGCTTTTCTAAGCTATCCATATAATCCTGCATATCACCATCCGGCGGAGAAACAATGGAAGTAGACCAGCCCATCACATGGTCTCCGGTGAAAAGCGCTTTTTCTTCTATGTAAGAAAAACAATAGTGATTTGATAAATGGCCGGGCGTATGTATTGCCTCCATTGTCCAATCATTACCTTCAATAATATCACCCTGATTGATTACTATGTCGGGTTTAAATGTTTTATCAATGCCTTCTTCAATTTTATGATCTGAATATATTTGATCATCAACATTTGCCGCATATATCTTTGCGCCACATTTATTTGAAAGTGGGATGGCGGCGGGCGAATGATCCTGATGGTTATGGGTTACTAAAATGTGACTAATGGTTTCATCATTAAGTTCATTTAAAATAGCGTCAACATGTTCAGGTAAATTGGGTCCTGGGTCGATCACAGCGACCTTGCCATGGCCAATGATATATGTACCTGTTCCTTTAAAAGTGAAAGGTGCAGGGTTATTTGCGGTGATACGTCGGATGTTTTTTGAAATGACTTCTATTTCGCCGTAAGGCGGCGCGAAATCTCTCATGTTCTAATAAGCTCGGTTGATGCAAAACTCAATGATACCAGTTAGGGCTTTACGATGTTGAGTATCAGGAAAAATAGCAAGTGCATCGCAAGCGATTTTGCCATAATGACGTGCACGTTCAATTGTATCTGTTAACGCGTTATGTTTTTCCATTAATTCTATCGCATAATCCAAATCACCGTCTTTTTGGTCAAGATCTTCCATTGTTCTTTTCCAAAATTCCCGCTCTTCATCCGTACCTCTTCTAAAGGCAAGAACAATCGGTAATGTGATTTTACCTTCTTGGAAGTCATCACCGACAGATTTTCCGAGTGTCTTTTGCTCGGCGGAATAATCAAGCACATCATCAATAAGTTGAAAAATGATGCCAAGATTTTGACCATAGCTCATAAGTGCTTCGCATTCTGATTTTGGTCCCTCGGCGATAACGCCGCCAATTTCACAAGCTGCTGCGAAAAGAGCCGCCGTTTTCGCGCATATGACTTCCATATAGGCATGTTCGGTGGTGTCCGTATCATTTGCTGTTACCAATTGCATGACTTCGCCTTCAGCGATGATCGATGATGCGCTTGATAAAATTCTCAGAACTTCGAGTGAACCATCCTCAACCATTAATTCAAATGACCGACTAAACAAGAAATCACCAACGAGGACACTTGCCTTATTACCCCAAATGGCATTTGCCGTATCTTCACCGCGCCGAAGATCGCTTTTATCAACAACATCATCATGAAGCAAAGTAGCCGAGTGAATAAATTCAACACAAGTAGCCAGTTGTATATGACGGTCGCCTTCATAGCCGCAAAGACGGCTTGCTGCTAACGTTAACATTGGTCTTAAACGTTTTCCGCCTGACGCGATAAGATGGCCGGCTAACTGGGGAATTAGGGCAACGGGGCTCTGCATCTTTAGAAGGATCTTTTGGTTAACCTTATCAAGGTCGTCTTGGACAAGCTCGAGGAGGTTTTCTAGTGCCTCTTTACCTTTGTTTTTTTTCTCGTCTTCTAAATTTATTACAATTCCCACGGTGCTTTTTCCTGTTGTAGCCCATAAAAGTAAGTTACATAATTGCTTGAGCAAAATAGTCGTATCAATGCATATTGGCAAGGATACAAACGATAAACCAGACAAAAAAGGATAAACTTTTTTGAAAGACCTGTTTTTTAGTGATAACCCAGTCGTGATTTCCCGCATTTCCGCCCTTTTAGACGGGGAAAACATTAATTATGTGGTTTTGGGTGGACATGCGAGCTTACTTGGCGGTGGCATAGGCGGCATCCAAAGTCGCGTGATGGTAGATGAAAATGCCCATAGTCGAGCCATAAGGCTGATTCGCCAAGAAAACCTAGAAAATGACGTTGATTTAAAAACATGACGAATATTGAAACAACATGCGACGATTTTTTAGGTGGGCGAATAAACCTAAACCAACCCGCTAAAGGATATCGAGTTACCAGTGATAGTGTTTTTTTAGCAGCCACGATTAATCCGCAAAACAATCAAAGAGTTTTGGATATGGGGGCGGGGTCAGGCGCCATATTATGCTGTCTATGGGAACGTATAAAAGACAAATCAACTAATGTGACTTTGCATGGAGTTGAAATGCAAAAAGATTTGATGGATTTGGCGATAAAAAATGCATCACAATTTTCAAATAATATCATTAAATATTTTGAAGGCGATATCTTTGCGAACGACATCGAATTAGAGCCAAACAGTTACCACCATGTCATAAGCAATCCACCTTATTATGATAAAGGAAGTGTGACCACATCACCATATCAAACCAAAGCACTAGCCCACGGTAAAGCAATGGATGATTTAAAAGTATGGATTGAACGTTCAGTTCGAATGTTAAGACCCAAAGGTTACATAACTTTGGTGCACCGTGCGGATCGTTTGGATGATATTTTAACAGCATTAAATGATAAATGCGGTTCCGTCATTGTTTATCCTTTATATTCTAAGCAAGGTGATAATGCCAATCGCGTAATAATTAGGGCTCAAAAAGGAGCAAAAGGCCTTTTATCCTTGAAATCAGGGTTGATCGTGCATAAATCAGATGGAGAATACAGTGATGAGGCGGAAAATATTCTGCGACATGCTCACGGATTATACATTACAAAATAAAAAAGAAGATCATAAATGAAAAAAGCAATAAGAAATTTTCTGTCCAAACTACCGATAGAAGCACTCGCCAACCCTGCGCCAGTTGTGTCAGTTTTACCGCTTGAAGGCGTTATTGGCTCATCGGGTCGATTTAGTAGTGCGATTAATTTAGCGAATTTAGAAGAGAAAATAACAGCCGCATTTGAGGTTTATAATGCCAAGGCAGTAGCGCTGACGATCAATTCACCCGGAGGATCTCCTGTGCAATCTGAGTTAATCGTTATGCGCATTCGTGAGTTATCAAAAGAAAAAGATATCCCTGTATATGCATTTGCAGAAGATGTGGCCGCTTCTGGTGGATATATGCTCTCACTAGCGGCAGATGAAATTTACGCACATCAGGCTTCAATTGTGGGCAGTATCGGTGTGATTAATGCCGGGTTTGGATATCCAGGTGCAATTGAAAAATTAGGCATTGAGCGCCGGGTTTATACGGCAGGTGAAAGCAAATCCTTAATGGATCCATTTAAGCCTGAAGTTGAGAAAGACGTGAAACTAATGAAAGCACTTTTAAAAGAAGTGCATGATTTCTTTAAAGCATTCGTTAAAGAGGCACGTGGTGACAAATTAAAAGGTGTACAAAAAACCTTATTTTCCGGTCAAGTTTGGAACGGTGAAGAGGCCACAAAGTTAGGTTTGATCGATGGCGTTGGCGATATGCGAAGCGTCATGAAAGACAAGCTTGGTGATGATGTAAAATTCAAACGTATTAAAGAAGAAAAAGGTTTCTTAAAAGGAATGCTGGGAATGCATATGAATAAAGCATCTATTGCCGATGATGTGATTAAAACGTTAGAGACACGAAGTGAATGGGGCCGATTCGGTTTGTAATATGTAATTTGCTGAAATTATTGCATTTTTTAGTAAAATATTAACCTTAACTTTTAATGTAAACTGTATCATTTGAAGAGAATGCTGAATTTATAATATCTACCCTTGACCTAAAGAGGTGAGGTCGGTAGTTTTGCCGCAGATTTTCAATATTTTTTAACGGGATGATCCAGCTTGATGAGTGGTGATATTCAAGACGATAATAGTTTTCAAAATTTAATTTTGAAATTGCAACACTATTGGGCGGAGCAAGGGTGTGTTATTCTTCAACCGTATGATCTTGAGGTGGGGGCCGGAACCTTTCATCCTGCGACAACGTTAAGATCTCTTGGAAGCAAACCGTGGAAGGCTGCATACGTTCAACCTTGCCGCCGTCCGACGGACGGACGTTACGGTAAAAACCCAAATAGACTTCAGCATTATTATCAATTTCAAACCGTTTTAAAGCCGTCACCGGATAATATCCAAGAACTCTACCTTAAAAGCTTAGAAGTCCTTGGTATTGATAGCAACCAGCATGATATCCGATTTGTAGAAGATGACTGGGAAAGCCCAACATTAGGGGCTTGGGGGCTTGGTTGGGAAGTCTGGTGTGATGGTATGGAAGTTAGTCAGTTCACTTATTTCCAACAAGTTGGCGGATTTGACTGTAAACCTGTTATGGGTGAATTAACATACGGTCTTGAACGTCTTGCGATGTATATTCAGGGCATAGATAATGTTTATGATTTAAAATGGAATGCCGAAGGCGTTAAATACGGCGAAGTTTTCTTACAGAATGAACAAGAGTTTTCCGCTTATAATTTTGAAATTGCTGATACGGATACATTGTTTCGTCATTTCGCAGACGCAGAAGCAGAATGTCAGAATATATTGAATAAGGGTGTTTATCCTCTGCCGGCTTATGACCAATGTATTAAGGCTTCCCATGCGTTTAACCTTCTGGATGCCCGTGGTGTGATTAGTGTCACGGAACGTCAGGCCTATATCGGACGCGTCCGTGCGCTCGCTAAGGCATGTTGTGAAGCTTACCTCTCTTCAATTGGGGAGAAAGCATAATGGCTGAATTTTTACTTGAAATATTCTCTGAAGAAATCCCTGCACGCATGCAGCAAAAGGCGACAGATGATCTTGAAAAACTTGTAACAGAAAAATTGAATGATGCGAAATTGACTTTCGACGGTGTTAAGTCATATGTGACTGCACGCCGATTGGTTTTATCAATCACCGATCTTGCTTCTGTGCAGCCAGATGTATCAGAAGAACGACGTGGACCGCGCGCTGATGCACCAGATCAAGCAATTGCAGGTTTTTTGCGCGTGGCTGGTATCGCGCGTGAAGACCTTGTTGAAAGAGAAGATAAAAAAGGCACTTTTCTATTTGCCATCATTGATCAAAAAGGACGCCCTGCAAGTGATGTGATTGCAGAATTTATGCCTGAAATTATTCGTAATTTCCCATGGCCAAAATCTCAGCGTTGGGGCGCGGGATCGCTTCGGTGGGTTCGCCCTCTACATAGTATTCTATGTATTATGGATGGCGATATCATTGATTTTGAAATTGATGGTATCAATTCAAGCAATAAAACCTGTGGCCACCGTTTTATGGCACCTGCTGAAATTACCGTAAATGATTTCACGTCTTATAATGAGGCTCTTAAAAATGCCTATGTCGTTCTTGATCGATTTGAGAGAATTGAAAATATAGATAGTGAAGCACAAAAGTTAGCCAAAAATGCAGGACTTACACTTGTGGAAGATAAAACACTTCTTGGTGAAGTGGCGGGACTTGCAGAATATCCTGTCGTGCTAATGGGGTCCTTTGATGAAGAATTTTTGGATGTACCACCCGAAGCGTTAACATCGGCGATGAGAACGCATCAAAAATATTTCTCATTAAAAGACAACAATGGCAATCTTGCTAATAAGTTTATTTTTGTTTCCAACATGAAAACAAAAGATAATGGCGCCAAAATAATTGACGGAAATGAACGTGTTCTGCGCGCGCGCCTAAGTGACACAAAATTTTTCTGGGATCAGGATTTAAAATATAAACTTGCTGACCATCTACCAGCCCTGAATGATATTGTCTTTCATGCAAAGCTTGCCACCGTTGGTGCTCGCGTTAAAAGACTTGAAGGTTTATCAGGATACATTGCAGAACTCATTTCTGCGGAAGTTGAAAAAGCAAAATTGGCGGCAAAGCTTTCTAAATCTGATCTCGTAACCGGCATGGTTGATGAATGCCCCGAACTTCAAGGTTTGATGGGGAAATATTTTGCACTCGCCGAAGGTCAAGACGATCAAGTCGCCGATGCTATCGCCGATCATTATTCACCGAAAGGGCCTGCCGATAGTTGTCCTTCAGCACCTGTTAGCATTGCTTTAGCACTTGCTGAAAAAATTGACACACTTGTTGGTTTCTTTGCAATTGATGAAAAACCAACGGGTTCCAAAGATCCTTTTGCGCTTAGACGCGCTTCACTCGGCATCATTCGATTGATCACAGAAAATAATATTCGCATTGATCTTGATCAGGTTATTTTAAAATCAGCATCTTCCTATGATTTGAATTTTGAAATTGATGATCTTCTAAAATTCTTCTGGGACCGTTTGAAAGTCTATGCAAAAGATAGAAATATTCGTCATGATATTATAGGCGCTGAATTTAATTGGGATTTTGTGAAAATGCTTTCAAAGGCGGAAGCATTGCAAAATTTCGTTGTGACCGATGATGGGGAAAATTTACTTGCGGGCTATAAAAGAGCAGTAAATATTCTTAAAGCCGAAGAAAATAAAGACGGCGTTAACTTTGATGGTGATATAGTGCTCGACCAATTAACAATGGAAGAAGAAAAAACACTATTTGCGACGCTCAATGATGTTACCGTAAAAACATCTGATGCTCTAAAAAGAGAAGAGTTTGAAATTGCGATGACAGCCTTAGCCAGATTACGTACACCAATCGATTCATTTTTTGACAAAGTTACAGTTAATAGTGACAACAAGTCAGAGCGGGAAAGCAGACTTCAATTATTATCACATATTAGAACAACCATGAATTCGGTGGTCGAATTTTCTAAAATAGAAGGTTAAGTTTAAAATGACAAAATGGGTTTATAATTTCGGTGATGGGGCAGCTGAAGGCGAAGCATCCATGAAAAACTTGCTTGGCGGAAAAGGGGCAAATTTGGCTGAAATGTCAAATTTAGGATTACCAGTTCCACCAGGGTTTACTATCACAACTGAAGTTTGTACCGCATACTATGATAACGATAACACGTATCCAGCTGATTTAGCAGCGCAGGTTGAGGCGTCCATTAAAACAATTGAAAAGACGGTTGGGGCGAAATTCGGCGACGAAGAAAACCCACTTCTGGTTTCGGTTCGCTCTGGTGCGCGCGTTTCTATGCCAGGCATGATGGATACCGTTCTTAATCTTGGACTTAATGATGTGACCGTTGAAGCTTTAGCGAAAAAAAGTGGTGATGAACGCTTTGCATATGATAGCTACCGCCGCTTCATTCAAATGTATTCCGATGTGGTTCTTGGCGTTGAGCATTATTTATTTGAAGAACTGCTTGAAATTCATAAAGAAGAAAATGGCTTTATTCTTGATACAGAACTTGAAGCTGAAGATTGGAAGCAGCTCGCTGGTGATTTTAAAGCCAAAGCAGAAGAAGAACTTGGTCATCCATTCCCGCAAGATGTGAATGAGCAACTTTGGGGCGCTATTGATGCGGTATTCGGATCATGGATGATTGAACGTGCGTTTGTTTATCGGCGTTTGCATAATATCCCGCATACTTGGGGTACGGCCGTAAATGTTCAATCGATGGTGTTTGGTAATATGGGTGATGATTGTGCCACGGGCGTTGCCTTTACTCGTGACCCGTCAACTGGTGAAAATGCCTATTACGGTGAATATCTTATCAACGCGCAAGGTGAAGACGTGGTGGCCGGTATTCGCACGCCGCAAAACCTTACCAAAGAATCACGAATTGCTGCCGGATCAGATATGCCGTCTATGGAAGAAAGCATGCCGGAAGTTTATAATGAACTGGCATCAGTCTTTCAGAAGCTAGAAGCGCATTACCGTGATATGCAGGATATTGAATTTACGGTGCAGCAAAAGAAACTTTTGATTTTACAAACCCGAAGCGGAAAAAGAACGGCGCCAGCCGCCCTAAGAATCGCTGTAGAAATGGTTCATGATGACATCATCAATATCGAAGAAGCATTATTAAGGGTTGAGCCGGGCGCTTTAGATCAACTGCTTCATCCGACATTAGATCCAGATGCGGTGCGTGACGTTTTAACAAAAGGTCTTCCCGCGTCCCCGGGCGCGGCTAGCGGCATGGTGGTATTTACTGCTGATGAAGCAGAGATACTATCAAAAGACGGTAAAGACGTCATTCTTGTACGCATAGAAACAAGCCCTGAAGATATTCATGGAATGCACGCTGCACGTGGTATTTTAACCAGCAGAGGCGGCATGACGTCACATGCGGCGGTGGTCGCCCGTGGTATGGGTCGTCCGTGTGTGTCTGGTGCAGGGGCACTTCATATTAATATGGCAGAAGGTACAATTACGGTTGATGGTCGTGTTGTTAAAAATCATGATATTATAACCATCGATGGTGGTAACGGTGAAGTTATGGTAGGTCAAGTTGCGACCATTAAACCTGAACTTGGTGGTCATTTTGGTGAACTTATGGGATGGGCTGACACGAAACGTACTCTTAAAGTTAGAACCAATGCTGAAACGCCTCTTGATGCTTCTGCGGCCCGTGAATTTGGCGCGGAGGGCATTGGCCTATGTCGCACTGAACACATGTTTTTTGATGCGGAGCGTATTATTAACGTGCGCCAAATGATTATGTCGGCTGATGCAGAAGGTCGCCGTAAGGCGTTAGAGAAACTTCTTCCTCATCAACGTAATGATTTCGTTGAGCTCTTCACGATCATGAAAGGGCTTCCGGTAACAGTTCGTTTGCTTGATCCGCCGCTGCATGAATTTTTACCGCATAAGCAAGAAGATTTCGTTGACGTTGCCAATGCCATGGGTGTTGATATGGCATTCTTAAAAAGACGTTCTGAGGAACTTCACGAATTTAATCCAATGCTTGGTCATCGTGGTTGTCGTCTTGGAATAAGCTTCCCAGAAATTTATGAAATGCAAACACGCGCCATTATTGAAGCGGCGCTTGAGGTTTCAAAAACATTAGGCGAGGCCGTGATACCGGAAATTATGGTGCCTCTTGTTGGCTCAGCGAAAGAACTTGAAATATTACGTGAGCTAATCTGTAAATTAGCGGATGAAATTATCGCCGGGTCGGGTGAAAAACTTGAATATATGGTTGGCACGATGATTGAATTACCTCGTGCGGCACTTCAAGCGGGTGAAATTGCAAAACACGCTGAATTCTTTAGCTTTGGAACCAACGATTTAACACAAACTACATACGGCATCAGCCGTGATGATAGTGCACGCTTCTTGGATGATTATTTAAAAGCGGATATCTATGATCAAGATCCGTTTGTAAGTCTTGATCAGGACGGTGTTGGTGAATTGGTAAAAATTGGTGTTGAGCGTGGTCGAAATACCAATGACGGTCTAAAGGTCGGTATTTGTGGTGAACATGGCGGTGATCCGGCATCAGTTGAATTTTGCCATCGATCTGAACTTGATTATGTTTCATGCTCTCCATACCGCGTTCCAATCGCAAGGCTCGCTGCCGCGCAGGCTGCACTTAGAAAATAAAGAATTATATAATGCTATAAAGGGCGCTTTTTGCGCCCTTTTTTATGCATGGTTATTTATGACATTATTTTTTATAAAAAGTAGTCCTTTCCCCACTATTTACAAGTTGCGCCCAACGATCTTTATTATCTATTATCGCCTGATTAATTTCTTGTAGCGTGTCCATTATCTATTCCCAAGTTTAATTTTCATATGCCTTTTTAGAAAGTCGTTTATCTTTTTATCCAGAATTTTCTAGTTTTTTAAATTCTGATTAAAGAAACGAATTTGAATTTTTAAATCTTCTGTCATAAAATCCTTCTCGAGATCGCAAAACTTTATTTTTTGCAACAACGAACAACGGATATAAAAACCAATCATCATGAAACGTTCTTTGAACGTAAAATTCTGAAACTGGATTATTTAATTCATATATTTTGTCTTGCTTATCTTTACCGTACGCAACCCCAACTTTACTCAAAATACCATTGCCAGAGATATCGTGCATTTTAGTTCCTAAATAATAGAGGTCAAAAACCTCTTCAAAACTCTTCGTTTCTCTAACTTCTTCAGGCAGAATAGAACTTTCCAATCTTTTATAGACCACGTTATTTTTACTAGCACTGACAACAACCCTTAAATAAGATTGGACGTATGCTTCGTTCTGCTCTTCTTCTGGAATCCCATTACGCTTAGCCTCGTATTTCACAACAGATTCTGGTGTCAGGTTAGGTAAGCGCATTTCAAGCGTAAATTCTTTAACATTTTCAGCATATGGTTCATATTCAAAGTAATAATGTGGGATTTCAAAAATAGTATCCTGTCCTGTTCCACTTAATGTAAACTCGATCAAAGTAGGATCCGGCACCATATCTTCATCCTTATTCGCATGAAACGAAACTCCACTATAAAGTATCAAAAATGGCCCAAACAAGATGGCGAGCAATCCCAAAACCACAACAATCGCCCTGTTATAGAAACTCATCTAAACACCACCTAACTTACAAAAACAAAAAACAATCGACGCCCCTCTCATTAAACTCGCCTCCTAACCATATAAACGGAAATATTTTGAAATCTTTCAAAAAATTGAGTTTCATATTTTCCGTCTTTAACGGTGGTTTCACTGTATTCACTAATTTTTTTTCGTAAATATAGAATATGAGTTGCTTTAACTTTCATTGCGTAACCAATTGCACGGTTTGCATGGCTGTCGATTTTACGCTTTAGAAATCTAACTTCATTTGTATTTTCAAATTCAGACTCGCCAATAATAACGAAACCAAGTTTTAAATATTTTTCTTTATCCGCTTCGATATCTTCGCTGAATATCAGTTTTGGTTTTTCTCCCTCTGCCAAGGGCACTACATTATCGGCCGTTAAAGGGTCAATATAGGATGTATAAGAATTTCCCTGATAACCGTTGATACACCCCGAAAGAAGAGCAAGCGATACCAGTAAACCCCCAAATTAGACCCCAAGTCGTATCATTAATTATTTATCTTTCTATTCAGCATGTTCTTAATCATCCTTTTTATATT
This sequence comes from Kordiimonadaceae bacterium UBA4441, assembly GCA_002390425.1. Taxonomy (GTDB): domain Bacteria; phylum Pseudomonadota; class Alphaproteobacteria; order Sphingomonadales; family Emcibacteraceae; genus Pseudemcibacter. Next base: position 101,612 of record DGPL01000020.1, on the reverse strand, counting down.
GGTTCGTTGGAATTATGACACACTAGCAAGAAAAGCGATAGCGAGAAGGCCGGCAACACAAAGGATGATGATTAGTCTTTTGTCACTGCTTTGGTCTTTTTTCTTTTTCTTATTGCGGTGAAATTTGCTCATCTTTTTTCCTATATTTTATCTTTAATACCGAATCATATTAGCGCATTTGTGGCGATAAATTCAAGATAATGTGCTGATCAAATTTGATACACTTCATGGGTAGTTGTAAAATATTTTTACATAATTTTAGAAATTAACTATATAAATTAATACCTAAATCACATTTATGTCATTGAAATATAGTAATAATTGCTTTTTTTAAATTCCCTTGTTATACAATTTATAAATGATTAACAAAAAGTTAACGATTTAGTTTTGAGTATATAGGGCAATCATCATGTTTAAAAAAGCGATTATAGCTTCAGTAAGCTTATTCATATTTTCGGCTTCATTTGTATTTAATAGTCATGCGTCTGTTCATGGCGAAATTCCAGCATATGATGATACGGTTTCATATGATTTATCTTATTATGAAGATAAGCAAAATCGTTGCCTTCAAGCTTTTAGCCAATCTGAATTTGATGTGGCCTATGCGATTTGTACACCGCTTGCCAATCTTGGGTTTAAAGATGCGCAATTGGTAACAGGATTACTCTATGCGTTTGGCGAAGGCGTTGATAAAGATCTTAACCGCGCAAAAATTTGGTTAAAAGAAGAACTTAAAAATGGCCGCGAAGATGCGGCACAAGCACTTGCTGACTTTGATTTAAACTAAGCTCAAAAATAAAGCTGTACTTTAGACAGTGAAGCTCTTAAATTCCGGCGAGTTTAAGAGCTTTTTTTATTTTAGAGAATACTGATGTCCCAACTCGATACTGAAGTCGACCGCAGAAAAACTTTCGCTATTATTGCGCATCCGGATGCCGGTAAAACAACTTTAACAGAAAAGTTATTGTTGTTCGGTGGCGCCATTCAAATGGCCGGCGAGGTTAAAGCACGCGGCGATCGTCGTCGCGCCCGTTCTGACTGGATGAAGGTTGAGCAAGAACGCGGTATTTCCGTGGCATCATCCGTGATGTCATTCGAATATGAACGACGTATGTTTAATCTTCTTGATACACCGGGCCATGAAGATTTCTCGGAAGATACATACCGTGTGTTGACCGCGGTGGATAGCGCCGTAATGGTACTTGATAGTGCGAAAGGTGTTGAGGGACAAACCAAAAAGCTATTTGAAGTTTGCCGCCTAAGAGACATGCCGGTGATATCATTTTTTAATAAAATGGACCGCGAAGCACTGGACCCATTTGAACTGCTTGATAATCTTGCTGATACGCTTGCGCTTGATGTGGCGCCAGCCACATGGCCGATTGGAATGGGGCGTGATTTCAAAGGCTGTTATGATTTGATCAATGACAGACTTATTTTAATTGAACGCAGTAAAGGTGATCGTCCGGATGATGGAGTTGTCTGTGAAGGTGTTGATGACCCTAAATTAAAAGAACTTCTTCGTGAAGATTTACTTGAGAAACTTCGTGAAGATGTGGAAATGGTACGCGAACTATGCCCTGAATTTGATGCTCAAGCCTATCAAGAAGGGACGATGACCCCTGTCTTTTTCGGTAGTGCGATTAATACATTTGGCGTTAAAGAATTATTGGATGGCTTAACATCACATGCCCCTAGACCGGGTGAATATAATACTCAAACGCGCGGCGTTGATGCCTATGAAACGAAAATGAGTGGTTTTGTTTTTAAAATTCAAGCCAACATGGATCCTAAACATCGCGATAGAATTGCATTCTTCAGAATGGTTTCCGGGAAATTCAAAAGAGGAATGAAGCTTAAACATGTGCGCAGCGGTAAAACCGTAAATTTACATAATCCGGTTCTTTTTCTGGCGCAGGACCGCGAACTTGCCGAGGAGGCGTGGCCTGGTGATATTATCGGAATACCAAACCACGGTAATTTAAGAATTGGTGATAGTCTGACCGAAGGTGAAGAATTAAGGTTCACGGGCATTCCAAGTTTTGCACCGGAATATATTCAAACGGTTCGCGCAGAAGACCCGATGAAAGCAAAACATTTATCAAGAGCACTCATTCAATTAGCAGAAGAGGGCGCGGCCCGCGTTTTTAAACCTGTTATCGGAGCCGAATGGTATGTGGGCGTCGTCGGTATGCTACAATTCGAGGTAATGGCCGACCGCATCAGAACCGAATATGATGTGCCGTGTCGGTTTGAAAATACATCACTCTACACGGCGCAGTGGGTAGAAAGTGACGATGCTTTCAAATTAAAGAAATTCGTCGATACCAATAAAGCCAATATGGCCGAAGACCATAACGGCTCCCCTGTGTTTTTAGCGAGGAATTCCTGGCGACTTGATAAAGCTATTGAAGAAAATCCGGATTTAAGATTTCTTAAAACAAAAGAACAACAAATTTAATTGAACGGCTTTTGTTAACCTTGCCATTTTTGGGTAAGTTCTTTTATGTCAGGTCTACCGCGCTCAGCGGGCTCTTTTCCTGCGGTGCCGATATAGATGAAACCCGCGATGCGTTCGTCTTTCGATAAACCAAGATGAGCAAGAAATTCATCATCATAGGCATACCATTCAGAAAGCCATTGTCCCGCAAAACCAAGGGCATTAGAAGCGAGCAAAATATTTTGACAAACAGCGCCAGCGGTTAAAATTTGTTCCCATTCTGGAACTTTTGGATTATCTGGTGTTGCCGTTGATATGACGGCAATCACCAGTGGCGCCCGAGTTAAAAGATTTTGCTCAAAATCCAATAAATCATTATCAGTATCAGGATTATTTTTCGCAAAAATGGATCTAAGTTTTTCGCCAGCTTTGTGGCGCGCGTCACCTTCTATCGTTAAAAACCGCCATGGTACTTGTTTTTTATGATCCGGTACGCGCGATCCTATTGTTAAGATTAAATCGATCTCATCCTGACTTGGTCCCGGACCGATCATATCTTTTACTGTCAATGAACGGCGCCTTAAAAGTATTGTAAGCATTTCTTCAGATGGATTGGCCGCTGCTAATCGTTCACACATTTCAGGTGATTTATTAAGTAATGTCATAAATTGTCCAAAAATTACTAAGGTTTTACTGTTACTGTATTTGTTTTAACACTTTCCCCAGGAAAGTCTTCAAATAAAGCATTTATAAGAAAAGGCATAGTTTGTGCTAGGCTTGCATTTCTGTTGATGCTTTCAACGTGGCCTTCATAAACCCGTTGCCCGGTTGATAAGTCGGTAATATTCATATGAAATTTGCTTAAATAATTTGGCTCTCTGTTAGAGGAACCTAAGCTGGTAGATACTCCCATGCCGACGGATGTACCTCTGCGGCCTCCGCTACCGACACCCATACCAACGGATATTGGTGATCTTTCGGATGCAACAAGACCTTCAAGCGATTCAATGCTATAAGCGATTTCTGCAACAAATTGGGACGCACTCCCGCTTGGGGGTTTAAAGCCCGCTTTTCCAAGCTGACCACCTACCATGCCAGCATAACTGCCAAATTCAATGCTTTGCTGCAACGAAGGATCCATTGCGATCACTTCAATGGTTTGCCCGTTCGGTTGGGATAATTGATGAAACCGTGTCACATTGCTTTTTACATTTGATGAACACGCTGTCACTAAGACAAGTCCGGCGATAAGTATGCTTTTTTTAAAGAAGTTCATAATAATCTCACTTTCTTATTTCCAATTAGACTATCAAATCATGTCTTAATCTTCCATGAATAAATATACATATGCAATTATATTTGGACTTGCTTATTCGAAGAAACTGAGTATAAATCTCTCTTCACCCTTTTCTGGGCGGTTAGCTCAGTGGTAGAGCGCCTCGTTGACATCGAGGAGGTCACAAGTTCGATACTCGTACCGCCCACCATCCATTCCTCTTTGAGCCAACAAATATTAGCTTAAAAGTCTATCTTTTCTGCCATTTATCTATTTATTCTTCATAGTTATCGTCCGTTAATTCCTCACGAACTGGAATTTGATTCTAATGTAGTTAAGCGCGAATTGCACGGCTAATTGTGACCTATGTGTGACAAATGTATGATTTAATCGTAACCTATGTGACCTACATATGGATGGAGACACATGCTAATAAGGTTAAGCATTCGGTACAGGCTCAACGACCCACAATACACGCACGGTTAACATTGAGTTGCCCCGCGGTTCGTTGTTGTGTCTAAAGTATGTTGTTTTCGGGAAAGACACTGATACGGAAACTAATAGAAACACATTCTGAAGGACTGAAAACGACCTTTAGCGGATGTTCATTTTCATAGGTCTTCTTCTATTCTTTTACATTCGGCAAGTAAAATACGTTTCGTCAGTCCGTGTGCAGACCTAACGTGACGTGCTTTTAACTCCAATTTCTTGGGAAGGTCTGTATTGCTACCATGTAATGACCAAGTTAATAAGCCAACCGTAACGATAGGAAAATCTACATCTAATTTAAAAGGCACTACTTTTTGTAGTTGATCGACGTAAATTCTTCCATTTCTTGTGATCGAATTAAAACGGGTTACATTTCCTGTAATAATATCTTCATATGGCATTTCTTTTCTTGTGTTCACCCAGTCTTGAGTGTCTTGGTCAAATGATGTGTGAAGCCGCACTAGCGGGAATTGGAATTGCAATGCTGCCGATCTTTTATGTTGCGGAACATATAAAAAGTGGCTCTTTAATCTCAATACTTCGAAATTTCACGACCCAACCAACACGGGATATTCACGCAGTTTTTATGCCCAATAGGTTTCTATCTGCCCGGTTACGTTTGATGATTGATCACTTAAGCGATGCATGTAAATCGCTTCCCTGGTGAATATAAATTTAACTTAAGGGCTATTCTCAGGAGAGACATGAGTGCCAAGGTAATTTAAGATTTTTAACCGGTCCTCTTCATCAAGTTCCGGCATTCCTTGTTCAGAAACCATATAATCCAGTGTTTCGTCCCACACTTCACGGGAAAGTTTTTGTTGTACGACTGTTTTAATCGAATGGCACGCGGAACACAGATAAAATACTTCTTCACGGCCTTCACCTAAAGGCAAAAGCGCCATTTCGGGCTCTTCTTCCTCTTGTGCAATGAGATTGGATGTCAAAGAGGCGGATAACATCAGTATTAAAAATAAGGATCTGATCATAATATAATTAAACCCTTTTAACGGCAATGCGGTGAAGGCTGTTATTTAGGTATCCCTTGGGGTTCCAATCAATCGCAAATGGTTGTGAAATGCCATTTGTATCGGTAGCCTTGGCCCAAATTTCATAATATCCTTTTTCAGGAAGATTAATTTGCGCGCTCCAGCGTTGCCAAGCATGCGCATTGTTGGGTGAGGTTAGTTCCGCTTTTTGCCAAGTTGCACCAAAATCATGGCTGACATCAACCGATTTAATAGATGTATCTCCGGCCCAAGCATGACCGCGAACTTCAAGCATGCTTTCTGAAACGCTTTTCATTGTTTCAGGATGGGTAATAAGCGATTTTACCGGCATGGCTTCAATGATTTGGAAATCTTCGGTTGCTACTTTCTCACCCGGCGACACTTTGTATGAAGGAACGCGGTAAGATGTGCCGGTCATTTTAGCACCGTCATGAACCTGATCGCGTAAAAAGATACGGTTCAACCATTTTTGCGAACAAGACCCAGGCCAACCCGGCACCACTAGACGAAGCGGCGCGCCGTTCATTGGATGAAGCGCTTCACCGTTTTGTTCAAATGCGATTAAGTTATAAGGATCCATTGCCTTATCAATTGGCAGACCACGTGAAAGTGGTTGCAAATCAGGATTACCGGAAAGATGGGTATCTGCGCTTTCATGGGCCGTATAAATAGCCTCTGGTTTAACACCTGCGGCTTTTAATACATCACTAAGGCGAACGCCTGTCCAATTGGAGCACGCAACGGCACCATAGGTCCATTGATTACCACGTGCTGGGGGATCAAAAAACGCACGGCCATTACCGCCACATTCAACCAGTAAGTCATAGCTCACAACGTCAAACTGATTTTTTAAATCATCAATGGATAAGGAAAGAATATTTTCAACAAGACCATCGATGGTTAAACGCCATGAGTTTAAATCAACATCTTCAGGGGGATTGCCGTTATTTCTAATAAAATGTCTGTTGGTTGGTGTGATGGTATCATCTAATAAATGTGCGGGCGTTTCTGCATTAAGCGGGCGATCATTTAATTCCGTTAAGCCAACCTTACCCGGAATATTGGAAGCATCTTGCGCTAAGGCAATCGGTACAAAGCTAGCGGGCATATTACGCGCAAATGGGATAGCCATGCCGAATATTAATCCTGCACTGGCGCCGCCAGTACGCATAAGGAAATTACGTCTATTCCAGCTATGCTCGTTTTTTGCCATTTAATTGCTCCCTGTTTATCTTTGTGAAAACGGATCATATAGTCTTGTTTCCACGATATCAAGTCAGTCTCATCCTATGACTATACACAAGTTTAGAATGACATAAATATCATCACAAATTAGATAATAATAGTATTTAAGGACGTAAATATGGCGACAGTCGCATTTGTAGAATGGCCTGATGGTTTAAAAACAGAAGACGCTGAATGGGGTAATATTCAACAGCAAGTTAAATCGGCAAATCCGGGTATCCTCGTGACAAATGAAATGCCATTTGGTTCATGGCGACCTGTTGTAGAAAAATTTAATCTTGAGGAAGCACAAGCATGGGTCGAAGAACATGATATCGCGATGGGAAAATTATCGCAATTGGATGTTGCCGCAATTATTTCCTCAAGACCTAAACTGGTGAACGGAAAGTTGGTCAATGAAGTTTTTTTTACTTGAAGGGGATCATTATCAACCAATGCATCAAAAGCATTATTTTCCCTCTGAAGAGGGCTGGCACGAAGCATCATGGTTTGAAACTGCTTTAGACGGGTTTGAGCTTACAGAAATTGCGGATTTAAAAGTGGGTGTTTTGCTTTGTACGGAGCTTATGTTCACGGAAAAAGCGCGGCACTATGGCCGGCTCGGCGCAAATTTAATCGTATCACCCAGAGCAAGCGGTAAAAATACCAATAATTGGGAAGCAGCCTGTGCGATGGCCTCAGTAACCTCAGGCGCATATGTGTTGAGCTCAAACCGTGTCGGACAATCAAAGGAAAATTTACCCGAATTTGGCGGTATTGGTATCGCATACGCGCCCGGTGGCAAACGCATTGGAAGTACCGATAAAGAAAACCCGATAAAAGTGATCGATATAGACATCGAAGCTTCAAGAAAAGCGCAGACAGAATATCCATGCTATCTGAAATATTGACTTTATTTAAGAATTTCAGATTTGAATTGATACTCACTTTGAAGAAGTTTTAAATGACTGCTTTCGACCCAATGCGGACATTCGTCAGAATCTAATTTGACTGTTCATTTCAATTGAAATAGGTTTTCTATTCCTCAGGCACAAACACCCAACTCTTAGCTTGATTTAACTAGGTCAATTTAACAAAACTGAAAATCTTTACACATTAAGATGTTCTTAATACATTGGTCATAAACTATTGATTGATATATAGATATTTTGTTCTATTTTTACTGGTCAATCAAGAACCTTTAAACAAGCCATTTTTGTATAACAAAATTATTCTGTGAATTTACAATTCCAGAAAGGAAATTGTTATGCCACTAGAAGAAAAGTACATATACTTCAGTGAACCGGAACTAAGGAAATCTTTGGTAAGTTTTTCTAAACTACGACATCAATATTTTGATCAATTTGAAATCGAAAATTCTATAATTTCTGATAATGATGGTTCTAAAGTAACTTTGTTGGTGGATAAGACACTCGAATTTGACGACGACAAAATAACTTATTCCAATGCGGAAGTAGCTGCTGCATTGTTAGCATTTTGTATGGTTGCAAAAATACCGATCCCCAAAGCAGGCACTAAAGAACTTCTCGTTAACGACAATAAGCTATATTTGAAGATATGTTTAGAGCAGGAAGTAGCTTTTGAGGAATATGTTATTTCTAAATCTATGGAAAATACATCTCAAGCCTGAGCAATTTTCCAGACCATTCGGACTATGGGTTGAGTGTCTGCTTCCGACCTAAAGCGGACATTCAGATGCTGGTGATGATTAAGCTGTATTCAAAGCTACAGCGCCCACTATCTGTTCACCATTCATGGTTAGTCGATACATAAGTCGCTCATATTTATTGTCATCAAATGGTGACGGTGCGTGCATGGTACAGCGGTTATCCCAAAGCACCAAATCACCGGGTTGCCATGCATGGGCGAAGGCAAATTCGGGTTTTGTGGCGTGACTTAATAGCTCTTCCAGTAGTTCTCTTGCTTGTTTATCATCCATCTCATTTATGCGTTCAATATGAATGTTGGTGGCATAGATTGACTTATTATGGGTCACCGGATGCTCAGCGACCAAAGGCCGTGTGATCGGTGGTAAATTCGCCTTCAATTCCTCGCTTAAAGGAGGGCGATGCGGATTTGTTTGACGCAGGAGTTCGTTTAAGTGATCATATGAGTGTACCGCAGTTAGCGGGTTTATGCGCTTTTTAAGGTCATCTGATAGCGCGTCATACGCATGGTTCATTCCCGCGTACCATGTAGCGGCACCCTCCTTTGGTGCGGTCAAACAATAAAGGCAGGAACCGATGGGCTGGGGATGGCGGAACGTATCATCACTGTGCCAGAGTAACTCTTCATCGGATTTAATCCACAGTGCTTTTCTCTTTCCTTCTTCCATCAAGGTACCAAGGCGGAGAATTTCAGGATAATCTGGTAATAGAAAGTCTGGGTTATATTTTTCGTTTTTCTCCACAACGCCAAATAGTGCGGCAAAATCACAAAGCTGCTTTGGGGTTAGATGCTGCTGATTACGGATCAAGAGTACTCCACCACTTTGATAAAAAGCCTTAACCAAAATATCTCTGGTTTGATCATTGAGATCAGCAAGGTCAAGATCGTTAAGTTCGAGCCCGAACCCGGAAGAGGTTAAATAAGAGCAGCTATTCGCAATTGGCATAATTAAGGTCCTTGTTCCTAATTCGTTTAATTTGAGTTCTCAGTTAAGCACGGCACTTAAAATATTGGTCTAATCGATCCAAACCTTTTTCAATGTCATTTTTACTGCCGCCTCCTGCGCCAACCCGTATATGGTTTGGATACCCGTAAGCGCTTCCCGGCATAACCATTAAACTATAAGGCTTTTTAAGTAATGTTTCAGCTACTTCGGTAGAACCTAAATCAATATTTAATTTACATAAACCGATTAAGCCGGCAACCGGTCGAACCCATGATAATTCATCATGAGTTTTTACAAAATCATCTAACAAGTCTAAATTTTCTTTTGCCGACTTTCGCGCTTTTCTAACGGCTGCTTTAAACCGGTCTTCTCTTAATGCAATATCGGCTATTGCTTCACCCATTATGTTCATTATTTCGCTGGTATCTTCTCTTAAAACAATACTATCGAATAATAAGTTTTTGTCTCTGGTGACCATCCATCCTGTCCGGAGGCCCTGCAAGCCAAGCACTTTTGATACACTTCCTGTACTAATTCCACGGTCATATAATGTTGCCATTCTCGGTGTTAAGGGACAATTCCATTCCATATTGCGGTAAACTTCGTCGGTGAGTACATATGCGCCAACTTTATCTGCCAAATTTACTATATGTAAAAGATCTGCTTCGTTCAAAACATGACCTGTCGGATTATTCGGATTGCAGAGGAAAATTAGTTTGGTTTTTTCAGTGATAAACTCTTCCAATTGGCCAAAATCAAACATCCAACCATTATCTTCTTGTCTTTCCAGTTTTTTTACCGTAGCTCCAATAGCTTTTCCCAATACTAAAGGCTGCGGCCATCCTGGAACATCCACAATCATTTCATCACCTGGACCGACAATATTGCTAATGGCTAAAAAATTAGCTTCTGCTGTTCCTGCTGTAATTAAAACATTATCTGAAGTGCATATGGGGGAATAATCAAATCGTTCGACGACTTTCTGTCTCAAAGATGGAAGCCCATGAAAGGACTGATCAGACCAATCAAGTACAAGGTTTGGATCTAGGTCACCCAAGAAGTCCCCTAAAACGGGTGGCTTTGCAAGTGAATGAACAACAGATGTTTCTGGATTGGCTTTTTGTGCCTTTAATAAAACTTCGAACAGCTTATGAATTTCAACCTTCATCTTTTCCTTACCCTAAACCTTATTAAAATTATTTAAGATATTCGCAGCAACGTTAGAAGTAAAATAATTTTATATCTTTTACAGAAGTTCCTAATATGACGAATGTCTGCTTTGGGTCGAAAGTAGACGTAAGTTTTTTGAAAATAAAAAATAGATGAAAGAATATCAAATTATTTTTTATAGCTTAATCGATAAATTACATTGGCGAAATCGTCTGAGATAAGGATGCTGCCGTCTGGCAATTGCAGAACATCTGTAGGTCTTCCCCATGCTTGATTATTTTGCAGCCATCCGCTAACGAGCGTTTGATATTTTGTGGCTTTATTGCCTTCTAATTTAACCCATGTGACGCGATACCCGGTATGGCCGGCTTCTTCTGATCGGTTCCATGAACCGTGTTCGGCAATGATAATGCTATTCTTAAATTCTGATGGTAACATATCACCTGAATAAAACATCATGCCTAAGGCCGCAGAGTGCGGCGCCAGATTTTGAACGGGTGGTATATAATCAGAAATATTTTTTACATGCCCATGTTTTTTATCTGGCGTGTCACCTTGATGAACGAAAGGAAATCCAAAATGCATGTCTTTTTTGGGCGCGTAATTAAGCTCATCGGCGGGAAGATCATCCTCCATGCCATTAACGCCATTATCCGTGAACCATAGTTCATTGGTTAAGGGGTTCCAATCATAGCCAATTGTGTTGCGGATGCCTTTCGCAAATGAGGTTAATTTTTGATCCTTAGAATTTAAATCAATTGTATGCAGAGCCGCAAATCTTTCTTCTTTTGGCATACAATTATTACAAGGTGATCCGATGGGAACATAAAGCAGTCCATCAGGTCCAAATTCAAGATACCTTTGTGAATGCATGGCTTCATCGGGCAATTGATCCGTTATGATTTCAATATCATTATTTTTGCCTAGGTTCTTTGTGACATTTTTATATTTAAAGATTGTTGTCATGGCGGCCACATATAAATCACCGTCTTTAAAGGTAACACCATTTGGTGATCTTAGCCCTTTATCAACAGTCAGAATATCAGTTGCCATGTCGCTGCCATCAGGGTTTAAAAGCGCGAAAACGCTGCCCTGCGCACCGCTGCGGGTCCCCACATACACGGTTCCATTTTCCCCCAATGTCATTTGCCGCGGGTTTTTCACGTGAGCATATATATTGATGGAAAAACCGTCCGCCATTTTAAGAGTGTTTAAATCTATCTCTTGGGCGTTTGAAGCTGATAAAAAGTTTACTAAAAATACTAAGAATGCGAATTTTTTGAACATCTGGAACCCTATTTTTTTCGAGTAGTACCATAAACCACCCTCATTGCCAATTGACCAAAGTAATTCATCTTGGGTTCTGTACATTTTTAAAAAATGTAAGTAGAGTTTCTATAGGGAGAAAATAGTGGATGTAGAGCTTATAATTTCGGGTGGCGTTATTGTAACCATTGACGATCAACGTAGGGTGATCAAAGATGGCGCAATCGTTATTAATAATGGTCAAATTATTGCGGTCGATCAGTCCACCACTATCCAAAATAAATTCAATGCGAAAAAAACCATTAATGCCAGTGGGAAAGTGATTATCCCAGGATTAATTGACACTCATGCGCACGCTGGTCATGCCCTTATAAAAACAATGGGATTAAATGCTGATTGGGAAGAGGTCTGCGGCGATATTTACCGAAAGGGTTCAACACCCGAGTTTTGGTACGCGGAAGCGAGACTTGCATCATTGGAACGTTTAAAGTTTGGCGTTACAACGGGGGTGTCGCTGCTTGGCGGGGGTGACACAATTCTTAGAACGGATGACCCGGTTTACGCCGATGCACATTGCGAAGGGGTCGCTTCCGTTGGAACCCGTTCAATGGTGGCCGTGGGGCCGACGCGCGCGCCGCATCCGTTAAATTATGCTTCATGGGATAATGACGATCAATCAGTGTATCCCGTAAGTTTTGAAAAACAGATTAAAACGTGCGAGAAAATAATCACCAATTGGCACCGAAACGAAAACAAACGAATTTCCATCGCCGCGATTTATCCCGTTCTTAGAAATGAACATGAAAAGGATATGTCCGCCACTGATTATGAAGAAGCCATTCGTCAGGCAAAAATTACTCGTGATTTATCAAAAGCGGCGGGTTTGATATTTACTCAGGATGGCCATACGGGTGGGTCGGTTAAAAGGTCATATGAAATAGGGCTTCTTGGCCCTGATGCACTTCTTTCCCATGCGACAAATTTAAGCGCTGAAGAAATTGAAATATGTGCAAAAACCAATACTCGCATCGCCCATAATCCGTCTGCGGTGGCAGCGATTTATGGTTATTGTCCGGTTATAGAGTTAATGGAAAAGGGCGTTATTGTTGCAATTGGTTCAGATGCCACAGCACCAGATCGTTCATCGGATATGTTCCGCCACATGCAGCAATTAATGCATTATCACCGCACTCATTACCGCGATGCATCAGTTATGCCCGCAGGAAAAGCACTCGAAATGGCAACAATTGATGCGGCAACTGCGCTTGGAATGGACGATGAAATAGGTTCGATTGAAGTCGGTAAAAAAGCCGATATCGTATTAGTGGATATGGATGCGCCCCATATGCATCCTATGAATATGGAAGCTTTTCGTGTGGTGAGTTTTGCAAACGGTAATGATGTAGATACTGTCATCATAGGTGGTGAAGTTGTATTGGAAAATAAGAAACCGACTAGAGTTAAAGTCACAGAGGTATTAAATGATGCACAAGCTGAAACTGAAAAAATGTTATCCCGCACGGACGGTGCAAAATATTTAGAATTGCCGGATGGGTTCTGGTCCAGTACCCATTATACAAAATAAATGAGTAATCTAGAGTGAAGATATTTTTTAAAAAATCATTGATACTTTTTTCAATCTACACCCTTCTGAGTGCGTCTGCATGGGCACAGACTGTCTTTTCTGCTGACGAAGTAGAAAAAAGTGAAAATGATGGTCGCTTGCACGTTGGGTTGGTTATAACGACACCGCCCAGATCTTATTACGAAAATTCAGATCCCAACCAACCGCTTACGGGGTATGAGCCGGATATTTTAAATGAGATCGCGAAGAGAATTGGTAAGGAAATTGTTTATTATGATGTCGCCTGGGCCGGACTTTTTACTGGACTACTCGCCCAAAAATGGGATGTGGCGGCATCCAATATTTTTATCAATGAAGATCGGTTGAAAATGATGGATTTTTCAGAGCCTCATTTTGATACGGGAATGGGGGTTTTGGTTGAGGTTAATTCATCAATTAAATCGCTGAAAGACCTTAAAAATAAAACACTGGGTGTTGATATTGGTTCCGGCGCAGAAGTATGGCTAAGAGAAAATATGGATCGCTTTGGCCCCTATAAAATACAATCTTATAATGGGACGCCAGATGTTTTTCTTGATGTGCAGACTGGTAGATTGGATGGTGGTGTATCCGATTTAAGTATTATTGACTGGTATATAGAAAGCCATAAGTCACGCTTAAAAAGGGGAACGACCTTAGGTGAATTCTATAATGTGGGTTTTGCCTTTAGAAAAGGTTCCCCCATTATTGAGGACGTCACCAAAGCCATTAGGGAAATGAAAAAAGACGGTACAATTGGTGAAATTTATTTCAAATATCATGGTGTCTATCCTGAAGAAAATAATTCTGCTTATATTCTTTATGACCAAGGGCAAAAATAAAATGATGAACACTAAAAAAAGAGGAAAAAATAAATATTCAACAACTATTATTTCAAGTGTTCTTTTGATATTGTTTTTTATCTATTTTCTTTTCTTTTCCAATGCGGATTGGTCCCTTTTTAAAGAACAATTTTTAAATTTTGAAAAGATGGAAGGCAGATATTATATTTTTATCTCTCCGTTTTTTCTTGTTTTAAAAATATCATTTTTTAGCTGCTTTTTTGCCTCCCTGATCGGTTTGTGTTTCGCCGTCATTAGGAATTATAATTTCAAAATTTTAGATATGTTGATTACGTCTTATGTGGTGCTATTTAGGTCAATTCCTGCAATGGTTTTAGTGGTGCTTGTTTATTTTGCACTGCCTTTCGTTGGATTAAACTTACCGTCGACCAATTCGGTTATCATGTCGCTCTCGCTTTTGTTTGGGGCATATACGACCGAAATATTTAGATCTGGAATTAACTCCGTTGATAAGTTGCAAATTGAAGCGTCAAAATCACTTGGTATGAATAGCTTGAAAACCATGCGGTTTATTATATTACCGCAAGCGATGCGTGTTGTTATTCCGCCATTAACCACTGTTTTAATTGATGTGTTAAAAACAACTTCAATTGCCTATGTGGTTGGCGTTCCGGAATTAATTGCACGAGCGCGCCAAATGGAAGGCGTAATTGGTTCTGTGACGCCACTTATTTTTGTTTCTATTCTTTATTTTCTCATTATTTTACCGGTTGTTATTTTGTCGTCACGGCTTGAAAAACGCAGTCGAAAATGGAGTAAAGCATAAATGGAAGAGCTAAGCTTCAGTGATCTGCCAAGAATATTTTTTAATATGGACGTGATGGAAGGACAATGGTCACTTCTTCTTTCTGGTATGTGGGTGACGCTTGAAATTGCCGTGATTTCAATTGTTTTATCAACTGTTTTGGGGCTATTTGTCGCCTTAATAAGAATTGGTGAAGATAAATTATTAAATGTATTGTTGATAGCTTATCTTGAGTTTTGTAGAGCAACGCCAATCGTTGTTGCGCTAATAGTTGTATATTTTGGATTACCGTTTTTAAATGTTACATTTTCACCATTTGCGTCAGCGGTCATTGTTATTGTTTTTGTCCATGCAGCTTATATTGGTGAAGCATTTCGATCGGGAATTCTCGCGATTAATAATACCCAAACTGAAGCGGCGCGATCTCTTGGGATGACTAAATTCCAAACCCTAAGATACGTTATTATTCCGCAAGCCTTTAAGTTAGTATTACCGACGCTTGCCAATCAATGGACCGGGATCATCAAGGATACGGCAATTTGTACAATCCTTGCGATTACAGAATTATTAAAAGCGGCGCAGATTATTTCAACTTGGAAAGCAAATCCTACGCCATTGGTGATGAGTACGGTGATGTATTTAATTATCTTACTGCCACTTACTTTAACAACCATGAAGCTTGAAAAAAGAAGGGGGTCAAAAAATTGACCGAGCAACTATCACAGAATGAACCATTATTAAGTGTAGTAGATCTGGTTAAGAATTTTGATGATCTATGTGTACTTAAAAATATTACAAATGAATTTCATGAAGGGGAAGTTGTTTCAATCATGGGACCATCTGGCAGTGGGAAAAGTACATTTATAAGATGTCTTAATCATATTGAAGAGCCGACATCAGGGAAAATATATTTTGATGGCATTGAAGTTACGAACCCGAAAACTGATCTTGATACGGTACGGCGAGATATGGGAATGGTGTTTCAAAATTTTGGTCTTTTCCCACATTTAACGGCAATAGAAAATATTATGCTCGCGCCATTGAAAGTCAAAAAGCAAAAAAAAGCAGAAGCAAGAAACTTTGCGCTTAAATTATTGGAGCGTGTGGGGTTAAGTGATAAGGCTGATAGCTATCCAAAGCAATTATCAGGGGGACAGCAACAAAGAGTGGCAATCGCAAGGTCACTGGCGATGAAGCCACGTGTTTTGTTATTTGATGAGCCAACATCAGCGCTTGACCCCGAAATGGTTAGAGAGGTGTTGGATGTGATGACGAGCCTCGCACAAGAGGGGATGACAATGATCGTCGTTAGCCATGAAATAAATTTTATACGTGAAGCGTCATCAAGGGTTTTGGTTTTGGTTGATGGAGAAGTGATTGAAGATGGCCCCTCAAAAGAGGTTATCGATAATCCGTCACATCCAAGGACAAAAGAGTTTCTTGGAAAAATATTATAAAGTAAATTATGACAAGGATTAAAGGACGATTTGATATGTCAAGAATGAAGGAAATTTCATTTTCTAAGGGAGAGCAAGAAGAGCTTTTACAAAAAATTACACAAAAACTGAGCGGGGAAAATGTTGATAATATCCTCGTCTTTGGAAGCCGTAACATCACTTATCTCAGCTGTGGTCTTGTATTTCCGTATCTTGATCAAAGGGTTATTCATCCAGTTGCGTACTTTTATTCATTAGAAACGGGAAAACGTGTTTTATTTTGTACTTATGAACTGGCAGATATTCCGAAACAGCTTGACTGGGATGGTGAGGTAGTAACTTATTCGTTAAATGAAAAAACACCTGAATTATCATTAGCTAAAGCGGCGGCGTCATATTTACAAGGTGAGATAGCCATTGATGAAAAATATACAACCAAGAAACAATTAAGTGCTTTAACAAGCGCAACTAAGAATACAAATTTCATTGGTATTGATAAGACACTTGAAGAATTAAAAATTATCAAGACGGAAGCCGAAGTAAGACTGCTTGAAATAGCAGGGCGTATGGGGGATCGCGGTTTTATCAGTGCGCTCAATCATACGGAAGGAGCCGCACTTGATGCGTTAAGTTACCCACTTTGGGAATATGCCGAACGGTTCCGTGTCCATGCAGGAGAATTTGGAGGCTCAGGTGTTGGCAATATTTCAGTACTTAAAGGAACTGCTGCACGGGAATTATTTGGCCCTTGTCCTCCACGAGCCGTATTTGATGATGGGGAATTCGTCAGATTAGAATATTCAATGTATAATCATGGTTATTGGATAACAGGATCAAGAACTGTTTATGTTGGCACACCAGATGAAGAAGCCATGAAGGCATATCAGGAAAATCAAAAATTAAAAAATGCGGCGCTTGAAGCAATAGAAATTGGGAAAACGGCATCGGATATTTATGACGCAGTGGTCAATAAAAGTAAGTCGTTAGATATTCCTTTTTGGCAAGATATTGAAATGGGTCATGGCATTGGCACCAGTGAACGAGAGGGCCCTTTTTTTGCACCATACGACAAAACGATACTCGAAGAAGGAATGGTTTTTTGTTTAGGGGTTTATACATATGGCCCGTCACATGAACTCATTTGTGATAGAGATGTCTATCATTTGACGAAAAACGGGCCCGAACTTCTGACGTGGTATAAAACCTATGATCAACTATATGCGATGTTCGGTACATCCGCTCGTCATGGATAAGGAATATAAAATGAATAATCTTGCAAATGAAATACGCGAAAAAATCAATGATATTTATATTCGTAATGGCATTGAAACAATAATTTTGTCGGACCTTTATAATATCCAATACGCAACAGGCATTAAAATTCCTTGTTCCCATGCGCAACCAGATTTGGTGATGATTGCATTACTAAATAAAAATGATGAAGCAAAAATTATTCTTCCGGAACATTGGGTTGCGTCCGCGTCTCAAACGAAATTCGATGGAGAGCTTATATCATACAAAATTGATCAAGATCCATTTGATGCTGCAAAGTCTGTTTTAGAAAGTGAAATAGCGGGAACTAATAATATAGGCAGTGATGATGATGTAGCCTCAATAATGACTTCTAGAATGATTGAAGGAGTTATTAAAGATAGTGGTGGAAATAAATTATCTGTATCGGATGATATTATGGAAGAAAGAGTCATAAAAACAAAAGCAGAAACCCATCATATCCAATCCATTTCACTAAAAACCGACCACGCAATAAACGGTTATTTTCATCATTTGATAGCAGACCGTAGTAAGTCATCAATGAGCATTTCAGAAAATTTACGCATTCATAGTTTAGAGCGTGATATTGAAATTGAAGGATATAATGCCTGCTCGCGTGGCGTGCTCGGTCAAAGTATTGAAAAAATATGGGCCTATGCGCCAGCCTATGGCTTTGCATCAGATGATTTCACCGAAATTGGTGATACAATCATCGCAGATGCCATGAATAATGAGCGCGGCTATTGGAGCAATTCAACCCGAATTGGTATTATGGCAGATGATATGAACGCCGACCAAGAAGAAGCCTATGATCAATTGGTGAAGCTAAGAAACATTGTTTGTGAAAATTTAACAATAAATCATGCAGCTAATCAAATATATATGGATATTGTGAACGATGCTGAAACACAAAATATTGCTATCATAGAAAATCATAGATTGGGTTTTTCTGTTGGTGTTTCAGCAATGGAGCCGCCATTTTTATCTGCAGGCGACCAAACACAAATTGAGGAAGGTATGATAATTGTAATAGATGGGTTAATTGAGCATAAAGGGCTATTATATCGTTCACGAGATACCGTTGTGATAACAGATAATGGCCCCGAAATTTTAAATTGGTATAAAGATTGGCGTGAGCCCTATTTCGCATTAAATACGATTTAAATAGATCAGGGTGTTGGATAGATTGAAAAGGTAGAAGAAGTGACGGCTCGAATTGCATATCTGGAAAATGGAAGTGCACCTGATAAATTTGGTGGTATTATTAACCGCATGGAAGCTGCGGGTCTTGTTGTAGATCAGTTTATGGCGCAAAAACTTGAATTTCCAGAAGTGCTAAATGATTATTCAGGCGTGTTTTTATCCGGTAGTGCTTATGGCGCCTATGAAGATGAAGAATTTATTCATCAAGAACATGAATTTTTGCTAAATGCAGCGCAAAAAAACATTCCTATACTTGGCTTATGTTTTGGTAGTCAGATATTAGCATCCGCTCTCTGTGGGAAAGATCAAGTATTTATACGCGATAACTGTCATGTAGGTTATTTGCCGCTTAATTTAACCAAAGAAGCAAAAGAAGATGCCTTATTAATGGGTGTTGAAGATAATTGTCGCATGTTAATTTGGCATAATGATGAAGCAAAGGCGGACCACCCTGATATGACGCTATTAGCGACGACGGAAAAAGCCCCAAACCAAATTTGGCGTTACAGTGATAAACAAATATGGGGAATTCAAGGGCATCCTGAAGTGAATAAAGAAAATGCTGAGCCGTGGTTGGAAGATGTGCGTGAATTTATGGAAAAAGATGGTCTCGATATAGATTTTCTGGCAAAAGAATTTGATGAAAGTGGGGCAGGCGCTAAAATGATCGATAACTTCATTTCGATATGCCTTAAGAATAATAAAATATAAGGAATTAGTAATAATGAAATCTTTAAAGATTTTAATCATGACAATCATAACCATAGGATCAATAGCGGGAGGAGTTTCTGTGGCAGCTGACGATGAGTTGGTTTTTGTGAGTTGGGGAGGATCATATCAAAGCATGATCCGAAAGGCTATTATCCGACCTTTTTCAAGAGATACAGGTATTTATGTTTTGGAAGAAACAGATCCTAATACGGCAAAAGTTAAAACGATGGTTGATTCTGGACGGGTCACATGGGATGTGATTACGGATGGTGAAATGGGAGTTCTTAGAGCCGCCAAAGCAGGATTAATTGAAAGAATAACACCGGCTATGGTCAATCAGGATCATGTTTATCCGAAAATGAAAAATGCGTATGGTGTTCCATCTGAAGTATTTTCAACAACTCTTGCTTTCTCAACGGAAGAGTTTCCGGATGGCAGTTCACAACCCACATCTTGGGCAGATTTTTTTGATGTGAATAAATTTCCAGGAAAACGCGCATTAAGAGCGGCACCAGATACAGTTCTTGAAGTTGCCTTAATCGCGGATGGAGTACCTTTAGATCAGGTTATAGAAGTATTGAAAACGCCAGATGGACTTGACCGAGCTTTTAAAAAAATTGAATCCATAAGACCTCATGTTGCACTTTGGTATAATGCGGGAGGTCAGCCCGTACAGGCACTGGGTAGCGGTGAGGTTGTAATGGCTATGGGATGGAACGGCCGCTTTCAAACGGGCATTGAACGTGGTCTTCCTATTAAAATTGTATGGAATGGGGCCATTGCCGAGCTTGGATTTTTTATGATTGTGAAAAATGCACCAAATAAAGGTGCAGCGGTAAGATTCTTAAATCAAATGGTATCGCCAAAATCACAAGCAGAATTTTATAAACATGCTTCATATGGACCTGTAACACCAGAGGCATGGGACATGATACCTAATAATGAATGGTCGCGTCTTCCATCTTCGCCGGATAATTTAACGAAAGCCGTTTTCTTAGATGCTGAATGGTGGGTTGAAAATGATGTAGAATTACGTGAGCGGTATCAGGCAGTAATTTCAAAATAGGACTAGGTTTTTTTATGACGGGAAAAGTTATTTCGAGCTGGTTCGAAAAACAGGAATATGATGCGCGTCTTTCAAAAATACAATCTGAATTACGTGAACGCAATTTAGATGGCTTGGTTACATTTCAACCGGAAACCATTACATGGACGACAGGTTATTATACGCGCGCCTATACCGGATTTCAAATGGCTGTCATTCCGGTCGTAGGCGAACCAAGCATTCTGTGTCGAAATGTATCGCTTTATTATGTTGATCGTACTTTTGCATATACTGATTTTAAGCTTTGGAAAGATGGCGATAATAAAATTGAAAAAGCGATAGAATTAATATCAAGCCGATTAGGGAAGAATGCACGTATTGGCTTTGAAGCAGATGCGTGGCCCGTAACACTAAGTCTTTACCAATCTTTGGTGGCGGGTCTTTCTAATTCTGAGTTGGTTGATGTTGGTGATATGGCCGCATGGTTACGTGTCTTTAAATCACCTGCGGAAATTGAATATCAACGCCTTGCAGCAAAAGCCGCTGAAGCAGGGATGACAGCTGGTGCCCATGCAGCAATTGCTGGAAATAATGAACGTGATGTCTCAGCCGCCGTTTGTGCTGCAATGATCAAAGCTGGTAGTGATCACGCAGGACCAGGCGTATTATCATCAGGTGAACGTGCATTGCATCTACATGGTGGTGCAACAGATAGAGTACTTAAACACGGTGATACACTTCAGTTAGAGCCAACCCCCCATGTTAGACATTATAACGCCCGTTTTATGCGTACTATTAAAGTTGGCGTTGCAACCGATGAAGAATATGAAATTGCAGAAAAATTGATCTTATTACAGGATAAAGCGATCAAAGCGGTGGCCCCCGGTGTAAGAGCCACAGAACCAGATAGATTATATCGTGACGCTATTTTAGAAACAGGATTAACCGATAAATATACCAATAAGACATTTTATTCTATTGGTTTAATGATGGATCCAACAGATGCGGACCCGTTAGAAGCAACGGATAAAAGTACTTGGAAATTCGAAGTCGGTATGACGTTTCATACGTATCTATTGGTGCGTGATTTTGGCTTTTCTGAAACGATTACGGTTACTGAAAATAGTGTAGAACGATTGACCAATTATCCTCGTAAGCTTATTCTAGCCAAATAAGGGGATATGATGGGAAAAAGTAATATTTTTAGCGAAAAGAACAGAGGTCCACTTCTGGCACTTGCCCCTTTATTGATCATGCTATTGGTGCTCTTTGTCTGGCCCATTGCGGGAATTTTTGAAAGTAGTTTTGGTGAAGATGTATTCACGTTGACCTCATATCAACGTGCCATAGGCAGTGAAGTTTACAGGCAGATATTTTATAATACGCTTGAAATAGCAGCCGTTGTGACCATTGGTGCAATTATAGTAAGTTATCCATTCGCCTATGTTATGGCAACCGTATCACCTTCAATGGTAAAATTATTAACATTTGTGGTGTTACTCCCATTTTGGACCAGTGCCCTTGTGCGTACAACCGCATGGGTTATTCTGTTACAAAGAAGAGGTGTGGTTAATGTTGGGCTTGAAAAAGTTGGTTTTATCGATGAACCAATCTCTTTTCTTTATAATTTTTCTGGCGTTCTGATTGGTATGATCCATGTTTTGATGCCTTTTATGGTGCTACCGCTTTATGGTGCGTTTAGGTCAATTGATGGTCGTTTATTACAAGCGGCAAAAGGACTGGGCGCAGGCCCATGGCGCGGTTTCATTAGAATTATATTACCATTAAGCGCGCCGGGTGTTGCTGCGGGTGGATTGATCGTTTTCATGACATCAATCGGATATTATATTACCCCCTCCTTAATGGGAGGACCAAAAGAAACGATGATATCGCAACAAATTGCCTATCATATGCAAGAACAGCTAGATTGGGGAATGGCATCAGCACTGGCTGTTATTTTGCTTATAACAACTTTAAGTATATTTGCCATTTTCCAAAAATATTTTGGCTTTGATAAAATGTTTTCCGGTCAAGATACGGGTGAACCGCTCCGCCAAGGTGATGAAAAAAGTAATATTCAGAGATTAGTGTTTAATATTTCTGCGACATTAGCTGCTATTTTTTTAATCGCACCTATTCTCGTGATTTTACCAATGAGCATCAGTGAAACTCCTTTTATTAAGTTCCCGCCTAACGCATTTACATTCGAGTGGTTTGAAAACCTTTATTATGACCCAAGATGGAGTAGAGCCTTTTTTACGTCTCTTGAAATTGCGGTTATGGCTGTTGTTATATCACTGTTTTTAGGCACATCAGCCGCCATTGGGCTGTCACGTTTAAAAAGTCGGATGAAGCCGATTATTGAAGCCTTTGTGATGACGCCTCTTATAATCCCACCGATTATCATTGCAGTAGGACTTTATAGTTTTTATGCGCCTCTTG
Organism: Kordiimonadaceae bacterium UBA4441; assembly: GCA_002390425.1. Taxonomy (GTDB): domain Bacteria; phylum Pseudomonadota; class Alphaproteobacteria; order Sphingomonadales; family Emcibacteraceae; genus Pseudemcibacter. The sequence continues at coordinate 78,782 of DGPL01000020.1, read as the reverse complement.
AAATGTTGGGCAGTAGTCTGGGGCTGGCTATTGGACACGCGTTACTTGCGACACCGTTTGTTTTTATTGCCGTAAGGGCATCTCTTAGAAGCTTTGATCAGAACATTGAACTCGCGGCTATAGGGCTTGGCGCAAATTGGTTTACTATGTTTCGAAGAATTATGCTGCCATCGATCTGGCCAGGATTAATGGCTGGCAGCATCTTTGCCTTTATCACTTCATTTGATGATGTAATTCTGGCTATATTTTTAACCGATGTAAGGTCTCGTACACTGCCGCGGGTGATATATGAAGGCGTTAAATATGATACTGACCCAACTATTGTAGCGGTAGCGGCCATTCTTATATTTGTTTCAATGGTCGTATTAATAACCAATTTAATTTTGGAGCGCCGTAAATGAGTAACAATCCAACTATGAAAAGTGTGGAACTCACCAATATTGTAAAAAAGTTTGGCTCCTTCACCGCTGTCGATGATGTTAGCATCAACATAAAGGCAGGGGAATTTTGTACTCTTCTTGGGCCATCAGGTTCAGGAAAGACGACATTACTTAAAATTATTGCTGGTTACGAAACGCCCACAGATGGCAGCGTTAAAATCGATAATCGGGATGTCAGTCATGTTTCTGTTGAGATTAGAAATATAGGGATGGTTTTTCAAAATTATGCACTTTTCCCGCATATGACGATTGCCAAGAATGTTGCGTTTCCTTTGGAGATGCGAAAAATACCCAAGAAAGAAATTAAAGAACGCGTTCAAGAGACGCTCGACATCGTTGGATTAAGTGAACTTGGTGAGCGTTACCCACGTGAACTATCGGGCGGCCAACAGCAACGTGTTGCGGTGGCGCGTGCCCTTGTATTCGAGCCAGATATTCTTTTGATGGATGAACCGCTCGGCGCTCTTGATAAAAATTTACGGCAATCGATGCAGTTTGAACTAAAAAAGCTTCATCGCCGTATTGGTGTGACAATTGTATATGTAACCCATGATCAGGAAGAAGCATTATATTTATCTGATCAAATTGTAGTTTTTAATGAGGGATCTATTGCACAAAAAGATGCACCGGAAAAATTATATAATGCGCCAAACTCGGCTTTCGTTGCGGACTTCCTCGGTGAATGCAACATCTTTCCGGCAAAAATAGATGGAAATAAAGCATTGCTTGATAATGGAATGGCATTGAAAATTTATGGAAAAAATAATTTTTTACAAAAAATAGGCATTCGCCCAGAACGGCTCATTATTGGTGCCGCAGCCAAAAATTGTGAAAATAGTTTTGAAGCCACAATTGATGAAGTGTTTTTTCTTGGACAAGGGTTCAAATATATTTTAAACGCAAATGGTCAAATTTGGACGGCAGTTTCACAAAATAATTTAAATACTGAGGAATATAAAAAAGGGGAAATAGTATCCGTAGGCTTTGATGCTAACGATATTATTTCGCTTACAAAGTAATATATTTAGGAGGAAAATATGAACGCTATAGTGAAAAAGGCAATAATAACGATTTTGACACCGTTATTCGCCATCACCGCGAACGCAGGAGAGAGAACACTTGATGAAGTTGTTGCAGATCAGGCCGTCTTAAAAGGGCTTTCTGATATTGATCGCACAAGACAAGCAACAGCAGAACTTCTTGTCAAAATTGGCGGCATTATTTCCCCGTCAGGTGAAGAGCACGAGCGCGCAGCAGCAGTTGCAGAAGAAATGCGTAAAATTGGATTAAGTGATGTTCGTGTTAATGATGCCCCAAACGTTATCGGCCGCATTCCGGGTCGATCTGGTAAAGCCTTGGTTTTTGTAGCAACTCTTGATGACTTGGCAACGGTGGCTGAAAACCAACGTGCGTCAGGAACGCAGCCCTTTATTGATGGTGACCGTGTCGTTGGTCCCGGTACCAATACATCATTAACCAGTGTATCATTGTTATCTGCCGCGAAAGCATTGGTTGATAATGGTTTTGAACCTGAACATGATATTGTTTTTGCGGGTGTCGCCGAGGAAGAAACAGGCCTAAGGGGAATGAAGCATTTATTCGAAGAATATAAAGACAAGGCAATAGGCTTTGTTGATGTACTTGGTGAGGGAAATAGCATTAGTTACGGCGCGCTTGGTATTCATTGGTGGAAAATTCATGCTTATGGTCCATCAGGTCATACATTAAACGGCGGCACACCAAATTTAAATCAAGGTATTGCGCGAGCAGTTGATCGAATTTTACAGATTCCAGAACCACAAATTTATAATGATCGTCGTACGCGTCTGAATGTGGCAGTACTCAATAGTGGTTACGTTTTTAATCATAAACCTGAACAGGGGTGGTTTTCGCTCGATGTTCGTTCCCTTGATTTAATGCACATCGAAGCAATGGAAGAAAAGGTACGTAAAATTCTTAAAGATGTAACATGGGAACTTGGCATTAAATTTGAAATGGAAGTCGTATCAAATACACCACCCGGTCAAATTGAAGGGGCACTTGATAGTTCACTCGTGCAAACGTCTCGTGCGATTTCAAATTATCTTGGTAATGATCCGCGCATGTCAAATGCAGGTTCAGCCAATTTGAATGTCTCAATTGCTGGTGGTGCACTTTCAATCGGTATTGCTAGTTCACGCGGTGGACGTCGCGGTTACCCGGAAGAATGGGCCGATATCGAAGTCATGCAACGTACAGCTAAAAATGTATTTTTGACGGCAGTTACGATTGGTAATGCTGTTGCAAAATAAATTGTAAAAATAGAAATAAAAAAAGCCCGAAACTAAGTTTCGGGCTTTTAAGTATTAAAATAGATTTATGGCAAATATATTTTCGGCAACCCGGCATTTTCCATTGCTTGGTTATAGGCTTTAACATCATTTGACATTAGATTGGCATATTCAGTTTTAACCGCCATCCATTCCGCCATATAACGATCAGCGACTTCCGACATTCCATTATTTACAGGAATACCAGCGCCGCTTATGTCTTCAAGAAGGAAGCTAAAGTTCAATGCCATCTTATTAGGATAACGGATAATATCCTGGAACGTTTGTAAGTTCTTGTTTAGAATTTTATCATGCCATTGATCGAGTTTCGCGTTAAGTTTTTCACTCTCCTCTTTCGCAATGTCCGAATTACTAACTTCGGTGATGACATCAATCTGTTTTTTGATGTTGTAAATGGATTTCACATTTTCAATCATTTCATTAGCGGCATTATGTAGTTTGGCTGTAACGGATTTATATTCCGTGAAATCAGGATCAACTGTTAAATCAGGACTTGCCATGATATTGAAGGATTGCTCTGCATTAAAATCACCAGCTGTAATTTTAGCGGTGTATGTTCCAGGGGCAACAGTATATGTACCGCTTCTAGGATTATGAATTAAACCTGGATTGCACGCTAATGGTTCCGTTTTTAAATTCCATACAAAACGGTTAAATCCCGCTTTGTTACCAAGTGGATTTGGCTTTGCCGTTGAATATGGATCATCAGAACATAATTTATTTTGATCACTGGCGTATGTTTTTACAAGTGATCCTGCTTCATCAAATATTTCAATTTTAACGATTGTATCTTCAGCCGTATCTTCAGCCAATTGATAATTGATGATGGCTCCGCTAGGCGGGTTTTTACCTTTTCCGCCGCCTAATGTTCGCCCACTAAGTAAGCGATGGGTATCACGAATTCCAAATAGATGATTATCGTCTTTAGAAAGGTTAGCCATTTCACGAACCGGTTGCATATCATCCAGTATCCAGAAACCACGTCCCTGCGTGGCTACGATTAAATCGCCATGGGCAATACGAAGATCAGTGATGGGCGTTTCGGGAAGGTCTGCTTGAAATTCTTGCCAGTTATCGCCATTGTCATAGGAAATAAAAAGCCCAGTTTCCGTTCCGGCATAAAGAAGTCCTTTTTGCTGAGGGTCTTCGCGAACCACTCTGACAAAGTTATCTTCTGGAAGGCCTTTGACAATCTTCTTCCAGGATTTTCCTGAATTATCAGTGCGGTAAACATGGGGTTCAAAATTATTCATTTTAAAACCCGTTATCGCAACATATGCAGTATCAGCATTATGGGGTGAGGCTTCAATAGCATTAATTTGCCATTCTTCCACGCCGCGCGGGGTAACATTCTCCCATGATCCGCCGCCATCTTCTGTCAAATGTACAAGGCCATCGTCTGAACCAGCCCATATTTTTCCTTCAGTAAGCGGCGATTCAACAAGATAAAACAGTGTATTGTAATTTTCACCGCTCACTTGTTCATTAGTAAACGGAATGCCACCATCACCTTGATGATCTTTATCATTTAAAGTTAAATCGGGACTAACTTCCGTCCAGCTGACACCTCTATCTGTGGATTTAAGGACATGTTGTGCGCCATAATAAATCGTATTTGCATCATGTGGAGAAACGATTATTGGCGCATTCCAGTTTGCGCGATATTTTAATTCAGATGGATTTACGGCAAATGTCCTTTCAGGATAAGGAACAATGTTTCTTGTTTGTTTGGTATCACTATTCCATTCAACAACACCTCCTGCGATCACTGAGGAATATACTAATTTCGGATTATCAGGATCAAAGGCGATGTGTGCGCTTTCACCGCCCCCTGTCGCGACCCAGTCACCAATACCTATGCCACCCGCTTTAGAGCGACTTGGCAGAGAGATAGATGAATTATCCTGCTGCGAACCATAAACACGGTAAGGGTATTGATTATCTACACTCAAACGATAAATTTGAGAAGTAGGTTGATTTTCCTGACTGGACCAACTTTTGCCGCCATCAAGTGTGATACTTGCGCCGCCATCATTGGAATTTATCATAATATCACTATTATTTGGATTGATCCAAAGGTCATGATTATCACCATGGGTAGCAGAAACCCGGTTCCATGTTTTACCGCCATCAATGGATTTCATCAAAGGCGCATTGAGAACATAAACTACATTTTCATTGTTTGGATCAGCAAAGATATGCTGATAATACCAACTTCTTGCTTTCAAAATATGATCATGGTTCATCAGATTGAAAGACGCACCGCCATCATCAGAACGGTATAATCCTCCTTTTTCACCTTCGGCTTCAACAATGGCATAAACCCTATCTGGATTAGATGCGGAAAGATCAATACCGATTTTACCCATTTCTTCAGGTAGTCCTTTTCCGACTTTTTCCCAAATTTCACCACCATCAGTGGTTTTATAAATAGCACTTGAATTTGAGCCACCACCACTTCGAACGCGCCATGGTGTTCTGTCGTGGTCCCACATTGTAGCATACAGTACACGAGGGTTATTGGGGTCCATAGTAATGTCCGTAGCACCAGTAAGATCATTGATATAAAGTGATTTGGTCCAAGTTTCACCGCCATCGGTGGTTTTATAAATACCGCGGTCTTCACTTCCACCCCAAGGGTTACCCTGAACCGCTACATATACGATATCAGGATTTTTTGGATGAACTCGCATGCGCGCGATCTGACGGGAATTTTTAAGGCCAATATTGGTCCATGTCTTACCTGCATCGGTAGATTTATACATACCGTCACCATGGGAAAGCTTCATCCCTCTAAGCGGAGCTTCACCTGTTCCAACATAAACTATGTTCGGGTCACTATCTGCTACATCAATGGCACCAATAGTGGCCGTTTCAAAGTGGCCGTCAGAAATATTTGACCAACTTATTCCTGCGTTTTCAGTTTTCCATAAACCACCACCTGTTGTTCCCATGTAATAGGTCAAATGATCTTCGGCTATACCGGCAGATGTCGTTGATCGACCACCCCGTGAAAATCCAAGATCACGCCATTTCATATTGGCATAGAGTTCAGGATCAACATCTTGCGAGAGAGCAGGACTTGAAATTGCCGATGTTGATATTAAAAGCACGGCAAGTGAACTTGCGAGTTTATTTTTAAGTGACATATTATTTTCCCTTTATTTTATAAAGATTTCAGGCAGTTTAGCTGCGCTCATTTCAGTATTAAAATTTTTAATATCATTGTTTTTAATGTTGTTTAATTCTGTTTTTAATTGATCCCATTCATTGAGGTATCTTTGCGCCACTTCGCGTGCCCCTTGGCTCACGGGAACATCCGATCCACCCATTCTGTTTATAAGGCTTCTCACTTCCATCAGGAATTTGGCCTCCATTTGATAGAGGTTTTGTGACGTTCTAAACCCTTCTTGAATAATTTTAGAAATCCAGAGATTAGTTACTCCTTCGAGTGCATCGGCTTTCACCAGTATTTGTTCAGATGGTTTTAGATCGCGAATGATATCAAGTTGCTTTTGCGCGCTTTTAAGTTGAAGCACACCGTCCGCCATTTCTGTGGCTATTGCGTAAAGTGATTTATTAAGCCTATCCATATCTTGATATTGCTTTAAATTTTCAGCATGAGTTCCTGTGAGGCGAGGATCGATTAAGATTTCGAAATTCCGGCTTGTTTCAAAGTCACCTACTTTTAAAGTGACTGAATAATTACCTGGCGCCGCTTTATAAACGCTGAGGCTTCCTGTGACTGGGTCAAGTGCTTCTAGGCAGGCATATCGCCCAACCATCATATTCCATGACCATCTGTTCGCTCCTGTTCCTTTTTTGATATTCATTGGGTGTGTTGATTGTTCACATTTAGCGCGAGTGTCATTTGTATATTCACCATGAACGAGCATGCCATCAGCGTCGAAAATTTCTATTGATATCTCGGTATCATCTTCTAAATCTGAATTTAGAACATAATTAAGCTGAAGTCCTTTAGGCGGGTTCTTACCGACCAATAGATCAGCATCACGACTGCTATATTCTGGATATCCCAATGAAATTGACCTAATTGGGTTGGAAGGTTGATACATAAATATATCTTGATCCTGCATATCATCATTGATTTGATGAAGCGGGGTTAAATCATCCAAAATCCAAAAAGCACGCCCTTGTGTTGCAACTACTAAATCATTATGACGAATATGTAGATCAGTAATCGGAACTTCCGGAAGGTTTAATTGAAATTCTTGCCAATTATCACCGTCATCAAAAGATATAAACATACCTGTCTCTGTTCCTGCGTATAACAAACCTTCACGCATAGGATCTTCACGTACCGTTCTTACGAAGGTATCTTCAGGAAGACCTTTAACAATTTTCTGCCAACTTTGGCCGTAATCTTCTGTTTTATAGAGGACAGGCGTAAAATCATTCATTTTATAACCTGCAATAGCAAAATATGCTTTCCCGGCTTGGTGCGGTGATGCATCTATTACATTGACGATGGCTTCCGACATATTACGTGGTGTTACATTTTCAAATGTTTCCCCGTTATCACGGGTTATATGAATAAGTCCGTCATCAGAACCAGTCCAAATCACTCCTTGCTCAAGTGGACTTTCAGCTATCACAAACAGATTATTATAACTTTCTGCTGTAATTTGTTCATTTGAGATCGGATACCCGCCAAGTCCTTGATGTTCTTTATCATTTCGTGTGAGATCTTCTGATAAAATTTCCCAACTGGCACCACGGTCCATAGATTTCATCAGGTACTGCGAACCATAATAAATAACATCTGGGTCGTGCGGTGAGACAATAACCGGGCTGTTCCAGTTCGCCCGTAACTTTAAATTCTTCGGTTGCTCGCCGGTTACACGTTCAGGATAGGGGCGCACATCACGGTAATTGTCTGTTTCTCTATCCCATTCGCCGATCATGCTGGCGAAATAAGTACTATAAACGAAACGTGGATTTTCAGGATCAAGTGCGATTGTGGAACTTTCACCTGACCCTAAACTAAACCAATGGCGCTCGCCAATTCCGCCACTTAATGTTTCTGATTTTATCGTGATGGCGTTGGCATCTTGCTGTGACCCATATACATTATAAGGAAATAAGTTATCCGTAATAACACGGTAAATTTGTGCGGTAGGTTGGTTGTTAATGGATGACCAAGTTTTCCCACCATTAAAGGTGACATTGGCACCGCCATCATTGCCATTAATGAAATTATTACTGTCTTCTGGATTAAACCACATACCGTGATGATCAACATGAGGGGCTCTAATTGTCGTATATGTTTTGCCGCCATCGATTGATTTATTGAGACCACCATTCATAACCCAAACATTATTTTCATCATTTGGGTCAACGAATATATGCATATAATACCATGCACGGGCAAATGTGCGCCCATCGTTGCTTACTTGCGTGAAACTTTCTCCGCCGTCCGTTGAACGGTAAACGCCGCCTTCTTTATCAATGGCCTCAATAGCAAGGTAGACGATATCAGGGTTTGACGCGGCAATTGCTACACCCATTTTACCTTTTAATTCTGGGAGCCCTTTTGTGATTTCGTACCATGTTTTCCCACCGTCTGTGGTTTTATGCACACGACTTCCTGGACCACCACTTTTTACAACCCAAGGCTTGCGTTCAACTTCCCAGGAAGTTGCGATCATAATGCGTGAGTTTTCTTCACTCACTGATAAATCAACGATACCGCTTCCATCATTGACATAAAGAATTTTTTCCCAAGTCTCCCCGCCATTATCGGATTTATAAATGCCTCGTTCTTCGTTAGGGCCCCATGGGTTTCCTTGTGCGGCTACATATACGATGTCATGATTATTGGCATCAACATGAATTTTACCGATATGGCGCGTTTCTTTAAGTCCTAAATGCACCCATGTTTTGCCAGCGTCCATTGATTTATATACGCCATCACCATGGGATGTTTTAACCCCTCTTATTGGACTTTCACCAGTGCCAACATAAACAACATTCACATCTGATTTTGAAACCGTGATAGCACCAATTCCAGTCGTGTTAAAATATCCGTCCGAAACATTATGCCATGTGATACCTGCATCATCGGTTTTCCAGACGCCACCCCCTGTTGCACCCATATAGTATGTTTGGTCATCCCCCCAAACACCGGAGACCGTAGTGACGCGGCCGCCACGATAAGGACCAATACTGCGATATTCCATTGATTTAAATAAATCAGCACTGACGGTTTGTGACTGAACATTAAAAGGTATTGTTACGAAAAGGAAAATTAGAATTGCACGAATGAATGTCATTTGTAGCCCCATATTTTAATTTATTTTGGGATTACTTTACGGTTAAGAATTGTTTTATTGCAATGAAAAAGAAAAGATTGGCCAAGAGTACTTATTTTAATGAATATATGAGCAGTATGTTTTTTAAGTAAGAAATTGTTTTTTACGCATAAAAAATGAGTGACGTAAGTTTTATTAAATCGCTAAAATTACACAACTTTTTGTATACTTGATAGGGTATCTTGTAGTATTTAACGTCACTTGCACTTTGAATAAGTGTTCAACATAATTAATTTAGGCATAAGAAGATGAAACGAGACACAGGTAAAAATAAAGAAATTACGGATAAATGGCGGCTTCAAACGAAGCTTGTACGCGGTGGAACTTACAGAAGTGAAATTGGTGAAACAAGTGAAAGCATGTTCATGACATCCGGATATGCTTATGACTGTGCAGAAGATGCAGCCGCACGTTTTGAAGGCGAACAAGACGGCTATACCTATTCTCGTTTACGTAACCCCACATGTGCGATGTTCGAAGATAAAATGGCCATGATCGAAGGGGCAGAAGCCGCCAGATCGACCTCAACTGGAATGGCTGCAATGACACAAGCGATGCTTTCAATTGTGAAAGCTGGCGATCATGTGGTTTCAAGTAAGACGCTTTTCGGTTCTTGCCGTGTATTCATTGAAACTATTTTAGCGAATTTTGGTGTAACTTCGACACTTGTTGATGGCGCCGATAAAGAGGCTTGGAAAAATGCGTTTCAGAAAAACACGACGGCTGTCTTTCTTGAATCGCCCGCCAACCCGACACTGGATGTTGTTGATATAGAATTTGTTTGTAATATTGCCCATGAAAATGGAGCGTTGGTCGTCGTTGATAATGTTTTTGCGACACCACTGCTTCAAAAACCAATCCAAATGGGCGCAGATATCGTAATATATTCATCGACTAAACATATAGACGGGCAGGGACGATGTCTTGGTGGTTGTATCTTAACATCAGAAGAAATTCTTGAAGAAAAAGTTTTACCATTAATTCGCCACACGGGCCCAAATTTGAGCCCTTTTAATGCATGGGTAATGCTTAAGGGAATGGAAACAATGGATTTGCGGATTGATAAAATGTGCTCAAATGCTAAAAAAGTTGCACATAGGTTACGTGAATTAGACTGTTTTTCATCGGTAAACTATCCCGGTTTTTCTGATTTTAAGCAACGTGATTTAGTTGAAAAACAAATGTCTGCTGGCGGTAGTGTTGTAACAGTTTTTGTCCCCGAAGGGCGTGAACAGGCATTTAAATTTTTAAATGCACTTGAGGTTACCGATATTTCTAATAATATTGGTGATGCAAAAAGTTTGATGACACATCCTGCAAGTACAACGCACAAATCAGTTGAAGAAAGCGCAAGACTTGAAATGGGCATTACTGATAGCATGCTAAGACTATCTGTTGGCCTTGAGCATGCGGATGATTTGATAGAAGATTTTGCAAGAGCTGCTAAAATAGCAGGACTTTAATTATTTGGAACAGAGTACAAAATGGGCAACGATAAAAAATATAAAACGATAACAAATGATATCGGTGTTTCCGCTGAGCCGTTTTATTTGGATCAAGAATCAGAGCCGGATGATGGTCATTATGTATGGGGCTATCAAATTCACATTGAAAATCATGGAAAAGATACAGTTCAGCTCGAAAGACGCCATTGGATTATTACGGACGGTAATGGTAAAATTCACGAAGTTGAAGGCGAAGGCGTTGTTGGTGAACAACCGGTTTTAAAGCCAGGTGGAGAATATGAATATATGAGTGGTGCGCCGCTATCTACGCCATCTGGTTTTATGGAAGGTCGTTATAAAATGAAAGCGGCTGATGGTTCATATTTTGATGTTGATATTCCTGCCTTTTCATTAGATATTCCAAATGATCCAAGAAGATTGCATTAAAAGGTTAGTAAGAATGAATAATCAAGTAACGAATAAACCAAGCCGCGAAGAAGCAGAAGAGGCAGTTCGCATATTACTTAAATATGCAGGAGAGGACCCTGCACGTGAAGGGTTACTGGACACCCCCAAGCGTGTTGTGAAATCCTATGATGAATTCTATAAAGGTTACAATGAAAATCCGCATGAATATCTTTCACGGACATTTGAGGAAGTAAGCGGTTATGATGAAATGGTTGTTCTGCGTGATATCCCGTTCGAATCTCATTGTGAACATCATATGGCGCCCATTATTGGTAAGGCGCATGTGGGGTATTTGCCAAAAAATAAAGTTGTCGGTATTAGTAAACTTGCGCGTGTTGTAGAAACATATGCAAAGCGGCTACAGGTTCAAGAAAAGATGACGGCTGAAATTGCTGATTGTATTCAGGATATACTCGAGCCATATGGTGTTGGCGTTGTTATCCAGGCGACCCACGAATGTATGAGTACACGTGGTGTTCATAAGCATGGCGTCTCTATGGTGACCAGCAGGATGGCGGGCGCATTTCGTGAAGATGAGAAGACGAGGCGCGAATTTTTGGCCGTGGTTGGGCCGATAGAATCCTTAAGAGGATAAAAATTAGGGGGAATAAAAACTTGGAAAGGGGACGGATTTTTTGTTAGATTTTCGACCCATTTGGATGATATCTGGCGTTTTCCTTATTATTATTGGTATAGGGATGTTGTTTCCTATGTTTATGGATTTGGCAGTATCAAATCCAGATTGGGAAGTTTTTGCACTTATTTCAGGTATTGTTCTTTTTTCAGGGGGCAGCCTTTATCTTGGCAATAGAGCAGATTATGATGAATTTTCTGTTCAACAAGCCTTTCTTTTGACTTTCGTGAGTTGGCTTCTCATGCCAGCGTTTGGTGCGTTGCCTTTCGTATTTTCTGAACTCTCTTTAAGCTACACGGATGCCTATTTTGAGGCAATGTCAGGTATTTCTACAACAGGTTCAACTGTTATAACAGGACTTGATGGTGCGCCACCGGGCATACTGTTATGGCGAAGCATGTTACAATGGTTCGGTGGTGTAGGTATTATTGTTATGGCAGTGGCGATTTTGCCAATACTGCAAATTGGTGGAATGCAGCTCTTTAAAATCGAAAGCTTTGATGTTTCTGATAAGCTCTTGCCTAGGGCGACTCAATTGGCATCTGCGCTCTCTTTGTTATATATCGCTCTTACGATTATATGCGCGGTGACATTTTGGCTTGTGGGTATGACGCCATTTGAAGCGGTCAACCATTCATTCACAACCATCGCAACGGGCGGTTTTTCAACATCTGATGGATCAATTGGTCATTTTGATAGTGCTTTGATTGATTATACAGTAGCATTTTTTATGATCGTTGGTAGTCTTCCTTTCTTGCTCTATTTAAGGTTATTGAGGGGGCAGAGCGGCGGTATTTATCATGACTCTCAGGTGCGCTGGTTTATTGCATTAGTAGTACTCCTTATTGCAATGATGGTTTTTTGGGTGTGGGCGAATAATGTCTATAATTTTCAAGATGCACTTCGTTATACCACCTTTAACGTTATATCCATTTTAACGGGCACGGGTTATGCAACGACTGATTATACCAGATGGGGAGCAATGCCGGTTATGGTGTTCTTTTTTATTATGTTTATTGGGGGCTGCGCGGGATCAACATCTTGTGGAATTAAAATTTTCCGCTTTCAAGTGCTCGTTTCAATGAGTGCGGCTCATTTTAAAAAATTGTTAAGACCGAACGGTATTTTTATACCTAGATATAATGGTGGGGCAATTGATGAAAGTGTTACCGGGTCAGTGATGTCTTATCTCTTCTTATTTGTTGTTTGTTTTGTATTGCTGGCCTTATGTTTAGCTTTGACAGGGCTTGATTTTGTAACGGCCGTTTCCGGTGCGGGAACGGCAATGGCAAATGTGGGACCCGCTCTTGGTCCGATTATCGGACCATCAGGTACATTTCAAGAATTACCCGATGTTTCAAAATGGTTACTAACTTTTGGAATGCTTTTAGGTCGCCTTGAACTCTTTGCCGTACTCGTACTTTTTTCACCAAAGTTTTGGGCAAGGTAGTCAATAATATTTTTTTACTGACATAATAAAAATTTTATGATTAAGTTACCTCTTAAACATTAATACGAGGGTGGCACTTATGTCATACAATCTTATCAATACCAGTCAAACAACAGAAGAAATACACAAAATTGAGTATACTGGATCTGTGTCTGAATTAATGCCAGTTGTATTAAAGAATCTGTTTTTTATGATTATTACATTAGGAATTTATCGATTTTGGGCCAAAACAAATTTACGAAAATATTATTGGAACAAGACAAAACTGGATAATGAAATATTTATCTATACGGGTACTGGAGGTGAATTGTTTTTAGGGCAGTAATTGTCTTTTTTATATTCATATTACCGATTACATTTATATTGGGGTATATAACCGCGACAATGCCTGAAATTGCACCGTTTATTACCTTTATTCTTTATCCCTTATTTATTTTTTTGATAGGGATAGCCATTTACCGCGCACAAGTTTACCGTATGTCTCGCACATATTGGCGCGGTATAAGAGGAGCGCAAACTCCAGGTAGCATGGGCTATGGCTGGTTAGCTATTAAATATTTTGTATTATATTTCCTAACACTTGGTTTAATTACACCATATCCATTATGTAAAATGTGGAATTACATAATGGATAACAAACGTTTTGGTAGCGGGGTATTTAAAGCGGATGCAAAGGCAAAGCCTCTCTTTAAAATTTGGTTAATGACATATGTTGCAATGATCGTTGTAATTGGAGGCATTGGTTCTTTACTCATTGATGCTTTTGTAAGTCAGAATATACCGATTATTATCACCGGGTATATTTTAATTTTTGTCACCATGAGCATAGTTCTGGCGTGGTTTCAGACACATTTGTATAATACTTTGATCAGTAGTGTGACATTTGAAGGTGTGAAGTTAAACTTTGAAATGGATGTTATGAAATATATCTTTTTCTCATTGAAAAATACATTGATCTTAATCTTTACTATTGGTTTAGGTGCACCATTTGTAATGCAAAGATGGGTCAAGCTATTTTGTGAAGAATTATCAATTTATGGAAAGATTGATTTCAATGGTATATCGCAGTCACCTGAAACCGGACCTGAGTTTGGTGAAGGACTGGTAGAAGCATTTGATATTGGGTAAGTTGTGAAGCTAAAAGCCTTATATTATGATGGAAATACTGCAATGGCCAAATCCATTGAGGTTGTTTTATTACCTAATGGATTTGCGCTTCCGTCGGGAGAAATTTGGGAATATGCGCTTCTTAGTTTGATTTCGCAAAAAAAGGACAAAGATCAGCTTACCTATAAACATAAAAATCAAAATGGCCCTAACCTTACAATACTATTTGACGGTGATGATGCAGGGCAGAGAGATTACCTAAACCGTGCATCGAAGCATTTAACAGGCGATAACGATTGGCATTTTATTCGTTGGCAGTTGGTGTCAGCAATCGCTATCACTTGTTTGGTTTTTTTGTTTTATATGGGCTATCCGCTCGTGAACAGAGCTATTGTGGCCATTATCCCAGATAATTGGGCAATAAGAGCAGGTGATTTGGTCGTCGATAGTCTCTATCAACAATATACCTCTGATACATGCGAAAACCCGCAAGGTAATGCTGCATTGGAGAAAGTTACGGCAGCGTTAAAGATTGAAGATTTACCTTATCCGGTCAGAGTTGAGGTAGTAGATAACCCAATGGTAAATGCTTTGGCTGCACCAGGTGGTAGGGTGGTGATATTTAACGGATTACTTCAGCAAGCGGATACTCCAGAAGAAATTGCGGGCGTTTTAAGTCATGAAATTGGGCATGTTTATTACCAGCACCCTATGCAAGGACTGGTGAATGTTATGGGTTTTAGTATTATTGGATCGTTTTTAGGAGGCGATGCAGCCAGCATTGCCATAGTAGGATTAAGTTTATCATATAGCCGTGAATATGAACGAGATGCAGATGATTTGGCATTGGTGATACTTAAAAATAATAATATATCTGCTGAAGGGATGTTGGATTTTTTCGAAAGACATGAGAAAATTAAAGAAGAAAATGCTATCGCAGAAATAGCTGATATGTTTTCCACTCACCCATTAACAAAAGACAGGATTAAGCTTTTTCGTGACCATATAAAAAACAAGGAAGTTGAATTGAAAAAAGGTCAATTATTGGACAAGCGAGAATGGCAAAATCTTGTCAATATCTGTAATAAAGAAGATGTGGGTAGCTAGAAGAAAAATTAGTTTAGTTGAAAAAATATTTCATTTATTTAACAATACCTTCCTTAAATTTATTAACTCAGTTATTTGAATTATCAGGAATTCTATATGGCAATCATGTCTTCCAAAGTAATGTTATCTGAACTTATCTTCTTTGATACAACCAGTTCAAAATCGAACATGAACCTTATAAATTATGTTGAAGACTATTTATTATCATTTGGCATTAAATCTCAGATAATAAAAGACCCACACGAAGAGAAAGCCAATTTGCATGCGATTATTGGTCCAGAAGATATTAGTGGTATCATGTTGTCTGGGCATACAGATGTTGTGCCGGTAAAAGGCCAAAATTGGTCAACGGATCCATTTCAAATGACGGAAAAGGATGGAAAACTTTATGGGCGCGGCAGTTGCGATATGAAGGGGTTTATTGCTTGTGTGCTCGCGAAAGTTCCTGAATTTGTAAATGCTAACCTAAAGGAGCCTATTCATTTAGCGTTTTCATATGACGAGGAAACAGGATGTACCGGCGTTCATAGTTTAGTGGATGTTGTGAGAGACTTAACCGTAAAACCAAGAGCTTGCATTGTTGGCGAACCAACGTCCATGAAAGTAGTGAACAGCCATAAAGGTATTAGACATCTGCTCACTAAAGTTTATGGCCATGAAAATCATTCAAGTACCGATAGGGGCGTAAACGCAATTAGTTATGCAGCAGAAATTATTGGATTTATTGATAATATGCAGGAAGAAATGAGATCGAGACCTGCTCTTGTTGAAGGGTTTGATCCTCCATATGCAACTGTCCATGCAGGGCGTATTCAAGGTGGGGTTGCTGCGAATATAACACCAAATTATTGTGAAATTGAATGGGATTATCGTCCCATTCCAGGTACTGATGAGGACGAAGTCTTTAATCGATATGAAGAATTTATCAATGAAATCATCTTACCAAAGATGCGAATGAAGTCCGAAAAATTTGGCGATATCAAAACCGACTATTTAGCGAAAGTACCTTGTCTATTTCCTGAAACGGGATCAGAAGCTGAAGTATTGGTGAAGCATTTAGCAGAACAAAATTCAACGCATGTTGTTTCATATGGAACTGAGGCCGGAATTTTTCATCAAAAAGGTGGCGTGCCTGCTGTTGTTTGTGGCCCGGGCAGTATATTACAAGCACATAAAGCTGATGAATATGTTGAAATTTCAGAATTAGAGGCTTGCGATAAATTTTTAGATCGCCTTCTTGATATCGTAAAAAAATAAAATAAATTTGTTATTCACATATTAATTAGTTTCCGTTAAAAGGTGTTTATCAACACTAAAGGTATAAATTATGAGCAATCATATTTTAAAAATTGAATTTATTAAAAACGCTATCAGCAAAACTGCTTTAGCGCGTTCAATTTTGCCTTTTACACTCCTGCTCGGACTTTCACTGTCACTCTTAGGTCGACTTAGTTGCCCCTGAACGTTTACCATTTAAAGCTGAATATAAAGCGAGCGTTTAGGGGAGATTTTCCAATAACACCGGATTTCATTTATTTAATATTTTTATATTTGTTATGTCCGGAAATATGATAAAATATGAGAATTGAATAAAAAGGACGAAAGTCATGACAATAGATAAAAACAGGGTAATCATTTTTGATACCACTTTAAGAGACGGAGAGCAGTCGCCGGGCTGCTCTATGACGTTAAATGAGAAGTTGCGTGTTGCAGAAGCACTTGAACAACTAGGCGTAGATGTCATTGAAGCTGGTTTTGCAATAGCCTCCAATGGGGATTTTAATGCAGTTTCTCAAATTTCAGCATTATTAAAAGAAACTACCGTTTGTTCCCTAGCACGCGCTTCAATAAAAGATATTGATCGTGCATGGGAAGCGTTAAGAGGAGCAAAACACCCACGAATTCATACATTTATTTCCACAAGCCCGCTTCATATGGAACATAAGTTACAAATGTCACCAGAACGAGTTTTGGAAAAAATTGAAGAAAGTGTGTCTTACGCCAGAAACCTATGTGATGATGTTGAATGGTCATGTGAAGATGGCACAAGAACAGAGGAAGATTATCTTTATAAATCTATTGAAACAGCGATTAAAGCGGGCGCAACGACGATTAATGTACCGGATACGGTTGGGTATACAACACCGGTTGAATATACAACCATGATGCGCAAAATTATCGAAAACGTTCCAAATTCCGATAAAGCGATTTTTTCCACACATTGTCATAATGATTTGGGATTGGCGGTTGCCAATTCAATTGCTGCCGTTGAAGGCGGTGCAAGACAAATTGAATGCACAATCAACGGAATTGGCGAGCGTGCCGGCAATGCGGCCCTAGAAGAAATTGCGATGGCATTTAGAACGAGGCAAGATATGCTTCCTTATAAGACAGGTATAGTGACAGAAAATATTACGAAAACATCCCACTTGGTTTCGTCTGTTACAGGATTAAATGTTCAGCATAACAAGGCGATTGTTGGTGCGAATGCCTTTGCACACGAAAGCGGAATTCATCAAGACGGTATGCTTAAGAATGCAGAGACTTATGAAATAATGACGCCTGAATCAGTTGGGTTAGGCAAATCCACATTGGTTATGGGTAAGCATTCCGGACGTCATGCATTTAGTGAGAAGTTAAAAGAATTGGGATATGAATTAGGAAATAATGAATTTCTTAGCGCTTTCGAACAATTCAAGGATCTTGCAGATGCAAAGAAGGTTGTTTATGACGAAGATATTATTTCCATAGTCGATGATGGAATGCGTGATAATGAAGGTATGCAGATCACATCATGGAAATTTGTTTGTGATAAAGATGTACCAAATAGCGCAACATTTGAAATAGCAGCAGACGGTGATGTGAAAGAAGTTCATAGCGAAGGAAACGGTCCTGTTGATGCCGCATTTTTAGCATTAGGAACTTTAGTCGAAGGCGAACCCGATCTTGAGCTTTATCAGGTTCATGCAGTGACCAAAGGAACAGATGCACAGGCCGAGGTTACAGTAAGGTTAGCCGATGATGGGAAAACAGTTAACGGTCATGCAGCACATACGGATACGCTAGTTGCATCTGCGAAGGCATATTTAAATGCGTTGAATAAATTGCTCGTCAAGAGAGAGAAAAGTAAGCCGGAAGAAATGACGGCCTAAAAGATAATATTTTTTAGGGTAAATCATATTTTTTTATGATTTGCCTTAAAATAACCTTTAATTCCATTCAAAAGCCCATAAATGATATCTTTATTGGCTAATTTTCGATAATTAATTTGCAATAATAGTACTATGTTAATACAAACATATTATAAGTTTGCGTAATCATGAAAAAAATTAATAAACCGCAAACAGGCGGACAAGGGCAAAATTGAATGTTTGAAAAAATTCTTAGCATGTTTTCATCGGATATGGCTATCGATTTGGGGACAGCAAACACACTCGTCTATGTAAAAGGACGTGGCATCGTACTAAATGAACCATCAGTGGTCGCGATTAAAACGACGGGCGGCGTTAAAGAGGTATTGGCGGTTGGTGAAGCTGCAAAAATGATGTTGGGTCGTACTCCCGGTGATATTGAGGCAATTAGACCGCTTCGTGATGGTGTGATTGCTGATTTTGAGGTTGCTGAAGCTATGATTAAAGACTTTATTCGTAAGGTTCATAATCGTAGTATGTTGGCAAGCCCCCAAATCGTAATTTGTGTGCCTTCTGGATCAACCCCAGTGGAGAGAAAAGCTATTCGTGATAGTGCGTTAGAAGCTGGTGCGCGCCGAGTGTTTCTGATTGAGGAACCTATGGCTGCTGCTATTGGTGCCGGACTTCCTGTTACGGAGCCAACGGGTTCGATGATTGTTGATATTGGTGGTGGTACTGCTGAGGTGGCCGTTTTATCACTCGGCGGTATTGTTTATGCGTCATCAGTGCGTGTAGGCGGCGATAAAATGGATGAAGCAATTATTGCTTATATTCGCCGCAATCATAACCTATTGATCGGTGAAAGTAGTTCTGAACGTATCAAAAAAGAAATTGGAACGGCTGCAGCGCCTGAAGATGGTGTTGGCCAAACAATGCAAATTAAAGGTCGGGATCTTATGGATGGCGTTCCTAAAGAAATCGTAATTGATCAGCTTCAAATTTCTGAAGCACTTGCTGAACCGATTAGCGCAATTATTGAAGGTGTGAAATTTGCCCTTGAACAAACCCCACCCGAGCTTGCCGCGGATATCGTTGATAAAGGTATAGTTCTTACAGGGGGCGGGGCGCTTCTGCGTGATCTGGATAAAGTCCTCAGAAAAGCAACAGGGCTATCTGTAATTATTGCAGAAGAGCCTCTTACTTGTGTTGCGCTTGGAACAGGACGTTCATTAGAAGATGAAATCCTAAAACACGTTCTTAACGATAGTTATTAAGCTTTTAGCAGCTTTAAACTATTTGAAGAGAAGGGAATTAAATGAAGAAGATCGGCCAAAAATTTACTGCCTTCTTCTTTATTGTTGCCTCGATTGCGCTTCTTCTTATGGGGCGCAGCCAATCGGCCTTAATTGAACAAACACGAGCGCAAATTTTTAATGCGTTTATTCCCGCTATTAAAGTTGTAGATTTCCCTCGAGGGGCTACTTCAAGTCTTTCAGATTGGATAAGAAATGTAGCGGTTGTCTTCTCTGATAATCAATTTTTACGTGAAGAAAATGCAAATTTAAAAAGACAATTAACAGAAGCCACAGAGCTCGAAATTGATAATTTGCGTCTTAAAAATCTACTTAATATTAAAGATGGAACATTAACGACGATTACGGCTTCACGAATAGTTTCTGATAGTAATAGTCCATTTTTTAAAAGCATGCTGATCAATAGTGGAACAAACGACGGTGTTAAAAAAGGACACGCTGTTGTTAACGAAGAAGGTGTGATTGGACGCACAATTAATGTTGCAGCCAATGCGTCAAGAGTATTATTGCTCAACGACATTAATAGCCGCATACCGGTAAAATTTGCTGACAGTGGTGTAAATGTAATTCTTGCAGGTGATAATTCGCCGTTACAACTGATTGAGTTTATGCCAGAAGAAGAAAAAGCCAATATAGGTGATTTGATTTTAACATCTGGCATGGGCGGCGTGTTCCCACCTGATCTGCCGGTTGGCGTCGTAAGTGAATTTACCGAGTTTGGTGGAATTAGAGTTAATCCGTCCGTAAATCTCAATCGTCTTAATTATGTAAGTGTAACTGAATATGAAATAGCTTCTTTTCCTACTTTAATTGAAGAGCCAGTAGAAACTCCGCCTCAGAATGAGGAGGTCGAAGAGTGAATATTTCGCCAAACAAAGAAGCAAGTATTGGTTTTAATGCGGTCATTCCTTTCTTAACTATTTTGATGCTAATATTCCTAATGGTATTACCCTATAATATTCCGCTTATTAGTGATATAATGCCTTTATTAACGCTGATTGGTGTCTATTATTGGAGTGTATTTAAACCTGAGTATCTCCCTATTTGGGTTGTATTTATTCTCGGTGGATTGCAAGATATTTTAATGGGAAGTCCTCTTGGTTTAATGCCATTATTGCTGATAGTAGTTCAGCAATTTATCTTTTTTCAAGGTAGACAATTTTTGGAAAGAGATTTTATATTTAATTGGTTTGTGTTTGTCATGTTGGTTATTGGGTTTGGCATAATGTCATGGGGCATTAGCTCTCTCTATTTTAGGGCATTGCTTGATTATTGGGATGTGTTAGGTCAAATATTAATGACCATTGCGTTTTATCCAGTGATCACTTGGTTGCTAGGGCTGACAAGAAAATTTGTGAAGTGAATTTATAATTTATGAAACCGTCTGATAAAAATAAATTAAAAATGTATACACGCCGCGCATCATTAATAAGTGGCGGAATGATGTTGCTTTCTTCGGCGCTTGTTGGGCGCATGTATTATTTACAAGTAACAAGCAGAGATAAATATGAGCTGCTTGCAGAACAAAACCGGATTAGTATGCGTTTATTAGCCCCAACTAGAGGGGATATTATTGATCGATATGGAAGACCTATCGCAACCAGTACAACAGATTACCGCGTTAATGTCATTCCAGAAGAAACCGAAGAGCTTCAAGAAACATTAAACGCCTTAGAGGCCTATATTCCAATTTCTAAACGTGATAATGAAAGAATTCACAAGGCGGCAAAACGTCAAAGATCATTTGTTCCAATTAGTGTAGCGAATAATTTGGATTGGAAAACATTTTCAAACTTAAATGTTAATATGCCGGATCTTCCGGGCATACAGCCGGATGCCGGAAAAACTCGGTTTTATCCGGAACGGGAATTGGCGGCACATATTATCGGTTATGTAGGTTCCGTCAGTGAAGAAGAGTTAACGGGTGACCCCCTTTTAGAAATGCCAGATTTCAAAATTGGTAAAAACGGTATTGAAAGAATACTGGATGAGAAGCTTCGCGGTAGTGCGGGAAGCAGTCAGGTTGAAGTTAATGTAATTGGTAGAATGATTAGGGAATTATCCAGACAGGATAGTACGCCAGGTGACGCTGCACGTTTAACGATTGATATTGAAATGCAAAAATTTGTATCCAATCGTGTCCGTGATGAAAGTGCCGGTGTTGTGGTAATGGATATCCATTCCGGTGAAATTCTTGCGATAGCATCGACACCCTCATTTGATCCGAATGATTTTAATAATGGTATTAGTCAAGTTAAATGGGATGCGCTTAGAAATGATATCCGCAAGCCGCTTATAAATAAACCTGTTAGTGGTCAATATTCCCCGGGTTCTACATTTAAAATGATTGTAGCTTTAGCAGCCCTTGAAGATGGACTTGTAACGCCAGAAGAAACGAAAGCCTGTTATTATAGGTACCCGTTTGGTGACAGAGTATTTCATTGTTGGAATAGAAATGGTCATGGCAAAATAAATATTGTGCAAGCGCTCGCGCAAAGTTGCGATGTTTATTTTTATAGACTTGCCCGTGAATTAGGAATTGATAAAATTCATGATATGGCGGCACGGTTTGGAATTGGTGAACGTTTTAATATTGGTATTATGTCAGAAGCAAAAGGCATCAATCCGAATGGGGATTGGAAATACGGCGCCGTTGGTGAACGCTGGCAAGGTGGCGATACGATTAATGTTGGTATTGGCCAAGGATATGTTTCAACCACAGCTCTGCAGCTGGCCGTGATGACGTCAAGAATGGCTAATGGCGGTAAAATGGTTACGCCAAAAATTTATTTTGATGAGGAAAATAATAACCTTCCGCAAGACATGGGCATTTCAAGTGAAAACTTAAACATTGTTCTTAAAGGCATGGAAGATGCTTATAATCATCGAAGAGGGACCGGCTTTGCTCACCGCTTAAGAAATAAAGATTATAAACTCGGTGGAAAGTCAGGGACGACACAAGTTAGAGGGATATCAGCAGCGGAAAGACAATCTGGTGTTATTGATAATAAAGATAAAGAGTGGATTGCAAGAGATCACGGTCTTTTTGTCGCATATGGGCCCGTAGAAAATCCTAAATATGCTGTTTCAGTTTTGATTGAACATGGCGGTGGCGGTTCTGCTGCTGCACCTGTGGCAAGAGATATTTTAGAATTTGCGATAGATCAAGATACGGAACGTACAGATAACTCTCCGATCACAGGACAATCTGTCTGATGGGTATAAGCGCAAGAATAGGCAGCAATAAGAGTAAAACTATTCGGCAGAAAATGTCCGAACTTAATTGGTTTATAGTGTTGGTTATTTGTACGGTTGCAGGATTTGGTTTTGCAATGCTTTATTCTGTGGCAGGGGGGAGTGTCGACCCGTGGGCAAAAAATCAATTTATTCGTTTTCTTGGCGGCCTAGTGTTGATGATCTCTATCGCGTTAATCGATATTCGTGTTTGGATGTTTCTTGCTTATCCACTTTATGCTGTTGCTCTTGCGATGCTTGTCGTTGTTGATGTCATGGGTGAAATGGGCATGGGCGCACAACGTTGGATTAATCTGGGGTTTATGAATTTACAACCTTCCGAATTTATGAAAATTGCGCTCGTGATGGCGCTAGCACGGTATTTTCATTGCTTGACTGATGACGAAACTGTTCAGCTAAAAAGCTTGTTCAAGCCTATTGTATTAATAATACTGCCAGTGGTATTGGTTTTAAGGCAGCCTGATCTTGGAACTACATTGTTGATTGTGATGGGTGGCATAACAATACTTTTCGCCGCTGGCGTACGTATGTGGATATTTGTCTTTAGCTTTCTTGCAATGATCCCTGCTGCATTTGGGGCATGGCAATTTCTAAAACCATATCAAAAACAACGTGTTTTAACATTTATGGATCCAGAGACGGACCCTTTAGGGGCAGGCTATCATATTATTCAGTCAAAAATTGCTCTTGGCTCCGGTGGTGTTTATGGCAAAGGATTTATTCAAGGAACACAAAGCCAATTAAATTTTCTACCTGAAAAGCAGACTGATTTTATTTTTACAGTAATTATGGAAGAATTAGGTTTGATAGGCGGACTTAGCTTGTTTACACTTTATCTCGTGCTTATGGGCTATGCGATGATTATTAGCTTAAGCGTAAAAAGTCAATTTGGCCGCCTTTTAACATTAGGCATGGTGATGACATTTTTCCTTTATATGTTCATTAATATTGCGATGGTAATGGGGCTTGTTCCTGTGGTCGGCTTACCGCTTCCGCTTGTATCATATGGTGGTTCTGCGATGCTTACTTTGCTGGTTGGTTTTGGCTTTATTTTAAGTGCAGCAATTCATAAAGAAACGACGATACCGCGCGGTGGAGCTTTTGCATAAAAGCCTTTATGAAATTTTCTAAAAAAAATCAAAAAAACTATTGCATCAAAAATTAGAAAGATATATAAAATATATATCTATATAAGCTTTCGAGCTCTAATAGATAGGCAGGCTAAGCTTCCCCCCCAAGGGCTTAGCCTGTTTTCTTTTATAAATGATTTATTTCCCAAAACGATGACACGTGACAATATGGTCATTAATAATGCCAACGGCTTGAATAAATGCGTAACAGATTGTCGGGCCACAAAATTTAAAGCCACGCTTTTTTAAGTCTTTGCTCATGGCTTCTGATTCAGCGCTTTGCGTCGGAATTTCAGCCATAGTGGTAAAAGTATTTTTCTTAACGATACCACCGGTATAACGCCACATTAATTCTGAAAAGGCACCTTCCTTTTCAGTTTCAATTTCCAAATAGATTTTCGCATTTTGTATGGTTGCCAGTATTTTAAGTCGATTTCTGATGATGCCTTTATCATTCATTAATCGCTCAATATCGTTTTCATCGTATTTTGCGATTAATGAAGGGTCAAATCCATCAAAAGCTTTGATAAAATTATCTCGTCTTTTTAAGATTGTGATCCATGAAAGACCGGCTTGAAATCCATCAAGGATTAATTTTTCCCATAGCGCGCGACTATCATAAACGGGAACTCCCCATTCTTCGTCATGATAGGCCGTATAAATTGGATCAGTGCCACACCAGTCACATCTTACTATCTCATTCATTTGATATCCAGTTCGGCTTAAAGGGAGTCACTTGAATATCACCACAATCATATGATTTACCCATTTCCATTTTATCTATTCGAAAGAGAGCAATAGCAAAACCACCTGCATTAGAGCGAATATCACCAACTTTATTACCATTATTATCAATTATGTCTGTGCCAAATTCAGGAGCCGCGCCATTTAGTTTAACGGGAAACATTTGTTTTTTGATTTTCCTACGGTATTTCATCCGCGCTATGACCTCTTGTCCAACATAGCAACCCTTTTCAAAATCTACTCCATTGAGGTCTTCGAAATGCCCCTCAAGTATTATACTTTTTTCAGGAATATAATCATTTGTTCCTTCGGCTATTCCTAGGCTTATACGCCTCTCGTGATATTCTTCGACAGCTACACCGTCGGGGCTTTTTTCAAGGATGATTCTATAGCCCATTTCTGAATGACGTGGATCAATAAAGCTAATGCCATTCTGCTTTTCGTCGCTGCTAAGAACGATATATTTTTCAGACTGGTCTATGATTTCAACATTAGACCGCAACCTGTACATTAATAGCTTTTGAAAGAGTTTGGTTAAAGAGGATTTTTCACAGTCGAGATATATTGTTTCATCAGTTTCAAATAAGAAAAAGTCGTAAAGATATTTTCCTTGAGGCGTTAAAATAGCCGCATATACAGCATCTGTGCCGTTAATTCTGTCAGTGTTATTTGTAATTATCCCTTGTAATAAGGAATGCCTTTCTGGACCTTTTAAAGTGATAATTACTCTGTTAGTGAGAATTTCATATTTATTTGTCATTATTCTTCTCTAATTATTATTGTCATAAGCTAACATTGATTTAAGGTGGGGAACAGAATTTTAAAGTCATAAAGGAATATTTTTTTGAGTATAGACGTAATTATGAAAGGTGGGACTGTCGTTTCGCATCAAGGGGTAGAACGAAAAGATATTGCTGTTCGTGACGGTATCATTGTTGCTATAGGCGATTTAAAAGGATTATCGGCAAAATCCGAAGTAGATGTGAGCGATTTGTATATTCTGCCTGGAGTGATTGATACGGATTTTCATATTATAGATACTCCCGAAAACGAATTACGCGCTGCTGTTCGCGGAGGTGTGACGTCAGCATTAATGTTTGGTGAGTTAAATGATAATTCGCCTATTGATTATGCTTATTTTCTAAACGCTACTAAAGAAAATATTGATGACATCACAGAGCAAGAAATGAATGACGGGATCGCAGGGATATATGTTTCAATGTCAGATCCCAATTCGCTTGTTAGTGATAAAGACCTTCATATGCTTTTAAAAAAGTCCAAGCGTCGCGTTAGTATACATTCAGAAGATTTCTATGAATTAGAAAAGCGTAAAGATAAAATTATAAACGGTAATGTTGAAAGTCATCCAAATTGGCATAATGAAAAAGTATCAATTGAAGCAAACAGGCGCATATCAGCTATTGCCCGTGGAGCGGGGCACCCTGTGCATCTAATGCATGTGTCAACGGCAAAAGAACTAGGCATGATAGCTGCCTATAAAGAATTAGTTACAGTTTCATTATCGCAACATCATTTATTTTTAAGTGGACCAGAGTGTTATCAGCATTTTCATGAATATGCTCAAATCGATCCCCCAATTCATGATGAAGAGAACCGTATTGGTTTATGGAAAGCACTTACTAATGGTATCGTTGATATGGTTTCTTCATTTCATAAACCCGTTACCACAAATGAAAAAGAGAAGGAGTATCCTGATAGTATATCAGGCGCACCAAGCGTTCAAACTTTACTGCCATTAATGTTAGATCAGGTGAGTAACGGATCTATATCCTTAAATACGTTAATAGACTTAACCAGCGCAGGTCCTGCCCGCGCCTTTAATATAGCGAAAAAAGGCCGTATTGCGGTTGGCTATGATGCTGATTTTGCCATTTGTAACTTAAATGAAAAATGGACCTTTGATGACGAAGATGTGGAAAGCGGTTGCGGATGGGATCACCATGCGGGTGCGGAAATATCTGGCAAGGTCACAGCCACTATGATCAGAGGCGAGTTTGCCATGTGGGATGGTCATCTCACTAATAGTACCGTTGGAGAGACTATAAAATTTACGGACACATTCACTGAATATGAGGATGAATGATTAAGTCTTTTTTTCTTCGGCTATAAACGCTTCTGCTTTCTCTGCAATGTTATTATCAGGCAAGTTTTCGATATAAATAGATTGGCTTGGATAAGCAAAGTTACTTTCATGATGTTCGACTATTTCTTTAATTTTTAGAGCCAATCTCTCTTTAATTTCGAGCCATTCGCCCCAGACAGTGGTTTTTGTAAAACAATAGAGCATAATATCAATCGAGCTATCATTAAAGCTATCAATGCGTACAAATGTCGCAACTTCTGGTGGATGGGCAAACTCATCATTCCCCATTATATAATCTTCAATATCTTGCCTGATATTTTTCAACTGGTCTTTACTCGTATCGTAGAGAAGACCAATTTTCCAAAAAATGCGTCGGTGGCTCATGCGTGAAAAATTGGTTGCTGCATTATCTGAAAGTTTTGTATTTGGCACATAAACAGGCGCTTTATCAAATCTGATTATTGTTGTTGTACGAAACCCTATCTCTTCAACAGTACCTTCAACGATACCATCTATTTTGACCCAGTCACCAGGATGGAAACGTTTTTCGCCAATGATAAAAAGACCAGATATTAGATTTTTAAATAAATCTTGTGCACCTAGTGCAACTGCAACACCAAATAAACCGAGTCCAGCGATAAGCGGGGCGACCTGAATTCCCCAAATTTCAAGAATTGAGGCAACACCAAGGAATATGAATAGTCCATGCATGGCTTTTATAAGCCAATTAATCATACTTGATGAGAAAATATCTTTCAGCTTACCAAAGGTGAGACTTAATGGTCCAATAACATTATAAAAGGCCCAGAATATATTAAATGTAATGAGTGAACGGTTTAAGTTATCGGCACCTTCTGCAAGATTGCCTGTTAAATTAAGAATTTCTGTGGCAAAAAATATTCCTATGACGATAGGAAGAAAACCTACTGGTTTCTCAATTACATCAATAACTTCATCATCAATTTTAGATTTCGTCTTTTTGGTTAATGCTCTTAATCGACCGAGTACAATTCGACTAAATAAATGTCTAAATAACATTGAGATATATATAATAAGTAATGCCGCTATAATTTTGCCAACATCAATGCCGTATAGTCCATTATTCCATACATCAAGGACAAGTGTCCAAAATTCTTGTAATGTATTTTTATCCATTTAAAAGAGTTTCCTGATAATCATATTCATTTTGTACTTTATATAAGTTTTTGCACCTAAGATAAAAGAGTTTTATCTAATAGCACTCTTATCTTCTGTTTTTAAATCAAAATTAGCAGTCTCGCGTGGTAAGAAATTATATAATAATATAACGATTAATATTTCGGTTAATCCACCTATTCGAAAAAGCGTAAAATGTTGTAATATTTCAATTAATCCTGCATATGCGATTAAAATATATATGATCCATTTTGCATTTGGATAACTTTTTTAAAAACACCATATAATCGCTCCATATACAAAGAACTTATAAGAAAGAGTTCTTAGAGTTTGGAGAATGTCTGGGGTAAATATTTCGCCAAATGGAATCCATACAAATTTTTTATAGGGGTTCTCAATAAACTCGAAAGGATAAAGACAATTATAAAACATCATAGGAAGTAAAATTATTAGAGCCAATTTATATACGTTTATTTTGAGAAAGAGCTTGCTAAGTAGTAGGAGAATAGCAATGATCCCTCCCGTAAAAATTTCTGGCTCGATAACGTTACGGAAAACAAACATTTTCAATATTATCATGATGATAAAAATAGCCTCTAATGAGAAAAACAATTTTTTTCTTATATAAATCATTTCCTCAAGCAACTTACCAAAGACTATCCAGATAGCGGTAAACATTAGGATATTTTCAATTTTATATTTTTCTATGTTTAAATGACTAGATATGTTTGCCATTAAAGTTGCTTTTTCGAAACTAAAAATAAATGGTGTTAATAAAAAGAAAACCCATCCCATTAATAATATAAATAATGAAATTTTGTGATCAGATTTAAGGATGTGTGAATAATGCCGAGCCATTAAATTTGCGGTTAATATACCAAGAAATGTACCTACCATATTCCAGAGCACGTCATAAAGTGCTGGATATCTTTGCGGAATATATATTTGTAAAATTTGAACACCTAGAGCCAATATAAAAGAACAAAAACATAATAAAAAATAATATTTTTGTTCATTTTTATTTCTTGAAATCAGTTCACTGCCGGCAAAACCAAGTGGCAGGAATAATAAAACATTGCTTAAAATATCTGCTATTCTAGCACCAAAGATATTTGTTGAAAAAATTGTTCGCCTGTCATTTTGTGCCAAATTTTCAAATTGAAAATCAAATGGAAATAACGACCCATAAATGATGATAACAATGCTAAATAAAAATAAGCCTCGCATTATTTTCCTAGATAATAATCAACTAATAATATTATGTGTTTTACATGTATATTCTTACCATACAAGTTGATTATGAATGTAGTAACAAATAATGCTGCTTATTTAAGGTTTAATTTAAGACAGATTAATACTATAATTTTAATATATAGAATAGGTTAATAAGCTAAACACCCAATTCTTATTCATCCTATATTAAGAAGAATTTAGGTAGTATTTGGGTATGTTTAGAATCACTGCGCACATATTGGCTTTAATGGTTATGTTTATAGCTATGCCTCTTGATGGGTTTTCTCAAGAAATACGTGAAATACCTCAACCCAGGGAATTGGGGACGAGGTCAGTTTCTCAATCCCCTCAGGAGCGCCTCAGAATACCGGATCAATTTTTCAGGCATGATCAGGCAAGAGACGCAGTTCGCTCTGGAAATATTTTATCATTGTCGGTTATTCGTAAAGCGGTACAATCTGAATACCCTGGAAAAATTGTTGATGTAAGGCTCTTAGTCCCTAAAAGGGAAGGTATAAATTACCTCTATGATGTTAGGGTTTTAACCGATGCCGGAAAATTACTTTCCGTTAAAATAGACGCTAAGAATGCAAAAATTATTGATGTAAAAGGATAGTTAATGAGATTGTTACTCGCTGAAGATGATCCAGATTTATCAAGACAGCTCAAAAGTTTTTTAGAAGATTCTGGGTATGCAGTGGACGCTTCTATGGATGGTGAAGACGTGCATTTTTTAGGTGAAACGGAAAGTTATGATGCGATCATTTTAGATCTAGGATTGCCAGTCATGGACGGTATCAGCATACTTAAAAAATGGAGAGAAAAAGGAATTGATACGCCAGTTCTGATCCTAACCGCACGTGATGGCTGGTCCGAGAAAGTAACAGGGCTCAATGCAGGTGCAGATGATTATGTGCCAAAACCATTCCAGATAGAAGAAGTTCTCGCCCGCATTCGTGCACTGATAAGACGCGCTGCAGGACAGGCTTCGCCTGAAATATCAATTAAGGGTTTAACGCTCAATAGTGCTTCATCAAAAGTGACAGTAGATGGCATGCCAATAAAACTGACCGCACAAGAATATAAACTGCTTTCCTATATGATGCATCATCCGAATAAGGTCATTTCCAGAACGGAACTTACTGAACATATTTATGATCAAGATTTCGATAGGGATTCAAATACTATTGAAGTTTTTGTGACACGGGTTCGTAAAAAAATCGGAATTGATATAATTAAAACAATTAGAGGTCTGGGGTATCAGCTTGTCGCTGAATAAGGATAAAAATATACCAACTACAACGAAACGCCGTTCATTATGGGTGCGCCTTGTTACAATATCTGCAGTTTGGACGGTATTGGCATTGGTAATTGGGGGATATCTTCTTTCTCTGGTTTTTCGAGATACTTTAGAACAAAATTTTGACAATCGTTTAAGTGGACTTTTAGATAATTTAATCGGGATTAGTCTTGATGATGAAACCACAGAACTTAATTTTTCAAGAACGATGGTGGATCCTAGGTTTGAACAACCATACTCAGGATGGTATTGGCAAATAGCACCGGAAGGATTTAATCCAGTCCGGTCGCGTTCATTATGGGATGTGAATCTTGAAGTAGATTTTTCGGAAGATATTACTCAAACCCGTTTGCGTGATGCAATTGGACCTGAGCAGCAAATGTTAAGGGTAATCGAGCGTGATATTACCATCCCTGATAGCGAGGTAGTATATCGTTTTATAGTCGCTGTCGATACAATCGAAATCAACGAACAAGCCAGCCGTTTTGATAATATATTGTTAATTGGGCTTTCGGCTTTGGGTATAGGGTTATTGTCTGCATCATTATTGCAAGTATTTTTAGGGTTAAAACCTCTTGGGCATATTAAAGAAACGCTTAGTCAAGTTCGAAGCGGAGATAAAGAATATTTACCGACAGATTTTCCTAGTGAAATTCAACCCCTTGCTGATGAATTAAATGCCCTTATAGATCATAATAACGAAATAATTGCTCGCTCTAGGACGCAGGTAGGGAACCTTGCTCATGCCTTAAAAACGCCACTTGCGGTCTTAAAAAACGAAGCGCGTATGAATGAAGATAATAAAATGTCGGATACAGTAAAAAAACAAACCGACACCATGCATAAGCATGTGGACCATTATTTAAAAAGAGCACGCGCAGCAGCCAATTTAAAAACGTTAAGCGGTCATAGCCAAATCATGCCGTCAATTGAGAATATTGCAAGGGCATTAAATAAGATACATCAAGATAAGACCATTGAAGTTAGGAAAATTTCACCCGAAGTCAGCATGATATTTAAAGGTGATGCTAATGATTTTGAGGATATGGTGGGCAACTTGATGGAAAACGCAGCAAAGTGGGCATCAAAAAAAGTCGTTGTAGAGTGTGAAAAAATTAACAATAACCTTCAGATAAAGATTTTCGATGATGGACCAGGAATAGATAAAAAAGAGAGAGAAGCTGTCTTTATGCGCGGTGAAAGGCTTGATGAACAAAAACCTGGAACTGGACTTGGCCTTTCAATTGTTAAAGATTTATCAGCATTATATGATGGATCAATTCGTTTGGATGATAATTCAAGAGATGCTACCAATAAGGGATTGTTGGCAAAATTAATACTACCATCAGTATAGTTTTATGAATTAATCCTTACCTTTCCTGAACTCGATATTCAGAATTCATTAATTTTAGGTTTGTTATTCTTTTTACATAATTAAAGAGTAAGGATAGCAATATGAAAAAAGTATCAGCAATAATTTTATGCGCTTTCACACTCTCTGCATGTGAGCAGGGGTCAAACGAAGGATTTGGAACATTTCTCGGTATGTTAGGTGGTGCCGTTGTTGGATCTGCTATTGCTGGTGATGGAGCAAGTTCTGATGGAAAAGCATTTGCGATGATGACCGGTGCTGTAGTTGGTGCTGCTGTCGGTAATAATATTGGTAAGAAATTAGATGAAGCGGACCGTATGAAGATGTATCAGGCTCAGCAAGTTGCGTTTGAGAATTATCCGTCTGGTCAGGTTTCAACTTGGTACAATCCAGATAGTGGCAATTCCGGTAGTTATACGCCAAGTCCGGCTGTTCAAAATGATAATGGTCAATATTGCCGTGAATACCAGCAAACTGTAACGATAGGCGGTGAAGTACAAGAAGCCTATGGTAAGGCCTGTCGTCAGCCAGACGGCAATTGGAAGATTGTAAATGACCGTATTTAAACGAGTATCTTATGTTTTGTAAAGTTAGTAAATGCGTCTAGTGCCCTCGGTTTATTCTGTATAAACTTTCCCCCTCACAATTTGTGCGAATACCAGCCGGGGTCACTAATACTAAAAAGGAGGCTATGTTTAGCCTCCTTTTTTTTCTTTTTTAAATTGTGTAATTATTAATTTACACGAATAAGTTCAACAGTAAAAATAAGATCTTCGTTGGGGCCAATTGGACCTCCGGGTGTGCCGCGTGGGCCATATGCTAATTCAGAAGGAATGAAGAATTTATATTTTGCGCCTTCTTGCATAAGTTGAACGCCTTCCGTCCAGCCACGAATAACCTGATTTAGACCGAAGTCAATTGGCTGACCACGCTGATAAGAACTATCAAATACTGTGCCGTCAGTTAAGGTGCCTTCATAATGAACTGTAACTCTATCTGTAGCCATTGGACGTTTACCTGTTCCTTCAAGAAGGACTTTATATTGTAGACCACTTCCAGTGACTTCAATACCAGGTTTAGATTTGTTTTCTTCAAGGAAAGATGATGTATCGCTCATTACTTGCTCCGCTTCTTCTGTCATTTGAGCCATTGTATCTTCTGCAGTGGCTTCATTTTCTGATGCTTGTTCTGAACAAGACATTAGAACAAAACCCGCCGAAGATAGAGCCAAAGTCTTTAAGAACATTTTGGTGTTTAGTGACATTAAAAACTCCATGTTTTTCTGTGTTTTTATAAAATTAATGCCATTCGTATATAGCAAAACTGTGGCAGTTCCAAGACGCAATTTTTGTATCTACTTATGTTACATCTCATGTAACTGTTAAATGCTTGTCTTTATTGCGCATTATAATGTATAGGAGGGGATTGAAATTCGGGTTTTATGTAAACCGATGATAGAGATATAATATAAAAAAGGTAAAATATATGTCGAAAATTAAAATTGCGATTGCGGGTATTGGAAACTGTGCAAGTTCACTCATTCAAGGTATTTATTATTATACACCAGAGCGTGTAGGTAACGATAAAATTGTCCCAGGCTTGATGCATTGGGATGTAGCCGGTTACCGTCCATGTGACATTGAGGTTGTGGCCGCTTTTGATGTTGATAGCCGTAAGGTCGGTAAAGACGTTAATGAAGCAATTTTTGAAAAACCAAATTGTACGACAGTTTTTCACCAAGATTTACCACTAAGCGGCACGATCGTTAAAATGGGTAATATCCTAGATGGTGTTTCAAAACATATGGCTGATTATGATGACAATCGTACATTTGTTCTTGATGGAACACCTTCAGCAACTAAAGAAGATATCGTACGCGAACTAAAAGAAAGTGGCGCTGAAATTCTAACGAATTATATGCCGGTAGGA
Source organism: Kordiimonadaceae bacterium UBA4441 (assembly GCA_002390425.1). Lineage (GTDB taxonomy): Bacteria > Pseudomonadota > Alphaproteobacteria > Sphingomonadales > Emcibacteraceae > Pseudemcibacter. The sequence continues at coordinate 44,803 of DGPL01000020.1, read as the reverse complement.
TCTGAAGAAGCCGCTAAGTTCTATGCTGAATGTGCATTAGAGGCAGGCGTTGCTTTCATTAACAATATGCCTGTTTTCATTGCGAGTAATCCTGAGTGGGCAGAAAAGTTTGAAGCCGCCAATATTCCGATTGTTGGTGATGATATTAAAGCGCAACTAGGTGCAACTATTACCCATAGAACACTAACTGATCTTTTCGCTAAGCGTGGTGTGGTTCTTGACCGTACTTATCAATTAAATACTGGTGGTAACACTGACTTTTTAAATATGAAAAATCAGGACCGTCTTGCCTCTAAGAAAGAATCAAAAACAGAAGCGGTTCAAGCGGTTGCTGGTACAAGATTAGATGACGAAAACATCCATGTTGGTCCAAGTGATTATATTCCATGGCAGAATGACAACAAAGTTTGCTTCTTGCGTATGGAAGGTGATCTATTTGGTGGTGTACCTATGAATTTAGAAATGCGTCTTTCTGTGGAAGACAGTCCGAACTCAGCGGGTGTGGCAATTGACATGATCCGCTGCTGTAAATTGGCACTTATGAATAGTGAAGGTGGTATTCTTACGGCTGCTTCAGCATACTTCTGTAAACATCCGCCTGTTCAGTATACTGATGATCAAGCCTATGAAATGACGGAACAGTTTATCGATAGTCGCGTTAAATCTCTTGGTACTGCAGAATGAAATGCTTAATTGCTGCCGCTGGTCAAGGCACTAGATTACGTGAAAAAGGTGAGAGCAAGCCACTGATTGAACTCGGTGGTGTGCCCATTATTGAACGGGTAATTTTAAATGCACGCGCCGGCGGTCTTGATGATTTTTACGTTGTAACGGGATACCGTGGCACAAAAGTACGTGACTTCCTTGATGAATTGTCGGAACGAGAAAATATTTCGATCACTCATATTATTAATGAAGAATGGCAACGTCCAAATGGACTTTCAGTGTCCTGTGCTAAAGATGTAATTGAAGGTCCCTTTGTATTAACAATGTGTGATCACCTTTTTGATCCTGAAATCATAAAAGACTTGCTTTCACATGATCATGAAGAGGGAACAGTGACACTTTGTGTGGATTATAATATTGAAAACCCTGTTGTTGATTTAGAAGATGTGACACGTGTGAATTGCACGAAAAATGAAATTAATAATATCGGTAAAATCATCCGTGACTATAATGCGTTTGATACGGGTATTTTTTATTGTACATCTGCTATGTTTGCAGCACTTGAACAAAGCGCCAAAGAAGGCGATGAAAGCATTTCTGGTGCGATGAATGTACTAGGGGCTAAAGATAAGGCGCGTACTTTTGATGTTAAAGGCCGCTTGTGGCTTGATGTTGATGATCCAATGGCGTTTGGTAAAGCTATTGTTTATGTTGACCAAGGCAAATTATAAGATTTTATTCAGCACCACTAATTTTTTTGTGGTGTTGAATGACTTCCTCAATAATAAAATCTAAAAACTTTTCTGAAAAGTCAGGATCTAGTTGTGCATCTTCTGATAATTTCCGAAGGCGTTCTATCTGCTTGCTTTCGCGATCTTTATCTGAAGGTGGGAGACCATATTTTGCTTTATAAACGCCAACTTTTTGGGTGATCTTAAATCGTTCAGCAAGCATATTTATTACAGCCGCATCAATATTATCTATACTATTGCGGTATTCGATAAGCTTTGATTTCTTTTCTTCTTCGGTTGGATTGTCATCGTGCACTTTTCAGTTCCTTATTATGTTGTTTCAGAACTTAGCAAATCTTTTACGTGTTGAGAAAGTTTTTTTACAGGAACTTTGCTTTTAATTTTTGAATGTCGGATTTTTCCATCGCTATAATTATTAATAATATTCCATAAATCAAAAATAAGAGTGGAATTCCAATCGCAATTCCATATCCATATCTTAAATCAATGGGTAGAAAGTTTTCCAGCAAATAAAAACTAAACGTCGTTGCGATCGCAGCAAAGATAACTTTAAATATCCTTAGTTTTAACATGTTAATGTTAAACATTTTTTTGATCACCATAACTCTTAATAAATTCATTAGAAGATATGTGCTGCATAGGGCCATGGCCACACCGATAGGACCAAATGAGGTATATTGTGTAAATAGATAGGCCAGTAAAATATATACGGGTATCATTGTTAAAGAGATGATTGGATTAAAGAATGGGCTTCGGTAAATAACAGGCAAGTCAGCCATACCAAACCCGCCATTTATAGTTTCACCAAGCATCAAGAAAAAGAGGACCATTCCGCCGATCATTGCCATATCTTGGTCTATGCCTTCTGGTAGGATAGCTGAAAAGATCGTTTCGCCGTAAAAAATGCAGAGAATGACGAGGATACTTTGGATCATGAGAATCCATCGCGAAACCATAATCATTTGTTGTTCAACGGTTTTATAATCTTTCGCCACGAGGCTTTTTGCCATTACAGGTGAAAGGATTGGATAAAAGCTTTGATATATTTTTTCAACGGATGTGGCAAATTGTTGGGCAATTGTATAAACACCTAAAATTGCTTCCGAGAAAAAGAATTTCACTGCAAAAATATCCATTCTCATAAATGTTAAAAGAGCAAGGTCATGAAAAGCAGTGGGGCCGGAAAACCGCATTAAATTCTTCATTAACGATAAACTTGGTCGCGCCTTTAATGTTTTTTCTAATGAATAAAGGTCGCAAAATCCCCAGAGAGCGTAAATAAGGGCGGCGATAAGAGCGACCGCGTAAGCCATTAAAAGGCCAAAACTAGAATAATCAAGATAATAAAAAAGAAGCATACTACCAAGTAAGACATAAGGTTCAACTAGACTTCTTGAGATTACCTCATAACGCATTTTACGTGTTGCTCTTGTCCCTGCAAGAATAACGTCAAGCGCCGTAATTATGATTACCACAGGTGCTAAAGATTTTAATCCGGGAACCATTTCTGGGTAATCAAAAAGAAAGGCAAGCATTTCTGCACTTAGAATAATAATCCCTGTAAATAAAATACTGACGAGAACGGAACTCAACAAAGCAGAAATCATTACCTGTTCGATTGAGTATTTTCCTGCATATTCATCATCGTGAATAAATTTAAATAATGACCTTTTAAATCCGAATGTGGCGAACGCAGCGCAAATTTCAATTGTCGTGATGGTATAATTGTAACGCCCATAAAGTTCATTACCAAAAAGCGCTACGGCAAGAATTAAAAAGGGAAGTCGCGATCCTAAGCGAATTATAAAGCCAAAGAAATTTGCCCCTGCACCTTTGGCAATATCTTTATTGTCTTTGGCCGTGATTGCGGCCTTGTCATCAGTTGCGGACATAAGATCATTTCTGGTTTAGTTAACGTCTGCTGCGGCGTCTTTTCTTCGATGCGGCTTTCTTAGCTGGTTGAATATCAGTATATTCACTTAACGCCTTACCACTTAGAAGTTTTTCACCCTCTGCTGTTTTATATACCAGATTATAGTCTGCAATGTAGCGAAAATTTGTAACGGTTGGATTTGATTTAGCAAATGAACGCTCAAAAAAGTTTAAATGATCAGTTAAATTGAAATGGTCCATTTTTCTAGTAAATTGAATTTCTCCTTCAATATTACCATTTTTTCCTTTTGCAGTAATTTTAATTCTTTTTGGATAAGACGCCTCTTTTTCTTTAGTAATATTCTCATATTTAATGTTCACATTTTCAAAAGTTTCTATTGTTTTGTCGTTATCAAATAGTTTGAAAATGATATCTTGCTTTTCATCTGGTCTGGTGATTGCAGAAATGAATGGTTTCAGTTGACCATTACCAATACCGGAAATACGCGTCCAATTTTTAATTAATTGATCGACCTTATCTGTCATTAGAACGTGTACGCCATGTCCCTCTGCGATATCGGCATTATTAACGGGGCCGTTTGGTTTAAACCCAGCTTCTTCACCCAACTGCCAATTGCCATTACCAATAAGGGAAGGGGCATAAAAGCGGCTTTCAATAAAGCCTTCATCACTTGAAAAGCGATTGTGACTAAATGGTGCGATTTTCGATTTTGAATTTATATCGACAAAGGCCATTGTATTTTCAAGATGAACATTTACTTCATCATTTTTTTGACTTAAGCGGTGGGTATGTATGAAAAGATCAAGCTTATCTTCTTTGTACCCCCATTCACCAAAGTTGCGACCATTTTTAATGACATATTGTTCACCGTTGGGCGTGATGAGTGTGCTTAACATGATGCCGTGGTCTTTTCCAACTGGCCATGGGAAATTCGCCACAAGAAATTGACTTGTAATCAAGGAACCGTCAGACAGATAAAAATATTGTTCCCAATATTCAGTATAATTTTTATCATCCAGCCGTTTAGGGCGGATATTATCTATTTCTTGAGAGTATACGCTGGTAATAGAGAATAATAACAATACTAATATTCGACTAAAAACTTTTTTAAAGCACATATAAGGCTTCCTAATCTTACTCTATTAAATAATTTCTTTTAATCTCATGGTAAACAAGTCATTTAATATTTTTTGTTTTTGAACCAGAAACATAAGAGCGATATTTAAGGCTACCACTTCGAACCAAAAATAATATTGCGGCTCACCACTAATTGACGCGATAAATATGGCAAAAGTACGGTAATTGGCACAAAGAATAGACCAGTTATTTACAGCGGGCGCATAAAGCTCTCTGTATAGTTCTCTTATTTTTTCTTCTTTTTCTGGTGCTAAGCTCAAAACTTCTTTAATTGAATGGCGAAAATTACGATCAACTCCACTAAAGGCATATTGCATTCGAATATAACCGATATGTAGTTGATTAGCGAGTTGCCCAATCGTTGATTTGTTTCTGCCGTGATCAATTAATTCATTGATGCTTGGTAAGTCAGAAGAGGCTTTTCCTTTGCCCCAATAATCATATTCGCTTCTTTGTAATTCATAAGCGCCGGACTGTATGGCGTGACACAGCCCCGCGCCAATTGATAAAAACCAAATATCATTGCCTACGATTGGACTAAGTGCCAGGGAAATGCCGACATATACACTAATAAAAGTTACATAATCACAAACACCATCTATGACTTTTCCTATCTCGGAAAAATTTTGCGTGGCGCGGGCAAGCTGTCCATCAGCACCATCAAAAACATGCCATATAAACATAAACATGAATCCAAGAACGGCAAAAAGTGGGTTTTGATAATTAAAATAACAAAATCCCGCTAATATGCCGCAAAGCATCCCAAAAGAAGAGACCATATTGGGTGTGATCTTCAAACTAATAAAAATCGGTACCAACCAACTGCTAATAGGATGGATTATATGAACATTAGTGAATTCTTCAATTTCACCAGTGCGTTTGATACCGTCAGAATTATTTTCCATAATGTTGCCTTATGAAAGCATTTTCTTAAGACCTTGCCGCATTGTAAATTGCGGATCATAATTTAGATCTTTTATGGCTTTCTCAATTGATGCTTTTGAATGTCTAACGTCACCAGCCCTAAAATCACGATATTCGATTTTGTTAAATTCTGGCGCGTTTAGGTTTTCTTTGATCAGTTCAATTAATTGATTTAGTGATGTTTGATCACCGACTGCGACGTTATATACTTCGCTCTTTGAATTTGTTTCGCAAGTTGCCGCAAGTAAATTAATTTGGATTACATTTTCAATAAAACAAAAGTCTCGGCTGGTTTCGCCATCACCATTAATATAAACGGTTTCATTATTTTTAACAGCGCTTACCCATTTTGGGATAACGGCTGCATAGGCACCTTCTGGATCTTGACGTTGTCCAAATACGTTAAAATAACGAAGTCCAATTGAATGGAAATTATAGGTTCTGGAAAAGACATCTGCATAGAGTTCATTGACATATTTTGTCACGGCATAAGGTGATAATGGGTTGCCGATTTTATCTTCAACTTTTGGTAAATCAGGATGATCGCCATAAGTGGAACTTGAGGCTGCATAAACAAAGTTTAAAACTTTTTCTTCCTTTGCCGCTTCAAGCAAATTGAGGAAGCCAGTGACATTAGATGCATTTGTGTTAATGGGGTTTGCAATTGATCTAGGTACTGACCCTAGTGCCGCTTGATGTAATACGTATTGAGCGCCCTTGATAGCCTTTTTACAACTTTCATAATCACAGATATCGCCACGGTAAAAAGTAAAGTTTTCCCATTGATCCCGAGTTACACTTTTTTCAACCGCATCTAGATTATGTTGATGTCCGGTTGAAAAATTATCTAATCCAACGACAGTTTGGTCTAATGTTAAAAGGGCTTCGACAAGGTTCGAGCCAATAAACCCTGCTGCGCCCGTCACTAACCAAGTCTTTGGGGAAGCAATAAGTTCTTTTTTTAATTCATCAAAAGTCATTTAATGTATCTACGTTTAAAAATTATTTCACTACTTGTAGTTAACTTACTTTATATTATCAAGTTTTCATGAATAATTCATGAATAAGAACACCAAAAAACTAGACCCGTGTTTAACTTTCGGTATATAAAATAAAGATGGAAGAAAAAAAGAAATCTAAGATAATAGTCATTGGTTTTATACTCTTTGTACTTACGATCTATTCTGCAAGTTATTTTTATACAAAAGACAAAAATGAAATGCTTTTGTCAGCACCTAGACTTGTATTATTGATAGGTTCGCAAGAGGCATTAAATGCTGAATTTCGTCCACTTGAAATTTCGGACCGACGTAACAAGATAAGATCGTTGGCCCAACTTGGCCTTATTCAAACAATTTCACAAGAAGATTATAACGATGGAGTCGTAGATATTATTGATCGTTATAGAGATGTTATTCAAGATAATGAATATGTAACGGCTGATTGCCTTTCATATAGTGAGACTCTTAAAAGGACTATGGCTAAAGAAGCGAAAGTCGCTTTAAAAGCAAGTTGGATTTTTTCCGCATGCGGTATTATTGAATAAGACCAGCCTTCTTAAAGCTCGTGAGATATTTTTTAGCATCTTTTTTTCTATGAAACCATTTCATACATTCCTTTTCTGCATCTTTTGGAAAGTCGGGATAAAGTCTCAAGAGGTTTTCACGTGCTTTTTTACTGGCTTCAAAATCACCAATTTCGGCAAAGTTAATGGCTTCTAAGGCATAAGGCCAAAACCAGTCAGGTGTTTCGATGGTGCTGACATATGCTTTGGCTTTATCATATTCATTTTTCAGAAAATGATTATGAAATAAAGCAAATTCGCACCAGTTGGGATGTTGTGGATTTAAAGAGATTGCTTTTTTTACAAGAGATAAACCCTGCTCAAGTTCTCCCATTAAACAGAGATAAACCCCGCTATCTGCGAGAACGGCCGGACTATTAGGGGCAAGGCTTAGCCCCATTTTGATATTATCCTGAAATTTTTCTAACTCGCCATTATGGTAATGGATTATAGTCAGAGCATACCAGGCAATAGAAAACTGCGAACTCATGCTTATTGCTTTTTCAGCTAATTTTTGTGCGCGAATTAATGCAGGTTCCTGTTCACCTTGCACATTAAAACTAAATCTATATTCGTCCAGTGTTAGAAATGAAAGCCCTGCCCAGGCATCAGCGTAATGAGGATCAATTTTGACAGCACTTTCTAAGCTTGTACGTGCTTTTAAATGTGACTTTTGTGATAAATCAAATAAATAATCATGAAAACGAAGCATTGCTTCATAAGCCTCAAGAAAATCAGTGCGGCTACGTTTCATATCAATAGCGCTTGTTCGCATTATTGTACCATATGCATCACCTATTGTTGCGCTAACTTTCGCTGCAATTTCATCTTGTACAGTGATAATATTTTCAGGCGTTAATTGATAATCAAATTTTTCCGTCCAGATTATTGCACCATTTGTACCATTTAATAACTGTGCATTAACTCTCACCATTTGTTTCGCTTGCCTAATGCTTCCTTCCAAGACGTAATGTGTTTCAAGTTCTTTTGATAATTCACGAATGTCGACAGATTTATTTTTATAAAGCGAAGTCACTTTTCGACTAATAACAAATAAACTAGGACTTAAACTCAGCTGATTTATTATTTCTTCCGTTATACCGTCTGCAAATATTGAAGCGCTTTTTTGTTCACCAATCACTTCAAATGGAAGAACGGCTATTGCGGGACCCGTAGGTGGTGCTGCTGCGGCATTAAAAATTGGATCATTAAGACTTTCATTCTCTATATCTTTTCTTGTCTTAAATTCGGGTTTATACTTTCCCTTAGGTAAAGTAATTAATATTGGTGACTTCTTTCCCTCGGCTAAATAATAGCTTTCTAATAAACGTCTTAATCTCCCTGCCTCAACACGGACAATGGCATCTGTTTGCGGATCAAAATTCTCATCTTTATCAAATACTTCTAGTCCGAGTGTGTAGCCTTTTATGAGATGGGCATTTCCAGATAGACTTTCATTGACAACATAACTAAGAAATCGTTTGAGACGATTTTTATTTTCAAACAGCGGACTATTTTGTATTTCAGTTAGCTGTTTAAGTATGTGGTCCGTTGGAATAGAAATATGAGCCGCCATTATTTATTGATGCAGCATATAACATACAAAATATGTCGAGAATGAGAAGAAAAATATTCAAAATGAAAAGTAATCAGCGATGCATGTGTAGGGGGGAAGTGACTGCACGGGAATGACGATCACATACGTGCATCGCTGACATACCTATTATACGTTTGAAAAATGAATTTCCTGCGAATTAATGATATTTTTTCAAATTAATTCTAATGCTATTGCAGTTGCTTCCCCGCCACCAATACAAAGACTCGCTATGCCGCGTTTACCGTTATGTGTTTTTAAGGCAGAAAGTAATGTTATCATTATGCGTGATCCAGAAGAGCCTACAGGGTGACCTAAAGCGCAAGCACCACCATGAACATTAACTTTTTCATGATCAAGATTAAGGTCATGCATTGCGGCCATGGTCACTACAGCAAAGGCTTCATTGATTTCATAAAGATCAACATCAGCATCCGTCCAACCGGTTTTCTTATAAAGTTTTTCCATCGCGCCTACTGGTGCGGTGGTGAACCAATTTGGTTCTTGTGCATGTACGCTGTGATCAATAATACGTGCAATCGGTTTAATTCCTCTTTTTTCCGCTTCACTTTCCCGCATCATAATTAGGGCTGATGCGCCATCTGAAATTGAGCTAGCGTTGGCTGCGGTCACCGTTCCATCTTTTGCAAATGCAGGGCGAAGTGAAGGAATTTTCTCAGGACGCGCTTTTCCAGGCTGCTCATCTGTATCAATTACAGTTTCACCTTTTCTGCTTTTAACCGTAACAGGAGTAATTTCATCTTTAAAATATCCTTTATCGATAGCAGAATTTGCACGAGATAATGAGGCAATAGCAAATTCATCTTGTGCTTCACGTGTGAAACTATATTTTTCTGCGGTTTTTTCAGCAAAAACGCCCATGAGTGTACCTGTGTCATAGGCATCTTCTAAACCATCAAGAAACATATGGTCTTTAACTTCACTGTGACCTATGCGTGCGCCACTTCTCATTTTGGGTAAGATATAAGGGGCATTGCTCATGCTTTCCATGCCACCAGCAACAACAATGTCAGCCGACCCCGCCATAAGTGCGTTATGGGCTAATCTTACCGTTTCCATGCCGCTACCACACATTTTATTAACGGTGGTACAGGCAGTATTTTTAGGAAGGCCAGCGCCTATTGCAGCTTGCCTTGCAGGAGCTTGTCCAATTCCAGCAGGGAGAACGCATCCCATATATACCTCATCAATATCTTCGACATTTAATGATGTTTGCTCAAGTGCACCCTTAATAGCTACCGCACCTAACGCGGGAGCAGTTACACTAGCAAAATCACCCTGAAAACCACCCATTGGGGTTCTTGACATGCCAACTATCACGATATTTTCTTGAGTCATTTTGGTATTCCTTTGAATAAAAAAGATGTTTTTTCTAGATAATATGTTACTATTCAGTAACATATATATGCATGAGATCGTAAAAATCAATATATATATGATTAATAATATCAGTAGGAATATAAAAAATGCAAGCGGTGGGAAAAAATAAAACCCGTGAAGAAAAGAGAAAAGAGAAGCTCGATATCATTTTGAGAAATGCTTCGAAAGCATTTATGGAAAAAGGGTATTATAAAACTTCGCTTGATGATATTGCACAAATGCAAAATGTTACTAAACCTACCCTTTATTATTACATTAAAAACAAAGAAGATATATTAGTGAAATGTGAAGAGGAGGCATGCCTTCGCATCAATGGTTTACTTGATGAAATAATTTTAATCAACGGCAATGGTTTCCAGAAATTATATCAATTTGTTCAAGGCTATATCAACATTGTTACCGATGACATAATACGTTGCCACGTTCGTCATCGTGGTCAGATGGAAGAAGAAAGTTTAAAGTTAAAGAGCATCCAAAACCATAAAGATATAGAAGCAAGGGTTCGTGAAATAATTAGAATAGGTATTGAAGACGGCTCGATACGTGAATGTAATGCAACCATTTTAGCCATCTTACTTTTTGATAGTTTAAATGGAATTAGTTCATGGTATAAGTCCGACGGGCAAGTGAAATCCGATGAGTTAACAGAAGAAGTTTTGGCATTAGTAACTCACGGTGTAATTGGTGATTAAATGCATGAATTGACCGATAAAATCTTATCAGGAAATCGCAGAGCAATTGCGAAGGCCATCACACTCATCGAATCATCGCGAAGTGATCATCAAAATAGTGCTCAAGAACTATTGACAGATTTACTACCACATTCCGGAAATTCTATGCGGTTAGGCTTAACCGGAATACCTGGTGTTGGAAAATCAACTTTTATAGAAGCATTTGGAAAATTTTTAACTGCCCAAAATATGAAAGTAGCAGTTCTTGCTATTGACCCTTCCTCAAAAATTACGGGCGGATCCATTCTTGGTGATAAGACACGTATGGAAGAATTAGCAAGAGATGCAAACGCATTTATCAGACCGACCCCTTCAAAAGGGACATTAGGCGGAATTGCTAGGTATACCCGTGAAGCGATGATTGTTTTGGAAGCCGCCGGATATGATTTGATCATCATTGAAACCGTTGGAGTAGGCCAATCAGAAGTCGCCGTAGCAGATCTAGTAGATATGTTTTTATTGTTGCTCTCGCCTGGCGGAGGAGATGAATTACAAGGTATTAAACGAGGAATTATGGAACTCGCTGATCTAGTCTTTATAAATAAGGCGGATGGTGATTTTAAAGCGGCGGCGCAAATTGCGGCATCAGACGTTAAAAACGCGCTGCATTTAGTGAAACCAAAGTCTGAAAATTGGACTGTGGACACGCTTGAAATCAGTGCCTTAAAAAACCAAGGTATTCAAGATGTCTGGCAAAAGGTTTTAGAATTTAAAATGACTATGATTGAAAGTGGTGAATTTAATGCGAGACGCAATCAGCAATCAATCGATAGTATTTGGTTTGACATAAGCGATTTATTAATTGCAAATATTAAATCGAAAAATGAAGCCGATATTTCTATACTTGAGCAAAAAGTTGGCAAAAATGAATTAACCTCCAGACAGGCAGCCGAGAGGTTAATTGATAAACTGCTGAAAAATTAATTATTTTTCAATTGGTTTATAAATAATAGCAAACATAATGCCGCCAGCCATACTTGAAGTAATATTTATGACATTATCGACGAGTACTGCCGGTATTTCAAAAGGCAGCATGCTATAATAAACCCAAGTTAAACACGAAATAATCATGCCTATTACAGCGCCAATTTTTGCACCTTCCTTTATGCTGCCGTCTTTTCGCATTTCGACATATACATATGCATATAAAACGGTCATTACTAAATAAGCCATTATTGTATATGGCATCATTTGCGCAAGCTCTGCTTCTGGTCGTCCAAGCGCCATAAAGCTTTCAAGTGGCTCAATTAGCAACATCGTGCCTAAGGCACCAACGACTGACATAGCGATATAAGCCGGAATTATTGACAGCCAAAATCTTTTAATATTCATATTTTTCCCTCTCTTTTTTATGCTCCCGTGTGAATTATGATATAATTCAATCAAAAAAGTCAAATTTGAAATGATCAGGATTTTCTAAAATAAAACTAGATATACAGCCATTATTTCGCCTCTTCATGTTTTCTTCAACTCTTCTCCAACAAAATTCTACAAACATTCATTGATTATCCAAGCTCTCCTCAAGCATAGAAATTAGGATCTCTATAAATATATCCTTGTGAAATAAACAACAGATAATTTTAAGGATAATAAAATGACTGCTTTAAAGAAAAGAGAAGTATCAAGTGAAGTACAAGGGCCCGTATTTGTTCCAGCAATGGATTTATATGCCGCAAATGAGAATGTGGATAAGCGATCATATCGGTTGACCAATATAGATATCGTCAGGGGACTTGTAGTACTTATAATGGCGCTTGATCATGTTCGGGATTATATGATGGTTGGTGGGGTTCAGGACCCGATCGCGCAGCCTGATATCAGTTTGGGATTATATATAACGAGGTGGATAACAAATTTTTGCGCACCAGTATTTATTTTTCTTGCTGGTACATCAGTTGGTTTAATGACTGACCGCCGTTCAAAAAATGAGATAAGTGCTTTTGTATTTAAACGTGGACTTTGGTTAATTTTAATGGAAATTACAATCGTCGCGACTGCTTGGACATTTACTCCTTTAGGTGAAGCTGCAATTGGGGGGCTTACCATAGTTCCTTTGCAGGTAATTTGGGCATTAGGAGCGAGTATGATTTTCTTAGCGGGGGCCCAATTTTTTGGCCCTAAAGTATGTTTGGTATTAGGTGCTGCGATTATCAGTTATCATAATCTATTAGATGGTATATGGCCTGTTGGAACATTGTTTGGCGAAGGTACAGATGCATTCTGGACAACATTACACAGTCAGAACACGGTTATATTTGGTCAGTTCTATATTAATACAGTTTATCCATTATTGCCTTGTGTTGGTATTATGTTGTTGGGTTATGGTTCTTCTTCCATTTTTAAAAAGGCACCAAAAGAAAGGAATACTCTTTTACTTAAAATTGGTTTGATCTTTGTTGCTGCGTTTTTTGCTATTCGCTTCACAGGTGGTTACGGTGACCCTAATCCATGGCAGGTGCAGGATTATGGTCTTCAGGCAACAATTTTTGATTTCATGAACGTTAGCAAATATCCAGCAAGCTTTCTTTATATACTTGCGACACTTGGCGTAATGTCGATAGTTTGCTCTTTTGCTTATAAATTAAAAGGGCCGATAAAGAATGTTCTAGTAATGTTTGGTAGAGTTCCCTTCGCATTTTATATCGCTCATTTATATCTAATACATGCATTGAGTGTAGGTTTGGGAATGTTGCAAGGGTTTGAATTTAATCAGATGATGCATTTCTTTCCTTTATATCCAAAAGGATACGGTGTTGGATTGTTAGAAGTGTATTTAATTTGGGGACTTGTCATTGCAATTCTTTATCCATTTTGTAAATGGGTCGCCGAGATTAAACGAACACGTAAAGATTGGTGGTTAAGTTATCTATAAGAAAGATAATTAGATCAATGATAAAAAAATATGCGCTTCGTCATAAATGGCGAGGCGCCTTTTATTTGAAAAAATATGTAAAATACCTTATCTATATGTCAGGAAGAATATAATATTTTTATGCATTTTTAACTTATATTTCTTGACGTATTTCATTCGATCCCCTATATACCGCTTTCAAGTTTTATAAGGGCTTTTAACGATTCTAATAGTGAATTGTGAATAAAGCCACTAAACATAAGAATTTAAGTTAAGGAAAAGACGATGTCACGAGTATGTGAATTAACAGGCAAAGCTGTAATGAGCGGTAATAATGTGAGCCATGCGCTTAACAGAACCCGTCGTAAATTCCGTCCAAATCTTACAAAAGTAACTTTGATGAGTGATGCACTTGGTCAATCTGTTAAAATGAAGATTTCTGCGCATGCACTTCGCAGTGTTGAGCATAACGGTGGTTTGGACAATTTTCTAGTGAAAGCTAACGATGCTGTTCTTTCACTAAAAGCAAGACGCTTAAAGAAAAATATCAAAAAGAAATTAGCTGCTGCTTAATTCTTTTTGAATTTTACGTTATTTAAAGCCGCTGATTTTCAGCGGCTTTTTTTATTGTTTTTACTTGTTTGATATTATCTAATTTGAAAAATAGATTGCATTTTAAAAAAATGATAAGAAAATTTTCATATCCTTGTTTTATAACAGTAATCTTAGTCAGTGTGTTTTCAGTATTTTTTCGTTTATTTTAAGCACGATTTACGTATGTCTATAATTCGGTAAATAGTGTGAGATAATAAAGGTAGAACATGAATAAAAGAACGGCATCAAATGCTATCGTTAAAGCAGCTAAAATAGCTTTCCAGCAGAATGGGTATCATAAAACCACTGTGGAAGATATTTTTCAACGAGCTAATTTAAGTATTGAGGAATTTGATGATGCCATTGGATCAAAAGAAAAATGCTGCTTAAAAGTTCTTAAAGCTTATACGGCTGATATGAAAAAGAAGCTTGCAGAATACGAAGAAAATATGAATTCAAGGCAGCGTTTAAGTCTGTATCTTGATGATTTTTTTGATAATGCCGATGACATTGCTGAAAATGGTAGTGCTATGTTCAATCTTTATTGTGCTCTGAGAAACATGGATACTGACCTATCGGATGCAGCAGAAGGTTTGCTAAATTTACAAAAAAACTGGATTGATGAACAATTTGTCAACATGCTTAAAACCCAGAGTGCCGTTGATCAGGGTGATCGTTTAATGGCGGCGCTTCATGGTCTATTCTTTTTAGCATGCCTTAAAAATGATGCTGCTATGTTTAAAAGCCAAATAATCCAATTAAAATCATGGATCAGGTCAATGTAAAAATAATATGGTCTTGACGTTGCCATAATGATAAGCCACTTTGTGATAAACAATAATTCAGAGTGCGCCTATTGTCCGAAACAGAAATTCAAGAAAAATCAGGCCTAGAAGCGATTAAGGTTTATTTTAAACCGACAGTGTTTGCTATATTGTTTTTAGGGTTTTCTTCTGGTGTTCCATACGGCGTGTTAACAGGGGCCCTAAGCTACTGGGTGTCGAAAATTGAACTTAGTCCCAGTGAAATTAGCCTTTTATTAGCCGCGGGCTTTCCGTACACAATCAAATTTTTATGGTCACCAATTATTGATCAGGCGAAATTACCTATCCTGAATAAATTGCTTGGGCAGCGGCGAAGTTGGTTGATTTTATCTCAAACTTTTCTTGCTGGAAGCATTATATGGCTAGGCTTTACAGATCCGCTTGAGAATTATTCACAGACTTATATTGCGGCCTTTTTGATCGCCTTATTTGGTGCAACGCAAGATATTGTGATTGATGGATTTCGTATCGAAATTCTTAAAGATGATGAACAAGCAGCAGGGGCCGCATTATATATATATGGTTACCGGATCGCAGGGATAATTTTTTCAATCGGTGTAATATATGTTTACTCCTTATATGAAATTGATTGGTCATTACTCTTTATAATGGGTAGTGCAATGATGTTGGTTGGAATGATAGCTGTTCTATTTATTAAAGAGCCAGACCACCAAGAAACTGAAGAGAAGAAAAAACTTCGATCTGAAATCAATGAATTTTTAGATGAAAGGGCCGAAGCGGGTAAAGAAAGCAAAGAGTATTTTGCTTGGATATACATGACCGTGGTGGCCCCATTTAGAGAATTTTTAACGCGTAAAGGCTGGTTGATTTTTATTCTATTCGCAATTTTTTATAAAATTGGTGACAGTATGGCTGTTTCTTTACAAACGCGATATTTTTTATCTCTAGGTTTTGATGATTTAGTGATTGCCAATTCTGGTAAGCTTGTTGGTTTCTGGGCGTTGCTTATTGGTTTAGCGGTCGGTGGCTGGTTAATGAATAAATTCGGATTATGGAAAGCATTAATGATTTGCGCTTTACTTCAATTACTATCGAATTTTTCATTCTCTGCTCTTTATCTTATTGGAACGAATGCTTATTTTCTTGCTTTCACCATGGGGTTCGAGCAATTCGCGACTGGGATGGGTGCGACTGTATTAGTCGCCTATTTATCTTTACTCTGTAATCGGTCATTTACGGTCACACAATATGCCCTTTTGAGCGCTTTAACACAATTTACGGTCAAGATTTTATCTTCACCAAGTGGTTATATAGTTGAAAGTGTCGGTTGGTTCTGGTTTTTCATCATCACAGCCGTAATCGCGATACCGGGAATATTATTACTGCTTTGGATTAGAAAAATCGATAATCCTGATCAAAAGCATTCAAACCTTGCGAACAACCATACTTAGCTGACTTGAAAATCTTGACTTTCGACTGACCATTTGAAATCCGTGCTGTTCTAAAAGGAACATAATGTTTTTTGATTTGAAAAAATTTACTTGTCCTTTTTTAGGTACAGGTTTTTTATAAAATCGGGATACTGGTAAACTAAGAATAAACGTTTCGCCATGGTTCAATTCAGCATATTTATCTTTAAAAAACTGATTAATATTATCGGCGAATATTATGTTTTGATTATTTTTATCCGTACTTTTATCAAGTGCTTTTACAAATTTGCAAAAATCGCATATTTTTTTATGAACGCTTATTCTTGTTAAAGCACCACATACATCGCAATGGTTATCAAAATTTTTATTATTCATGACATGATTGTTATCCTTTTATTTCAGTGTGGTAAACATAAGAAATTAAAAAATCATTTGGTTGATACATAAAATAACTATATCATCCGGTAGCTTAGCCCTTTGGCTAAAAATCGAGAGGGTAAAGAATTTTTTATGACAGAAACTTTTAATAAATATGTCATTGCGGCCGAAGATGATCCCATAAAGGTTGTAAGTGGTGATATTGAGGTTCGTCTTGCACTAACTAATGATGAAATACTTGCAGGACAAAAGTTGCGTTATAAAGTCTTTTTTGATGAAATGGGTGCAAAACCTAGTAAAATTGTAGCAAGCGAAAAGCGCGATTTTGATCATTTTGATGAGATATGTGACCATCTCCTTGCGATAGATAATTCTAAAACCGGCGACGATCGTGTAATTGCAACTTACCGCCTGCTTCGGGAAGAAAAAATTAGTGGGATGGAGGAATTTTATTCTACTTGTGAATTTGATTTGAGTAATCTTTATAATGATCATTTTCGCAAACTTATGGGCGACAGGCAACTTCTTGAGCTTGGCCGCAGTTGCGTAAAAGAAGAATATAGGACAAATGCAGTAATGCATTTGATGTGGAAATTTATTGCGAGATATATTGATAAACATAAAATTGCGTATCTTTTTGGATGTGCCAGTCTTCCTGGGGTGGAACAAAAACTACTAGAAGCCCAACTTTCTTATCTTTATCATTACCATAAAACACCTGATGAATATAACATTCCTGCTAAAGTTGGGCAGGCGCAGGAAATGAATTATTTTGCAAAAGACGATTTTGAAAAGAGAGAAGCAAGGCGTGAACTAGCACCACTTGTTAAGGGGTATCTTAATCTCGGATGTTATATCGGGGATGGTGCCGTCATTGATGAACAATTTGGTACAACAGATGTGTTTATCTTGCTTCCGATAGACCGCATAGAAAAACGTTATCTTTCTTTATTTGAAGATTGATCGTTTATTGAGAATCAAGCATATTTTCTGCTTAATAGAATAACGGATCAGCAAGTAGGGCGATGACCGAACAACGTACAAATGATAAAAAGTCTAAAAAAAGTAAAACGACACCAATGATGGCGCAATTCCTTAAGATTAAGGAAAAGCATCAGGAATATTTGTTATTTTACCGTATGGGGGACTTTTACGAACTTTTTTTTGATGATGCGGTTAAGGCATCTGCGGCTCTTGATATTACGCTTACGAAGCGTGGGAAGCATATGGAAGAAGATATTCCAATGTGTGGTGTTCCGGTTCATGCTGCGGAAAATTACCTCTCTCGTTTAATTGGCAAAGGATTTAAAGTAGCCGTTTGCGAACAGATGGAAGCACCAGAAGAGGCTAAGAAAAGAGGCAACAAGTCGGTTGTAAAACGCGATGTCATTAGGCTCGTAACTCCCGGCACGATTACCGAAGAAAATCTCTTGGATGCTAGAGCACATAATTATTTGGCGGCTCTATCACTGGCGCAGGGAAAATATGCTCTAGCTTGGTTAGATATAACAACGGGGGATTTTTTCGTCAGCAAAATGACACCGGCAAATCTAGATGCTGAACTTGCGCGACTTCAAGCGGGTGAGCTGATAGCCTCTTTTACCCTATTGGATGAAGGTGAGCTAATAGAATTACTTGAGGATTGGCAACATATTATTAGCCCTGTTGAAAATTCATTGTTTGATAGTGCTAAGGCTGAACGAAATTTAAAAGAATTATATGGTGTCGGCGTGTTAGATGGTATCGGATCATTTGGCCGCGCAGAAGTTGCTGCATGTGGTGCCCTAATTGAATATTTAGAAGAAACTCAAAAAGGGAAATTACCAAAATTAAAAATCCCCAAGATTGTCGGTGAAGATGCTGTCATGATGATTGACAGTGCGACGAGACGCAATCTGGAGTTAATAAGAACACTTTCAGGGGAAAAAAAGGGAAGCCTCCTGTCAACGATTGATAAAACGATAACAGGTGCCGGTGCAAGACTATTAGGGGGATATTTAAGCGCGCCTTTAACGAACCCTTTAAAAATTGAAAAACGTCTTGATTTGGTCACTTATTTTTTGAATGCAGAAGCATTGAGAAATCAATTACGAGGGTTGTTAAAAAGCTGCCCTGATATTGAACGCGCCATGTCTAGGCTGTCTGTCGGGAGAGGCGGTCCGCGTGATTTAGCCGCCGTTGGGCAAGGATTAGATCAAGCATTTCAAATTCGTGAAATAATTGAAGCCAATATTCAATTAAGCAGTCATGGTTTGGATGGTAAAATTGACGATCTTAAAACGATTATTGAGAAATTTGGTCATCATAGTGTGATCATTGATGAATTAAGGCGTGCGCTGCTTCCTGATCCGCCGTTAATTATTCGTGACGGTAATTTTATCGCAAAAGGATATCATGCTCCCCTTGACGAATTTCAAACTTTAAAAAGTGAAAGTAAGCGACTAATTGCCGCGCTTGAAGGGCAATATAAAGAGAAGACCGGAATAAATGGATTAAAAATTAAATATAATAATGTGCTCGGATATTTCATTGAGGTAACAGCATTGCATGCAGATAAACTCATGACCGCGCCATTAAATGAAGATTTTATTCATCGGCAAACGCTGGCAAACGTTGTTCGCTTTAATACGGCGGAACTTTCAGAACTGGCTGGTAAAATTGGTCAAGCGGCAGACCGTGCCCTTTCGCTTGAACATGAACTTTATGAAAAGTTGGTCGCTATCGTTTTAAATGAATGGGGTACTATTATTGAAGCATCTGTTGCTTTGGCAAAGTTGGATGTCGGTTCATCGCTTGCTGAATTGGCGGCAGAGAATAATTATTGCCGTCCAAAAGTTGACGACACACTTGCCTTTGAAATTGAGGGTGGCCGCCATCCAGTTGTTGAAGCGTCACTTAAACAGAACCTTGAAAGCAAGTTTGTTGCAAATGACTGTGATTTAGGTAGTGAAAATAGGTTATGGCTTATTACGGGGCCAAATATGGCTGGTAAAAGCACTTTCCTGAGACAAAATGCACTTATTGCTATTATGGCTCAAATGGGCAGTTTTGTCCCGGCGAGAAAAGCTCATATCGGAATCGTGGATCGATTGTTTAGTCGCGTCGGCGCATCAGATGATTTAGCGCGCGGCAGATCAACATTTATGGTGGAAATGGTTGAAACAGCAGCTATTCTTAATCAATCTTCCAAGCGGTCACTTGTGATCCTTGATGAAATAGGAAGGGGCACCGCAACATACGATGGGCTTTCTATTGCTTGGGCAGCGGTAGAGCATTTACATGAAGTAAATAAAGCACGCGGCTTATTTGCGACACATTATCATGAGATGACGGCACTTTCTTCGAAGTTAAAACAATTAGATCTTCATTATATGAAAGTTAAAGAATGGGAAGGAGAAGTGATTTTCTTGCATGAAGTAGGCGCCGGTTCAGCTGATCGCTCATATGGAATTCAGGTTGCTAAATTAGCGGGACTTCCTGCCGTGGTTGTTGAGCGAGCGACGCAAGTGCTTCATAATCTCGAGCAAGGTGGTGAAGAAGGTCAAGGCGTAGCCCAAGGACAAAAAATGGCTGCATTAAGTGATGAACTTCCGCTTTTTTCGGCCATTCAAGAAAAAATCAATCTGCCACTATCGGAGCCGTCATTATTAGATCAGGAAATGAATAATATTAATCCCGATGAATTAAGCCCCCGTGATGCGTTAGAGCTTATATATAAATTAAAAGGCTTATTACCTTAACAAATGATCAAAATTAAAAAACATAACGAAATATTTAATCGAAAAGCGCAAGTAAAAAAACTTGAGGCATTGAAAGAAGAATTTCGTCCTGATCAAATTCGAACGCCATTACTGAATTTATTAAAAGAAGCATATCAATCGGGTTTTGATGAAATTAAAACGCGTGCGGATAATGGTGAGACAGGAGTTAACCTTGCAAATTCACAAAGTTTTCTTACGGATGAAGTAATCCATATACTTTATGATGTTGTCGTCGATTACGTTTATCATAATGCCAACCCGACAAAGGGCGAAAAAATATGTTTGGCTGCATTCGGTGGGTATGGACGTCAGGAAATGGCGCCATATTCTGATATCGATTTGCTTTTTATTCTTCCTTATAAAAAAACGGCTTGGAGTGAGCAGGTCGTTGAATATATTTTGTATATGCTCTGGGATATGGGATTTGAAGTTGGTCATGCCGTTAGAACGATCAAAGAAAGTATTCGTCTTTGTCATGAAGATCTTACCATCAAAACATCACTTTTAGAAATGCGTTATATTTGGGGAGAAGAAAGCTTATTTGATGAGTTAATTTCAAAATACGACAAAAAAATTGTAAAAGGGAATGCGCCGGAATTTACAGAAGAGAAACTCCAAGAAAGAGATCTGCGCCATAAAAGGTTAGGTGATACACGTTATGTTGTTGAGCCAAATTTAAAGGAAGGTAAGGGCGGATTAAGAGATTTGCACACGCTTTTTTGGATCGCGAAGTTTATATATAAAGTTCATAAAGTAAGCGAAGTTGTTAAAAAAGGTGTTTTTTCTAAAGAAGAATATAAGGAGTTTCAAAAGGCGGAAGAATTTTTGTGGGCAGTTCGTTTTCAACTTCATTATTTGGCTGGGAGGCCAAATGAAGTTATTACCTTTGATGTTCAAAAGGAATTATCAGAAAAATTAGAATATGCCGACAGACCAAATATGTCTGGGGTCGAACGTTTTATGAAACATTTCTTTTTGACCGCAAAGAATGTTGGTGATTTAACAAGAATTTTTTGCGCTTATCTCGAAGAAAAACACAAAAGAAAACCAATTCGTCTTTCTAGTTTCTCTTTTCGATCAAAATATGTTGAAGGTTTTCCTATTGAAGGAAGTCGCCTAAGTATAAAGAAAACTTCAGAGCTTGAAAAAGATCCGGTTAAAATGATTGAAATTTTTCATGTGGCCCAAAGGTACGAATTGGATATTCATCCACGTGCTTTACGCATGATCCGTCAAAACCTTAAATTTATTCGTGGTCGAACGCGTAATGATGAAAGGGCCAACCAACTCTTCATTGAAATAATGACTTATGAAAAAGGACCAGGCTTTGCTCTAAGACTAATGAATGAGGTTGGTGTATTTGGCCGATTTGTGCCAGATTTTGGTCGTGTGGTAGCTCAAATGCAATATGATATGTATCACGTCTATACAGTAGATGAACATACGATACGCGCCATTGAACTCACTTCAGAGGTAGAAAGAGGGATACTCGCCGAAGAGCATCCACTCGCCAATGCAATAATTCATAAGGTTCTCTCTCGAAAAGTTCTTTATATCTCAGTTTTTTTGCATGATATCGCTAAGGGTAGAAAAGGTGATCATTCTGTCCTAGGGGAAGAGGTGGCTTATAAATTATGCCCGCGTTTTGGCTTAACGCCAGCAGAAACAGAAACGGTAGCTTGGCTTGTTAGATGGCATTTATTGATGACGTTATCGGCTTTTAAACGTGATTTGAGCGATCCAAAAACAATTGCTGATTTTGCAGGACAAGTTCAAAGCCCAGAGAGATTGAGACTGCTTTTGGTTTTGACTGTTGTTGATATACGTGCCGTTGGGCCAAAAGTTTGGAATGGTTGGAAAGGGCAGCTACTTAGAGAGCTTTATAGCCGTTCGGAAGAGTATTTGTTAGGTGGTCAAATTAAATATGAAAATAACCATCAAGTTAGTAGGGTCGTAGAGGATTTCAAAGAAGAACTTAGTGATTGGTCTGATGAAAAATTCAATGATTATATTAATCGCTTTTATAGTACTTATTGGCAGGCCGTTTCTACTGACCACCTAGTGCGTAATGCAATGATGATTGATAGGGCTGATAAATTTGGCGACAAATTTACGGTTAATATTCACATTGATAACTTTCAAAATGTTTCTGAATTAAGTGTGTATACAGAAGATCATTCTGGTCTGTTTTCTAGATTAACAGGTGCGATTGCTTTAAGTGGTGCGTCGATTCAGGATGCGAGAATTTTCACGACAAAAGATGGAATGGCCTTAGATACCTTCAGAATTCAGGATGCGGATGGTAACGTATTCAAAGAAAAGGAAAAACTTGAAAAATTAGAAAAAAATATCAAAGAAACCTTGGCCGGCAAATTATCGCCTAAAGATGTATTTGATAAAAGGCGAATTAAGAAAAAACGAACAGATGTTTTTAAGGTGGAGCCACGTATATTAATTGATAATAAAGCAAGTAATAGCCGTACTGTTATCGAAATAAACGGTCGAGACAGGATTGGTTATTTGTTTGAATTGTCACAAATACTCGTAGATTTGAAAATTTCAATTAATTCTGCTCATATTGCCACCTACGGAGAACGCGCGATTACAGTTTTCTTCGTAAGAGATGTTTTTGGTCATAAGATTACCAGTGAAAAGAAACTAGAAATTATTCAAGATAAACTTATGTCAGTATTGAAGGCGGAGTAAAATGTCGATTTTAAAATCTACTGCCATATTCGGAAGTTTTACGATGATCAGTCGTATTCTTGGATTTATTAGGGATATTCTAATGGCCGCCGTATTGGGTGCGGGGGCAATTACGGACTGTTTTGTGGTTGCTTTTAAATTACCAAATTTCTTTAGACGACTTTTTGCTGAAGGGGCATTTAGTGCTTCATATGTGCCGATTTTTTCGGCTACTTTAGAAAAAGATGGAAAAGAAGTGGCGTTAAAGTTTGCTGAAGAGGTGTTTGCCTGTCTTTTGATAACGTTGCTTTTATTTGTCGCGATATTTGAATTATTTACCCCTGCTCTTATTTTTACTATTGCCAATGGGTTCGTTGATGATGAAGCTAAGTTTTCTCTCGCCGTAATTCTTACTCGATACACCTTCCCATTTATTTTGTTTGTATCACTTAGTTCACTTTTAGCCGGAATTTTAAATTCATTAGGAAGGTTCGCTGAAACAGCTGCCGTTCCTATAATATTAAATATATGTATGATAAGTGCGCTTGTTTTTGCAGCGAATACTCTTGAAACGCCTGCTCATGCGCTTGCGATAGCGGTGAGTGTAGCAGGGTTTATACAGTTAATATTTCTTTTTAGAGCATGTTATTCTGCTGGTTACCGCATAAAATTTAAGATGCCGAAATTAACACCTAAGGTTAAAAAATTATTGATAGTTATGGGACCTGCGGCTCTGGGAGCAGGGGTAATCCAGTTAAATTTACTTCTTGATATGATTATTGCGTCTCATTTGCCAGATGCATCAATGTCTTATCTTTATTATGCTGATCGATTAAACCAATTTCCAGTTGGGGTTATTGGTGTGGCCTTAGGGACCGTTTTATTACCATTACTTTCAAGAAATATTGCGTCTGGGGATGAAGTACTGGTTCTTAAAAACCAAAATCAAGCAATTGAAATGGGATTGTTTTTTACAGTACCCGCCGCTGTTGCTTTTATCGTTGTGCCCGCTGATTTAATTCATGTCTTGCTTGAAAGAAGTAGTTTCACATCAGAAGCGACAGCGCAAACTTCACTCACATTGATGGCCTATGCCGCAGGTCTTCCTGCTTATGTGCTCGCGAAAGTATTTGTGCCTGGATATTTTGCACGTAATGATACTAAGACACCGCTTAAATTTGCCATTGTCGCGTTATTTATAAATATCAGTCTGAATTTGATTTTAATGCAATATTTTGCTCATGTCGGTTTGGCAATGGCAACTGCAATTTCAGCTTGGATAAATGTATTTATGTTAGCTGGTGGATTGATGCTTCGCGGTCATTATAAAATTGAGAATTCTTTACTTATTCGTTTATTTAAATATCTAATATGTAGTGTCATTATGGGAAGCGCAGTTTGGTTAATAAGGCCACTGGTAAAAGAATTAATATACGGTAACGCAGCTGAACAAGTAGCGGGTTTATTGATTTTGGTTTTTAGTGGGTTTGCGGTCTATCTTTTTGCTACATTTCTAACGAAAACAGTGAAAAAAGAAGAACTCAAAGCCTTATTTTCAAAGAGATAGTTGACCGAACAGACATTTGTCGTCATATAAGAACATATTTGAAATACTAATAATGGATATGTCCAAAATATCCTCAAGGAAATAAAATGGCTACTTTCAAACAGCGTGTATTTTCGGGTGTTCAACCTTCTGGAAATCTGACAGTCGGCAATTATTTAGGGGCAATTAAAAATTGGGTGGGCTTACAAGAAAGCCATGAAACAATTTTTTGTGTTGTTGACCTTCATGCTATCACAGTATGGCAAGATCCGGATGTGTTACGCGATGCAACCCGAGAAGTTGCTGCGGGTATGATTGCAAGTGGTATTGATCCTAAGAAAAGTATTATTTTTAATCAAAGTCAGGTGTCGGCACATGCCGAACTTGCTTGGATATTTAATTGTGTTGCCCGAATGGGATGGCTAAATAGAATGACACAATTCAAGGAAAAAGCGGGTAAGCATAAAGAAAGAGCAAGTGTAGGGCTTTATGTATATCCAGATTTAATGGCCGCAGATATTTTGGCGTACCAAGCGACCCATGTTCCTGTTGGGGCTGATCAAAAACAGCATCTTGAATTAACGCGCGATATTGCGCAGAAGTTCAATAGTGATTACGGAGTTGAGTTTTTTCCAGAAGTCGAGCCGTTAATCTTCGGAGAGGCCACGCGCGTAATGTCCCTACGTGACGGTAAAGCAAAAATGTCAAAATCAGATCCTTCTGAAAACAGTAGAATTAATTTAACTGATGATCGCGATCTAATTGCTAAAAAAATTAGGAAAGCGCGTACAGATAGTGAACCATTACCGGGTTCGATGGATGAGCTAGAGGGAAGAGCAGAAGCGAAGAATTTAATAAACATTTTTGCTGCGTTAAGTGGGAGAAAAGCAGGAGAAGTTTGTAGTGAATATGAAGGGCAAGGATTTGCAGATTTTAAAGGTGATCTGGCTGACTTAAGTGTTGAGGTATTGGGTCCAATTACTGAGGAAATGGCAAGATTAATGGCTGATAAAACATATTTAGATAGTATTCTGAGAGAAGGTTCGGATAATGCCGACAAAGTTGCATCGCCTATTTTACGAGAAGTACAAGATATCGTAGGGTTTTTACGGCCCTGATTTTGCCTTATTGCTAAAGTAATATTGGAATTATGTGGGCAAATAGGGTAATATAGAGATATGATTAAAAAGTATAGATTATTATTTTCCATTTTTATTGTCTTCTTATTGGCCGCCTGTAATCAATCCATTCGAAGCGATGTAATGCGGTTTCATCAGTTACCTGCTCCCGCTGGTGAGAAAATAGTAATAGTGCCAATGAACCCTAATAATAACGGTAGCCTTGAGTTTGCAAGTTATGCAACACTAGTTGGTAATGCACTAGGCCGTTATGGCTATGTGCCTGCAAACGGTGAAGAACCTGATTTAATTGTAGAACTGGATTACGGGGTTTCTGAAGGTCGTCAAACCATACGCCAATCACCTGCAATGATCGGCTTTATGCCTTATGGGGGATTTTATGGCGGTTTTCATCGTCCATGGTTCCCTTATAGAAACCCTTATTTCTGGGGTGGTGGATTTTATCCTATGGGTTGGGGCTACGGCGGGCTTTATGATCCCTTTGGTTATGCACCATTAAGTTGGCAAGCCGGTCGGGTGAGGACTTATATGAATTATAACCGTTTATTAAAAATGGTAATTCGACCTAATAGCGATAAAGGACAAAATCTTTACGAAGGTGAAGTAAAGAGTGTAGGTCGTAATAGTAATTTGCATGAAGTTATGCCCTATTTGGTTGAAGCATTCTTTACGAACTTCCCTGGCGAAAGTGGCTCTTCTGAGCGTGTATCTGTGGAAATAAAAGATACCTAATAAATCCTTCTCGGGGTTGATTTTTAGCACTGTCATCTCCATCTCTAAGTAAAGAACTTTAGACGGGGAATCCTATGTGGGAAACAATTAAAGATATTGGTTATTGGTTGCGAGAAAATGTTAGCTGGAAAATGCTGCGACGCGGGATTTATGTTCTAATCTTAATTATGCTGCTTTATTACCCTGTGGGTATGCTGCTTATTCATAAAGTGGATGCTGACCCTGATTTTGGTTTGCAAAATTCTTCGCGTGGTAGCAATGCCGTTGCGGTGAGTATCGCTCTAATTGATAGAGAGGTGAACCAAAATGGCTGGGTTTCCAATGATCCGGTATTTAAGCCGGGTGCATTTCTTGATAATATGGCGAACTTCCAAACGGGCGTTATTTCGGCTATTGCGCGCTTTAGTTATGAGCTTGTTGATCAATTAGGTAGGACCAGAGGCTCAAGTGCCGTTGACCCAGACTTACAAGAAGTTTCCGGACTTCTTCAATATGCTGGTGATATTTGGTGGTGGAATCCGTCAACGTCTCTGATGCCGGTCGCAACCTCTGAACAACAATATATTAAAGCTATGGAGCAGATGATTGTTTATAATGAACGCCTTGCTCGGGGTGCCGCTGTTTTTGAAAAACGTTCTGATAATCTTTTGGCGACATTAGACCGTATTTCCTTAGATTTAGGTGCTTCATCAGCGAGCATTGATACTTATGTCACGGATGGTTTTGGTTGTGTGCTCGACTTTGGTGCCGATGATCTCTTTTTTAATGTAAAAGGGCAGGCATATGCGTACCGATTAATTTTAAAAGCACTAAGAAAAGATTTCGCCGCAATAATTGCGTCGCGTGATATTGCAAATAGTTGGGATGAGATGGAAACATCATTCGATTCCATTATTTCCATGGATCCTCTTGTGATTTCTAACTGTGCTGTTGATGGATTTTTATTTCAGAACCATTTAGCCGCAGAAGGCTTTTACCTGCTCCGCGCCAGAACGCAACTTAAGGAAATTACAAATATACTTCTCAAATAAATATAGGCTTGCCAAATAGATATATTGGATGGCAGTATAGCGTTCTACATAATAATAATAACGGGTGACATTCTTTCGAGAATAATAAATAGGGGCTTAAATCATGTCCGAACAGGACAATAAGTGGAAATTTCTAATCATCGCCGATGATACTCCTGAATTTGTCAAAGTTCTACGCTTGGCAAGTAAACGTGCAGAAAAAGTTGGTGGAAGTGTTTTAATGCTAAAAATTATTCCTCCTGCAGATTTTCAACATTGGATGTCCGTTCGTGACATCATGGAGGAAGAAGCACGTGAGGAAGCATTAGAAACCCTAGATTATTATGCAAAAGAAATTAAAAGAATTTCTAGCATTGATGCGGAAACTGTTATTCGCGAAGGGAAGCCAGAAGAAGTTATTTCAAATATCATTGCTGAAGACAGGGATATTCATCTGCTTGTACTTGGTGCAAATGTGGATGGTGACCCAGGTCCGCTCATTAAAAGCTTTCGTGAAGTGTTGTTAAATGAACTCCATATGCCAGTGCTTGTGGTGCCGGGCAATATGACTGACGAAGAAATCGATAAATTCGCATAAAATAAATAAGTCCTTTAGCCTTGATTATTCTGCAAACTATAATTATTTAAAACTAGAATGATATAGCGATAGGAAATTTACATGTTTATCCAGACCGTGCAAACGCCAAACCCTTCAACTTTGAAATTTATTCCAGGTGAGGTGGTTTTAGAAAATGGTACGATGTTTTTTGAAAGCATAAATGATGCTGAACAATCACCGCTTGCTCAAGCTCTATTTAAAATACAGGGGGTATCGGCTGTATTTTTCGGAAGTGATTTTATCACGGTTGAAAATGCTGATCAGGACTGGGATGCTTTGAAGCCTGCTATTCTTGGTACTATCATGGAACATTATACGGCTGGACTTCCTATAATGACGGGTGAAGCTACCCAAGAAATTGCTGATGATGGTGCAGATCCTGAAATTGTTGAACAGATCAATGAATTACTGGAAACACGGGTTCGTCCAGCTGTGGCCCGTGATGGTGGTGATATTACTTACCATGGTTTTAAAGATGGTGTTGTATATCTTAGAATGCAAGGCGCCTGTTCAGGTTGTCCTAGTTCTACGGCTACTTTGAAATACGGCATACAAAATCTTTTAAAACATTATATTCCTGAAGTTGAGAGCGTTGAGCCAGTAGAATAATTTTTAATTATTAAGATTAAAAAATGGCATTCCAAACCAGTACCATCGGTTATCTGGTCCGGGCATAGTGCAGTTCACCCGGCTTCTTCCTTGCGGGAATGGTTCATCAAACCGAATTTCAATTCTAGTTTCGCCTAACAATGTGACTTTCGCCGCACCATTAATATGTGAAGGGAAGCATCCTATACTGGCTAAGTTACTGACATTGCTTTCCACAGTAAATCCAATGACGGGCGGGTTAGTTGTCAAATTAGGTGAGCGAGGCAGGATATCTTTAACCTTTAAGGCTCTAGAATTAATGATCAGCTTAAATCGATTCATATCTGCATAATTTTCATTGAAAGCAAACCGGGGTATTTCTTTAAGCCCTCTTGAACTGGTCGCGGTACTTGAAAACTGTGCAAAAGTTGCTAAATAATTTCTATCTTCTAGTGATTCTCTTAATTCGGGAGAATACTCGCCGTATGGATAAGCAAACATATCAGGTATATAACCCAACTCCGTTTGAAATATTTCGTCTGCAATATCAATATCTTTTATTGCATCTTCGAGACTTAATTCCGGCATATGAGCATGGGCGTGGCCGTGGTGGCCAATCTCAACCAACTCTTCATTATCCAATTCTCTTATTTGATCCCATGTCATTGACGTTTCATATTGATCATCAACGGATTCGGTTGAAATAAAAACAGTAATTGGGATGCCAGCTTTTTTAAATCGCGGCCAAGCTTCTTCATAAACAGATAAAAAACCATCATCAATCGTAATCGCTATTGTGCGTTCAGGTAATTCACGCCGTTCTTTAAATGCTTTTATTACATCTCTTAATGGTATTACATTATACTCATCTTTAATGAGTTCAGAAATATGTTGATCTATTTGATCAAGTGTGACGTTGGTTGTCGGGAAATTATTTTCACCAAAGCGATGATACATAATGATTACAGCACTGTCCTCTTGTTGAGCAAGCGATACTTCTGCTGATATAGTGAAATATACGATTAGAAGAAAAAAGATAGAATATATTTTTTTCAAATGATACCTCAGTATTTGTTTAAAAAACTATATGTTTTCCGTTGTACGGACTATAACAGAAAATGTAGTGTATTTTTATAAAAAATATTGATTAAGAAAAAATAAAAAATAATGACAAATTTATTAGCTTTAGATACGACTTTAGGGGCTTGCTCTGTCGCTTTAGTCGAAGATGATAAAGTCGTTTCAAAGAAAAAAGAAGTAAGAGCGCGCGGACATGTTGAACGATTACTGCCGATGGTCGATGAAAGCATGAAAGAAGCTGAGCTCGTTATGTCTGATTTATCATCTATTGTTGTTACGGTTGGTCCGGGTACTTTTGCAGGTGTACGTATAGGACTTTCTGCGGCAAAGAGTATGGCATTAGCATTAAATATACCTCTTATTCCTGTAACATCATTGGAAGCACTGGCTTATGAATTTGCTTTAGAAAAAGCAAATTTTTCTGGACAAATTGCTGTCGCGATTGATGCACGAAGAGGGGAGTTGTATTTCCAGGTCTTTGATATTGTTAAGACAAATATTTCTTCCTTGGCAGATGCAGAGGCTGTTCCCCTTGAATTAATCCCCCAAAAAATTAATGACAATATTAAAATTATTATCGGGAGCGGTGCAGAATTATTAGGTGCGATATTAACTGATAGCGAAATTAAATTTAGCACTAAAATTCAAAACCCCACTGCAGAAATAATAGCTCAATTAGCCCTCAACTATAAAGAAAGAGAGACTAATAGCGATCATGTTAAACCGCTCTATTTAAGGGCGCCGGATGCGAAATTACCTTCAAAAAATATTATGCCTAATATAAAAGATGAATGAGGGAAATATAGAAATAGTAAAAATGAATGTTGAGGCTTGCGCTTTGATAAGCGAGCTACATTCAAAAGCATTCTCAAAATTATCCGAGAATGAATGGACGCCCGATGCTTTTAAAGAAATGTTCACTATTATTGGTACTATGTGTTATCTCATAAAACGTGATGAGCAGCCAATTGGCTTTGCTTTAATTCGAAAAGTTACGGATGAAGCGGAAATTATAACATTTTGTATATTGCCAAACGAGTGCAAAAATGGGTATGCTACCATACTTTTAGAATGGGTAATAAAAGATCTGCAACGTCAATCGATTAAGTGGTTATTTTTAGAAGTTAGTGAATATAACGTTGCCGCATTAGGACTTTATAAAAAATGTTCATTTGATATTATTGGACGACGCACTGGGTATTATCATAATAAGCATGGTGGAAATAGTGACGCAATTGTTATGAATCGCGTGCTTAATGATGAAAAATAACAGGAAAATAAGATGACATCTGAAATAGAAAGATTATGTATTGAAAAGAATATGCGCATGACAGATCAACGCCGGGTCATTGCGCGCGTCCTTTCAGATGCTGATGATCATCCTGATGTGGAAGAAGTTTATAAAAGATCAACTGAAATAGATGATCAAATTAGCATTGCGACCGTTTATCGCACAGTCAGATTATTTGAAGAAGCGGACATACTAGAACGTCATGATTTTCGTGATGGTCGATCACGGTATGAACTCTTAACGGATGAGCATCATGATCATATGATAGACATTGAAAGTGGCGAAGTAATTGAATTCCTTGATGATGAAATAGAAAAGCTTCAGGCTGAGATTGCTAAAAAGCTTGGATATAAATTAGTCGATCATAGAATGGAACTCTACGGTATCAAAATTAAAGATTAGATTATGATTTGAAAAATAGAATGTTAGCTATTTTTTTAATTCGATGCTATAGACGGCGACACTGTGTAGGGTATCTTACACAGTGTTTGTTTTATTGGTGAGTTTTAATGCGCAAGTATATTAAACTATTAAAAATTGCAGTCTATTTAGGTGTGCTTTTACCGCCGACAATTTTACTAAAAAAGTTAAAATTGCCAGGTTATAAAGCGTGGCCGCACTGGGTTCATAAATCCATGTGTAATGCTCTAGATATCAATGTAAAAACCTTCGGGCACGCCTTAGAAGGCTCACCAACTTTATTCGTGTCTAATCATGTATCTTATTTAGATATCATAATTTTGGGACACGTTATTAAAGGATGTTTTGTCGCTAAAAGAGATATGATCGATTGGCCAGTTCTAGGATACTTATCAACATTACAAAGAACGATATTTATCGATCGGGAAAAAAG
This sequence comes from Kordiimonadaceae bacterium UBA4441, assembly GCA_002390425.1. Classification (GTDB taxonomy): domain Bacteria; phylum Pseudomonadota; class Alphaproteobacteria; order Sphingomonadales; family Emcibacteraceae; genus Pseudemcibacter. The sequence continues at coordinate 12,798 of DGPL01000020.1, read as the reverse complement.
AAGTGAAGTGCATTTACAGCGTGAAGAAATGCAGGACCGCATTAAAGACGGTGATAGTTTAATACTGTTTCCTGAAGGAACAACGTCAGATGGTGGAAAAGTTCTGCCCTTTAAAAGTTCTCTATTTGGAGTAACGGAAAATTACATTCATCCTCAGGCAGATGAAGAAGGACGACCGTTAGAACTAATGGTCCAGCCCGTTACACTTATTTACCGCCGCATAAACAGCATGCCAGCAAATAGAATGAATAGATCTAATGTGGCTTGGTACGGTGATATGGAAATTGGACCGCATTTTAAAGATTTTCTTAAAATAAATAATGTGGATGTCGAGGTGCATTTTAATGAACCTGTATCTAGAAATCTTTTTAAAACAAGAAAAGAACTCTCTACATATTGTCAACGTACAATAGAAAAGCATATGGAAAATCGTGTAAGACGCATGGATGATTAAGACTTATGGAAAAGAAAAAATTATATATTAAAACATATGGCTGCCAAATGAATGTTTATGATACCGAGCGCATGGTAGATGTTATGGCACCCGAAGGATATATGGAAACAGATACGCCTGAAGATGCGGATCTTGTGGTATTAAATACATGTCATATTCGTGAAAAAGCTGCCGAAAAAGTTTATTCTGATATTGGTCGTATCCGCAAGATGAAAGACACAAAGAAAAAAGACGGAGAAGAAATGGTTCTTGCCGTTGGGGGCTGTGTCGCTCAAGCGGAAGGCGCAGAAATTATGAAACGCGCTCCCGTCGTTGATATGGTTTTTGGTCCACAAACTTACCATAATTTACCGGATATGGTAAATCAGTCACTTTCTTTGAAATCTCAAGGTGAAAAATCACGTATTTTAGATACAGGATTAGCCGTTGACGAAAAATTTGATCAGCTTTCCAAGAAAGATGTAAAGAAAAAAGCCACTGCCTTTTTAACAATACAAGAAGGGTGTGATAAATTTTGCACATTTTGTGTTGTGCCGTATACACGTGGTGCTGAATTTTCAAGATCCATTGAAGATCTAGTAAAAGATGCCGAGAAGTTAGCAAAAGCAGGTGTTGTTGAGGTCACTTTACTAGGACAAAATGTAAATGCATTTCACGGTGTCTCTGAAAATGGTGAAGAATGGAGATTACCACAATTAATCCGCAGGCTTGCCAAAATAGACGGCTTTGAACGCATCCGCTATACAACATCGCATCCTCATGACATGACGGACGAGCTGTTAAAAGTCCACGGAGATTTAAAAGAATGTATGCCATACCTTCATTTACCAGTGCAGGCAGGCTCAGACCGTATTTTAAAAGCGATGAATAGAACGCATGATAGTGCGTCTTATAAAGACATCATCAGGGATTTAAGAAAAGAACGTCCTGATATTGCTATATCAGGTGATTTTATTGTTGGTTTTCCTGGTGAAACAGATGAAGATTTTAAAGAAACAATGGAACTTGTTCGCGACGTTAAATATGCGCAAGCTTATAGTTTTAAATATAGTCCACGCCCTGGAACACCCGCTGCAGAAATGGATGATCAGGTTGAAGAGAATATTAAATCAGAAAGATTGTCGAGGCTTCAAGCTTTATTAAAACAACAGCAAGCTGATTTTAATAATAGTGTCATTGGAAAAACACTTTCTGTTCTGATAGAAGGAAAAGGTAAAGCCGAAGATGCCGTATTTGGAAGAAGTCCTTATATGCAAGCCGTTCAAGTAAAGGTGGGGGCAGATAAAGTCGAAGAATTGCAAGGCAAAATTGTAGATGTTAAAATTAATGGGGCAAATACTTTTTATATTGAAGGTATACTTGCTTAATTTTTTTAGGTAAAATTTATTCAATGAAGCAAAAATCAACTGAAAATTATACATCCGGCGTTTTAGAGTTTGAAGATAATTTACTCCTACCCTCATTATACGGTGAACATAATGTCAATCTTGCACGCATAGAGCATGAATTTGGCTGCGAACTATCTGGCAAGGGTAATTTATTATCAATTGAAGGTCCTGAAGAAGCATGTAATTTATCTAGAGATGTGCTTTTAAGTCTACATCAAAGACTTGAAGAGGGCGGTGAAGTTACTATTGAAGATGTTGACGGCGCTATTAGGCTCGTCGGGATGTTGGATAGCCCAACACTTCGTGAAGTTAATCCGCGAGATGAATTGCTTAATGATGATAATGTGATACGCACACGAAAAACGACTATTCGTCCGCGCTCAGCCAATCAATCAAAATATATCGAAGCCTTAAGAAAAAAAGATATGACCTTTGGTTTAGGACCAGCGGGGACCGGAAAAACATTCTTGGCGGTGGCCATGGCCGTTTCACATCTTTTAGAAGGTAAAGTGGAACGTATCATTCTTTCAAGACCAGCCGTAGAAGCTGGAGAGAAATTAGGATTTTTACCGGGAGACTTAAAAGAAAAAGTCGATCCATATTTAAGACCATTATATGATGCGCTAGGTCAAATGATCTCTATGGAGCAAACAGAAAAACGATTAGAACGTGGAGAAATTGAAGTTGCGCCACTGGCGTTTATGCGTGGTCGTACTTTGTCGGATGCTTTTGTTATTTTAGATGAAGCACAAAACACAACTCCAATGCAGATGAAGATGTTTTTGACACGCTTTGGGCAAAATTGTCATATGGTAGTTTGTGGTGACCCTTCGCAAGTTGACTTACCCGACGGTAGTAAATCTGGACTTAAAGATGCGCTGGATACCCTCGGTAAAATTCGAGATATCGCATTTATTCATTTTGATTCAAGCGATGTGGTTCGACATAAATTAGTTGGAAAGATTGTTAAAGCATATGATGATAAAGAAAGTCATAAAAGCTAATGGCGTCAATAAATAACGTTCAATTAGATATATCAATTGATTGTGAAGATTGGACGCAAGAATTACCAAATTATCAAAATTTAATAGAGAATTGTATTGCTGAAATAACTAAACATGTTTCAGAAGGGCGTGCTCTATCTAATTTTTCTCATATCGAAGTGAGTGTAGTGCTCTGCTCAGATGATCTTATTCATCAATTAAATCATGATTATAGAGAGAAAGATAAGGCGACTAACGTACTTTCTTTTTGTGGTTTAGATGAAGAGGAAATCAATAATTATCTCAAGAATAGCAATAAACCTAAGAATAGACCTTTTTCTCTTGGGGAAATTTATATTGCATATGAAACGATGAATAAAGAATCGCAGGAAGCTTCTATATCTTTATCAAATCATTTTCGGCATCTGATTATACACGGTATTTTACATTTGCTAGGGTATGATCACGTAAATGATGATGATGCAGAGATAATGGAGGCACTAGAAACCTCACTTTTAAAAAATCTCGGTATTGACGATCCTTATGCTGCATGAAATAGTATTTAAGATAAATTGATAAGAAAGGCTTAATTGTTAGCTGATGACAACATCACAACCAGAAGAGACCTCAAAATCGGAAAATGGATTTTGGAACAACTTCAAAAAATTATTCAATCGTTCTAATATTGATCATGAACTTAAAGTGAGCCTTGAAGAAGTAATCGAAGAAATTGAGGCCGATGAAGGAACGCTTGGCGAAGAAGAGCGATCTATTATTATGAATACTCTATCCTTTGGTGATATGAGAGTAGATGACGTCATGGTTCCGCGTGCCGATATTGTCGCGCTTGAAGAAAATGCAACCTTTGATGATATGATGAATATTTTTGTGGACGCGAGCACATCACGTCTGCCAGTGTACCGCGATACTTTAGACGAAGTCATAGCGATGGTTCATATTAAGGATGCTTTTCGGGTTTTTGCTAAGAATAAAGATGGTGATAAATTCCGTTCAGTTAAATCAATTCAAAGGCCTATTCTTTTTGTGCCACCGTCAATGAAGCTAATCGATTTGCTTACTAAAATGCAAAAAACGCATATTCATATGGCGCTTGTTGTTGACGAATATGGTGGTACGGATGGTCTAGTTACAATTGAAGATTTGGTTGAACAAATTGTTGGTGATATCGAAGACGAACATGATATTGCGGAAGGCGTATTGATGCGTGAATTACCTGACGGGAACCTTCACGTTGATGCAAGACTACCGATTAATGAATTAGAAGATTTATTAGGATTAGATTTTCTAAGTGATGACCAAGACGACGATGTGGATACTCTTGGTGGGTTAGTATTTACATTAGCCGGACATATTCCGCAAAAAGGGGATGTTGTTGCCCATGATAACGGTATTAATTTTGAGATCATTGAAGGCGATAATAGACATATAAAATATATTCTGGTTAGACGAAAATAACAATTATGACTATGTCGAAACTCAACCTTGAGAATATTATTCAATATTTGGGAAAGCTGACTTTCCGCAATAAAATATTACTTATGATTCTATTAGGTGCACTTTCGGCACTTTCTTTCGCCCCTTTTTATATATTTCCATTTTTGATTGTTTGTTATCCTTTATTTATGCTGATGTCGATCATCAGTGACCAACCTAAATATGCTTTTTACAAAGGCTTTTCATTTGGTTTTGGTCATTTTTTTGCCGGCCTTTATTGGATAGGTAATAGCGTCATTGTTGAAGCTGATATACCCAATTGGGTTGGACCTATTATGGTTACATTTATCGCAATATATCTTTCACTTTTTCCTGGGTTGGTTGCTTATGTGCTTAAATATATTCATCGAAATCATACGGTAAGTAAAAATCTTTTAAATATTTCAATCAGTTTTATTGTGCTTTGGTCATTTTCTGAGTGGCTCCGAGGAATGTTATTTACAGGGTTCCCTTGGAATTTAATGGGATATATATGGGGTTTCTCCGATATTATGCTTCAATCAACGGCAATTTGGGGCATATATGGTCTTGGTCTCATAACTTTAATATTAAGTATTCTGGCATTTTTCGCGCTGTTTAATCGTTGGCGTATTATATCCGCCCCCGTAGTGATTTTGGGCATCATTGGGTTATATTCGTTCGGATCAAGCCGCTTGCCAGAAACAATTGAATATGTTGAACAAGTTAATTTAAAAGTGGTTCAGGCTAATATTCAGCAAAAAGATAAATGGCCATATGAGAACTGGAGCAAAAATCTCATCACTCATATGGATATGAGTGATGATAATAAAGCTGAAAATAAAGACATTATTATTTGGCCTGAGACGGCCGTTATATATTCAATTTCTGAAGAGCCGCTCCGCCGTGATGTAATGTCAAGCATCCTAAATGAAGAGGATATCCTTTTAACAGGTTTTCCGAGGCGACAAAGAGATCCTGATCAAACGAGGATCTTTAATTCCCTTATTGCGATTAATAAAGAAGGTAATATTGAAGGGATTTATGACAAAAGTCATTTGGTTCCCTTTGGTGAATATATTCCATCTTTTATCACAAATATTATGATACCTCTTGGGCTTGATAAAATGTTTACTGGTGGCCAAGGGTTTTCACATGGGGAGGGGATTAAGACTTTAAATATAGATGGGATGCCCTCAGTTGGTGTTTTAATTTGTTATGAAATAATTTTTCCAGGACAGGTTACAGACCCGGAAAATAGGCCCGATTGGTTATTAAATATTACTAATGACGCTTGGTATGGTGAAAGCACAGGTCCATATCAACACGTATTACAAACCCGGGTACGCGCTATTGAAGAGGGATTACCACTGGTTAGATCGGCGAGCACAGGAATTTCGGCGATAATTGATCCTTATGGGCGTATCGTTGATCAAATAGGATTAAATAAGCGTGGTGTTGTTGAAGGCGCTTTGCCGCAGAAGCTATTAGAAAGAACACTCTATTCGTTTTTGAAGGAGTGGATTTTTACTTGTATAGGTGTTACACTTATTATCGTAAACATTGTGCTATTACGAAGAAGGCACCCACAGAAAGATAAAGCTTGACGTCAAAACAGAGTAACACTAAATAGAAAACATACTTTTGGGTGGTCAGCCCTGTATAGGCTGCAGAGTAATCAGTAAATTCAAAATGAATAAGGTATTTTTATTATGAGCATGGTTAAATCATCACCTGATCCAGTAGACATTCACGTAGGTGCCCGAGTGCGTTTGAGAAGAACATTGCTAGGTATGAGTCAGGAAAAGTTGGGTAAAGCGCTCGGATTAACTTTTCAACAAGTTCAGAAATATGAACGCGGTGCTAACCGAATAGGTTCTAGTCGTTTGTTTCAACTTTCGAAAATATTAGATGTTCCTGTATCATTTTTCTTTGATGAAATGACAACGGACACCACACAAAAAGCCGATGGAATGGCCGAAGGTAATAAGCAAGTTTTTGAAGTTGATAAATTATCACGAAGAGAGACTTTAGAATTAGTGCGGGCCTATTATAAAATTACTGACCCTTCAGTGAGAAAGAAAATATTTGAAATGGTGAAAGCCGTTGGTAGTTCAGCTATCGGTTCAGACGAAAGTTAAATTATTAAAACTATTATATATTATCAGCATGCTTTTTCTTTATGATAAGGCATGCTTTTTTATGAGAGATACTAAAATTGGAAAATATAATATATAAAATTTGTTCATCAGATGAATGGAACGAAGCAAATCGGCTGGGAAGTTATAAAGGCTCAAGAGATGATTTAAGAGATGGGTTTATTCATTTTTCAAGTAAAGACCAGGTCGAAGAAACATTAAAGAAGCACTTTGCATCACAAAAAGGGTTATTATTATTAGACGTTGATATGACGTTATTAAAAGAAGGTGCTTTAAAATGGGAGATATCGCGAAATGGTGAAAAATTTCCTCATTTATATGATGAACTGAATTTAGATGCTGTTATAAAAGTCACTGAAATTCCTGATAATCGATGATTGTTTCAGTAAAGGAAAAATGATGAATTTATATGGTTTAGCAAAACCGTTTTTATTTATGTTCTCACCAGAGCAAGCACATAGCTTAGCCATAGCGGCATTGAAAGCTGGCATAGTTCCGCCTTTATCGGATCCAAGAAGCAGAATATTAAGCCAGACCTTATGGGGCCTAAATTTTCCAAACCCCGTGGGATTGGCTGCGGGCTTTGATAAAAACGCTGAAGTTTATAGACCAATGCTTTCACAAGGGTTTGGTTTTGTTGAAACAGGTACCGTTACCCCACTTGCGCAACCAGGAAATGATAAACCACGCATATTTAGATTACCCGAAGATGATGCCGTCATTAATCGCTTAGGATTTAATAATAAGGGTTTGGCTTATTATATCGATCAATTAAAACATCGAAAAATAAGTGATGGAATTGTGGGCGCTAATATAGGCGCTAATAAATTAAGTGATGACCCGATTAATGACTACGTGATTGGATTAGAAAAAGTACTCGGACTTGCGGATTATTTTACAATTAACATCTCATCTCCCAATACACCGGGGCTACGAAAACTTCAGGGTAAAGAAGCGTTGGATGAATTGCTCAGCAAATTAAAGACCGTCAGAGAAAAGGCGGATTTAGATAAAAAGCCACCTTTAATTTTAAAAATAGCACCTGATTTAGATGGTTCAGAGTGTGAAGATATAGCTGATATAATATTAAAGCATGAAATGGATGGCTTAATAGTTAGTAATACGACATTGTCACGCGACGATCTGAAGTCAGAATTAAAAGAAGAAGCTGGTGGGTTGAGTGGTGCACCTTTGTTCGATTTATCAACTAAGGTTTTATCTGACATGTATAAACTTACCAAAGGCAAAATCCCTTTGATTGGAGTAGGCGGTATCAGCAGTGGGAAAGAGGCTTATGCGAAAATAAAAGCTGGTGCCTCATTGGTTCAGTTATATTCAGCACTTGTCTATCATGGCCCTGGTCTAGCCACGACTATTAATCGTGAATTAATAGCGCTTCTAAAAAAAGATGGCCTCAGTAATATTACTGAAGCCATCGGTATTGATCATAAATAAAGGTAGATTAGCCTTCCGCACTTCCCATTTGAGATTGCAGGTAATTCTGCTCGCCGACCTTATCGATAAGAGCGAGATTAGTTTCTAACCAATCGATATGTTCTTCTTCATCATTAAGGATTTTCTCAAAAAGATCTCGTGAAACATAATCACGCACTTCTTCGCAATGAGCAATGGCTTCTTTTAAATCAACATGTGCATCATGTTCTAGTGCAAGGTCGCCTTTAAATATTTCTGTTACATTCTCACCGATACGTAAACGGCCCAATTGTTGAAGGCCCGGAAAGCCTTCTAAGAATAAAATACGTTTAATAAGGTCATCCGCATGTACCATTTCTTCGATTGATTCTTTATATTCATGCTTCTCAAGGGCCTCAAACCCCCAATCACCAAGCATTCTGCTATGTAAAAAATACTGGTTTATCGCGGTTAGTTCGTTTTTTAGGACTTTATTGAGGAAATCAATAACTTTTTTATCACCCTTCATACTGTGCTCCTGATATGTTTGAAGTTTGAACGCAAGTTTAATAGGAGTGGCAGACTAAGTCAACGAAAAGAAAGATAAGTTATTGATTATAAAAGTGAAAATCATTCTTAGGTAGAATGTTAAGAGACGCGATTATCTTCTCGCTCGTTATCGCAAATATTTTGCGCATCACATAGACACATGCCGCATTGTGGCTTTACACCAAGTGTTTGGTATATTTTAACGGCACTTTGATTGCCTTTATTTTTACGGGCAGCTTCACGAACCGTATTCTCATTTAATCCGTTGCATACACAAATATACATTTCAGTGTCTCCAATTAACTGATTCTTATTATATGCAATTAAGAATGATTGTCAACAATGATGATAATCATTCTTATTAACCTAAATATAATGATTTTTTATTGTTGTCTTTAAGGGGGAAGGGTGCTTATAAAAAGAAAACCATTTAATATCAGGATACATTCAATGACCGTGAAAATTTTTCATAATCCACGCTGCAGTAAATCTCGCCAGACACTGGCTCTATTAGAAGAAAATGGTGTCTCGCCTGTCATTCGGGAGTATTTGAAAGATGTCCCAACTTTTGCAGAATTGGATCAATTGCTCAATATCCTAGGCTTGGAGCCAAGAGAGTTAATGCGTAAAAAAGAAGCGGAATATAAAATTGCGGGTTTAAATGATGAAACTTTAAGTCGTGACCAGTTAATAGAAGGGATGATCGCCAACCCGAAACTAATTGAACGACCTATAGTAATAAAAGAGGGCGAAGCCAGAATTGGCCGCCCTCCCGAAAATGTTCTAGAAATTTTATAATTTATTTTTTGCGTAAGAATATCATCCAGACTTGTGCAATAATGATGCAAATTGCAAAGAATGAAAGAATCCAGGAATCTATCCACCAGTTTTCTACCCAAAGGCCTCTTTCGCCTCTTTGAATGGCGACCCAGCCACGGAAATGCTGATTACTGGCAACGATAAGCCCGTAAACACCTAAAATGCTTGTGGCATATTTTAAAATAAAGTGGCTCGCGCCTGGCGTTGTCATAAAGATACCTAAAATTAGAATAACTGTTCTTTGTGCACGACAAAACGGGCAGATATATACTGCGCCTGTAAGATCCATCACCCAAGTACCTACGCCAATCAAAATGGCAATGACACCAAGAATTCTTATATTTTCCAGATACCAATCCAAATCAAATAATCGTATCATATTTTTCTTCCTCTCATATGTTCCCCGTTTGGTGAGCGGAAAATAACAGCAGAGTGGAAATCTGTCAAACATTTGTTATAGTATAACAAATTTTTGACATAACATGAATGATCAGCTGTTACTTCTTTTTTTCCCTACAACACACACAAGGAAAGATACGAAGCTACCAATGCATAACTGCCATGTAAACGCTATTGATCCTAAAAAGTCGGGAAGTGAGAGCATTTCAACAAAGTATTTTTGTTGAATAAGAGTGCATAAAAAACCAACCAGAAGAGCAGAGATAACGGAACGTGTTGACCCTCTATCAGTAAAAATAGCCGTAAAATAAACACCGATTAATCCTGAGTAAGCAAAAACCATTAAAGAAAGTGCAAAGTCAATTAGCGGCAAACCAGAGTATTGTTGCCAGTAATAACAAAGGACTGACATGGCAAAAAGGATCATTCCGACAATACCCATTCCGACTTGTCCTGCTTGGACAAAATGTGTCTCTGGCTTTGTTTCTTTTTTAAGCTTCCATGGACGATAGAAGTCTTGCACCAAAACAGAAGCCATCGAATTAAGGCCAGAATTTATGGTTGAAATGGCAGCGGCTATGACGCCTACTGTAACGACCCCTTTTAATCCTGTGGGCAACTCCGTTAAGATATAATACATAAAAATGGTCACTTGCTCGCCTTCAAAGGCTGCAGCTTTCATATCTAATTGATTTCCCATTAAATCGGGACGTTCATAAAAGACATAAAGCATCTGACCGATCGTTATGAATAACCAGATGATCGGAATTGCCATAATCGTTGAAATAATAAGTGCTTTCCCACCTTCGTTATCCTCTTTGCAAGTCAGAAGCCTTTGGGAAATATCTTGATCCAGCCCAAAGCTCGCAATGAAAAGTAGCGTCAGGCCCGTGAAAATAGAAATCATGGAATATGGGGCACGAAAGTCTATGTCAAAGTTAAATAGAAGGAGTTTATTCACACCTTCAGGGGTGCTTTTTAACGCATTAAAAATTTCTTGAGTGTTAAGAGGAATAGTGGTCATTAAAAAGTATAAAATAGCGACCGCAGAGAAAATATAAATGCAAAATTGCAACAAATCAGTCCATATGATTGATCTTATCCCGCCAAGGAATGTGACAATAAATCCAATCATGACCATAATGAAGGATGACATCATTATGTTGCCGGCATTTATGGTGGAAAATAAAATCATTGATACGGCAATGGCCGCTAGATAGAGGCGCGCGCCACTGGCAAAAAAACGACCAATAATATACATAGCGCCTGCCGCTTTCACCGCATCTTGACCATATCGATCGCCAAGGTATTCATATACGGTGGTTGCATTTAAGGCATAAAACCGGGGTATTAAAACTTTGGCCACAAATATGGCAGCGATGACGGACGCCATAGTCGCTGCGAGGTAAGTATAATCCCCGCGATATCCTTGGTCTGGCCCACCAAGAAAAGTTGCCGCAGATTGGGTTGTCGCAATAACTGAAATAGCCACAACCCAAGGGGTCATAGTGTTGCTACCAAGAAAATAATCACGTGTCGTTAGGTTCTTTTTGCTAGCATAATATAATCCGACTAAAAAAAGGATTATGAGATATAGCCCCACAAGACCCCAGTCTAAAATTGAAAAGTTACCTGCCATTTTTGCCTTTGATATTGTGAAGATAAAAACAATATAGGAAATTTAGTTCTGTATAGCAATTTGAATGAGTGTAAAAGGGGGAGGTTAGGGCTTAGATAAAAATTATTTTAATGCAATCTTTAAACTTGCCCTAATGCCGCCACCAATTTTATTTTTAAGTTGAATGGATCCATTATGGGCTTTTGCTATATCATTGACAATGGAAAGACCAAGACCAAATCCACCTTTTTCACTATCGCGCTCTTTGCCAACCCTTTCAAATGGCTCGAGCACTTTTGATAACTGTTTTTTATCAATCCCTTCACCGTTGTCTTCGACGATGATATCTGCCATATCGTCATCATGAGAAAGTGATATAGTTGCGCTCTTGCCATATTTGAGCGCGTTATCAATTAAATTTTGCAAGGCACGATTGATGGCGTCAGGGTCACAATTTACAATTATATCATCCAAAGCATTTATAATAACAGGATTACCTAGTTCTTGACGTTCGATGCATTCAGTTTCAATTAGCTTTTTAAGGTCGGTTTGTTTTTTCTGAATAAGGGTATCACTGCCCTTGAGGAAATCTATAACAGAGCTCGTAAGATTTTCCATTTTTTCCACGGATGAAATTATTCCATCTTTTAATGAACTTTCATCGATAAGCTCTGCTTTTATTCTTAAGGAAGTTAAGGGCGTGCGAATATCATGACTGAGTGCGGTTAAGGCTGTAATACGCTGCTCAATATGATTAGAAACGACTTTCTGCATTGTATTGAAAGATCGAATAGCACGTATCAAGTCAAAGGGCGCGACCCAAAGCGGACATTTGGGCATTAGCATTTTGACCAATGTAATCATTCATTTTAAACTCTTAAAATTCAGTTGATAATTAAATGATTTTACAGAAAGTAGCATCTGCTATTCGTCGTCAAGATTGGTTTCAAGTGATTATCGAAACCTTCATCGAATAAATAGCTATATTTGACCGATCCAAAATCTAGAATTAAGAGTTTTTAATATGTTGGCAGCTGTGAGAACAGATAGACCTAGCCCATTGATGGATATATTAGTCATGCGTAAACCCTTGAAATAATAATTGTTGAAATAACAGTTAGTGTAACCCAACAACGTGTATGAAAATAATTGCGGCTTATAAGGCCGTTTTGGAATAAATTTTTATCGATCAATAATAATATTAAAAAGCTACTCCCAAGAATAAGAAGTAATATTTTAAAAGAAAAAGTGAGAAAACTGACCCATAATACACATGCATTAATATTACTAAAAATAGGTAAATACATACTCCAATTATTTTTTAAAATGAGATGTTGCCCCCAATGTGCTCCTGCAATAAATGAAGCAATTACCAAGCCATATACACTTAAAACTTTTTCTGTGTCCCCTAGAACTGGAATAACATTTACATCGCTTATCAAACACATTGCACAAAAAATGAATGGCAATGCTCCTGCATAAGTAAGATATGGGTATAATTTTATCATTCTCTATATACCTGTCCTTCATCAAATGATTTGAG
>DGPL01000015.1 GCA_002390425.1 Kordiimonadaceae bacterium UBA4441 | reverse complement strand
CAACATAATAATGACCTTGCGAGGGGCCATCAATACCATATGCCCAATGGAGACCAGTATTAAACCATTGCGGGGAATTAGGTGCGCACATTTGACTGGCGAGCATGAAGCTTAATTCATCATAAAATGCTTTTGCATCTCTTTCTTCGTTGAAATATCCACCTTTCCAGCCCCAATAGGTCCATGTGCCCGCAAGACGATTAAATACTTGCTTCGCACTTTTTTCTGGACCGTATCTTTCGCCTTCAGGTAGTTTTTCAAGTGCTTCTAAGTCGGCTTCTTTTCGCCACAGCCATTTTGGTACGCCTTTTTCTTCAACTGATTTAAGGCGAGAAGGGACGCCGGCTTTACGGAAATATTTTTGCGCAATGATATCTGATGCCACTTGGCTCCAATCTTTTGGAATTTCGAACCCTTTTAAACCGAATATTACTTCGCCATCAGGATTACGAATCTCGCTATCTGCTCTTCTAAAAGCTATATCTTCATAAGCTGATTTATCTGTTTTTGTGTAGCAACGTTGAATTTTCATTTTATTCCGCCTTAAAATCAGAGCCTTAAAAATTTATCTAAAATTCTTATTAAAAGGGCACTGAATTTATTTTATATATTTATGATTGATACTGATGTGAATTGTAACGGAAATGGTTGTATCAACAAAGCAATTTTTAATAGATTTTGTGGTTGACTAACATTTAATAAACTAGATGTAGTGCTTTGATGAGTCGCCGAGGTTTTAGTATTTTTAGGTGTCTTTTAGTTAAAAGCTTACGCAATATTGGTTTTTTTGAGAGCAACATGAAAGTGATGCCTTAATATAGTCACGCTTTGAGATCATTGTACCCTAGAAAAATAAAATTGTGGTTCTTTGAATTGCTTTAAAGGTTGTTCTTATGCCCCCTTCGGGGTATAGAAAGGATAAGCAATTTAACAATAAACGAGATGATTATGTTGGTTTCTTTAATTAAACGTATTTTCGCATGGTGGCATGTGGCAACGATCGGCACATTACTCCACACAAAATTTAAAGGTATAAATGTTGGCGAAGACAGCCAAGGCAATAAATATTATACTTCTAAAGACGGTAAAAAACGTTGGGTCATTTGGAACGGTGAAATCGAAGCGTCTAGCATTGAGCCTGACTGGCATGCTTGGCTTCACAAAATCGTTGATTATACGCCACTTGAAAAACCGCGTACTAAGAAAAGCTGGGAAAAAGAACATCTTCCTAATCAAACAGGAACAGTTCACGCCTATTCACCAAGTGGTGCATTAACAGAAGGTGGTGTGCGTAAACCATCGACGGGTGACTATGAAGCCTGGACACCCGGTAATTGATTTATAAATATTCAGGAGTGACTAAATGAGAAACAGTGTTGTTGAGACAATGATGGGCGCAGTGGTTCTTTTAATCACAGTCTGGTTTCTTTATTTTGCATTCAGTAACGCTGGTGTCGGTTCCACGTATGATGCAACTTATTATGCAAATTTTGATAAAATTGATGGATTGGTAACAGGCGGTGAAGTTAAAATTAGTGGTATTAAAGTTGGTACCATAGTTGGCAGTGAACTTGATAAAACAACATATGAAGCCGTTGTTGAAATGAATATCGATTCATCTATTGACCTTCCTGAAGATACATTTGCAAAAATCACATCCGAAGGACTACTTGGCGGTAATTACCTAGTACTTGATCCTGGTGGCAGTGATGTGATGCTAGAAAATGGTGACACAATCATCGAAACGCAAGGCGCCGTTGATCTTCTTGGCCTGCTAAGTACTTTTGCAGGAAGCAGTGCAGAAGAGTAAGCATTATGCTCAGCCGGACATTAAAAAAATTATCATTATTTATTATACTAGGTATTAACAGTGCTCTCGCGCAAGAGGTCCCAGTTGTAACCCTTGGGGCATTAAATAAAATAACAGCTAAGCTCGAGACTATTCAAATCAGTCGGGATGAAAAAGTAAAATTTGGAACGTTGGAAATTACTATGCGTAGCTGCCAATCAAACCCACCGGAAGAAACCCCTGAATCTGTCGCTTTTATTGAAGTGGTTGATTATGGGCAAACCAATGTTGCGACTGAAATTTTTAAAGGTTGGATGTTTGCATCAAGCCCTGCGATTTCTGCGCTTGAACATGCGGTTTATGATGTTTGGGTTACCGATTGTAAGATGGTTGACCCGTCCGCCTCCTCTGACATTGAATAAAAATTACTATCCTCAACGAGAAGCGCTTCTTTTAAACGGGCACGGTATTCTTTTCTGGAAATTTCAATAGCCCCAAATTGACTAAGTTGATCTGTCACAAATTGTGTATCAAGCAATCTATATCCACCAACCTTTAAACGCGCAACAAGATAGACGAGGGCTATTTTACTGGCATCGGTGACCGTGTGAAACATGCTTTCACCGCAAAAGGCACCATTAAGCGAAACGCCATATAAGCCACCAACAAGATCTTGATCTTGCCAACATTCAACAGAATGAGCATATCCCATTTCATGAAGTTCATTATAACGGGTAAGTATCGTTTTATTTATCCAAGTGTTTTGCCTATCAACATTATCGGTGGGTTCAGCACATTTTAACATGACCTCTTGAAAGGCTGTATTAATTCGAACTTTAAAGGGTTCAGACTTAATTTTTTTTGCTAACTTTTTGGGTACATGGAATTGATCAAGTGGGAAAATACCGCGTTCATCAGGATCAACCCAAAAAACATCATCGCTATCGGCACTTTCCGCCATTGGAAAAATGCCCTTCATATAAGCACTAAGGAGGAGCTCAGGTGTGATGTTCACAAATAAGTCTCCTCCTTAATTAATTTTTATAAAAATATCCGATTATTCGGCATTAAGTTTTTCTAAATATTTCTCAAGCCAATGGATATTATAATCGCCGTTGATGAAATCATCTTCGCGAATGATTTTTTGATGAAGTGGAATTGTGGTTTTAATGCCATCAATTACATATTCTTCCAATGAACGGCGTAAACGCATCAAACATTCGTTTCTGGTTTTCCCATGAACAACGAGCTTTGCGATCATACTGTCATAATGTGGCGGGATATGATAGCGCGCATAAAGTGCGCTTTCGACACGTACATCAAGGCCACCCGGCGTATGATAATCTTTAACCTGTCCAGGAGACGGCATAAATGTATATGGATCTTCGGCATTAATACGACATTCAATGGCATGACCGGAAAATTTAATATCTTCCTGTTTATATTTAAGTTCAAGACCATCAGCGATACGTATTTGCTCTTTTACCAAATCGATACCGGTTATCATTTCCGTGACCGGATGCTCAACCTGGATACGAGTATTCATTTCAATGAAATAAAATTCACCATTTTCATAAAGGAATTCAATGGTTCCTGCGCCGCGATACCCTAATTTTTTAACCGCTTTACGGCAAACTTCGCCAATAGCATCACGTGCTTCTGCGTTAAGGGCGGGTGATGGACTTTCTTCTAATACTTTTTGATGGCGACGTTGAAGCGAGCAATCACGCTCACCAAGGTGTATAACATTACCATGGGTATCTGCAAGAATTTGTATTTCAATATGCCGCGGCGTGGTAAGGAATTTTTCAAGATAAACAGTACCGTCACCAAAAGCAGCCGCAGCTTCTTTTTTCGCGGAGCTAACCGCAAGTTCAAGTTCAGATTCGTTATGGACGATCTTCATTCCTCGACCGCCACCACCTGAGGCCGCTTTCACGATCACTGGATAGCCAATTCCTTGTGCGACTATGGCTGCATCTTTAAATTCGCTGACTTCCCCTTCTGATCCTGGAACAATGGGAATGCCGGCTTTTGCGACTGCATCTTTTGCTGAAATTTTATCACCCATCAAATTAATATGATCCGCTGTTGGGCCAATAAATTTAATGCCGTGCTTTTCAATTATTTCTGCGAATTTTGCGCTTTCTGATAAGAAACCATAACCCGGATGGATGGCATCAGCACCGGTAATTGCGGCGGCTGACATTATGGCCGGGATATTCAAATAACTATCGACCGATGGTGGTGGGCCGATGCATACGCTTTCGTCCGCGAGACGAACATGCATTGCACTTTCATCTGCTGTAGAATGAACAGCAACCGTCTTAATGCCCATCTCATGACAGGCCCGGTGTATTCGTAGCGCAATTTCGCCGCGATTGGCGATTAGGACTTTCTCAATCATTATTTACACCCATTATTCTATTATGACGAGTGGCTCGCCGTATTCTACCGGCTGCTCGTTTTCAACAAAGATAGATTTTACCGTTCCGGCTTTCGCAGCGTGAATCTGGTTCATCACTTTCATTGCTTCAACAATAAGGATTGTTTGACCAGCCGCAACCTTATCACCCACTTTGATGAATACGTCCGCTGTTGGATCAGGCGATGTATATATAGTACCAACCATTGGCGAGAAAACTGTTCCTGGATGATCGGCAGGTGAAATCTCTGCGGGTGCTTCCGCTTCTGCCGCAGGAGCAGCAGCAGGTGCCGCCATTGGTGCTGCCGCAGGTGCGGCGACTTTGACCATAGATCCACCTCGTGATAATTTGATTTTACGTTCACCGTCTTCCACTTCGATTTCAGATAAATCGGTGTCATTAAGCATATCAGCGAGTTCACGAATTAACTTTGTGTCTACTTGCATTTTTGCCATTATGTGTAATCCTTTTATTATTTACTATGGTTTGTGTTGAATTATTCAGAGAGTATATCAGAAACGGCGTCAACCGCCATTAAATATCCAACCGCACCAAACCCGGTGATCATCCCAACAGCGGCGGATGATATATAGGAATGATGGCGGAATTCTTCGCGTTTAAAAATATTTGATAAATGTACTTCGACGCAGGGTGTGTCAACGGCAAGGAGTGCATCCATTATCGCAACCGATGTATGGGTGAGGGCACCAGCATTAATCACGATAGCATCATGGTTTTCTCGGGCCTCTTGTATCCAATTGACGATATCACCTTCGATATTGCTTTGACGAAAATCGATGGATAACTTTAGTTTCCCAGCCTTAGCCGTCATGTTATCTTTGATATCGTCAAGGGTTTCAGCACCATATATTTCTGGTTCGCGCGTCCCAAGAAGATTTAAATTGGGACCATTAATCACCAATATCGATTTTGTCATATTTCCCTGCTGACTTATTATCGTTAGATATGTATATAATACTTTAAATGTGATTTGAAAACAGTCATTATGAAATTAAAGGCATTAATGATGATAAATGTAACCATAAACGGCGACACACATAGTTTAAAAGAGGCTTTACCTCTTCTTGAATTATTGTCAAAGTTTGAAATTGAACATGACAAAGTTGCCATTGAGCATAACCGCGAAATCGTTCCCAAAACTACATTTGGCGATGTAACGGTTGGTGATGGTGATAACTTAGAAATTGTTCATTTCATTGGTGGTGGCTGAAGATATAATAAAACGGATTTAAAAAAGACATGAGCGACACATTAACAATCGCGGGCAAAGAATATAATTCTCGCCTTATCGTTGGTACGGGTAAATATAAAGATTTTGATGAAACAAAATTAGCCGTTGAGGCATCGGGTGCGGAAATTGTCACCGTGGCTGTGCGCCGCGTTAATATCTCAAATCCGGGTGAGCCGATGCTCGTCGATTATTTGGATCCGAAAAAATATACGTTTCTTCCTAACACGGCAGGATGCTTCACCGGGGACGATGCGGTGCGCACATTAAGACTTGCTCGTGAAGCGGGCGGTTGGGATCTGGTGAAGCTTGAAGTGCTTGGCGATCAAAAAACGCTTTATCCAAACATGCCGGAAACCGTTGAAGCGGCGAAGACGCTTATCAAAGAAGGGTTCCAGGTTATGGTTTACTGTAATGATGACCCAATTCAGGCAAAAATTCTTGAAGACATCGGCTGCTGCGCGATTATGCCGCTTGGCGCACCAATTGGGTCGGGACTGGGTATTCAAAACCCTGTTGGTATCCGTATTATCGTGGAACAGGCAAATGTCCCCGTGCTCGTTGATGCGGGCGTCGGAACCGCATCCGAAGCGGCACAGGCGATGGAACTTGGGTGTGATGCGGTACTTATGAACACGGCGATCGCCGAAGCCAAAGACCCCATTAGAATGGCGCGCGCGATGAATAATGCCGTGAAAGCGGGCAGGGACGCTTATTTAAGTGGCCGAATGCCAAAGAAACTTTACGCCGATCCATCATCACCGCTGGCCGGATTGATTTAGGATTAGTATTTTTTAGGTTTATGAAGCTAATTTGTATTCAATTCTAACTTTTACATCATGAACGAGCACTCTTTTTCCGTTTTCTTTACGCGGAACATAGCGATATTTTTCGGCTGCTTTCACTGAATTTTTTTCAAACATTTTATGGGAAGATTTTAAAATTATAACATTTTCTGTTTCTCCTTCAGTATTTACTGTGAAAGAAACTAACGCCCAGCCTTCTTATCCATTTTCTGCTGCAACCGAGGGATAGGATGGATTGAATCTTACGATAGGTAAATACTCTAAATCATCAGCGTATGCACCTGTTTCAATTAGATGTAATCGAAGCGTGTCGATATCATCAAATCTTTTTTGTTGTAAATAAATGCTGGACAAACCTAGAAATGCATCATTAGTCATTTTATAAATTTGTGGTTCCATTTTTTGATATATATCAATAGCTTTCAAGTAATTTTCTTCAGCGACTTCAAAATTATTATTCTTTAGATTTATTGTTGCAATATATTGAATGCTTCGTCCTACCTTTGCATTGTTCTCACCATATACATGAATGTAATAATCTTTTGCCTTCATGAAATCATGTAATGCTTTTTCGTATTCTTCGGTAATAAATCTTTGATAGGCGATTAAATATTCAAAATCGGCAATTTCTAAACTTGAAAGGTTGATTGAATAGGCTAATTTTAATGCATTTTCTGCGTATTTATGATTTGAGGATACGTTAAAATTATTAAACTCTGCTATGACAAACTTTTTGTATTGTTCAAGATAAGATGCGTCTTTTGGTGTATTTAAACGGTCCAGTATTTTAAAATATTTTTTATATAATTCTACTGCTTTTCTTTCTGAAGAATTCGCGTGTGTACCTCCTGCCTCATCATAAAGCGCTGCAAGGTTATAAGTTACAACGGCCGTATTCATATGAAATCTGCCATACGTTTTTGGCGCTATCTCATATAGTTTTGTGGCTACCTCAATAATCGGTTTTATATCTTCTGAATTTGCATATAGGTCATTGAACTCAGCATAAAGTTTTTTAAACTCTGCCTTATCCGCTGCTTCGTCAGCAAAGGCAGAAGACATGAGTAAAATTGAAAAAATAAGGATTTTTTTGAGCATCATTTCCCCCAAATTTGATTACTTGAAAATTATAGCGAGAAAAATGTTGTTTTTCAAATATTATATGGCGCGTTTTTCTATGGATGGGTATTTCACGGCTAAGGTTAAGGCGCGCATAACAATGAAGATGGCATAGGCTGCCCAAAGGCCATGGTTTTGATAGAGCGGCAATAGGGTATAAATACAGACAACATAAGTAATCATGGATATAATCATGCCGTTTCGCATGTCGCTGCCGGCTGTGGCGCCAATGAAAATACCATCAAGTTGGAAGCTCCAGATTGATAAGATTGGTAATATGATTACCCAAATCAAATAATCGGATGAAATGGTGAGGATGACTTCGATATTAGTAAGCGCATTAATCAGTATTTCACCGAAGAAATAATAAAAGAGTGTAAAGACAAGAGCGGTAAGGATTGCATATTTACTGGATATAATCACGGCCGCGCGAAGCTTTACTTTTGATTTGCGGCCGATTTCTTTACCGACCAAAACTTCAGCGGCCTGCGCGAAACCATCAAGGCCATAAGATGTCATATGCTGTAAATTCATTAGGACGGCATTTGCCGCAAGAATTTCTGTACCAAAGCGGGTGCCGAGCAAAGTGAAGCTAGCAAGTGTCAATGTTAAGCACATGGTGCGAATAAATATATCGCGGTTTAAGGAAAAGAGTTTCTTGAACGCAGATAATTCCATAATGCGAGTAAGTGTATCTGCCCCAAGTAGCGGAAGTTTTGAATTATGTTTGTTTTCTCGTAATACATAATAAAGGGCGACCGCAAAAGCGCTTGTTTCTGATAGTACGGTGCCAAGGGCAACACCGTCTGCTGTCATATCGAAGCTATAAACAAACAAGAAATTCAAAAGTATATTACTTATATTCATGTATAGATGGATATAAAGCACTTCGCGTGCCCGCCCAATGCCAAGAAGCCAACCAGAGGCCACATAATTCATTAAGGCAAATGGTGCGCCCCAGATACGAATGGAAAAATATAATGCGGTGAGGGACGTGACACTTTCTTCCGCGGCCATAAACATAAAGAAAAAATGCGCTAATAAGTTCTGTAAACCAATGAATAAAAGACCGATAATCGCGGCACTGATGCATCCACGTATGAACAGTTGATTTAAGGATAAATCATCGCTGCGGCCGTAAGCTTGCGCCGATAATCCAGTAGTGCCCATGCGAAGGAAATTAACGCCGTTATAAAGGATTGAAAAAAATATAGACCCAAGGGCAACCGCGGCCAAATATCGCTCATGAGGCATATGGCCCATAATAAAACTATCGCTTAAACCAAGAAGCGGTGTCGAAAGGTTTGCAAGCACGGCCGGTACGGCGATTTGCCACATTTCACGTGAAATTTTGCTATTATGGTTGTCTTCTAACATTTTATAATGACTTATGGTAATGTTCTAAAAAAGAAATGTGTGGCAAATTAAGCGAACTTTGGTTGATAAATAATGGTTTTTCGTTTAAATGAACAGCAAATAATTTATGCATCAAGTTTATGCGTGAAATTGTGAAAAAAGTAACTATATATAGATCATGTTATTTTTACTGAATAAGGACTAGAGTATGAACGAGCAAACACCTGCTGGAAATTTCGATGAAATGGATTCCGTATGTATCCGATTTGCCGGTGATTCCGGTGATGGAATGCAGCTTACTGGAACTCAATTTTCAGTCGTGACCGCGCTCGAAGGAAGCGATTTATCTACGTTTCCCGATTTTCCGGCTGAAATTCGCGCCCCTGTTGGCACAACATTCGGTGTTAGTGCGTTTCAAATAAACTTTGGTTCCGTTGAAGTTTCAACGGCAGGCGACGAGCCGGACGTATTGGTTGCGATGAACCCAGCCGCGCTTAAAGTCAGTCTTGCAGGATTAAAAGAAGGTGGCATTATTATCCTTGATGAAGGGGCCTTTAATAAACGTAACCTTGATAAAGCGGGTTATGATAGTAATCCGCTTGAAGATAACACCCTTGATGGATATCAGGTTCAAAAACTTGATATCACCAAGATGACGCTTGAATCCGTTAAAGAATTTGGCCTTGGAAAAAAGGATGCCCTTCGTTCTAAAAATATGTGGACACTCGGGCTTGTTCTTTGGATGTTTGGTCGTGACCGTAAGCCGATCACGGATTGGTTAGAGCAAAAATTTAAAAAGATACCCGATGTGGCGAAAGCCAATATCGCGGCCGTTAATGCGGGACATGCATATGGTGAAACGGTCGAAGTGTCCGGTGAACTGCGTCGCTATAGTATTGGTAAGCATGAAGTAGAAGAGGCCGGAGAATATCGCACCGTTAACGGCAATCAGGCGCTTGCATGGGGGCTTGTCGCGGGATCACAACTTGGTGACATTTCATTAATGCTTGGCTCATATCCAATTACGCCAGCATCAACATTGCTTCATACTTTATCCGGATTAAAAGAATTTGGCGTCATGACCTTCCAAGCGGAAGACGAGATTGCGGCCATTTGTGGCGCAATTGGTGCATCTTTTGCCGGTAACCTTGGTGTAACATCAAGTTCTGGTCCTGGCATCGCGCTTAAGACTGAGGCAATTGGTCTTGCGATCAGTACGGAATTGCCGCTTATTGTTGTTGATGTTCAGCGTGCGGGGCCGTCAACCGGTCTGCCGACAAAAACGGAACAATCCGATTTATTCCAAGCGGTATGGGGCCGTAATGGCGATTCATCGATTGTGGTTCTTGCGACATCAAATCCACAAGACTGTTTTGATGTTGGTATTGAAGCGGTTCGAATTGCGACTAAATATATGACACCAGTTATGGTGCTTTCTGATGGTTATATCGGTAACGCATCCGAACCATGGAAATTACCGGATATTAATAAGCTTGAAAAATTTCCTGTAAAACATCACACGGATACGGAAGATTTCCATCCCTTTAAACGTGATCCAGAAACATTGGCGCGTCCTTGGGTTAAACCGGGTACGCCAGGTTTGCTGCACCGTATTGGCGGTATCGAAAAAGATTATGATAGTGGACATATTTCATATGATCCAAAAAACCACCAATTGATGACAGATACCCGTGCTGAAAAAATTGCGAATATTGCAAATGATATGCCGGAACAATCCGTATCACTTGGAACAGAAGGCGGAAAGCTTGCGGTTGTTGGATGGGGATCAACCAGAGGTGCAATTCATCAAGCCGTAAAACGTGCCCGTGCAGAAAACATTGATGTATCACACATACATATTGGTAATATTTGGCCATTACCGCGTAACCTTGAACGTTTACTTAAGAGTTATGACAAGGTTATCGTTGCAGAAATGAATAAAGGGCAAATGAATAAGCTCCTTAGAGCGGAATATTTGCTTGATGCTTATTCATTAACTAAAGTGACTGGACAGCCATTTAAAATTACAGAGATTTTAGATTGTATCCGCGAACAAGCAGGAGATGCGTCATGAATGAACAAACTGACGTTAAAAAATTGACTTTTAAAGATTTTGAAACCGACCAAGAAGTGCGCTGGTGCCCGGGTTGTGGTGATTATGCTATTCTTAAAAGCGTCCAAATGACCCTTGCGAATATTGGTGCAACACCGGAAAATACGGTTTTCGTCTCCGGTATCGGCTGTTCATCACGTTTTCCATATTATGTTGAAACTTATGGGTTCCATACGATCCATGGCCGTGCGCCAGCGGTGGCAACGGGTGTTAAGCTTGCAAACCCTGATCTTGACGTTTGGTTGGTAACGGGTGACGGTGACGGTCTTAGTATTGGTGGTAATCATATGCTTCATGTGCTTCGGCGTAATGTGGATATGCAGATCATGTTATTTAATAACGAAATTTATGGACTGACCAAAGGACAATATTCACCAACATCGAAACCAGGTTCAAAAACCCCTTCAACACCCATGGGGTCCGTTGATTTGCCGCTTTCGCCATGTTCGTTTGCACTTGGGGCTGGGGCGCGGTTTGTTGCGCGTGGTATTGACACGGCACTTAAAGCATTACCAATTACGCTTGAACGGGCGAAAGATCATAAAGGTGCATCTTTCGTTGAAATTTTCCAAAACTGTATTGTGTTTAATGATGGTACATTTGATCAGTTCACACAAAAGAAAACGGCGGCTAATTCGCAAATTCACGCAGTGCATGGCGAGCGGATGATTTTCGGAAAAGAAAAAGACAAGGGACTTGTTTTTAATCTTGAAAAATTTGCCCTTGAAATTGTGACGATTGGTGAAAATGGCGTAAAGGAAGATGATATCCTTGTTCATGATGAAACCAATAAAATGATGGCACATATGCTTGTGGAATTAACGGCACCGGATTTTCCGGTCGTTTGCGGTGTGATTTATTGTAACCCAGAAGAGAGTTATAATGATGCGGTTCACAATCAAATGAATGCGGCAAAATCAGCGAAGAAGGCTGATTTCAACGCGCTCATTCGTCAAGGCCGAACCTGGATAGTTGATTAAGTAAAAGCTGCTTTTCAAAGCGCTTTTTTGCGTTAAAAAATAAAAACGATCCCCACAATGCAGCAATTGCAAGTAGTACTGCAAATGCACTTATGCCCCAATTAAATATACCGCGGTCAATAATTGCTGTTTCAGGTGAAAGTGGATCATAAAGCACGTCAACACTATCATTTCTATTATAAAGTGGTGTGCTTGATCCGATTTTGTCGGTAAATTGATGTGCGTCGCCATTATTGTCAGTATACCGCACGATTGCTTAATATGTATATCTAACGTCTTCGGAATTATTGCGCGCATCTATGCTGATGACGGTGCCTCTAGTGGTTATTCCGTTTTCCATCATATCCATCATTTCTTGACCACTATAATATCCCCAATAACCTAAGCCAAGGGACATCAAGAAAAAAACCAATGCCATTATTTTGCTATATTTTAAATGCTCTCGTGCTTTTTTAATAATTTCATGGTTTTGAAGAATTTTTCCCTTTATTTCAAGGGGTTTAGAAGTTGGTTTTTTGCCGCTTTTTATATCTTTCCAAAATTCTGATAGGAGTTCTCTATCAAATTTGCTTTTGGTTACTTTTTTATAAAATTTGTGAACTTTTTCACCGCCAAAAAGAAGCGCGGCCAAAATAAATAAAGCGATTATATAATTGAATTCGAATTTCTTAAGGGCCAAATTCATAATAAATAATCCAGGCAAGAAAAAGGTAATTCCAAACAGTAGCCAAACGTATGTTGGTCTTCTAATTTTTTCTGGATTATCTGGCATAATTAATATCTTAAGCTTTGTACCGGGTAGTCTGCTTATTATTGAATTGGATCCTAATGAGCTTTCTTTTTCATAAGTTTCACCAATGCGTGTTTTATATTTGAAGACGGAATAATAATATTTGCCATCTTGTATAACCGCTGAAATAACACCATTCACTGTTTCAGATTTATGCGCCAATAAACTTCATATCCGATAAATAACAAACCAATGATGATGAAAACCGTCCCATCAACAAAAGACCAATCATGTCCCAAGCAGATAAGAAATCAAAAACAGTATCAAAAATAAATTCAAGCAATTAAATTTTCCCTCATAATTTTTATAAACTAGCAAAAAATCTGGCAGGGGTCTATTGGGCAACTTTTTATGCAGGGTTTTTAAACATTATGCGTATAATAGGTTGAACGTTAACAAAATGGTGGTGCCTATATGGGTACAGATGCGATAACCGACGAAGATTTGATGCTACGTATCGGTGAAGGTGATCAGACAGCATATGGAATGCTTGTTGATCGTCACCTATCGCTCAACCTTGGATACGCGACAAAACTTCTTGGTAATTCTGCGGAAGGTGAAGAAGTGATGCAGGAAGCCTTTATAAGAGTATGGAAGCATGCCGCCAAATGGGATCCTGCAAGAAAAACCAAATTTACCACTTGGTTTTATAGGGTAGTAACAAATTTATGTTATGACGTTTGCCGAAAAAGAAAACCGCAAGAAAATGTGGAAATATTAGAAAATATCCCGTCATCTGATACGGGAGCCGAAAATATAATAGCCGTAGATCAGCGTTCAGCGCAGATTAAAAAGGTACTTGAATTATTGCCACAAAGGCAAAGTACAGCCATTATGCTGTGTTATTTTCAAGGTCTTTCAAATAAAGAAGCGGCAGAAGTAATGGAAGTGAGCTTAAATGCGTTAGAATCTTATTTAGTAAGAGGAAGACGCAAATTAGCAGAAATTTTAGGCGCTGAAAGAGACCAGCTTTTAAAAGAGATTGGTTGAGCCTAAGGAGAACAGAAAATGAATGAAAATAAATTAAACGATTATTTGGATGAATACGCCAAAACTTATAGCCCAGAACCAAGTCGGGCTTTGGTGGATAGTATTATGGCAATTCCGCGCACCGTTGAGCAGGATCAAGGATTTCATTTACCAACGAAACTAAGTGATTGGTTTTTATTTCTTGTTCCTCGACTGTCCGGACTTACGGCAGCATGTGTTCTTGGACTTTATATGGGTAGTGCAGGATCCAGTGCGCTGGCCGAAGATGAAATTGCAGAAATGGATTTTCTTACTTATGAAGTTGCGGAAGACGGTATTAATTTAGAAGAAAATGTAGATACGCTTTTAGATGTTGAAGAATTTATTTTTGTTGAGGAAGACGTACAATGAGAAATTTATCGTTTAAAATGAATTGGATAAGTGTCGTGATGCTTTTATCACTTGCGCTTAACTTTTTTGCGATTGGTTTTCTTTACGCAGGGCATAAAGCCAAAGAAATCCGGATGACGCGTCTTTCATTTGATAATTCTATTTCAAAAATTGTGGAACCTTTTCCGCGCAGCGGTAAGCGTGAATTTTATGTTACAATGAAAAGCAAACGTTCAGATCTTATTCCGATTTACCGTGAAATTATGGCTCAACGTGGTGCTATTATGGATATTATTGCAGAGGAACAGTTTGATCCTGAAAAATTCCGCCTTGCCATGGAAGAATATCGTAACAAATATCATTCAATGGTCGTAGAAAGTCAAAATGTGATGATACAGGTTCTTGAAAAACTACCTCTTGAAGAGCGTACGGCTATTCTTGAGCGCTATAAAAACCCACCTGAGCGTTCGTATAGAAGAAGAGGCGATGATCGAAGAAGAGATGTTGACCGTAGACGTATGAGTGAGGGATCAGAAAACTCAGGGGGTCAAAGGGGTTTTTGATCATTAATTGATAAAATATAAGCTATTTTTTAATGGATGATTAATGAAAATAGTTTAATATTCAATCATGATTGAAATGATATCAGGACCGTTAATTTCAATTCCGAATTCGACAGTGAGAACGAATGCTCAAGTCGAAAAAGGAAAAGTGTCGCTTGATAATATCGCAGAAACTCCAAAGAAAAGTAATAAAATTGGCGAGCTTACTGAAGGCGAGCAAAAGCAAGTCGATGAATTAAAGAAAATTGATAAAGAAGTTCGCGCGCATGAAATGGCGCATAAGAATGCTGGTGGTCAATCTGCGAGCAACCCTACTTATAGTTATACTGTTGGCCCTGATAATCAAAGATATGCGTCAAGTGGTGAAGTACAAATAGATGCTTTGCCCATAGACGGGGATCCTGAAGCGACCATTGCAAAAATGGATGTTGTTATTGCCGCCGCACTAGCGCCAGCTGAGCCATCTTCACAAGACAGAAAAGTTGCTGCTACTGCGGTTACAACACGAAACCAAGCAAGAGCAGAGCTATTAAGTCAGAGAAAAGAAGAGGAAAACGGCGATAGTGAAAATAAATCGTTTGATATAAATGATTTTGGTGAAACTCCAACAATATCAGTACAAAAAGCTTATCAAGGCGGGATTGAACTTAACCAAGGAACCTCTCGTTCGGGCCAAAATTTTAGCATTATTAGCTAAGCAATCATAATTTCCATTCAATAATTGATTTTTTACAGGTTAATTAATCCTTTATTAGATATTTTAAGATACTTTCTTACCCATTATGGGCAAGTAACGAGTTAATCAGATTTTGAATATATTCATTATTCGATTGCGGAGGTTGAGAGTATTTTAAAAGTTGATCTAAATAAATGGGGGTTTAACTTAAAAACGTTATTGATTAGCGTGATGCTATTCATAGCGATTGTACCGTTAATGGTGCATATATTTAGCATAGAAAATTATTCTGATTTTGTTATTGAGAATGATCGTAAGAATAAGGAAGAAATTCTTCGTTCAATGATCATTAATTCAACAACAAATGTGCAGGTTGACAATAGTGTTTTAATCTCTGACTTAATTGCGCATGATGAAGAATTTACGTCAGTTGTTAATTCTGGCAATGTTTCTCAACTAAGCGCATATCTTGAAAATCTTATGGAAGAAACCTTTATTGTAAAAAATACAATTACTGTTGTTGGATTAGCTGTATTTGATGCTAAGAATAATATGAAAGCGTCATATGGAAATTTAAATTTTGCACCTGGGGTCATAAAGTCTGTTTTAGAAGACCAAAGTGCCTTGTCTAATGGTGAAAAGTATCTCCCGAGGGGAACATATAAAGCTGACTTGGCGATTGAGCCAAAATTCATAATGGCTTACCCTCTTGAAGACACAAATTATCAAAACACGCTTGTAGTCGTCTCTACGGTTTGGGATGTGTTATTGGGCTCATCAGCATTACTGCAGTCTGATATTGAAGTGCGCGGTCAAAATGATGAGCTCTTTTTTAATGAAAAACTGATCACTTCCTCGCCCGGAGAAGAAATCACAACCTTAGATATTTCGAATATAGAAGCTCTCGCAATTAATCTGCCTTATGATAAGGACTATTTTGTTCGCATTCTTGCATATGCAAGCGATGACGGTATTTTGGCAAAATCAGATGATTTGAAGTATCTTACCATTGTTATTGCTGTCATCTGTATTATTGTCGTCTGGATTATTGGTGCTTCATTTCTAGAAACGAATTTATTCAAGAGAATAGAATATTTCTCGCAAGCAATGAAGAATATCGTCGAAGGTAAAAAGGTAGATGAAATAATATCTTATAAAAACGACGAGTTTGCCGCATTAGAATTTGAGCTAAGACGTGTGATTGAATACAACAAGGAACGCACCCGTATTAAAGAAGAACTTGAAAAGGCGATTGAACAGGCCGAAGTTGCTAATTCCGCAAAATCAGATTTTCTTGCGAATATGTCCCATGAATTAAGAACACCTTTAAATGCGATTATCGGGTTTTCGGAAATTTTAGCCAATGAAAAACTAGATAAATTTAGCCGAGATAAAACTCATGAATATGCCGTTGATATCCGTGATAGTGGCCGTCATTTATTAAGTATTATCAATGATATACTTGGCCTTTCTAAAGTTGAAGCGGGTAAAATGCGTTTTTATGAGGATGATGTTGATCTTATTGAAATTTGTGAAACTTCAATTAGGCTTCTCACTAATCAAGCCAAAGAAAAAGATATCGCAATTTCATTGAATGCACGCGATGATTTACCATTCATTATGGCGGATGAGCGTATGATGCAGCAAATTATGACGAACTTACTTTCTAATGCGGTGAAATTCTCGTTGGCACTTGGGCAAATTAAAATCGATATTACTGTATCCCCACTTGGTGATATTATTGTGAGTGTTACTGATAACAGTATTGGTATTGCACGCGATAAGATCGATGATGTTCTTGAGCCATTCCACCAAATTGAAACCAGCTATAATAAGACAGAAGTCGGTACGGGGCTTGGTCTTTCGTTGGTTAAGGCTTTCGTGGAAATGCATGACGGCGAAATTAAAATCGAAAGTGAGATTGGTAGATTTACGACTGTCAGCGTCAAAATTCCTTATGCACGTGTGATTACACCTAAGGATACTTGTATTGAGCTTCCGTTTAAGTTTAAAGATGTCAAAGCGGTTTAAATACTGAGGTTTGTGTGCTAATGAATGCACATGACGAAAACATCATATCAAATTCCGAAAACGCAAGTTTTTTATCAAGAAGTGATAAAAAGAAGTCGTTTCATTGCGCATGTAAAGCATACGCCTGATGTTGAATGCGCGCGCGCATTTATTTCTGAGATTAAAGAAAAATATTCGGACGCTGGTCATAATTGTTGGGCCTATGTCGCGGGTGCGCCTACGGATAGTCAAGTGCTTGGGTTTTCTGATGATGGGGAACCAAATGGAACGGTGGGAAAACCAATGCTTAATGTTTTGGTGGGATCTGGTATTGGTGAAATCACTGCCGTGGTGACACGTTATTTTGGGGGTATTAAGCTCGGTACGGGCGGTTTAGTGCGTGCATATGGTGGCACTTTAAACCATGGCCTAGAAGAGCTTAAAACAGGTGAGAAAATCCCAGAGGTGATGGTGACGGGAACTTCTGAATATAGCCACCAAGGATTAATTGAAAAATTACTTGAAAGCTATAATGTTCTAACGCTTGAAAAAGAATATGGTGCAGCAATTGAATGGGTGCTTAAAATGGATGAACGTGAAGCGCCACTCGCTATTGCCGAAATAACAGATAAAACAAGCGGTCGTGTAATTTTTGAAATGTTAGAAGTATAGAAAGTTTTTGAACGTCTGCTTTCGACCCAAAGCAGACACTCACGATATTTGTTTTTGTGTTAACCCCTAAAATGGTTTAAGGTTTTAAATAGATATTTTTAAACACATGAAATGGGAATTTAATAATGAATAGAGATATTTCAAGAAGAGACTGGTTAAAGGGAAGCTCAGCAGTTGCAATTGCGATGATTGCGGGTAGTCGAGCAAACGCTCAAGATATGACCGTTCCTGGCTTCATACCATCCAAAGATACTCCATTAAGGCTAAGTTCAAACGAAAACCCATATGGCGTTTCCAAAACAGCGCGTGAGGCTATTATGGAAGCTCTAGAACATAGTCACCTTTATAGTAGTCGTCGAGAGGGAGAAAAGAAACTAGCAGCTTTATTGGCAGAGATAGAAGGTGTGGGTATTAAAAATATTACCTTTTCT
>DGPL01000059.1 GCA_002390425.1 Kordiimonadaceae bacterium UBA4441 | reverse complement strand
CTCATAAGCTTTGACGGGGTACAGGCGTAATATGCGTTTGCCATTTCTAATTAAACCCACAAGTCTCACATCACAAGTTTCTGCGACGTCATCAATTTCTTTTACGGTTTTTCCAACGGCTGCTGACCCTTGGGGAATACTGCATTCAGCGACATAATCATCGATATCATATAAATCATCTGTGGCGGATTTTGCCAGTCTGTCTTTTGGTAGGAAACGCCAACCAATTGTGCCAAGGAAAAAAATACCAACCACAGCCACTACTAATCCAACGGGTGAGAAATCAAACATCGAAAATGGCTCGCCCGCTACAGTTTCACGGTAATGGGCGATAACGATATTTGGTGGTGTCCCAATAAGCGTAATAAGCCCACCAAGGATCTAACCGAAAGAAAGCGGCATTAAAAGAAGTGCGGGTGAGCGTTTAACCTTTTTCGCGCTATCGATTGTTGCTGGCATCAGAAAAGCCAATGCCGCCACATTATTCATCATTGCGGAAAGAAGTGCAGAGAAGCTTGACATAATAGAAATCTGAAAAAACAAATTTTTAAGGGGAGGGACAACAATATGTGCAATACGGTCGATAACGCCGGATACGGCGAGTCCGCTGCTGATTACTAGGACGGCCGCAACGGTGATTACCGCCGGATGAGAAAAGCCGTTGAATGCTTGCTCAGGATCGATGACACCCGCCATGACGCTCACCATTAACGCACTGAAGGCAACGACATCATATCGCCATTTACCCCATAAGAAAAAAGTAAAACATCCCGACCAGAATAACAACGATGCTGATTTGTTCTTGGCTCAATGGTATTCCCCTTTGAATGGATTATGATGAAAGCATATGTTTTTTCTATAAATTCTTAAAAATGATGCTAGGGTACTATTCATAAAAATAAAACCAAAAAATAGGGAAACCTTAATATTTAGGGTGGGACGTGATGATTGAAAAATATTCGATGCTTGTATTGTATCTGGCTGTTTTAGTGGGATTAAGTATCTTTGCCGCAAAACGGGTTCACAATATCAAAGGGTATATCACTGGAAATAAAAAACTTGGTTACTGGGTTGCTGCATTTTCAGCGCAAGCCACGGGTGAAAGTTCCTGGCTATTACTTGGAGTAACTGGCATGGGGGCTATGGTTGGTTTTAGCGCTTATTGGATTGTCGTCGGTGAAATGATTGGCGTTGCTATTGCGTGGTTTTATATGGCTGAAAAATATAAAAAATTCACTGATCATTATGACAGTATCACGATGACTGATTATCTCGTTAGTCGCTTTAAAACGAACACCCATACCTTAAGAATAGTGGCTTCAGTATCGCTCGCAATATTCATCTTGATTTATATAAGTGCACAAATTGATGCTACCGGGTCGGCATTTGAACGTTTTCTGGATTGGGATTATCGGGTTGGTGCCGCCGTTGGTTTTTTAATTGTTGTGGCTTATAGCGTTATTGGTGGCTTTGTTGCTGTGGCATGGACCGATATGTTCCAAGGCGTTGTGATGGTTTTAAGCCTTGTTGCACTTCCTTTAACGGCATATTTAATGCTCGGGCCAACGGATCATGTATACGACACGCTTCAATCCATTGATCCTGGTCTTGTGAATATATGGGGCAATGGCGGTTTAACATCGATGAATTTTGCCATTGTTCTTGGCATGATGCTCATTGGCCTTGGATTTTTAGGGTCGCCACAGGTTTTCGCGCGTTTCTTATCCATAAAAAGTGTCGAAGAAATCAAAAGAGGGCGCTGGGTTGCCCTTATGTTTACTTTTCTTGTTGATGCGGCGGCGGTTAGCATTGGTGTATTGGGACGTTATTTATTCACGGAAGTTGGCACCGACCCGACCGATGTCCTTGGCAATGGTGCGCAAAATGTATTGCCGACAATGGTCGAATATGTGTTTCCGGCGATATTAGTGGGGCTTTATGTGGCTGCGGTTCTTTCTGCAATCATGTCAACGATTTCATCATTGTTGATTGTTGCCGCGGGTTCAATAACCCATGATTTATACCGTAAAGTTTTTAACGCAGAACTTGACGGTGAAAAATCGGCAAGCGTGTCGCGTTGGTTAACGGTCGCTTTTGCAATATTGGCATTGGTGATAGCCTTAATTGTTTCCTATCTTTCACCGACAAGGACAATATTTTGGTTCGTTATATTTGGTTGGTCCGGGATTGCAGCAATTTTTTGCCCTATGGTGATAATGTCGTTATTCTGGAAAGGGTTTACAGCCAATGGTGCAATATGTTCAATGATTGCGGGTTTTCTAATGACGATACTCGCGAAATTTGTATTTTCAGAGATGGCAATTATAGGGCCATACTTTGTCGCAATGGAAACGATGCCGCCTGCATTCTTGTTTTCATTCTTCGTCGGGTATATTGTTAGTATCATGAAGCCAGACCCGGCATTAGAACAGAATTTTATTAAGGACAATGACGCAATTAAATAAGACGCAATTAATTAAAAGGAGAGTTTAAAATGGATAGACGTAAATTTTTAAAATCAACGGCCGTACTTGCAGGGGCATCAATGGCAACCAGTGCGATTAGTGCAAAAGCACAAGCCATGATGGATAAAGACAGCGATGCTTATTGGCAGACAATTATCGATCAATATAAAGTGACAGGCGAATTTATTAATTTAAATGCCGGACACTGGGGCATAATGTCGGAACCAGTAAGAAAAGCTTTTGCAGAGCATACGGAATTCATCAATATGTATAGCTCTCATTATGTTGGTCATGGTCGTTCAGCGGATCCAACGGCCCGAAATTATAATGTGGAACGTCTTGAAATCATTGACATGCTTGCAAAGAAACTTGGTGTTAGATCGGACGAGTTAATTTTTACCCGTGGTGCTACGGAAAGCATGCAGCTTTTGATTAGCGGTTATAATAAAATCAATAAGGGCGATACGGTGCTTTATGCAGATGCCGCCTATTATAGTATGGCCGCTGAAATGCGTCATTTAGAACATTTTCGCGGGGCAAATGTCGTGCAGCTTACGATGCCTGACCCTGTTGATTTCCAAGGATCAATTGATCTTTTTGAACAAGCCATTAAATCGAACCCGAATACAAAATTGATCTTGCTTACGCATATGGCAAACCGTACGGGTGTGATTATACCTGTGAAAGAAATTACGGCAATGGCTCGGGGATATGGTGTCGATGTAATTGTTGATATGGCCCATTCATGGGGTCAAATGGATTATGATTTTGTTGATCAGGGTGTTGATTTCGTAGGGTTCAATCTACATAAATGGATTGGTGCGCCACTCGGTACGGGACTAATGTATATCAAGAAACGCCGCATGCTTGATATTGATCCGAAAAGCAGTAAAGGGGCACCGGGCAATGATGATATTAATACCCGCACGCAAACAGGCACAATGAATTTGGCGGCTGTAATGGCGGTTAGAGACGCACTGCATTTTGTCGATGATATTGGTATTAAGCATATTGATAAACGTTTTCGCGCATTGCGCCATGAATGGACAAAAGAGTTCATTGATGATGATCGGGTGGATATTTTAAGTCCAGAAGATCCACGTATGCACTGCGGACTGACATCATTTAGGATCAACGCCCATAAAGACCCAAGAGCATTAGGCAGACAGCTGCTTAATGATTATAAAATTAATACGGCACCGATACCGGAATATAATGGTATTCGCGTGGCACCGGGTCTTTATAGTTCAAAGGCCGATATGCGTGCCCTTGCGGTCGCAATTAAAGATATAGCCAGTAAAATAGCATAGTAAATTAGGATAATTAAAAATGGATAGACGTCAATTCCTCACTTCATCTGCCTTAATCGCTGGAGCATCGATGGTTGCATCACCAATGGTTAGCTTTGCAAACACATCGCGTGCACCGGATGATGAGGATTTTTGGAAAATCATTCGAAACCAATATAATGTGACTAATAAAATCACCAATATGGAAGCAGGGTATTGGGGCATTATGTCTATTCCAGTGACGCAGGCTTATATCCGCAATACACATTTTGTGAATTCTAATAATACTTATTATGTTCGCCGTGAATATAATCAAGATTACAATAAAATCATTGAACGGATCGCGAAAAAATTAGGCGTAGGTGCGGATGAACTGGTTTTAACCCGTAACGCAACCGAAGCTATGTCGAGTTTAATTAATGGATATAACAAGCTTGAAGAAGGCGATACCGTTATTTATGCCGATCAAGATTACGGCAGTATGCAATCGGAAATGCGGTATTTGCGTAAATATCGTGGCGTGGATGTGGTTGAAATTGCCGCGCCAGAACCGGCTTCGAAACAGGACATGATCGATGCTTATGAAAAAGCACTTAATGATCATCCTAAATGTAAAATGATACTTCTAACACATGTAAGTAATCGGACAGGTATTATCAATCCGGTTAAAGAAATTACGGAGATGTCGAAAGCACGTGGTGTTGATGTACTTCTTGATGCGGCGCATTCTTGGGGACAATTTGATTTTGATTTCCAAGACCTTGGTGTCGATTTTGTCGGATTTAATATGCATAAATGGATCGGTGTTCCGCTTGGGGTAGGGTTGCTCTATATCAGGAAAAACAGGGTACTTGATATTGACCCAATTCGCGGCGAAGCGGGGCCGGAAAATGATAATGTTAGAACCCGTATTCATACAGGCACGGTAAACTTCGCATCCGTCTTAACCGTCCCAGATGCTCTTGATTTTAGGGAGAATATTGGTCAGAAAAACATTGAAGGGCGTGTGAGAGCGATTAGAAATCAATGGGTTGGACAAGTGCGTGATAATAAAATGGTCGAGATTCTTACCCCTGATGATGAAACAATGCATGCTGCTATCACATCATTCAGGATAAAAGGGAGAACGTCCTATGAAGATAATGCTGAACTAATGAAGACCCTTCATGAGAAATACGGTGTCTTTACGGTTGCAATCGGTGGTTTAGCCAATGGTGGTGCTATAAGGGTCAGCCCATCACTATATAATTCAAGAGAAGATGCCGATAAACTAGCCGCGGCAATTAATGACATTACAAGTTAAATTGAAAAGGATGGGGAAACATCATGACTGATTTATTCAAAAATATATTCATCATAACTTTCTTTTTTATGATTAGTTTTTCCGCAAATGCGCAAAATGTTACGAGCCCAGAAGAATTCTTCGGTTTTAGAATGGGCGAAGACAGAAAGCTTGCAGAATGGGTCAAGCTTGTCGAATATTATAACTTGGTTGATGAACAGAGTGACCGCATAAAAGTTGTTAATATGGGTGCCACAGAAATGGGGTATCCATTCTTGGCGCTTTATATTTCAACGCCTGAAAACTTAGCACGCCTTGATGAAATAAAGGCTTATAACGATAAGCTTGTTGATCCTCGTGGCATTTCGATGTCAGAAATTGATGAAGCAGTCGAAAATAGTGTAGCGATTGTTGTACAAAGTTTTGGTATTCATTCAAATGAGGTTGCAGCGCCACAAACTGCGGCTGAAACCGTCCATGATATGTTGACCCGTAATGATGAAGATATGATGCGCATCTTAAATGAAACGCTATCAATTTTTATCCCTGCCTTTAATCCTGATGGTCAAAAAATGGTTGTTGATTGGTATAACATTAATGTTGGGACGGAATATGAAACTTCGCCACTACCGTGGCTATATCATAAATATATCGGGCATGATACCAACCGAGACGCATTTGCAACTAACATGGTATCCTCAAAGTATGGGGCAGAAATACTGTTCACAGAATGGAACCCGCAAAGCTATATAGATCATCATCAAATGGGAGCATATAGCGCGAGACTTTATGTACCTCCTTATGCTGAACCGATCCGTCCTGCGGGTGATCCGCTCGTTTGGCGAGAAATGGATTGGTATGGTGCCCACATAGCACAGGATGAAGAAATAAATGGTAAGACAGGTGTTATTAATGGTGCTTATTATACTGGTTGGGGCCATTTTGGATTTCATTGAATCACACCATTTCATAATATCGCGGGAATGTTAACAGAGTCCGCATCAACACGCCTTGGAACACCAATTTATATCCACCCAGACCAATTGGAGGGGGCACGGTATAACTTCCCCGAATATGAAGAACAAATCAATTTTCCAAATCCTTGGCCGGGAGGATGGTGCGTGTTCGTGATATTGTTGAGCAACAAAAAATTGCGGCCTTAGCGCTTCTTGATATTTCAGCGAAAAATAGAAAAATGGTTTTGAGAAATTCATATCTGAAAACGTCTCGTCAAACGGAACGCGGTAAAAACGCAGATATCAAAGCGTATACTATTCCTGCTGATCAGCATGATCCGCTTACCATGGAAAAAATGATCAATATTCTGTTAGGGCAGGGGATTGAAGTATTTAAATCATCTGCAGATTTTACCCATGAAAATCATAATTATAAAGCTGGATCATATATTGTCAGCATGGCTCAACCGAAACAAGGTTTGGTGCGTTGGCTTTTGGGAAGAACATTTTACCCTGATAATTTTTATACACGTAATGTAGATGGCTCTCCTAAGCGTCCATATGATATGTCTACGGATAATATTGCTGAATACATGGGGGTCGATGTTAGGCCCGTTAGTATGGCTGTTTCTGCAGATTTAAATGTAGTAACAGATAAAGTTCATTCAATTGGTGCGATAGAAGGCAATGAAATCGGTTACGTCATTGAAGGACGATTTAACGACGCATTTACGGCTGTAAATTTATTATTTGATGCAGGCATTGAAGTACGCAGAGTAGATAAAAGCGAAAATGGTGTTAAAGCAGGGGATTTTGTAATTCCACCTCTTGGCCAAGGAGATCTTCTTAATAATATAGCAGAAGAAACAGGCGTTAGTTTTAAAGCCCTATCTGTTGATCCTTCAGGTATAGGACGCCCAATTGAAAGGTTGAAAGTTGGTTTATATAGAAGGTATCTTGCTGGAAATATGGATGAAGGCTGGACACGTTTTTTACTTGAACAATATAAATTTCCTTTTGATCAATTATATGACAAAGATTTAACAAAATCGAACCTGAGAAAATATGATGTTATCATCATGCCGAGCGATAATATGAATCGCTTGCGAGGAAGTGATGAAGATTATGCAGCACAATTTCCACCGGAATATCGCAGTGGCTTAAAAGAAGATGAAACTGAAGCACTTGATGAGTTTGTAAAAGAAGGCGGCTCACTTGTAATGCTTGGTGATGCGGGAGAGTTTGCAATTGATGAATTTAATTTACCAGTTGAAAATGTCGTTGAAGGCATTAGCACGAAAGAATTCTGGTCACCTGGATCTGCACTCAGAATGAGCTTTAACAATGAAGGTAATAAGTTAGCTTACGGTATGCCCGATGAAGGGGTGGCACTCTTTTTGGTGTCAAATGATGTCTATAAAGTAAAAAGAAACACGCGTAATTATCGAGTGAATAGAATCGCTTCCTATAAAGATCGTGATATCCTTGAAAGTGGCTGGTTGCTGGGTGAAGATCATATTGCAGATTTGGCAGTGGGCGTCTCAGTTACGCACGGTGAAGGTGACGTAGTTTTGACAGGCATAAGACTGCAATTCAGAGCCCAAACTCATGGAACTTTCAAAATACTGTTTAATGCTCTAATCAGTCGGGAATAGGTCCAAGAACCAATGAAAAAACTATTATTATCCCTGCTGTTTTCAGTATTGATAACAGCAGTAGCATGGATTTCCCTACCTATTGGTCTAGTACCATTTTCGCTTCAAACGCTATTTGTATTCCTGGTAGGGTTTTTACTGCCTATGAATTTAGGTGTATTCTCAATCATTATTTATATTTTGATGGGGGTAATTGGACTTCCTGTCTTTGCCGGCGGTAGAAGCGGGATTGAAGTATTAACAGGCCCAACGAGCGGCTTTATATTTGGCTTTATATTAGCCGTAATATTTATTTCGTATTTTTCAAAATCAATTAAGGCGAATGTAAAAAAATTATCCAGAAAACCATTATATTTTAAATCTGCTATGCCTTGTATTGGTGCAACGATAATTGTACAATTATGTGGCATACTTTGGGGGAAATATTATACGGATGCGACTTGGATATCGATCTATAATAATTGGCTTCATCCATTTTATTTCAATATGATCTTTAAAGCTGTGTTGGCTGTGATAATAGCTGTTGAAGTCTGGATATTGCTTGATAAGCGGCAACAGAATTAATCATTTGGATAAATCAATATAGCCCTAAAATCATTGACATTTGTTTGTGTGGGACCGGTTTTAATAAGGGTGCCGATCTTTTTAAAGGCCGTGTAACTATCATTATTATTGAGATACTCTATTGGATCATTATCTAGAGTATCTAGAGCGCCAGGATAATAATATGCCCCCGCCGCATCGGTGAAGCCATCAATGCCATCTGTATCGGCGGCAATAGCAAAGATGTCAGTTTGTTTATTTAAAACACTTGCTAAACTTAATAAATATTCGCTGTTGCGTCCGCCTTTACCATTTCCAAGAACATTTACGGTCGTTTCACCGCCCGATAAAATTATTGTTGGTTTAATCGAATTTAATGCAAGAGCCTTACCTGCATGATGATAACCGAGTGTTTTGCTATCACCGTCAAGAACACCAAGGTTGATGCAATCATAACCTTCACCAATTATTTGTTTTTCGATATTTTTTAACATCATATCAGGTGATGCGATGATCTTATATTCATTGGTATTATTAATTTTAACAGTTTTCTTTATTACGTATTGTTTGTCTTTCTGAAACCACTCATTGACCGAACTCGGTAAAGATAAATTATATTTTTTAACAACTCTTATTGCATCTTGAATTGTTGAATTATCAGAAACCGTAGGGCCTGATGCAATAATGCTTGGATCATCATTAAACACGTCTGATATAGCCAAAGTAATGATTTTGGTCCCATTACATTGGGAAAGAATCTTCCCTCCTTTTACTTTTGAAATCTGTTTTCGGACTGTATTTATCTCATCAATTGAAGCACCGGATTTTAAAAGGAGCGAATTAAGCGCTTGTTTATCGGCTAGACTAATTCCATCTTCGGGAAGGCAAAGTAAGGAAGAACCACCACCTGAAAGAAGAACAACTACTAAATCATCTGAAGTAAGACTTGAGCATTGTTCGAGAACTGCTTTTGCTGCTTTTACTGAATTTTGATCTGGGGTTGGATGAGAGGCTTCAATAATTTTAATGAATTTGGTTTTAGTGACAGCGCCATAAGGCGTGACGGCTATCCCTTTGATAGGGCCAAACCAATTTTTTTCAAATTCACATGCCATAGCCGCTGCCGCTTTTCCAATAGCTATTACAGTGACTGGTTCTTCACGTTCTTGAGGAAGATTATTAGCGAGAATTGATTTTGGATGTGCGTATTCTACGGCGCTTTTAAACAAAGTCGTTAAATATTCTTGTGGCGAAGAAATATTCAAAATTAAATCCAAAAAAAAGACGCTTTAAAGCGCCTTTAATAATTGAAAACTAATCATTTTCTGGGGACAAGAGTTTATCAAGACAAACGACAACATATTTTGTCATTGCATCATCTACTTTTGATTGGCTTGCACCTTTCCAGGCGTTCTTTGCTTCTTCGTAGTTGGGGTAAATCCCAACGGTATCAAGTGTATCTGTGTCGACAAAATCAGTTGTACGTGGGTCTGACACTTTTCCACCGAATACTAAATATAATTGACCGTCTGTCATCGTTAGTCCCTTTTCCATTAAACTCCTATTATTTAGGAGGTCGTTTCTTCTTCCGCAACTGTTAAACCGTCAATAATATCCTTCATATATTGATTGAGGCCACTTATACCACTGCTGGAAATACGTGCTGTAAAATCATCGCGTTGGGTTGCTACTAGGCTGATACCTTCTATTTTAACGTCGATGATACGCACGTTTCCATTTTTATCGCTTCTTACGCGCCAATCAACATCAATTGATTTATTTTCAGAATTATAGGCCTTTGTCCGAATAAATATATCTGATTTGGCATGTGGTGTTACTCTCTCGATATCAATCTTAGCAGTATCAAGTTTTTGAAGACGCGAAGCATTTACCTTTAAGATAAATTCTGGAAATAAATTAAAATATTCAGCTAATTCGGCTTCAGTTGCTTTTCTGCGGTGACGACTAAGCGTAATACGTGCAATGTAATCAAGAGCAAAAGCTTCGTTTAGTATTGAACGATATTCACCAAGAGTTTCCTCTTCGGTTAGTTCTTTATTATTCAAAACACCGATCGCTCTATCTGCGAATACTTCAATAAACTGACGGGCCTTTTCTTGCTCGGCAGGATCTTTATTGTCCGCAAATGCATTTCCGCCTAAGACGAATAACGCGAGAAGGAAGGAAGCCGATAGTAAGCTTAAGAAAATTCTTCTAGTGAAATCACTTTTCTTTTGCGTTTCTGCTTTTGCAACGGCTCTATTTCTATTTTTGTTATTCATCTTAACACCTATGATTTATCAAGTATTAATTATGCACGATTTGTATGATTAAATAATTAACAAATATATTTAATCTTTCAACGTTTTCAAAAAAGTAATTACGTCATCGCGATCAGATTGTTTTTTAAAACCTGCGAATACCATTTTACCTCTTTTAACGACGTCTCTTGGTTTTAGAAGATATGCATCTAATGTCGCGTCATCCCATGTTAAATCTGCAGCAACTATGCCTTTAGAGTATTTATAACCTTCTTTTTGCGCTGCTTTACCACCATGAACGCCATAAAGGTTTGGGCCAATTCTAGCTTTATCACCTTTTGCAAATGTATGACAAACCTTACATTTTTTGTTAAATATGGCTTCGCCATTTGCCGCATCACCTTCAGCGTGTGAAGCCAACGGGAAAATTACGCTACTGAGAAGCACAATACTGAAAATTTTAAAAAGTCTATTCATTTTAAGTCCCTTTAGTTTAAACTTTAATTCCTGCGAATGCCATAGCAAATAAAATGCAATCCGACAATTGATTTCGTTAAAAATCCGCAGAAATCGAACTTTTTCCAACTAAGTCATAAATGACAATTTTATAAGGCAGAATTAAGGCCCATAAGGTTGATGAATTCACAATTGAGTAAAAGTAAATTAAATCAATATGTTATATTATATCATAAATATTTTGAGCGAATTTAATTCCTTATTAAGCACTGATATTAACGGGAGTTTAACTATTTTTCTTTTATAAGTATGGAATTAGATTTAATAAATTTTTGCATTGGATTCGCTGTGCGATGAATTGCAGTTACTAAAGGCACCGATATTTATGAGTGGAAATCTTGATAGTTCTGATGTTGTGCGACTTCTTACGGAACCTAAAGCTGAAAATCGCGCTGTTGCAGCCTCAAAAGTGAGTGAGCAGTTCTCTGCTGGGAATTTAAGTGACGAAGAACGCAAAATTGCAGAAGAAATTTTCAAAATAATGGTAAAGGATGCTGAGGTTCGCGTACGTGAAGCTCTATCCGAAAGTCTTAAAAGTTCAGACAGTATTCCGCATGATGTGGCTGTAACATTAGCAAATGATGTTAAAGAAGTTTCCATGCCTATGCTTG
Organism: Kordiimonadaceae bacterium UBA4441; assembly: GCA_002390425.1. Taxonomy (GTDB): domain Bacteria; phylum Pseudomonadota; class Alphaproteobacteria; order Sphingomonadales; family Emcibacteraceae; genus Pseudemcibacter. The sequence continues at coordinate 3,253 of DGPL01000059.1, read as the reverse complement.
AGTTTTCTGAAGTCTTAACCGATGAAGATCTTGTCGAAATTATCAAAAGCCAAGACAGTGATGCGCAGCAAGCAATCGCAAGCCGTTCAAATGTATCTGCGAACCTTGCAGATACGATAGTAGAAAATACATCTGATGCTGAAGTTGTAGCAACATTAATGAAAAATGATGGTGCAGAGCTTCAAGAAGATACGATGGACAAGGTCCTTGATAAATATGGTGATGATGAACGTGTGAATGTGCCAATGGCCCAACGTGCACAATTGCCATTAAAAGTAACAGAACGTCTCGTTAATTTGGTATCAGAACAGGTTCGTGATCACCTTGTTACACATCATGAAATGTCATCAGACATGGTGATGGATTTATTCTTTAATGCCCGCGAGCGTGCAACTGCTAATCTTATTCATGACGGTACTAAAGCTGAAATGGACTTTGGTGATTTTGTTGAACAACTTCATAGTAATGGTCGCTTAACAGAAACACTTATTTTCCGTGCATTATGCTTAGGGGATGTTATTTTCTTTGAAGCAGCGCTCGCAAAGCTCGCGGATATTCCAATTGGAAATGCCTATCAACTTATTCATGACCGTGGCGATTTGGGTTTAAAAGCTATATATGAAAAGTGTGAATTTTCACCAGACTCTTTACCAGTGATACAAGTGGCCTTGGATGTCGCGAAAGAAATGACTTCTACTGCATCAGAAGATCCAAAAAGATATAAAAGTCGAATGGTAGAACGTATTTTAACACAATGTGAAAATACGGTTGATGCCGATAGTTTTGAATATTTCCTAAATCAAATCGTTGGCAGTGATTAAATCAATTATTGATTTAAATATGTAGGAAGCCATAGCGCTATCGCAGGAAAAAGCATCACCAGTATTAACCCCGTAAGCTGAATGATGATGTAAGGGATCACACCTTTATAAATATCATTCATTCTTATTGAACTTGGGGCGACACCTTTCATGTAAAATAATGCAAAACCAAATGGCGGCGTTAAAAATGATGTCTGAAGGTTTATGGCAACTAAAATTGCAAACCACGGCAGTATATTTGCGGTTTCAATATGTCCTGATAAATCGAGCCCATTTAAAATAGGGGCGAATATTGGCAGAATAATAAGGGTTATTTCAATCCAATCAAAAAAGAAGCCTAATAGAAATACAATAAGCATTAGCGTGCTAATAATGAGCCATGGGCCACCAGAAAAACTATTCATGAAATGTATAATAAGGTCATCACCACCAAGGGAACGAAATACATATGAAAAAGCGGTGGCGCCAACAAAAATACCAAAAATCATCCCAGAAGTATTAATGGTATGATCACAAGTTTTCCAGAGAGTTTTAAAATTCATTTTACGTTTTGCTATTGCGAGTAATAAGGCACCAAAAGCGCCCACACCAGCGGCTTCAGTAGGTGTTGCAAGACCGGCAAATATAGAACCTAATACGAGAGCAATTAATATTACTGCCGGAAGAAATCCATTTAACATTTCAAATGTTGATATTTCAATATCAACCTGAATAGGTGAATGAAGAGCAACTTTTTGACGGTTATGAAAGATGATATAAATCATATAAAACGTCGCAAGCATTAAGCCGGGTATAAGAGCAGTCATAAATAAATCTGTGACAGATATTGAAAGAAGGTCTCCCATAATTACTAACATTATGCTTGGTGGTATTAAAATTCCTAGTGTGCCTGCGGCTGCAATAGTACCACTTGTAAAAGTTTTTTCATAATTTGCTGACAGCATAGCTGGATATGCCATTAATGATATCATGACGACGCTTGCTCCAATAATGCCGGTTGTTGCAGCCATTATGGTGCCAAGTAATGTGACTGATAAGGCTAATCCACCAGGCATCTTTCGCGTCATAATTTGAAGACTTCTTAGTAGCTCTTTTGCAATTCCGCTTTTTTCTAAGATAAGTCCCATAAAAACAAACATTGGAATGGCAATAAGAACAATATTTTCCACAACTCCACCAAATATTCGTGAATTAATTAGAAAGAACTCTTTGAAATTAAAAATATCAAACCCCATACCAATGAGGCCAAATAGCAATCCTACACCGCCTAAAACAAAAGCGACGGGGTACCCTGTAAATAAAAAGAGAGCAAGAACCGGAAACATCAAAAGTGGTAGAAGATCAATCATTAAACTTCTTCCGCTTATTTAATAATATTGAAATTCCCGATAGGCCTAAAAGTAAAAAACCAATGGGTAAAAATGATTTTATAATCCAGCGATATGATAATCCGTCAGAAGATGCCGACATTTCATTAGCTAAATACGACTTTATGGTAAAATCAATTCCGAAATAAAGAACCACCCCACAATATGGAAGCAATAAAAATATACAGCCGAAGATTTCGATTTTTCTATTTGTTTCTGTTGAAAATTTTTCTCGAAATAAATCAACTCTGACATGTGCATCTTCAATGTAATTAAAACCTAGACATAGAAGAAAAAGAATGCCGTGAAAATGCCATTCTAGTTCTTGTAAACCGACAGAGCCCGTATTCATAAAACGTCGCCCGATCACATCAAAAATAATGGTAATCATTAAGGCAATCAGCACGAACCGCCCTAAATAAGAAGCTCCCTTTAATATACGGTCAATTACCTGCTTTAATATATCCAAGGTCTTTCCATGCTTTGTATGATTTTCTAAAAGTTTGTAGTGATAACCAGGCTCTTTTGAAATCAGGATCTTTTTCGGCTTCCTCTGCCGCGACTTCAATCCAAGATTTTTCAAATTCTTTTAAAATTTCATCAGGCCATTGATGAAATTGTGTTCCACCTTCTTTTAGAATGTTAATAGCTTCGGCTTGAAGAGCTTCCCCCTCTGCAATTGCATAGCGAATGTTATCGCCACAGGTACTGTAAATTTGTGCTTGTTGCTGGTCGGATAACTTTTCCCATTTTTCGAGATTAATCATAAGTTCAAAAAAAGTAGATTGTTGATGCCAACCAGGGAAATAATAATGACCAGCAACTTTATCGAAGCCTAACTTCTGATCAACGGCAGGCATTGAAAACTCTGTTGCGTCAATTGCGCCAAGTTCAAGGGCTGGGAATATATCTCCGGTCGCTAATAATTGTGTCGATACCCCATGCTTGCTCATGACTTTGGCACCTAAACCAAAAAATCTCATTCTTAACCCTTGCAGGTCTTCGATCGTATTAATTTCTTTTTTAAACCAGCCGGATGCCTCAGGAGGGCTAATGCCGCAAATT
>DGPL01000052.1 GCA_002390425.1 Kordiimonadaceae bacterium UBA4441 | reverse complement strand
CATACTTGTGGGACGTCAGTTCCCGCCGTATCTGACTTGGTGTCGTGTAAGTATGGGTAAGCCAGAGGATATGGAATATTTCGCACAAATTTATGAAAAAGAGTTTGTCTCTTAGCTGATCTGAAGCCAATTTGTATCCACTAGGAACGTCTGCTTATGGCCGAAAGTAGATTTTATAGCGTATGACCGCTTTCGACCTAAAGCGGACAGTCACAACTAATTGATTTAAATTAACTTTGTAACTTTGTAAGATATTTCCAAAATCAATATTAGCGGAAGGTTTAATATGAGCCAAAATTCATACACTCTATTACCAATTGACGAAGAAGTTGAAGTATCACCAGGATTATTCGTTGAGCGAAGATCATTTATGGCTGTATTTGGTGGAATGGCACTAACCGTGGTGTCAAATTTAAATGCTCGTGCGGCTATTGAAGAAAGCGTGGACAAAAAACTATCATTTGAACAATTTTTATCAGAAGCAAACCCATTGGCACAAAGGCTGGTGGGCGACATATCAGCTTCGGGGCAGGATCGTTATCTGAGGACCGTTGCCGCACTCACAGCAAAGCTAAGAGGTATGCCCATGCCTGCAAGGTGGAATAACACAGGTCAAGGCCTAAAAGAGGAAGATTATAAAATAGGCGTTCATCCCGGCGGTAACCCTTTTACAGTTCTGCACTGGCGGTTGGAGCCGGGAGCAATCTGCCGTCCTCATGTTCATGAATATGGAAATGTAGTTACCGTTGGATTAGAAGGCGTTGTGCGGGTTAATAATTATATATCAACAGGATCATTTGATTATAAAAATAATGGCACATTTCAAGTGCAGAAAACGGTCGATCAAATTCTTTCACCGGGCTCTGTTAATTTAGTATCTCTTGACATGGTCCACAGTTTCCAAGCAGGGCCAGACGGAGCAAGAGGACTGGATATCACCACTCGTCTTAAGCCAAAACCAGAACATAGCACGCCTTATTTATCAATTGCAAAGACTGCGCTTGATGAAAACACAAGCATATATGATGCCTCATGGGCGTTTTCTTCTTAATCTGAAAAAAAACTTATGAGACCTAATTACCCAACGACTACTTCTGGCAGAAAGCAGGTATTCTTGAAACGTGTTGGATAAATATTCAGTTTGTATTCAGTTTTGGTGTGCCACTAATAGGTATTTGATCACGTTAAAGGTGAAAAACCTATGAATATAAAAATGAAGCATTTTGTTATTATTTTTTTACTCTTTCTAACCGCGTGTGGGGGTGGTTTTTCTGGCGAATATAGGGCCCTTCAGTGTGCAATCCTAATGGATTTTAGACCCGACGGTAGAGTAACACAGTCGATGGTCGGGAATAGTTTTGCCGAGTTTGATTTTGAAAGAGATGGCGATGAAATCAAAATATACGTCGCTCCGGGCTTAGCTCAAATATATGAAATACAGAGTGACGATGTGCTTATTGGTCCGGGCGGAGTTACGCTGGTCAGAAGACGTTAATTAAACGCCTGCTGGCCTTTAGCAGACACTGGCGTTTTATTGATGGTTGAAAACATTTTCTTTATAAATTAATTGAAATATCCCTTAGTTTTATTTGCAAATGCGACAAGTGATAGCATCACAGGTACTTCAACTAAAACTCCCACTACCGTTGCCAAAGCGGCACCAGAGTTGAGACCAAAAAGACTTATAGCCACCGCAACGGCAAGTTCAAAAAAGTTTGACGTGCCAATCATAGCGGCAGGGGCGGCCGTGCTGAACGGGACGCGCCAAAAGTATGCCCACCCATAGGCAAAAGCGAATATACCGTAACTTTGGACAAGCAATGGAATGGCTATAAGGGCGATCACCATCGGCTTCTCAATAATTATGCCTGCCTGAAAACCAAACAGTAAAACAACCGTTGCAAGCAGTCCCATGATCGAAAACGGTTTGATCTGGCCAGTGAACTTCGCGACGTGGTCATGGTTTTTCATCGCGTCTAACTTTTTGCAGGTGATATACCCCGCAGTCAGCGGAATAAGTACGTAGAGAAGGACGGATAACAAAAGCGTTTTCCACGGTACGATAATATCTGTAATACCGAGAAGTAGTGCTGTAATCGGCGCAAATGCAAAAATCATGATAATATCATTTACCGACACCTGAACGAGTGTGTAATTCGCATCACCTTTAACGAGCTGGCTCCATACAAATACCATAGCTGTGCATGGAGCTACGCCGAGCAGGATCATGCCTGAAATATATTCCTTGGCATCTTGTGGTTCAACCAATCCAGAAAAGAGATGTTCAAAAAACAGGATGCCGAGGGCCGCCATCGTAAAAGGTTTAATAAGCCAGTTTACCACCAACGTAATGCACAAGCCTTTGGGTTTTTTTCCGACATTTTTGATCGAACCGAAATCAACATTTACCATCATTGGATAGATCATTACCCAAATAAGAAAACAACCACTAGATTGACGCTCGCATATTCAAAGGAAGCAATCATTTGAAACGTACTAGGCATTAGCAGACCAAGTCCAACACCCGCAGCCATACATAAACCTAACCATATAGAAAGAAATCGTTCAAAAATGCCCATAGGTGATAAATCTGTTTGAGCCATAAATAAAACTCCTCATTATCATATAGTTTTCCCATTGGAGAGTGAGTGTAGCTTCAAAGAATAAATTAATCTAGTGGTAGATTACGACTGTCCACTTTGGGTCGAAAGCGGACATTCAGATTTATATTCAAAGAGCCTTAATAATATCCTCGACCATTTTCTTGGCATCGCTAAAGAGCATCATGGTGTTGTCTTTAAAGAAAAGTTCGTTTTGAACACCGGCGTAACCCGAAGCCATACCGCGTTTTACGAATAATACTGTTCCGGCAAATTCAACATCTAAAACAGGCATGCCGTATATGGGGCTTGCTTTATCGGTTTTGGCTGCTGGATTGGTTACATCATTGGCACCAATGACAAAGGCAACGTCGGTGGCGGAAAACTCACTGTTGATATCTTCAAGTTCAAATACTTCGTCATATGGGACATTGGCTTCTGCGAGTAGCACATTCATATGGCCGGGCATACGCCCCGCTACCGGGTGAATGGCGTATTTAACGTTGACGCCTTCTTCTTTAAGGGCGTCACACATTTCACGTAAAGCGTGTTGTGCTTGTGCGACGGCCATGCCGTAACCGGGAACAATAATAACGGAAGATGCATTTTTCATAATAAAGGCGGCATCATCAGCGGCCCCTTGCTTAACGGGGCGGGTTTCAACTTCACCGCTACCTGCAGCAGCATCCGCACCACCAAATCCACCAAGAATCACACTAATAAAAGAACGGTTCATGGCGGCACACATAATATAACTTAGGATCGCGCCGGATGAACCAACAAGGGCACCCGTTACGATTAATGCATTATTTTGTAAAGTAAAGCCAATGCCTGCTGCGGCCCAACCGGAGTAACTATTAAGCATGCTAACGACTACGGGCATATCAGCCCCGCCAATTGGAATGATAATTAAAAAACCAATGATGAAGCTTAGAGCGATAATATACCACATCAAATCTCCACCACCCGAAGCGGAAAGATCATCCGTTGAAAACATGAAGATAAGGGCAACGATAGCAATCGCGAGAGCTGCATTCACAATATGCCGCATGGGGAGTAGAATTGGGGCACCGGACATATTGCCGTTTAATTTTGCAAAAGCAATTACGGAGCCGGAAAATGTAATTGCACCAATGGCCGCACCAAGCGCCATTTCAACGCGACTTGCCATAAAGATATGACCCATTTGATCAACAATGTTAAACCCGTCGGGGTCAAGAAATGCCGCTGCAGCAACAAGAACGGCTGCCAGCCCCACCAATGAATGGAATGCGGCAACCAGCTGCGGCATTGATGTCATGGCAATTCGGCCCGCTGTCACAAGACCAATACCAGCACCAACAGCAATAGCGATGGCAATCCAAGTATATGAAATGATTTCAGGGTTTGCGAGTGTGGTTATCACCGCAATCGCCATACCTAGCATGCCGTACATGCTTCCTTTACGAGAGCTTTCTGGTGAAGAGAGACCACGGAGTGCCAAAATGAATAAAACACCAGCAATCAGATAAGCGACGGCGGTTATGTCAATGATATTTTGTTCAGACATCACTTTGCCTCCTTTTTATCGGTTTGCGGTTTTTTCTTATACATACTGAGCATGCGGTTGGTGACGGCAAACCCGCCGAATATATTAATTGCGGCCAAAGTAATTGCAATAATGCCGAGGATTTTTGCCATGCTCATGGTTTCGGGGCCAGCGGCAATAAGCGCACCGACAATGATCACCGATGAAATGGCATTTGTTACTGCCATTAATGGCGTATGAAGGGCGGGTGTAACGCTCCAGACCACGTAGTAGCCAACGAAAATCGCCAGTACAAAAAGGGATATTTGCGATACAAAAGGAGACATCGAAGCGGTTTGTGTGGCCGTATCAGCTAATTGGTTGATCTGATCCATTTTAATTCTCCTCTTTTAGTTGTTCTTGGAGTAAACGTTCATGGACGATTTTTCCGTCCTTGGTTAAAAGTGTTCCGACAATAATTTCATCTTCCCAATCAATATTGAGACCATTTTTCTCTTCGTTTACCAATGGGGTAATAAAGTTGAGTAAGTTCTTTGCATATAAAGCACTGGTATCGGCAGCAAGATTGCTGGCAACATTTAGATGGGCAACGATGATAACACCATTTTCAGTGATGATTGTTTCGCCGGGTTTTGTCATGCTGCAATTTCCGCCAGCAGGCGCAGCAAGATCAATAATAACTGAGCCGGGTTTCATGCTTTTCACCATCTCATCATCAATTAGAATAGGGGCGGGGCGTCCTGGGATAAGTGCAGTCGTAATAGCGATATCCTGTTTTTTAAGGGTACTGGCAATCAATTGGGCTTGAGCACGTTTATAATCGTCGCTCATTTCTTTGGCATAACCACCTTCGGCGTCACCGCTTTCATCGCTTTCAACCATAATGAATTTTCCGCCGAGGCTTTCGACTTGTTCTTTTGTCGCGGACCTAACATCGGTGGCTGATACGACGGCACCAAGACGTTTTGCAGTGGCAATTGCCTGAAGCCCAGCAACACCAACGCCCATGATCATCACTTTAGCAGGTGCAACGGTTCCTGCGGCTGTCATCATCATTGGAAAAGCACGGCCATAGTGATGGGCGGCATCGATGACGGCGTTATATCCTGCTAAGTTTGATTGGGACGAAAGAACATCCATACTTTGTGCGCGGGAAATCCGCGGCATAAATTCCATAGAAAAGGCTGCAATATTACCTGCTGCATAGGCCGCATTATGTTCTGGGCTGAGCATAGGATCTAAGGTGGATATTAATATCGTTCCCTTTTTTATCAGTGATACTTCGTCCAATTCTCCTTCGGATGCCATCATCGGCTTTTGAACTTTTAAAATAATATCGGCATCTTTATAAATTGATGATACGTCATCAACGATTGTTGCGCCCGCATCTTGATAATCGTTATTCATGATTTGACTGGCTTTTCCGGCATCTTTTTCAATAGATACATTAAAGCCTAATGCGATATATTTTTTAACTGTATCGGGAGTTGCTGCAACGCGTTTTTCGTGTTGCCGCCGTTCTTTTGGGATCGCTATTTTCATTTTTCCGCCTCTTGGGTTGGTCGTTAGATTGTGTTCGTCTCTTTCCTCTTAAGGCAAAACAGTTTAACAGAAAATATAGTTAATGTATAAATGATTTTTTTTCTTAGTGTTGTTGAAATATTAATAATTGTCCCGTTATGATACAGTCATTAATTATAACTGGAACTGATATTTAATGATAAAAAAGAAAAATAATACATTTGATTCTGTAATTGGTACGAGTGATGTGATGGTACGCGCAAAAACCCTTGCGCGTAAGGGAGCTAAGACAAATGTACCGATTTTATTAAGTGGTGATAGTGGTGTTGGTAAAGAAATATTCGCACGCGCAATTCACATAGAAAGTGACCGTAGTGAAAAACCATTTGTTGTTGTTAACTGTGGTGCTTTGCCAGAAAATTTGGTTGAAAGTATACTTTTTGGTCACGTTAAAGGTGCCTTTACAGACGCCATTGAAGATCACGCCGGTAAATTTACGGAAGCCAATGAGGGCACCATATTCCTTGATGAAATTGGTGAACTACCGCTTGATATACAAGTGAAGTTATTAAGGGTCCTTCAGGAAAATGAAGTTGATCCGGTTGGCGGTGAAAAGGTCCATAAAATTGATGTGCGAATAATTTCAGCGACAAATAAAAATTTACAAGAATTGGTCGCTAATGGTCAATTCCGTGAGGATCTTTTTTATAGGGTTAATGTATTTCCTGTTGAAATTCCTCTGTTGAATAAGCGGCAGGGTGATATTCAAACTTTGGTTAGTCATTTCGTGCAAAAAGTATGTGACCGCGAAGGGCGCATGATCAAATCACTTACAACAAATGCAACTATGCTTTTAAATTCTTATCATTGGCCGGGAAATGTAAGGCAACTTGAAAATGCGGTGATGCGTGCGGTTATTCTATCAGATGGTGATATGATTACAGATAAGGATTTCCCGCAAATTCTTGAAGATATAAAAAGACTTGCTAAAGTGAATAAACGTAAAAACCGTCGTGCGGATGATTTAATTCGCGAGCTTGATATCCCGAAAGAATTTCATTATGTGACCATCTACGATGAAAAAGCGAACGTTCGTAGACTTGATCATATCGAAAACATTATGATTAGATATGCTTTTGTTCGTTATAAAAGAAAGATAACAGAAATCGCTAGACGCCTAGGAATGGGTATATCCACTCTTTACCGTAAAGCGGCTGAAATTGGACTTCTTGACGAGTAAAATTGCGTTAAAGCGACACATTTTTGCGATAAGTGGTTTTATTATCTGCTTGATATTTACGTAGACACTATTAATTATATTTTATCAACGAATAAAAAAGGTGTCTTTTTAATGATTTATCTTATTGCGATTTTACTTCCGCCACTTGCGCTTTTATTTAAGGGTAAAATTTTTCAAGCGATTTTTAATGCAATCTTTTGGTTTTACGGATTAATTTTCTTGCTTCTTGGTGGTGTTATACTATGGGGTATTTGTGCGGTATGGGCGATCGTTGTAGTCAAAGGTGTTAACGACGATGAAAGAACCCAAAAAATTATTGATGCCATTAATTCAAAAGATTAAAAAAGGCGGCCATTTATAAGCCGCCTTGTAATTTTGGAAAACTATCCGCGGATCATGCCGAGTGCATGAGTGTAAACATCAAGCAAAGCTTCTTGTTCTTGCCTGTCATTTTCATCCATTTTACGTAAACGAATAATTTGACGCATAATTTTCGCATCAAAACCTGTTGATTTTGCTTCTGCGTAAATATCTTTAATGTCGTCTGCGAGTGCTTTCTTCTCTTCTTCTAATCGCTCAATTCTTTCGATGAATGATTTTAAGGCGTCGGCGGCGATGCCACCTGCTTCTACGTCTACCATTAATTACTTCCTTAAGTTTATTTTGATTTCATTTCTTTATTTTTTAAAAGACTTTCGTCCATGCGTTTCATTTGTTCATCTGTTGCTGGTGTTTGGTATTTATCTTTCCATTCATTATGGGGCATGCCGTAAACTGTTTCGTATGCTTCATCTTTATCCATATCTATACCGAGCGCTTCTGCTTCGGCGGCGTACCATTTTGAAAAACAATTTCGGCAAAAACCAGCAAGCCCCATCAAGTCAATGTTTTGTGCATCTGTTCTTAATTGAAGATGAGCAATAATACGTCTGAATGTTGCGGCTTCTATCTCTGTTTTTGTTTTATCGTCCATCTTTAACTCCGTTAATAATGTTTTGTGTCGCGCATTTCCGGCAATTCACGAATAGCTTTTAAATCTTCAATTAATATACCGCACCATTTTTCAATGCCGCTTTGGTGATTAATTTCGTCTTGTCTTATTTCAATGTTCACATGTGGGAAACCGTGTTTTGTGCCATGTGTATTCATGGTATGGTTTAATTCTTGTCCGCTATAGGGTTCATTATCTCCTACAATTAAGCCGCGACTAGAAAACCTTTCAATAAGGGCGTTGGCTGCTCTCTTATCTTTGTTCCAAAGCATTCCCGTATGCCATGGTCTATCGAACCCTGCCATATGCGGTGTAAAGCTATGCATGTTAAATATTATCGGCGCGTGATCATATGTTGATTTTTCTTGGATGATTTGATCCGCTTTATTATGAAAGGGATGATAAAATCGATTAATGCGGTGATCGATGTCGGCTTTCTTTAAATTCATGTTACCTGTAATTTCATGACCATCACTAATTGATGGAATAAGTCCGTGTTGATCTAGCGCACGGTTCGCATCAATTAATAACCGTGAAAAATTAGCGATCACCGCGGGGGCATCAAGTGCTTCTGCGATGTTTCTTGTGACTTCTGCTATTCCTATATCCCAAGCAATATGAAGTTTAAGTTGTTCGTCAGTCAAGCCTAAGTTGTCATATTCAGGAGGGATATGATTACTGGCGTGTTCGCACAAAAAAACGATATTTGCTTTACCATTTGGATTAATTGTTTCAACAGGCATTTTGTTCTAATTTTCATAATGAATCGGATAGATGTTTATATCGGAAATAAAGAGGGTGTGTAAAAATATTTTTCAATGATTAAAGAATTTTATGCTGTACAGCAGTCTGTCTCTATGTATTAATAATTATATAAAAAAATAACGCAAAATGAGGGGCGAACGAATGTCTTTTGAAACCAACGGGAAATATTTTAAAAATCTTATTTTATCTGTAATTTTTATTGCTGCTAGTAGTGTGGTAATGGCAAGCCCATCTCAAGCGGCTGACTGTAATGATAATATGGATTGTAAGTCGTCTTGGCTCTCTCTTTCATCAGACGAAAAAGAAACCGTATTTGAATTTGCAGAAGATTATAAAGCATTTATGGACAAAGCCCGCACGGAGTTAACTTTTGTGACAGAAGCGATAAAAATTGCTGAGGCAAATGGGTTTAAGCCGCTTCGTGATGATAGTCCTATGACACCGGGCGCCAAATATTATGACAACAACCGCGACCGCGCGATTTCGTTGATAGTTATTGGTGAAGAAGATTTTTCCACTGGAATTAATGTAGTTGCGGCACATATCGATAGCCCAAGGTTAGAGCTTAAAAATGTGCCTCTATATGGAAAAGGTGAATTTGCGCTCTTTCAAACTAATTATCATGGTGGCATTAAAATACATCAATGGACAAATATTCCGTTAGCGATTATCGGACGTGTTGACAAGAAAGACGGCACAACCGTTCAGATAAACATAGGCATGGATGAAAATGATCCTGTGTTTGTCATTCCGGAAGTATCACCGCATACGGACCGCGGCTTTAGAAATAAAACCGTCGGGGAACATCTAAAAGCTGAGGACATGGATCCGGTTGTAGCACACATTCCTGGACCAGATGGTGATGTCTCTAATCAAGTTGAACAATTTCTCAAAAGTAACTATGGCATTACCAGAGGGGATCTTGTTTCAGCAGAACTAGCGCTCGTACCGGCGATGAAATCTCGGGATATGGGATTTGATCGTAGCATGGTTGCGGCCTATGGTCATGACGACCGTTTGGCTGGATATGCGGATATCAGAGCCATTTTGGACATTGGTACACCTACTAAAACTGCGATTGCTCATCTTGTAGATAATGAAGAAGTTGGGAATGTGAATAATACAGGGGCAAAATCTCAATATTTTTCCAATTTGGTTTCAAGACTTATTGAAGCAAAAATGGGCGATGAAATGCGCGAAACATATGTGAGGCGCACATTATCAAAAAGCCGTATGATTTCAATTGATGTTAACCCCGGAATAAACCCAATGCGTCCGAGTGCATGGGAGCCGCTGAATGCACCGCGTCTTGGGTATGGTGTTAATCTTAAGCTCTATGGGCGCGGGTTTAACGCGAATTCTGAATATATTGCCTATATCCGTAAAACACTTGATGATGCCGATGTGCCTTGGCAAACGGCCACCTATAAAGTTGGTGAAGCAGGTGGGGGCACTATTGGCGGTGAATTTGCAAGGCAAGATATGAATGTTATTGATTTTGGTGTGCCTGTTCTTTCAATTCATACGCCATATGCTGTTAGTGCTAAAGTGGATATATGGAATTTATATCGTGCTTGTAACTCCTTTTTTAAAAAATAATTGATAGGAATTTTTTATGCACCGAAATAGACGCACGCGTATCATTGCGACGCTTGGCCCAACTTCAAATACATTCGAAGTTGTCAAAAGCTTATCTGATGCTGGGGCAGATGTTTTTCGGCTTAACATGAGCCACGGCACACATCAAGATGCCGCAGCGCTTCATGCAACTGTTAGAGACGTTGAAAAAGAAACGGGAAGACCTATCGGTATTTTGGCAGATTTACAAGGGCCAAAGCTGCGAATTGGTGTGTTTTCTGCTGATAAAGTTGAATTGGTAAATGGTCAAATATTTACCCTTGATATGAATGATGAAGAAGGAAACTTAGATCGAGTGACGCTGCCGCACCCTGAAATATATCAAGCGGTTCAGCCAAAAACCGAACTTTTATTAAATGATGGAAAAATTCGTCTTCATATTGAAAAAGTTGAGGCCGATAAGATCACAACGACAGTGCTTGTTGGTGGTGAGTTATCGAACCGCAAAGGGGTTAATGTGCCAAGTGCTATATTACCACTCGCTGCATTAACAGATAAAGATAAAAAAGATTTAGACTTCGCCCTTGAACTTGGGGTTGATTGGGTTGCGCTTTCATTTGTGCAACGGCCGGAAGATGTTCAAGAAGCAAAAGACATCATTAATGGACGTGCCAATATTATGGCGAAAATTGAAAAACCATCTGCGGTTCATGAAATTGATCAAATCATTGAAGTTGCTGACGGCGTTATGGTTGCGCGAGGTGACATGGGTGTTGAGCTTCCAATGGAACTTGTTCCAGCGAAGCAAAAGAAAATTATCCGCCATGCGAGAAGGGCAGGAATCCCCGCAGTAGTTGCAACACAAATGTTAGAAAGCATGATCATGTCACCGGTGCCAACAAGGGCCGAAGTGTCGGATGTGGCAAATGCTGTTTTTGATGGGGCGGATGCGATTATGTTATCGGCTGAATCTGCGGCGGGAGAATATCCGATTGAAGCGGTTTCGACCATGAATAGAATTGCTCGTACAATTGAAAGTGAACCAAGTTATTTGAGAATGCTTGATAAGGATGAAGCTACTCCCGAAGCGACAACGGCTGATGCGATAAGTGCAGCGTCGAAGCAAGTCGCTAAAACTATTGAAGCACAAGCAATTGTTACTTATACGGGATCAGGTTCAACTGCAGTAAGAGCATCAAGAGAACGTCCGCAGGCGCCTTTATTAGTGCTTACCCCGAATATATCCACGGCGCGCCGCTTAGCACTCGTTTGGGGATTAAATTGCGTTTATTCACAAGATGCCGTTGATTTTCAAGATATGATCGATAAAGCATGTAAAATTTGTAATGAATATGGATATGCCAAGCTAAATGATCGAATCGTTATCATGGCGGGAATGCCATTTGGCACACCAGGAAAAACAAATGTTCTTAGAATTTCACGGGTTCGATCACATCATTTAAAAAGTTAAAGATGTATTCTAAAATCATGTTTAGAAACGCTTTTCTTTAAATATAAAATAATAAAAGGCTTAAATAGAAGAAGGCCGAGCCCTTGGGGGGGAAGCTCGACCTTCTGTTTGAAACAGACCGAAGTCTATTACAAATAAATTTTACAGATTTGATGTATTGCTGTCAATAATGATTAACACTTAACCTTGTCTAGCTTTAAAGCGACGGTTAGTTTTGTTAATTACATATATTCTGCCTTTACGACGGATCACACGACAATCGCGGTGACGACCTTTTAAAGACTTAAGTGAGTTTACGACTTTCATAATCTATCTCATCTGTTTAAATTCTATTTATATGATCTTCTTGACCAAAGAGAGCATTAGCTCTTCAAACTTTGGAGGGAAGCTATAGGTGTGACACTTAAATGTCAATCAAATATATAGCAAAAATCAAAAAAAATCACGAATAGAGAATTATCAGCTTTTTAGCAGATTTTAACGCTTTCTTTATCACTGTTTCAGTATAATTTTGTCATAAAACACACAAAATGATGTCTTTCATCATAAAGGGTAGGGAAAGTTATGGATAACGCAGTTGCAGAGAATCACGAGATTGATATGACTTTAGCTGAAAAACCAGAATTAAATAGATTAAAATCGGTCGGCTTTATTACTGAAATAAGCGGTAGTGGTGCCAAAGCACTTTGTGATGTTCGTGTATTACGTGAAATGTCGAGTGTGGATAGTGATTATGCTGATTTCGCGCCGGGACAAATCGGTACGATCCTAAAGGTAAAAGTGACTAAAGGTTTTCTGTTTATGACCGTACGCGATATTGTAACCAATTATTCAAATGGTGAACCAACGAACAAAGTCGCTATGAGTTTGGATTTTCTTGGTCACGGCATTAGGGCACCCTTAAAAGAAAGCGGAATGATTTTCGACCGCGGTGTAACGGATTTTCCAATTCCTGGTGAAGAATTATATCCAGTAACATTAAACGAAGTTGAGGCGATATTTAGTGATAGTGACAATAATCATTTTCATTTAGGACATGTTTTTCCACAACATGTGGCGCCGGCATCCATTAATATTGATGCGCTTCTTGGTAAACATTTTGCGGTTCTTGGTAGTACGGGGACTGGTAAATCCTGTACTGTTGCGCTTCTTATTCGAAGGATTGTTGAGCGTCTCCCTAATGCACATATTATTATGTTGGATCCACATAATGAATATGAAACGGCTTTTTCTGATTGTGCGGAACATTTCGATATTAAAAATTTACGCCTTCCATACTGGATGATGAATTTTGAAGAACACATTGAAATGTTTATTGGAACTTATGCAAGCAAAAATAGGGTTGTTGAAATTGATATTTTAAGGCGTGCTTTATATGCGGCACGTTTTGATAATGCCGAAAATTTAAGTCCTGAGCAAATCACCGTTGATACACCAATACCCTATAAACTGTCATCTTTGACAAGCTTCCTTGAAGAAGAGATGGGTAAGCTGGATAATCCTGAAACATTAACACCCTTCTTAAGGCTTCGTAATAAAGTCGACGAGCTACGAAAAGATACGCGATTCAGCTTTATGTTTTCAGGTATGCTTGTGAATGACACACTTTCTAATATCATCGGTAATTTACTACGCTTTCCTGTTAATAATAAACCAGTTTCAACAATTGATCTTTCCGGTGTGCCATCAGAAATCGTGAATGTGGTGGTTTAAATTATTAGCCGGACTGTGTTTGACTTTGCGGTATGGAGCCGTGGCCAAGATGCACGTCCAATTTTATTGGTCTGCGAAGAAGCCCATAGATATGTTCCAACGGAAAAGTCCACTAGATTTAATTCTACAAAAAAAGCAATTGAGCGCATCGCGAAAGAAGGTCGTAAATATGGGGTGTCAATGGGACTTGTTTCACAGCGTCCTGCCGATGTTTCTGAATCTGCACTTTCACAGTGCGGGACGATTTTTTCTATGCGACTTAATAACGAACGTGATCAGAATTTCGTATCTCACGTGATGCCAGAAGGCAGCGAAGGATCACTTAGTGCTTTATCATCATTACAAAACCGCGAAGCTCTAGCTGTTGGTGAGGGTGTAGAAGCGCCGGTTAGATTAATGGTGGACAAGTTAGATGAAAGTCATTTACCAAGCAGTGGCAGCCCGTCATATTCGGTTGATTGGCTAATGGGCCTTGAAGATCCACATTTTGTTAATTTGACTATTGAGAACTGGCGTAAACAAGGAAATAAAATTTCCGGAGAATAAAATCTCCGAAGAATATGTTTTCTGATTAAAGCTTTAAAATAACTTTCCCCATGTGATCGCCACTATCCATATAGTGGTGAGCTGCGACGATATCTTCAATATCAAAAATTTTATCAATGACCGGCTTAATTTTATTCTTTTCAATTAATGGCCAGATTTCAGTTTTCAGATTTTCTGCAATTGCAGCTTTAAAGCCATGACTCCTAGCTCTTAATGTTGACCCAGTGACGGTGAGCCGCTTTAACATGATAGGCAGGATGTTGAAATCAACTTTAGGGCCGCCGAGAACCGCGATAATGACCAACCGTCCGTCAAGCGCTAATGATTTCAAGTTTCCAGTCATATAATCACCCGCAACCATATCAAGAATAACATCAACGCCTTTTTTATTCGTGTATTTCATCACTTCTTCTTGAAAGTTTTGGGTTTTATAATTAATGGCTAAATCAGCGCCTAAATTTGTGCAAAAATCGCACTTTTTATCGGATCCAGATGTGGTGATAACGCTTGCGCCCTTAGCTTTTGCCATTTGAATGGTTGTTGTGCCTATGCCTGATGTTCCACCGTGGACAAGAATTGTTTCGCCGCTTTTTATGTGTGCACGGTCAAAAACATTCGACCAAACAGTAAAGAACGTTTCAGGAAGGGCCGCAGCGCTTATCATATCAAGTCCATCAGGAATAGGAAGGATGCTTCCTTGATCCGCAACCGCATATTCAGCATATCCACCCCCACTTAACAGGGCGCAGACATTGTCACCAATATTCCATTTACTGACATTTTTTCCAAGTTCTTCAATGGTTCCTGCCACTTCAAGGCCAAGAATATTTGATGCACCAAGGGGTGGGGGATAAAGACCGTTTCGTTGAATGATATCCGGGCGGTTTATGCCCGCGGCGGCCACTTTAATTAAAACGTCATTCTCGCCAAATTCTGGAACATCAACATTTGATACTTCAAGGGTATCGGGTCCACCAACACCATTTGCAATTACGGCTTTCATCTTCATAAAAAGCATCCCTGATTGACTATTTTCTATATTTATAGAGAATAGAAGATAACAAGAAAACGGATAATTGGAATTAAATTAAAAATGGATGATGATGAACTTAATATCCCGAAAGGGTCACTTTTAAAACAGTTAACCGACGAAGACCTAGAGGTTCATAGTGTTGAAGCACTTAAGAACAGGATTAATGTTTTAAAATTGGAAATTGAGCGTACGGACGCAGAAATTAATAATAAGAAAAATGCCTATTCTGATGCGGATAGCTTTTTTAATTAAAGTGATAAAAAGCCCCTGATGGGAGAATTCAGGGGCTTTAATAAGTGACGAATTAAGCTGCGTCTTCGTCAACAAGTTTTGGTGTTGATTTAGCATTATTGATTTTGATTTGACGTGGTTTTAGGTGTTCTGGAATTTCACGTTGTAAATCAACCATCAATAAACCATTTTCAAAGTCAGCGCCGAGAACCTTAATGGTTTCTGCGAGGCGGAAATGACGTTTAAAGGCGCGCTTTGCGATACCGCGATGCAGGAAACGTTCCTGATCGGCTTCTTCTTCTGCGCCTTCTGCTGAAATGCTAAGGACGCCACCATCTAATTCAATCTCGAGGTCGTCTTCGCTAAACCCGGCGAGTGCCATGGTAATGCGGTAATCGTCTTCGCTGATTTTTTCAATATTATAGGGTGGATAGGAAACATCATTGTTTCCAACAGCATTTTCAAAATCTCTATTCATGTGGTCAAACCCAATTGTTGATTTGAGTAATGGGCTTAGATCTAAAGTTCTCATAATTTTATCCTTTCTTATAAGCGATATTTTATCCGTAAATGTCTCATGACCAGATGCGGATTAAGTTTATTTTCGTAAGATTTCAGCTAATTTGTCCCAATTGGCAACGGTTTAGCTTGACCTTACAAATTATAGATAGTGGTGGTAAAAAACTTTTCAAGATGTAAAGATGATTTTAAGGATTTAAACTTAAACTCATTTTCTTACCGATCAAATAAGGATCAATATGCTCGAAGATGCAATCACAAAAGAAGGGTTATTAAAACCCGAAATACTCAGTGAACTTTATGATGCGGCGCTTGAATTAAGTAATTCTATCGTTCAATATTTAGGAACGAGTAAAAAAGACAGTCTTAATAGCATCGATAGTAATTATATGGGGTTTTATACTTTAGAATGTAACCGTATGACCACAGGTATCATGCAGGCAATGTCATGGTGCCTTATGCAAAAAGGGGTCAGTAACGGTGAAATAACAGTTGCTGAGGCGAGCGAAAAGAAAAATAGATTATCAAACAATCAACTTTTTGATGTGCCGGTTGGATGTGATTTGGATAAGTTTCCAAATAAATTCAGAGAATATTCCGATAGAGTGAGGGCATTATATGCCAAGATCATACGGGTAGACCGATTGCTTTATGAAGGGGGCTTTGTTGAAGATAATCCGGTTCATAATTTGATCGAAAAAATAGAAAATAACAGTTAAACGAAAAAGGCTTCCTTGAAAAACAGGGAAGCCTTAAATACTTTATGCAAATCTTTTAAACTTATTTTGAAAGTTTAAAGTTGCCGAAACGTTTATTAAACTGAGCAACACGACCTTTATCAGCGATTTGTTTTGTACCGCCAACCCATGCAGGGTGTGATTTAGGATCGATTTCAAGTGTTAATGTGTCACCTTCTTTGCCCCAAGTGGAACGTGTTTCGTAAGATGAACCGTCAGTCATAGCCACAGTAATTGTGTGGTAATCTGGGTGAATATCATTTTTCATAGCAAACTCTTTTTCTTTCTCTTTAAGCAAAATTTTACATCTGCTCGAGCAAATTAATTGCGCTTGTATACCGAAGTGACAGAGTTAGTGCAAGCAGGAATATCTGTTTATATAAACTTTTTTCTCAAAAAAACGTTATTTTATCGTTCTTTGATTGTCGGTGGCGTGGTGAACTGTTATATCCCC
This sequence comes from Kordiimonadaceae bacterium UBA4441, assembly GCA_002390425.1. Taxonomy (GTDB): domain Bacteria; phylum Pseudomonadota; class Alphaproteobacteria; order Sphingomonadales; family Emcibacteraceae; genus Pseudemcibacter. The sequence continues at coordinate 8,063 of DGPL01000052.1, read as the reverse complement.
ACTTGGATATTTTAATTTAATACTTAAATAGATTTTATGGCTGATCAAAAAACAAATAATAAGAATAGCGTTGACACGGACGAGCCGCCTAAGAAAAAGGTAAGCGAAATCAATCTCCTATGGGTTTTTCTCTCTCCTTATAAAAGCACTATATTCAAGGCGCTGATTGCGCTTGTGGTCGCGGCGAGTGCGACGCTTATTATTCCACAAGCCATTCGACAAATCATTGATCAGGGTTTTACATCCGTTAGCATTGATACGATAAACCTTTATTTCCTTGGGCTTTTGGGGATAGCTTTTATCCTCGCGATGGCAACATTCGCACGTTATTACCTTGTTACTTGGCTTGGTGAACGAGTCGTAACAGACATTCGAAGTGAAGTATTCGCGAAAGTATTAACCTTAAGCCCCATCTTTTTTGAAAAAAACCGATCAGGGGATATTTTATCGCGGCTTAATACCGATACCACCGTTATTCAATCGGTTGTAGGCTCTACGGCATCAGTAGCACTAAGAAATGTGATTACGATGATTGGTGGGCTTATTATGATGCTTTATACCAATTGGCTGCTTACGGCTTATGTTTTTATGCTGCTGCCTTTTATTGTCGCGCCACTTATTTTCTTAGGAAGGAAGGTGCGGAATTTATCCCGTATTTCACAGGATAAAATCGCAGAGGCGAGCGCGACGGCCAATGAAACCATTGGCGCCGTTCAAACGGTGCAAAGCTATACACAGGAAAACTTTGAAAATAACAAATATTCTGGGTTTATTGAAACGGCGTTCGGTGCCGCCATTGACCGCACGAAAATGCGGGCTATTTTAACATTTTTGATTATCCTGCTCGTGTTCGGGGCCGTGGATTTGGTGTTATGGCTTGGCGCGCGAGATGTTATTGCCGGAAATATCACAAGCGGTGAATTAACTGCATTTGTGATTTATGCAATTCTTGTGGCGGGCGCCATGGGTGCCTTATCCGAGGTTTACGGCGAACTTCAACGCGCGGCAGGTGCCGCAAGCCGCTGTCTCGAGATCATATCAACAGAAAGTGAAATTCAGCCGCCAGAAGACCCTTTTAGCTTTCCTTCGCCTTCGCGTGGTGAATTATCATTCAATGATGTAAGGTTTGCTTATCCGTCGCGCCCAACAGAAAATATTCTCGATGGATTTAATCTGGATGTTAAGGGTGGGGAAACGGTTGCGATTGTTGGCCCGTCTGGTGCGGGTAAAACAACAGTTTTTCAATTGCTTCAGCGATTTTATGATCCACAAATTGGTGCAATCACCATTGATGGTGTTGCCTTAACAGATGCGGATCCGGTTGATGTAAGAAAGCATCTTGGTGTGGTTAGTCAAGAAAGCATGATATTTGCGACAAGTATCGCTGATAATATTCGCTACGGTAATCAGGACGCCACGGAAGAAATGATTACAGCTGCGGCCAAAGCGGCACGTGCCGATGAATTTATTGACCGCCTTCCTGAAGGCATGGACACATATCTTGGTGAGCGCGGTACGAGGCTTTCGGGTGGGCAGCGTCAACGAATTGCGATTGCAAGGGCCGTACTTCAGGATGCACAAATTCTGCTTCTTGACGAGGCGACATCGGCGTTAGACGCTGAAAATGAAAAGCTGGTTCAAGCGGCTCTTGAAAAACTAATGCAGAATAAAACCACCCTTGTGGTTGCGCACAGACTTGCAACTGTGCAAAAAGCGGACCGTATTGTCGTAATGGATCAGGGGCAGATTGTTGAAAGCGGCAATCACGAAGAACTGCTAGAGAAAGACGGATTATATGCCCACCTCGCGGGGTTACAGTTTGGGGTTTGATCTCAAAGGAGGGGGAAATGAAATTTTTTAAAATAATATCTGCTCTTCTTGCTATGATTTTTGTACTCGTCATGGCAACGGGGGTTGATTTCTGGAAGAATTTATTTTTTATAGAAATTGATTTAGAAAATTAGAAAACATTAAAGCTGAATACTACGTTTATGATCCGCATGATCATAACGGTGAGATGATTCAATTAAGCGGTATGGGTGTCGGTGCTATACAACATTCTTCTCAACTTTTACAATCAATTGATACAAACAATGCTAATGAAATATTAAAAGTATTAAATGGAAATACATCTTAACTTGAACCTGTTGATATTGGTTGGTTGTATTCGATATTAGGTAGGATTTTTATCAATTCGGATCAAAGTAAATCTCTTGAATATTATACAAAAGCTAAAGAAGTTTTTATGCAAATTGAGAATTTTTTTATGGCCGCTCGTGAGAGCTAGCAAATAGCATATGTAACCTATGAAATGGGCGATAAGTGGGGTGCGATTGATAAATATTTAATTGCAGAAGAACTTTATTTGAAAGCCGGCGAAGAAATTTACGCTGAGTTCATGAGAAAAATTATCCAAAGAATTCAAGATAGATTGAATAATAGTGGGAATAATTCTAAACTAAACAGCCACCACGCGGGGTTACAGTTTGGGGTATAAGGGCAAATGACATTATTAAAGTTATTATTAGCAATATTCTTTTTAAGCGGTTTGTTCATTTTATTAATGGGTACTCAATTCTGGAAAGATTTTTTGTCATTAGACGTGACACCATGAAGTTATGTTATGGATCCCCATGATCCAAATGGCGGCTTAATAGAAATACATGGTGATGTAGCCCTAATTTTTTCATATTCATCGCCATTTTTAGAAACTGTAAATATTACTACAGAGGAAGAAATATTAAAAATTCTTGATGGTGATATATCAGATATTGATCCAAATGATATTGGACACTTATATATAAAATTAGGTTCGCTAAAGTCGCAAAATTTACCAAAAGAATCTCTCAAGTATTATAAAAAGGCAGTTAATATATTTATCGGTAATGAAGAATATTTTTATGCAGCTAATACAAGTAGGAGTATCGCTTATTCTTTGCATGAATTAGGCGATAAAGAAGAAGCAATTGCTGAATACCAAAAATCTGCGGAGCAATTCTTGTTGGCTAATGCAAAAAACCATGCTGATTTTGTAAGAGAAATAGCAAGTAGAATAAAAATTCGGATGCAAACTGATGCAGGAAAAGAAGCTAGTGTTGTTGTGGAATTGGAATTTCCAAATAGTGAATAAAAAGAGAAGGCTCTATCGTCTTGCTGTATAAAAATTAGGATTTGAATCCATATGACAATAACTGCCTTACTTCTTGTATTTACTGCTGCCTTTTGCCATGCCACCTGGAACTTTTATGTTAAAAAAATCGGTGGTGGCCGTGAACTCGTTTGGTTGATTTCGCTTATTTCCAATATATTTTATTTGCCTTGGGTGGTTTATATCTTTTGGGTTGAAAAGCCAGACATTGGTATGTTTGAAATATATTGTGTTCTTGTTAGTTCCATCTTGCATACGGTTTATTTTTTATTGCTTCAACGTGGTTATCGCCATGGTGATTTATCGCTTGTTTATCCTTTGGCGCGTTCACTGGGGCCGATTATTTCAATGATATTTGCGGTATTATTTTTAAATGAAATTATCACGTCACAAATCCTTTCGGGCGGTCTGATTATCATCACGGGTATATTCTTTTTAACGGGCGGTTTTAAAAAGCGTGCGAAAAATGTTACGGCGTCAATCGGGTATGGTTTGCTGGTTGGTTTCTTTATCGGTAGTTATACGGCCTGGGACGCTTATGTGGTGTCGGTTATTATGCTTTCGCCCGTACTGCTTGATTATGCATCAAACACATTTCGTATGGTTATTTTTTCCCCCGTGGCTTATCAGCGATGGGATATTGTGAAAACCCAGTGGACCGATCACAAACTGGGTGTGATCTTAATCGGGGTTTTAAGCCCGCTTGCTTATATCTTATTCCTTTATGCGATTACCTTTAGACCCGTCACGTTACTAGCGCCGGTGCGGGAAACAAGCGTGCTTATATCCGTATTGATGGGCAGCATCATACTTGGGGAGGGCGATCTAAAACGTCGCCTTTTCTGGTCAGTGATTATTTTGGGTGGCGTGGCATTGCTTGCGACCGCATAAATCTTTACTTCTGATCAAGGCGCATTTCGATGCGTCTGTTTCTTTGGTAGGCGGCTTGGGTGTCGGCGGGATCAAGTGGGTGGAATTGGCCGAAACCTGTGGCGGCGAGACGTTCTGCGGGGATGCCTTGACTAATGAGATATTTAACAACTGAGAGCGCACGCGCGGTTGAGAGATCCCAGTTTGATGGGAATTGAGCCGTGCGGATCGGTAATACGTCCGTATGGCCATCAACACGCAGTATCCAATCAACATCATCCGGAATAGTTGACATAATTGCAGAAAGGGTTTCTGCGAGCTTTGCCATTTCTTCTTGACCGCCAGCACCAAGGGTGGCGGAGCCGGAGCCAAACAGCACTTCCGATTGGAAGATAAAACGGTCACCCTGTATGCGGATATCCTGACGATCGCCAAGCGCTTGACGGAGCCTGCCGAAAAATTCTGATCTGAATTGATTAAGTTCACTAACCTTAGAGGCGAGGGCGGTGTTTAAGCGCGAGCTTAGATTTGTGATAACCGCTTGTTGTTCTTTATCTTTAGCTTCTGATGCTTCGAGTGCCTCGTTAAGGGCGGCGAGTTGTTGACGGAGACTTGCGAGCTGACTATTAAGAAGCTCAACCTGATCCTGTGCGCGTTTTGAAAGTTCACGTTCCTCAGCTAAATTTTCCATGGCGACGTTGTATCGACCTTGAAGATCGCTGATGGTTGATTGTTGTTCATTGTTAGAGCGACTAACACGGCCCGATATGCCCTCTGCTTCGGCGATGTCGGCTTCAAGTTCAAGAATGCGGCGCTGCATTTCTTCACGTGAACTGTCAGCAATTTGAAGGCTTGCGGAAAGCTGCGACACATTTGCGCGCAGGTCGTCATTGGCTTGACGCTGAAGGTTTAAAAGATCAGAAAGTTCAAGAACCTGTGTTTGTAGTCTTTCGAGGGCTTCATCACGACCGGAGAGGGCCTGACCTAGGAAAAATTGCGCCAGAGCAAAGATAGAAAGCAGAAAAATAATGACAAGGAGAAGTGTGCTCAAGGCATCAACAAATCCAGGCCATGTATTATCGCTAGCACCGCCTGGGCGACGACGTCCTTTGCTAAGAAGCGCCATTGTTAATCTTCCCTCTTAGCGGTTAATGCGGGTTTTTTACCAGATTTTGGCTTAATTTCTGGCATTTTATAATCACCCTCAGCAGCACTTTCTTTTGGTTCTGGTGCCTTAGGTGCGGCGGCTTTTGGCGCATCTTTTGTTGCTTCTCTGGTAACCGTTGCTTTAACGCGCTGCTTTGTTGGTATTGCTGCGGCGGCCGATCCGTCCATTGCCGCGCTTATTGTTCTCGCAAGCAAACGGATTTCAGAATGCATGGTGTCCGCGAATTTGTCTTGTGACTTTATGGTTTCATCGGTCAGAGTTTTAAGCTGTACGTCAATATTTCTAAGATGTTTTTCACTGACATCTGCGTTGCCATCACTACCAGCGGCAAGATGGGTTACCATTTGTTTCATAACGCTGCGCATTTCGGCTTGATGATCCACAAGCGATGAAAGCTGAACTGATAAGTTGGTAATTGCTTTATTGACTTCGGTTTTATTTTCTTCTGACCTTGCGATTACTTTATGAAGGCTATCAAGACTGTCTGCGCTTTCCTCTAGTAATGCACTGACATATGCAGGGACGGATGCATCTCCGGCTTCAATGCCAATGTTTGATGATGCGCTTGAAAGTTTGGTGATGCTGCTAAGCCAATCTTCAAGATGGTTAAAGAAGCGTCCTTGTGCTTGGCCGGTTTGAAGATCAATGAAACCAAGAACAACAGAACCAGCAAGACCAAAGAGGGAGGAGCTAAAGGCGGTGCCCATGCCGGCAAGCGGTGCGGCGAGCCCTTCTTTTAAATCTTCGAACATTAGGGAAATATCACCGCTGCTCACTTGTAAGCTGTTGATGGTATCGCCGATGGAGCCGATGGTGCCGAGTAACCCCCAGAACGTACCCAGAAGACCAAGGAAGATTAGAAGACCGATAATGTAGCGTGTGATTTCGCGACCTTCATCCATACGCGCGGCAATGCCGTCAAGAAGAGTGTTCATCGACATGGTTGAAAGCGACATTTTTTTGTCGCGCTGTTCATCCATCATTTTGGCCATGGAACCAAGGAGCGCGGGAGCATCCCCAACCGTTTCAGTAACGTCTGATTTTTTGAAATTTTCGAGCCAATGAACCGCGGGGATTAAAGTGTATGTTTGACGCATCGAAATGATTATGCCAGCAATCAGTACAAGCGCAATAAGACCATTTAAACCGGGGTTCGTTTCAAATGCAGATTGCATTGTTGGAAATAAAAAGGCACACACAACGATGACACCAATAAGAAAAAATATTGTTCTATTGAGGTATTTTTGCGGTTTTATCATTTTAAAAATGGCTCCCTGACTATGTGCGAATTCCTAATTTAAACGCCTAGTCCCTTATTTTTTATATAGTTTTTTTATTCCGTGCATTGGATATTATCAATAATGATTGAAAGAGTCTAAGAATTAGTTGGCAATAATAAGGCGGAATAAGGATTTCTTTTAAGAAATTATTCCTGTCTTAATGTCACACGCAGTTGATCCGTGGGATCATCTTCGCGATGTCCGACCGCATGCATCGCAATAAGATTGCTATTAATACCCGAAGCCTCAATGGCATTTTTTGCTTCTAAGGCACGGTTGAACGCTTTTCTCATGGCGAAATGTGTGGCTGAATTTTTCGTCATATCACGCCGCGCCATAGGCGGGGTTGCATAGCTATAAATATGAATAGGGACAGGGGCGTCTTTTAATTTTGTGAGCCATTCTTGCAAAATTTTAATATTATCTTCGTCAAGTGTCACTTGCTGTGGGTGATAAGTTATAACTAGTGGTTTTACGGAAGTAAGGGAACTAGCATTAAGAAATAATTGCGCCTGACTTTGTTGTTTAGGCAGCGCAATTGTTTCTTGAGAAAAGGAAATAGTCGGCAACATTGCAAGCCAAAGCGCAGAGCTAATGGCGAGGTTTGTTAAAGGCTTATGGTTCATTTTTAAGGCCTTCAGGGGTCGTTACTTTTTAGTTGCCGTTCTGGTGTTTTTCCTTATGGGCCTTTCTAGCCGTCGATAATAATTTTGTTACTTTACCATGAATAGACGCGTTTGTGGCAAGAATTTGACCTGTTTGTAACATTTTTGCACGACCGTCAAATTCGCTGACCATTCCGCGCGCTTCACGTACCATTAAAATTCCGGCGGCGATGTCCCATGCTTCTAGTCCTTCTTCCCAAAAACCGTCATAACGGCCTGCGGCTACCCACGCTAGGTCAAGTGAGGCTGAGCCAAAGCGACGAACGCCAGCCACTTCGCCCATAATATGCTCTAGATTTGTAACGAATGTATCCTGATGTGGGCGGGCATGATAAGGAATACCGGTCGCAAGTACACATTCATTTAAATTTTTACGTCCTGATACTTGTAAGCGGCGATTGTTTAAATAGGCACCGCGCCCTTTTTCGGCCCAGAACATGTCATCGTTAATTGGGTTATAAATGATTGCGGCAATTATTTCGCCAGCTTGCTCAAGCGCAATTGAAATTGCAAAATGCGGAATTCCGTGAAGGAAGTTTGTCGTGCCATCCAGTGGATCGATAATCCATACGCTATTACTGCCTTCTGTCGGTGGAATATCTTCACCTTCTTCAACGATGAAACCAAATTGCGGTCTTGCGTATTGTAATTCTTCTGTAATGATTTTTTCTGCCTTTAGATCGGCTTTTGAAACGAAATCCGATGGGCCTTTACGCGAAACTTGAAGATTTTCCACTTCGCCGAAATCACGAGCCAGACGGCTTCCGGCCTTGCGCGCGGCTTTTTCCATTACATTAATGAGGGCAGATTGAAGTGCCATTTTAATTGTCCTTATTTAACACGTTCGTTATAGGTGCCGTCTTCAGTATTCACTTTAATCATATCGTCTTGATTGACGAAGGTGGGTACCATAACGCGCATGCCGTTATCCA
>DGPL01000033.1:114102-143136 GCA_002390425.1 Kordiimonadaceae bacterium UBA4441 | reverse complement strand
AAAATGCCAATGTGGCCAGTTCATACGTGGCTGCCTGATGCTCACGTGCAAGCACCAACCGCCGGTTCTGTAATATTGGCGGGTATCTTACTTAAAATGGGTGGGTATGGCTTCTTAAGGTTTTCGTTGCCGATGTTCCCAATTGCTTCTATGGAGCTCGCATGGCTAATCTACACATTAAGCTGTGTAGCAATTGTGTATACGTCACTTGTAGCGCTACGTCAGACGGATATGAAAAAGTTGATCGCGTATTCATCGGTTGCGCATATGGGTTTTGTAACCATTGGTATCTTTGCGTTTAACGTACAAGGCATCGAAGGATCGATTATTGTGATGCTCGCTCACGGGTTTGTGGCTTCTGCGCTCTTCCTTTGTGTAGCTGTGGTTTATGACCGCTTGCATACGCGTGATATTGATCGTTATGGTGGTCTTGTGAATATTATGCCACGTTATGCTCTTGTCTTTATGTTCTTTACGATGGCGTCGGTTGGACTTCCGGGAACTGCAAACTTCGTTGGTGAGGTTCTTGTCCTGGTTGGTATCTTTAAAGTCAGCACTTGGACTGCCGCAATAGCCTTAACAGGTGTGATTTTGGGCGCCGCTTATATGCTTTATCTATATCGCCGTGTCGTGTTCGGCGAATTGACCAAAGATGATCTTAAAGACATGCTTGATCTTGATAAACGTGAAATTCTAATCTTTACGCCACTTGTTATCTTTACTTTATGGATGGGTGTTTACCCGACAACATTCCTTGATTTTATTCATGTATCCGTTGAAAACTTAACGGCACAACATGAAGCATCTATGGCGGCTTATCATGCAACAATTGAAACCATTGAAGACGCTGCTCAAGCAGTGACTGGGCATTAGGAGAAAAATGATGACTGAACTATTTCCTAATCTTGCAATTGCATACGGTGAAATCTTCTTAAGTGTTGGCGCGATGGCATTGTTGATGGTTGGCGTGTTTAAAAAAGACAGCGTGAACATGGTAAGTTGGCTCGCTGTTGTCTTTATGGCGATTACGCTATTTTTAACTGTTTCAATTAGCGGGGAACAAGCATTTACATTCAATAACATGTTTGTTGCTGACGGGTTTACTACATTTATGAAAATACTGGTGTTGGTTGCCAGTGCTCTTGCTGTGATTATGTCGCGTGAGTTTTTCAAACTTGAAGGCGATGATCGATTTGAATTTCCGGTTCTTTTGGTTTTATCAACCATTGGTATGATGGTTATGGTAAGTGCTAACGATCTTATGACACTTTATATGGGGATTGAGCTACAGAGTTTAGCGCTTTATGTACTCGCGGCCTTTAAACGCGATAGTGAACGTTCTACGGAAGCAGGACTAAAATATTTTGTTCTGGGTGCACTCTCATCGGGTATCCTCCTTTACGGCTGTTCACTTGTTTATGGCTTTATTGGTAGTACAAACTTTTCTTCAATTGCTTCTGCAATATCTAATCTTGATCAAGCCCCAGTAGGTGCGGTCGTTGGATTGGTATTTGTACTTGCGGGGCTGGCCTTTAAGGTTTCAGCAGTTCCGTTTCATATGTGGACGCCTGATGTATATGAAGGATCACAAACTCCCGTTACAGCGTTCTTTGCCGTAGCACCAAAAGTTGCCGCTCTTGCTCTTCTTGCGCGTACGCTCTATGTGCCGTTTGCGGATATGAGTGGTTCTTGGCAGCAAGTGATAATCTTTATGTCTGTAGCATCAATGATACTTGGTTCTTTTGCTGCGATAATGCAAACAAATATTAAACGTCTGATGGCATATAGCTCCATTGGTCACATCGGTTTTGCACTTCTTGGACTTGTTGCTGGTAATGCAGAAGGTCTTCGTGGCGTAATGATTTATATGGCGATTTACCTTGTTATGAATGTTGGTACTTTTGTTTGCATCATGTCAATGCGCCGCAAAGAAGATGGAATGGTAGAAGATATTAATGATCTGTCCGGTTTGGGCCAAAATCATCCTGCAATGGCACTCGCATTAAGTATCTTTATGTTCTCACTTGCAGGCATTCCGCCGCTCGCGGGTTTCTTTGCTAAATGGTATGTGATTGTACCTATCGTTAATGCAGGGCTCTTTACACTTGCGACGATTGCGGTTCTGGCAAGTGTTGTTGGTGCATACTATTACCTTAGAATTGTGAAACTTATGTATTTTGATGCGCCGGCAGAAGAATTTGTTGAGCAAAAATCATATCCAATGAAAATTATTGCGACACTTTCAGCTGTTCTTGTTCTTGCGTTTATAATCCCGCAAATTTCAAGTCCTGTACTTAATAGTGCCGAGGCGGCTGCACAGAAATTATCTCAAGATTAAACTGATGCCTGAAAAAGAAAATTCTGAAATGCCTGATGGTTTTGATCATCAGGCATTTTTGTCTATAGACAGCACCAACAAAGAAGCTGTGCGCCAACTAGAGAAGGGCGCAAAAAGTGGTCTATGGTTGACCGCGACGGAACAATTATTAGGCCGCGGTCGTGGTGGACGGGAATGGATTTCAAAGCCAGGTAATCTTTTTAGTTCGTTGATATTTGATACAAAAAAAAGCCTATGCCATTCTGCGCAGCTTTCTTTTGTAACTTCATTAGCCGTTTGTGAAACGGTTGGCGCATTCGTTGAAGCGGAAAATGTAAAATGTAAATGGCCAAATGATGTGCTTGTTAATGGTAATAAAATATCTGGAATTTTACTTGAAACATATTCGGGGCAAAATACAGAAAATTTAATGATCATTGGGATTGGTATAAATATTGAAAACCACCCTGAAAAACCATTATATCCAACAACCCATATCAATGAGAATTCAAGAATAAATATAAATGCCGAAGAAGTTTTTCATGTACTTGTAGAAAAAATGGCGTATTGGTTAAATAACTGGCAGAAAAATGGTTTTTCTATTATTCGCCAGGAATGGCTTAATAAGGCAAAAGGTAAAGGTGAAAACATTATTGTACGTTTGCCAAATGAAGAATTAAATGGACGATTTGTTGACCTAGACGCGAATGGCGCGCTAATGTTAGACATGAATGGTGAAATGAGACTTATTCATTCAGGCGATGTCTTTTTTGCCGATCAAAGAGAAGAGAAGTAAGATGCTGTTAGCAATTGACGCAGGTAATACAAATATTGTTTTTGCACTTCATGACGAAGAGAAAATAATTCATAAGTGGCGTATTTCTAGTGCGGATAGCCGAACGGCCGATGAATACATGGTCTGGCTTTCGCAGTTAATGAATTTTGAAAATTTAGAAGCCACTGATATCACTGGCGCTATTATAGCGACAGTTGTTCCACAAACATTATTTCCGTTACAACTTTTATGTCGCCGTTATTTTAACTGTACAGCACTAGTTATCGGCGAAGATAATGTGAATTTAAATGTTAAAGTAAAATTGCCAAACCCTGCGGAAGTAGGAGCAGACCGTTTGGTAAACGCAGTTGCCGCGCATAAGAGATATAGCGGCCCTATGGTCATTATCGATTTTGGTACGGCGACGACTTTTGACGTTATTGATGAAAATGGTGATTATTATGGCGGTGTTATATCCCCAGGGGTTAACTTATCCGTCGAAGCCTTAAGCATGGCGGCGGCGAAATTACCGCGAGTGGCCGTTGAAAAACCTGATAAGGTAATAGGTAACAGCACAATTTCTGCTATTCAATCGGGTATATTTTATGGTTACTTATCAATGATCGAAGGTATGGTGACACGAATTATTGCAGAGTTCGGACAGCCCATGAAGGTTTTAGCCACTGGTGGATTAGCGCCGCTATTTAATGAAGCAACAGATGTTATTGAATTAGTTGATCAGGAACTCACGACATATGGTTTGTTTGAAATTTATTGGGCAAATCAAAATTAATGACTAACGATTATAAACAATTATTATACCTTCCGCTCGGCGGTTCCGGCGAAATAGGAATGAACCTCAATCTTTATTCTTATGATAATCAGTGGGTTATGCTGGACTGTGGTATTTCTTTTGCAGATGATTATTTGCCGGGTATTGATTTGATTATGCCGGATGTGGAATTTGTTGATGGCATAAAAGATGACCTTTTAGGATTAGTGCTCACACATGCACATGAAGATCATATCGGTGCAGTTGTGCATTTATGGCCCCGTTTTCAGTGTCCAATTTTTGCTACGCCGTTTACTGCGAAAATACTAAAGTCTAAATTTACGGAAGCAGGACTTCTTGGGGAAGTCACGATAAATGAAATCCCGCTTGGCGGACGTTTTAAACTTGGTGATTTTGATCTTGAATATGTCACCTTGACCCATTCTATTCCAGAACCGAATGCTGTTAATATTAAGACGCCTTTAGGAACAATATTTCATACAGGGGATTGGAAAATTGATCCTGATCCGCTCGTTGGTGAAGCGACGAACTGTAAACGTTTAAAAGAGATCGGTGATGAAGGCGTTCTTGCTATTGTCTGCGATTCAACCAATGTATTTAATAAAAAACCGTCTGGTTCTGAACTTGAGGTTCGTGAAAATTTAATTGAATTGGTAAAAGAGAAAAAAGGGGCCGTTCTTTGCACAACATTTTCATCAAATGTAGCCCGCGTGGCGACATTAGGTGCAGTGGCTAAAGAAACGGATCGTCACCTATGCTTGGTTGGTCGTTCAATGCAACGTAATGTCGCCGCCGCTAAAGAATGTGGTTATTTAAAAGATTTGCCGCCTATTATGCACGAAGAAGACGCAGCTCATATCCCACGCCATAAAATATTATATGTCATGACCGGATGCCAAGGAGAGGCGCGTGCCGCCTTAATGCGAGTAGTCCTTGATAACCATAGACATATTCATATCACTAAGAAAGATACGGTTGTCTTTTCTTCAAAGGTTATTCCGGGTAATGAAAGATCCATTTATCGCGCTTATAATTTCATTGCTGAAAAGGGCGCTGAAATTATTTCCGAAAAAGATGCCAAAGTACATGTATCAGGACACCCTGGACAAGATGAACTTAAGCAGATGTATGAATGGATTAGGCCGGAAATAGTTGTTCCAACACACGGTGAGAATGTCCATTTGTTAAAACAGGCACAGTTCGCGGAAAGTCTAGGATATAAAAAAACGATTGTTCCGAAAAATGGTTTCGTGATTAAATTAGCACCAGGGCCTGCGAGTGTAATAAATGAAGTACATCATGGAAGGCTTGCTTTAGATGGAAGCATGCTGGTTGAGAATGATGATATAGGCATCGTAGAAAGACGCCGTATTATGTATAATGGTGCATTAATTATACATTTAGCTCTTAATGATGATGGTTCTTTACTTGCGCCGGTCGAAATAACGGCTTTGGGTATCCCTAATGATGCGGATAAGGGATTAATCAATTTTATTGATGATAAAATTCACGAAGCTCTTGATATTGCGAGTAGAAAACATTTACAAGATGATGATGTGCTTAAAGAAATTGTAAGAGCCACAGCTAGGAAAGCCTCAAAACGTTATTCTGGTAAGGAAACAGGGCCCGTTACAAAAGTAACACTTAATAGGATTAATTAAAGTGATTGAAAAATTAAATCATATTGCTATAGCAGTTCCAAATTTAGAGGACGCCATTTCAATGTACCGAAATGTTCTTGGTGCAGAAGTTACGGAACCGCTAGATTTGCCAGAGCATGGTGTGAGAGTTGCATTTGTAGAACTTGAGAATACGAAAGTTGAACTTCTTTTGCCAATTGGTGAAAATTCACCGATTACGTCTTATTTAAATAAAAATGCCTCTGGTGGAATGCATCATATCTGTTACGAAGTCAGCGATATAATAGAAGCGCGTGATAAATTACTAAATAATGGTATGCGTATTCTTGGCGGAAGCGAACCCAAAATTGGCGCACATGGAAAGCCCGTGTTATTTCTTCATCCGAAAGATTTCTGTGGTACATTAATCGAATTAGAACAGGTTTAAAGGTTTCAAAATGAATTTTATTGGATACAGCATTACATTTTTTGTTTCATGGTGGATTATTTTATTTATGGTTCTACCCATCGGTGTGACAACGCATAATGAAACCGACGAAACTTTAGAAGATGGCGTTGAGATTGGTTCGCCAATTCATGCAAATATAAAGCAGAAAATGATCTTAAATACGATCATTACGATTTGTTTCGTCGCATTGGTGGGTGTTATTGATTATTTTGACTTAATTTCAATAACTTAATCATTAGAATAAATCTTTAAGGCACAAAAAAAGCAAGGCCTAAACCTTGCTTTTTATTGGTGTAGTGATTAGTTACCAAATCTTTTTTATTATTATAAGAGTTTCCTCACTCCCAAACTTGGGCCTCACTTGTGAAGTAAATTTAGTAAACTGAAGCGCTTGTGTCACCCGAAAAATTAAGCAAACTGTCATAATTTCGTAAAATGTGATAATATTGCCACATATTGATCTTATAAGATGTTTACCCATATGGTATAATAAGGAGATAAATGATGATAAGAGCCCTTAAAGTATTGCTACTTTATATTCCGCTGTTAGGGATAGTAAATAGTCGTGCTCAATCCGTTGATGCTCCCGCTCTTCAAACTGTACCAATAGACGCCTAACAAATAATCCTTGTAACTCCTGAACATTGCCAACTGCTAACGCCTCATATACCTGATGATAGTGTAAACTATAAACCAGGCAAAGACGTGATGGGTCGTGATGTTGTTCCTGCCGATATAAATGGTGGTGGAAATGCTCTAGGCTTAGGTCAAAATGGATATTCATTTTATATGATCCATGACGCGCTTAAAGATGCTAATGCGACGGAAAAATTCGGTTTAACCGGTTCACAAGAAGGTAGAATTATTTTAGGTCGGGTAACCGTTAAGGATGGTGATGTGCTCTGGAATGGGAATTCGCTTCGCCAAGCTGATAAAAATAGAATATATATGCTTTGTAATGCAGAAAGAAACGGAAAAAAGCGTCCAATTGTGAAAAGGTAATTGCAGTCGGGCAAACCTTTGCTATAAACAGCTATATCAATTTTATATTTTTAAAAATTTTAAGGTCCGTTATGCGTCTTTCAAAACATTTTATCCCTACTATGAAGGAAAACCCTTCTGAAGCTCAAATAGTATCCCATCGATTAATGCTTCGCGCCGGTATGATCCGTCAATCAAGCGCGGGAATATACATTTGGCTGCCAACTGGGTTAAGCGTACTCAATAAAATTGCCGATATTGTTCGTGAAGAACAAAATCGTGCGGGTGCGATTGAACTTTTAATGCCGACAATTCAACCTGCAGAACTTTGGCAGGAAAGCGGTCGATATGATGCATACGGAAAAGAAATGCTACGTATTACCGATAGGCACGAACGTAATATGCTTTTTGGTCCGACCAATGAGGAAATGATTACAGATCTATTTAAGAATAATGTCAAAAGTTATAAAGATCTGCCGCTTAATTTATACCATATTCAATGGAAATTCCGTGATGAGGTTCGTCCTCGCTTCGGTATTATGCGTGGCCGTGAGTTTTTGATGAAGGATAATTATTCATTTGATCTTGATTTTGAAGCGGCAAAAGAATCTTATAATAAAATGTATGTTGCATATTTACGTACATTCGCACGTCTTGGCCTTGTTGCTATACCTGTCCGTGCTGACGCGGGGGCAATTGGCGGTGATTTAAGTCATGAGTTCCAAATTCTTGCCGAAACCGGTGAAAGCACACTTCATTATGATAAGGCTATTGAAGATTTTGACTTGTCGAGCCTTACTGGTGATATCGACGATGAAACCGTGGCTAAGCTTCAAGGGCTATACGCCATGGAAGAAGAAAAGCATGATGTGGATAATTGCCCAGTTGATGCGGCTGATTTAAAAACGGCAAAAGGTATTGAAGTTGGACATATTTTCTACTTTGGTACTAAGTATTCTGCAAGTATGGGCGCAAGAGTGGCTGGTCCAGATGGCAAAGAAGTCGATGTAGAGATGGGGTCATATGGAATTGGTGTTTCTCGTCTTGTGGGCGCCTTAATTGAAGCAAATCACGATGATAATGGTATTGTGTGGCCGGAATCTGTTGCGCCATATAAGGTTGGTTTGATTAATTTGCGATTTAAAGATGAAAATTGCACAAATGCATGTGACACACTTTATGAAAAAATGGAAAATGCAGGAATTGAAGTGCTTTATGATGATCGTGATGTTGGTGCTGGCGCGAAATTTGCCAATATGGATTTAATTGGTGTTCCGTGGCAGGTGGTCGTCGGCCCTAAAGGATTAGAAAAAGGCGTGCTTGAGCTTAAGAATAGACGCACTGGTGAGCGAGTTGAGCTTTCAGAAGAAGAACTACTTGCAAAGTTAGGATAATATATGTTCAGAAGTTACGAGTGGAAAGTTGCGCTCAAATACCTAAATGTTAAAGGGCATGATGGCTTTGTTACCGTAATTGCCTTGTTTTCATTATTCGGTATTTTTCTTGGGGTAGGGGCGCTTATCGTAACGATGTCTGTTATGGGGGGCTTTCGTGAAGAGCTGCTTGGAAAAGTGATCGGCTTTAATGGTCATATTCTTTATCAGCCATTTGGCGGTAAAATGGAAAATTATGATGAAGCCGCTAATAAGCTTTCAACGGTGAATAATGTCGTTAAAGTAAGACCTATTCTAGAAGGTCAGGCAATGGCGATGATGGGTGATAATGGTACATTTGCACTCGTTCGTGGTGTTAAACCTGATGATTTAAGAACCCAGAGCTTAGTTTCGGATAATATTGTTACTGGTACACTGGATGATTTCGGGGATCGTGAAAATGATATTGTTATCGGAAAGCGTTTAGCTGATAAATACAGTCTTGAAATTGGTAGCGATATTACGTTGATGTCACCAAAGGGAAGAATTACTGCCTTTGGTACTGTACCACGAATTCAACAATTCTATGTATCGGCCATATTTGAAGTGGGTGAATATAATTATGATTCGAGTTATTTCTTCGTTTCACTACCGGACGCACAAAATTATTTTCAATATGATGATCAGGTCGCAGCACTTGAAGTTACATTAACCCATGCCGATATGGTTGCGGAAGTTTACCCGGAGCTATCTAAGCGTATTGTTGAGGCAGGACTTGCTGGCCGAATAATTGATTGGCAACAATTAAATAGATCATTTTTTAATGCTCTTCAGATTGAACGAAATGCGATGTTCATTATTCTTTCGCTTATAATCGTTGTTGCCGTATTTAACGTTATATCGACAATGATTATGTTGGTAAAAAGCAAAACACGTGACATAGCTGTCCTCAGAACTATGGGGGCATCACGTTCTTCGGTGACGCGGATTTTCTTTATCATTGGCTCAAGTATTGGTTTTCTCGGTACATTCCTCGGTGTTGTCGGCGGTATATATCTTGCAAATCATCTTCAATGGGTGGCGGATTTAATTGAAGCAATGACGGGTGCTACCGTTTGGGATGCGGAAACGCGCTTCATTACTGAAATTCCGTCAAAAGTTGATAGTTCAGAAGTGATCGCCGTTACACTTGTTGCATTAGTTCTTTCATTATTGGCAACAATATTCCCTGCAATTAGAGCGGCGAATACAGATCCTGTAAAGGCTTTGAAGTATGAGTAATATTGTAGAAATAAAGGATATATATAAAAGCTTTACCCAAGGCGAGCATCACTTAGAAATTTTAAAAGGTATAAGTTTATCGATTTCGAGTGGTGAAGTTGTTGCCCTAGTGGGATCGTCAGGCGCGGGAAAATCAACTTTACTACATATAATGGGGCTACTTGAACGGGCAGATCAAGGGGATGTCATAATGTCTGGCATTCCAACAAAGGATTTAACCGATATAAAGCGCACGAAAATCAGAAGACTAGAAATTGGATTTGTTTATCAATTTCATAACCTTTTGCCGGAATTTACCGCACTCGAAAATGTTGTGATGCCGCAATTAATTGCGGGTGTCGCTAGTAAAGTTGCAAAAGAACGTGCAGAAAACTTACTTAGTAAGATGGGACTAAGTGAAAGAATAAGTCATCGACCGGCAGAGTTATCAGGTGGTGAGCAGCAACGTGTTGCGATCGCGCGAGGGCTAGCCAATAGACCAAGATTAATCTTGGCTGATGAACCGACAGGAAACCTCGATGAAAAAACCGGTAATGAGGTAATGGATGTTCTTTTATCGCTCTCCAAAGAAGAAGGCATATCAGCATTAATTGCTACTCATAATAATGAGCTTGCAGATAGGATGGACCGTACTGTAACCTTAAAAGAAGGAATCGTCCAAATATAATTGGAGTTCATCTTATAGGGAGAGGGTATATGCTAAGCTTTAGTGAATTAAATTATTTAGCTATTGTTCTTGCGACAATTGCTAAGTTTATGGTCGGTGGTCTATGGTTTTCAAAGATGCTATTTGGCAATGCATGGTTGGCAGAGGTGGGGTTAAAAGAAGAAGATTTAGGTAGCCCCTTAAATGCACTGCTTATTGCCGTTGGTACCTGTTTACTGGTTGTATTTTCCATGGCAATCTTGTTTCAAATTATGGCACTGGATTTAAGAACGACGCTTGCTGTAACTGTTATAATGGCATTGGGGGTAACATCGGCACAGATGGGGCTTTCATTCGCATTCGAAGACCGCAGTCTGAAATTGTTCCTGATATATGCGACCCAATGTGTAACGGAATTTGTGATTGTAGCGCTTATTTTAAATTTAATGTGATGGTTTAGAAAAAAACAATAAATGACTAATAATAAACAATTTATTCACCTTAGATTACATTCTGCATATTCGCTTGCAGAAGGGGCGGTACAGGTTAAAGAAATTGGGAAGCAATGTATTGGCAATAAAATGCCAGCGGTGGCGATTACTGATACAAATAATATGTTCGGTGCGCTTGATGCATCTCTAAACCTGCCACCACAAGGGGTTCAACCGATTATCGGATGTACTCTTGCTATTCGCCATGAAGGCGCTTCTGATAACGTCAATCAAAAAGCACCTGAACCAGGTTGGCTTGTGCTGCTTGCGCAAACGAAAAAAGGGTATGAAAATTTGATGGTGCTTGTTAGTAA
This sequence comes from Kordiimonadaceae bacterium UBA4441, assembly GCA_002390425.1. Taxonomy (GTDB): domain Bacteria; phylum Pseudomonadota; class Alphaproteobacteria; order Sphingomonadales; family Emcibacteraceae; genus Pseudemcibacter. The sequence continues at coordinate 132,077 of DGPL01000033.1, read as the reverse complement.
AGCTCATCTTGATTCTGATCCTTCTGAAACGCCGCAAATATCTATTGATGATTTGAGCGGTTATACGGGTGATTTGATTTGTTTAACGGGCGGGGTTAATGGTCCGATTGGTAAAATACTTCAAGATGATGAACCTGATAAAGCGGAAGAATATTTGAAACACTTAAATAGTGTTTTCGCAGGTCGTCTATATATGGAAATAGCTAGGCAAGGTTTGAAAATTCAAGATGAACTTGAAGGAACCTTTATTGATCTGGCTTATAAGTATGATATTCCGCTTGTGGCAACTAATCAGGTCTTTTTTCCAAAACGAAAAATGTATGAAGCACATGATGCATTACTATGTATTGCAGGTGGTAATTACGTTGAGCAAACGGACCGCAGAAAAGAAACGCCAGAGCATTATTTTAAATCCACATCTGAAATGGTCAAACTATTCGAAGATTTACCAGAAGCCATTGATAATACCGTTGTGATTGCGCGAAGATGTGCCTTTAAAGTACCAACTATTGATCCGATCCTGCCGAAATTCACCATTAGTGAAGATATGAGCGAAGCAGACAGCCTTCGGAAAGTTACCAAAGAAGGACTTGAAGCAAGGCTTGAAGCCCATGTTTATGGTGATGAAAAAGACGAAAATAAGCAAAAAGAAATTGCAAAACCATATTTTGACCGGATGGAATATGAGCTCGATATTATAATTAATATGGATTTTCCGGGATATTTCCTAATCGTTATGGATTTTATCCAATGGTCAAAAGATAATGATATTCCGGTTGGTCCTGGCCGTGGTTCCGGTGCAGGCTCGGTTGTGGCGTGGGCTTTAAAAATTACTGACCTTGACCCACTTCAATTCGGACTTCTTTTTGAACGCTTTCTAAACCCTGAACGTGTTTCTATGCCGGATTTTGATATTGATTTTTGTCAGGATAAACGTGAATTGGTCATAAAGTACGTTCAAGATAAATATGGTCATGATCAGGTCGCGCAAATTATTACATTTGGTAAATTGCAAGCACGTGCCGTTGTACGCGATGTGGGTCGCGTATTGCAAATGCCATATGGACAGGTTGACCGTCTTTCAAAATTAATTCCAAGTAACCCTGCAAACCCCATGAGCCTCTCAGAGGCCATCGAAAGTGAGAAAAAGTTACGCGAAGAAATTGCGGGTGATCCTAATACATCTCGGTTGATTGATATTGCGCTTCAGTTGGAAGGGCTTTTTCGCCATGCCTCAACCCATGCTGCGGGTGTGGTGATTGGTGATAGACCATTGGATCAGTTGGTGCCGCTATACCGCGACCCACGCTCAGATATGCCCGTGACGCAATATAATATGAAATTTGTTGAGCAAGCGGGACTTGTAAAGTTTGATTTTCTTGGCCTTAAAACGCTCACGGTTCTTAAAAAAGCGATTGAATATATCGCCGATAGGGACATTTCAATCGATCTTGAACAAACACCACTGGATAATAAATCTGCGTTTGAACTTCTTTGTAGCGGACATACGGTCGGTGTATTCCAATTGGAAAGTTCAGGAATGCAAAGTGTATTGATGAACCTTAAGCCTGATATGTTTGAAGATATTATTGCGGTGGTGGCGCTTTATCGTCCAGGTCCTATGGATAACATTCCCCGGTATATCTCTTGTAAACATGGGGAAGAGGATCCAGATTATCTGCATCCTTTGCTCGAAGAAATACTAACAGAAACATATGGCGTAATTATTTATCAAGAACAGGTAATGCAAATCGCGCAAATTTTGGCGGATTATTCGCTTGGTGATGCGGATTTATTGCGCCGTGCAATGGGTAAGAAAATTGCCTCTGAAATGGATAAGCAGCGTGCCCGTTTCCAAGACGGTGCCGATAAAAAAGGCGTCGACCCAAAACAAGCTGCGGGCATTTTTGATCAAGTGGCGAAATTCGCAGGTTACGGCTTTAATAAGAGTCATGCTGCCGCTTATGCGCTTGTTTCTTATCATACGGCTTTCTTAAAAGCGAATTATGCGGTTGAATTTATGGCCGCGATCATGACCCTTGATCTGACCAATACGGATAAACTTCATATTTTTAAACAAGAACTTACCAATTTAGATATTCCGATCTTGCCACCGGATATTAATAAATCACAAGTTGAATTCACAGCTGAAGTTATCGAAGGAGAAAAAGACGAAGAGTGCGTAGGCGGTGCCATGAGCGACGGTAAGCTTAGAGGTGTACGTTACGCACTTGCCGGGCTTAAAAATGTTGGTGCAGCTGCAATGGAAAGTCTCATTGAAGAGCGCAGCAAGAATGGCGATTTCAAAGATATGGATGATTTCTGTAGCCGCGTTGATACAAGACAAATAAACAAACGCGCACTGGAAAATCTGATTAAAGCCGGTGCATTTGATACCATTAATCCTAATCGTGCCCAGCTCCTTCAAGGCGTAGAAATGATGCTGAGGGAAATGAACCTCGCGACACAGGAGCGTAATTCCAATCAAGTCAGTCTATTCGGTGATCAGGTAGAAGAACATACAATCATCTTGCCTGAAGTAAATGACTGGGATTTAATAGAAAAGTTAAAATGTGAAAAAGAAGCCGTTGGCTTTTATCTATCCGCTCATCCACTTGATGCTTATACGACTGTTTTAGCAAGGCAAAAAGTTATCCCAAGCACTGAAATAGCAGAACGTGCAAGCGGTAAAGGCGGGGTCGTGAAGCTCGCGGGCACCATACAAGGTATCCGTAAAATGAAATCCAAGCGCGGTAAGGCTTATGCATTCTTAAGCCTTTCAGATGCGTTTGGTGGATTTGAAGTCACATTATTTTCTGAACTTTTAGAATCCGCAGACGAAATTCTAGAAAGTGGTAATTCCGTTATTATCAACGCAGAAGTTCGCCACAGTGATGATGGTGCATCACGCATTACGGCACAAGGGATTGAAACAATTGATAGTGCCGCTCAGCGAACCGGAACAGGCCTTGATATATATGTGAGGGACGCATCGAACCTTGAGGCGATTAAAGAGATTTTAAGCAACCATCAAAATGGTCGCGGCCGTGTGACCTTTAAAGTGAGTGTAAAACACGAAGACTTCGCCGATTGTGATGTGGATCTTGAACTTAAGGAACGATACAAAATATCACCGGCGATAAGAAATGCTGTTGCCTCACTAAAGGGTGTCATTGAGGCCAAAGAAATTTAAATGAATTCTTCTGCACCTCTTATAGATTCGGCTTCAATCCTAATTATTAGTGATGGTGAAGAGGGGCTTGAGGTTTTGATGGTGAAACGCCATGAGGATATCGCCTTTGCGGGTGGGGCTTACGTTTTTCCGGGCGGCAAAGCGGATCCAGAAGATTATCAATTATCATCACACATCAAATCATTTCCACCAGGTTATAGCGAATTGACCCATACGGCGTTTAGAGAAGTATTTGAAGAAACAGGTTTGATTATCGGTGATCATACGAACGCAGGTGATTACCGTGATGGCTTGTTAAATGGAAGAGTCACATTTTCAGAAATCATAAAAAAGGCGGACATTCATTTTTATATGGATGAAATTGTCCCATTCGCACGATGGGTGACGCCGCGCATATATCCGAAACGTTTTGATACCCGCTTTTTCCTTGCGAGGGCACCAATGGGGCAGGTGGCGACACCAGATGGCACAGAAGCTGTTGAATTAAAATGGGTAAGCCCACTAGAATTCATTAAAGAAAAACGTGAATTGATGATGTTTCCGACCATCATGAATTTAAAATTACTGGCGGAAGCAAAAACGGTCGATGAAGCATTTAGAAAAGCCGCAGCGCGCAAAATCATCACCGTTGAGCCAAAAATTATTGACGGAAAACGTGTCATTGATCCCGCTGCCGGATACGGTGAAGTGGATCAGGATAAGATACATTTGGGTTGAAGAGTAAAATTTGATTTATAAGACAGTTCTTTAAATAGAAACTAAAAAAGTTTAAGCTAAGATATCGTTTCAAATTAAAACACTAAGGGGGATCTATGAGATTTAATTTTTTTAAATTTTTTTACAAAATTACAGTGATAATATTTCAATTAATCTACATTAGTTTTTCAATTAATTATGCAGGGGCTCAAGAAAGGGCTTCAAGTAATAAAAAAAATTGCCCACTAGGTGTATGCAAAGGGGATGCCGCTCTTTCTTTATATAAAGGTAATAAGTTCGCCTTTAATAATTTTTCGGATGGCAAATATTGGGCTAATAACATCCTCTCAGTAAAAGGATTCGATAACCTAGACTTATTCTTAATGCATAGGAATGGCGATATTTCTTATTCGGCAGGGTTTAGTGATGAGACTGGTGTGTGTCTTTTAAGGGTAACTATTCTTGTTAATAGTAATTATAAAATAGAAAATGATAAAATCATGACTGATATCATAATGTCAGAATACGGGGAGCATGATTATATTGAATATATAAACGAATATAAGTTTTTTAAGTGGGAGAATGATGAAAATCTTCAAAAAGCTGGTTTAGAAGCTGTAATTTTAGGATTAGTAAATGATAGTATTAATAAAGAAAATCAAAACAAAATAATGTCATCAATCTTGTATCGTTTTAACAATTTTGAAAATTGTATAATAGAAGAGCCTGATCTTAAGCAAATTATAGGTAAAATAGGAATGAACTAATATTATTATAATAAAGTCTATTGTGTAAAATTCTGAGTAGTAATTTGAAAATAGTTAGGGTTTTAATTTTTTTTTAAAAAAAGTCGTTATTTTCTTCAAAAATCATAAAAAAAGCCTTGATATCTGGGTTGTAGGGGTGTATTACCCGCTTACTTTCACATGCAGGTATTTGTTTATCCCCTACATATTGGGATCGACACACCGGTGTTCTTTAAGAACTCAGCACCTGCAGAGGATTAACCGGAAAAGGAATTTTATTATGGCGATGCCTACATTTACTATGCGCGAGCTTTTGGAAGCTGGCGTTCACTTTGGTCACCAAAAACACCGTTGGAACCCACGTATGGGTGATTACATTTTTGGTGTACGTAACAAAGTACATATCATTAACTTATCAATCACTGTTCCATTACTTCACCGTGCGCTTGAGCAAGTGCGTGACGTTACGGCAGCAGGTGGTCGTGTTTTATTCGTTGGTACTAAACGTCAAGCGTCTGGCCCAATTGCGGAAGCTGCGAAACGTTGTGGTCAATATTATGTAAACCACCGTTGGTTAGGTGGTATGCTTACGAACTGGGAAACAATCTCTAACTCAATTAAACGTCTTAACGTTCTTGATGAGAGACTTTCTGGTGACCTTGCGGGCCTAACGAAGAAAGAAACGCTTCAAATGACACGTGAGCGCGATAAGCTTGAACGTTCACTTGGTGGTATTAAAGAAATGGGCGGTATTCCAAGCGCTATTTTCGTGATTGATACAAACAAAGAAGAACTTGCAATTGCCGAAGCCAAGAAACTTGGTATTCCAGTTGTTGCTGTTTTGGATACAAACTGTAATCCAGAAAATATCGATTTCCCAATCCCGGGTAACGATGATGCGACACGTGCAATTGATCTTTATTGTAATCTTATTGCAGATTCTGTTCTTGAAGGTATCCAGCAAGAACTTTCTTCACAGGGTGTTGATGTTGGTGCGATGGAAGCACCAGTAGAAGAAATCCCGGCTGCTGCTGCGGAAGAAGCACCTGCTGAAGAAGCTCCGGCTGAGGAAACACCTGTGGAAACTCCTGCATCAGAAGAGAAAACTGAAGAATAATCTTCGTAAATATTGATTTTAAAACAAGGAAGAAATGATGGCTCAAATTACTGCCGCTCTTGTTAAAGAACTGCGCGACAAATCTGGCGCAGGTATGATGGATTGTAAAAAGGCCCTTGCCGAAAATGATGGTGACATCGAAGCGTCAATGGACTGGCTACGTCAAAAAGGTATCGCAAAAGCTGAGAAAAAATCTGGCCGTGTGGCTGCAGAAGGTCTTGTGGCTGTTGCATCAAACGGTGCGACTGCTGTTGCGGTTGAAGTTAACTCAGAAACTGACTTTGTTGCCCGAAACGAAGGTTTCCAAGCGCTTGTGAATTCAGTTGCTGGTGTTGCACTTGAAAATGCAGGGGATTTTGATGCCACCAATGCTGCTACTTTCCCTGGTGCATCTCAGTCAGTTGAAGCTGAAATTACAGAGGCTGTTGGTACAATTGGTGAAAATATGACGTTCCGTCGTTCAGTTGGCCTTACGGTTCCAAATGGCGTTGTTTCAACATATATTCATAATGCTGTTGCCCCTAACCAAGGTAAGTTGGCTGTTCTGGTTGCGCTTGAATCTGATGCAGATGCAGGCGTTCTTGAAGCACTCGGAAAACAGCTTGCTATGCATGTTGCGGCCACAAACCCGCAATCAATGACAATTGAAGAAATGGACCCCGCAGCCGTTGAGCGTGAAAAAACTGTTCTAATCGAGCAAGCGCGCGAATCAGGTAAGCCGGATAACATCATTGAAAAAATGATCATTGGCCGCATGAACAAGTTCTATCAAGAAGTTGTTTTTGTTGAGCAAACATTTGTGATTGATGGTGAAACAAAGATCAAAAAAGTTATTGAAAATGCTGCAAAAGATGCTGGCACTGATATTAAACTTACTGGTTATACTAGAATGGAAGTTGGCGAAGGCATTGAAAAAGTAGAAGATGACTTTGCGGCGGAAGTTGCTGCAATGAACAGCTAATAAATAGTTATTTTTCGGGCTCAAATTACGTCTCTGCATTTACTGCTTTTCGTATTTGGGCCCGAACTGTATTTTACGCCGAAAAAAGTTAAAAACATAATGGACATATAGTCCATTTAAGAGCAAAGTACTGTAATTAAAAAAGGGAGAAGTTTTTATGGCCAATGAACCTCAGTATAAACGTGTGCTACTTAAATTGTCCGGGGAAGCTCTAATGGGAGAGCTGGATTACGGAATATCGCCAGATGTAGTAAAAAGAGTTGCTGAGGAAATTAAAGCGGTCGTAGAAATGGGCACACAAGTGTGTCTTGTGGTTGGTGCTGGTAATATCTTTCGTGGTGTAACAGGGGTTGCCAGTGGGTTTGATAGAACATCTGCCGATCATATGGGAATGCTCGCCACTGTGATGAACAGTCTCGCGATGCAAAATGCGCTAGAGCAGAATGGTGTTGATACGCGTGTACAATCAGCCTTCCCAATAGCGTCGGTTTGTGAACCTTATATTCGCCGTAAAGCCATTCGCCATATGGAAAAGGGGCGGGTTGTGGTGTTTGCCGCGGGAACTGGAAACCCATTCTTTACAACCGATAGTGCCGCCGCACTTCGTGCAGCGGAAATGGGGTGCGATGCCATCCTTAAAGGCACACAAGTTGATGGTGTTTATAATGCTGATCCTAAGAAAGATCCAAATGCCGTCAAATATGACACTTTGACATATATGGATGTCTTGAAAAATGATTTAAAAGTGATGGATGCATCAGCAATTTCACTGGCTAGAGAAAACGATATTCCTATTTTGGTCTTTTCTATACATGAGCATGGAAATTTTGCTAATGTCTTGAAAGGGCAAGGGGCACATACTAAGATTTGCAACGCTTAATATTGTTCATCTTAGGGAAATAATTCTATATTATATTTAATTATAAAAATCAGGAGTGATTAAATGTCAACCGAACTGGATCTATCAGATATTAAACGTCGCATGAATGGTGCATTAGAAAGCCTGAAAAGTGAATTTAAAGGTCTTAGAACTGGACGAGCTTCCGTAAATTTATTGGACCCTGTCGTTGTGGACGCATACGGGGCACAAATGCCGATTGCTCAAGTAGGTACGGTTTCAACACCTGAAGCGCGACTTATTAGTGTACATGTTTGGGATAAGGGCCTTGTTTCATCGGTGGAGAAAGCCATTCGTAATTCAGGTATTGGTCTTAACCCTGTAGTTGATGGTGATACTCTTAGAATTCCTATTCCGGAACTTAATGAAGAACGTCGCATTGAATTGACCAAACTCGCAAAAAATTATGCCGAGCAGGCCAAAGTAGCAGTTAGAAATGTGCGTCGTGACGGAATGGAAACCATTAAAACGATGGAAAAGAATGGTGATATCGGTAAAGACGAGCAAAAAGCGCACGAAGACGATGTTCAAAAGCTAACCGATGAAGCAGTTAAAAACATAGATGAAGTGACTGCGGTTAAAGAAGAAGAAATCATGCAGGTTTAATGTTTAATGTTATTGGTAAAAGACGAACAAAAAGCTGACCAGAAAACTGAAGAGGATCGATTGCCGCTTCAGCATGTGGCTATTATCATGGATGGTAATGGTCGCTGGGCAAAGTCTCGTCGTCTTCCCAAATTTGCAGGGCACAAAAAGGGGGCTGATGCTGTTCGTGGTATTGTAGAGGCCTGCTGTGATCTGGATATTAAGTATCTGACATTATACGCTTTTTCATCGGAAAACTGGAACCGCCCTCTCGAAGAAGTCAGTGACTTAATGGGGTTGCTGAAAATATACTTAACCAAAGAAATTGATGAGCTGCACCAAAAGAACATTCGGATTAGTTTTATAGGAAGCAGAAACCGCCTTAGTAAAAATATAATTTCACTAATTGATATGGCGGAAGAAAAAACAAGAAATAATGATAAGTTGCGTTTGACATTAGCGTTAAATTATGGCGGTCAAGAAGAGATAGTCAATGCGACAAAGCAAGTTGCGGAGCAAGTCAAATCTGGCGATTTACAAGTTGAAGATATTGATGAAAAACTATTTGCAAGTCATCTTTATACTGGAGAAATTCCTGAGCCGGATTTAATAATTAGAACCAGCGGCGAACAACGCCTTAGTAATTTCATGCTTTGGCAAGCGGCGTATGCCGAATTTGTATTTCAGGATGTCTTTTGGCCTGATTTTTCAAGAAAACAATTATGTGATGCCATAGACGAATATTACAAACGAGATAGACGCTATGGCGCAAGGCCCTAAAAAAAACCAACTATTGATCCGGGTTTTATCGGCGCTTGTAATGCTTCCGGTAGCGATTTACATCATCATGATTGGTGGATTGCCTTTATTTATTCTGATATCTTTGCTGTCTGTGATAATTCTGTCAGAGTGGAATGGTATTTGTGAAAAGAAACCATTTTCGCTCCTCTTTATCGTTCAGTCAATTTGTACTGTTTTATTATTGCTACAGCTTAAAATGGGTAGCCAATATATGGAGTATGCTTTTGTTAGCAGCATTGTCTCTATCATCGCCGTCGCTTATTTGGTGAATGCAAAAATAGTTTGGGCGATTTTGGGTTTTTTATATACCTTTATTCCTTCTTATTCGGTTTTGCTTATTCAGGAAAATTTTGGATCACTGGTATTGCTTTGGATGATGTTACTTATTTGGGGAATGGATACTGGCGCATATTTCGTTGGTAAAAAAATCGGTGGGCCAAAAATGTCTCCAAAAATCAGCCCAAATAAAACGTGGTCGGGATTAATTGGTGGCACGATTACAGCAATGATTTTGGCATATGTTTTTTACATGTTTGCAGAAGTGCAGAATATAACAATATTTGAGAATGCCTTAATTTTGCTAATATTGAGTGGTTCTTTAGCAATATTGAGCCAAATTGGTGATTTAACGGTGTCGGCTGTAAAAAGACGATATTCGGTAAAAGATTCAGGTTCAATTATTCCTGGGCATGGTGGTGTTATGGACCGTGTTGATGGGATTTTGTTTGTTGCGCCGGCAATTTTATTTATAGCGAGTTTTATGTAATGCTGGTCATAGGATTAAGTATATAATGAATATTAGTATTCGAGAGAAAGACCGTTTCAAGGTTATTGATACGCCCGAACATAAGGATATAACTATTCTTGGTTCTACTGGTTCAATTGGTACCAGTACTCTTGACCTAATTAGCCGCAATCCTGAAAAATATTCTGTTAAAGCTTTAACTGCAAATAGTAATGTAGAAGCGCTAGCGAAACAGGCAATTGCGCATAATGCAGAAATGGCCGTAATTGCGGATCAAGATAAATACTCGGACTTAAAAGAAGCTCTTCATGGGCATAATATTATTGCTGCTGCGGGAAGTGAAGCTTTAAATGAAGCGGCTGATACGTCCGCGGATTGGGTAATGTCTTCAATCGTTGGTGCAGCGGGGCTTAAACCGACTTTAACGGCAATTAGACGAGGGGCGACAATCGCGCTCGCCAATAAAGAGTGCCTAGTATGCGCTGGTGAATTTATGATGCAGCAAGTTGAAGACTGTGGTGCTACGATTTTACCGGTAGATTCAGAGCATAATGCTATATTTCAAATATTTGATTTTGATGAACCAGAGAAAATTGAGAAGGTTACCTTAACAGCATCAGGTGGACCATTTTGGAATAAAGATATTGCTGATATGCAATATATTACGCCGGTAGAAGCTATTAAACATCCAAATTGGTCTATGGGAGTTAAGATATCAGTTGATAGCGCTACGATGATGAATAAAGGTCTCGAGTTGATTGAAGCTTACTATATGTTCCCTATTGAAAAAGAACAGTTAGATATAATTATCCATCCTGAGTCTATCATTCATAGTATGGTTTCATATATTGATGGATCGGTCTTGGCTCAACTTGGTACGCCAGATATGCGCACACCTATTTCATACACTTTAGGGTGGCCGCATAGAATGAATGCGCCGTCTAAAAAATTAGATTTAACAGAAATAGGGCAACTGAATTTTATTAGGCCAGATAAAGTTAAATTTCCGGCAATTAATATTACGCGAGAAGTGTTGCAAAAAGGAGGAAGTGCGCCTACTATCCTCAACGCTTCCAATGAAATAGCTGTTAAGGCTTTTCTTGAAGGTCAAATTGATTTCTTGGATATCACGAAAGTTGTAGAGAAAGCCTTGGATACTATTAAAATTCATCAAATGACTTGTCTAAATGATGTACATGATGTCGATGAGAATACAAGAATAGTAACTGGTGAAATAGTTGAAGGATTAAAGAAATAATATGGAAGCTCTTCTATCATATGGTCAAATGATTGCGTCATTTTTATTCGTATTGACTGTGCTCGTGTTTGTTCATGAATGGGGGCATTATATTATTGCTCGTATAAATGGTGTTCGGGTTGAGGTTTTTTCTGTTGGGTTTGGTCCTGAAATTTGGGGTTTTAATGATAAAAACGGAACAAGATGGAAGATAAGTTGGATACCGCTTGGTGGATACGTAAAGTTTTTTGGTGATGCTTCCGAAGCGAGTACCCCAGATGCTGCAATAAACGAGATGAGTGACGAAGAGAAAGAAGTATCTTTTCATCATAAAAATTTAGCGCAAAAGGCCGCGATTGTATTTGCTGGTCCTGCGGTCAACTTTTTATTTGCAATATTAATTATTGCAGGTCTTTATTTTACCTATGGAAGAATGGAATTAGCCCCCGTTGTAGGCGATGTTTTAGAAGGCGGTGCAGCAAAAGAGGCTGGCATTGAAGCAGGTGATAGAATTGTTTCAATTGATGGTGAAGAAATTGAAACTTTTATGGATATTAGAGAGCATTTATTATTCAAAGTTGAAGATGCTGTGACTGTCGCCGTTTTAAGAGATGGTCAAACCATCAACTTAAACTTTAATCTTGGTATGGTTGAAGATGAAGATATCCTGGGACAACCTACTAAAGTTAGACAAATCGGTATCCGCAGCAGTATAAATCCAGAAGATAGAGTTTTAGTTCAATATGGACTATTTTCGGCACTTTGGAATGCGACCATAGCTACCAAAGATTTGACCATGAGAAATTTACAAGGCCTAGGCCAAATCATTGTAGGAAAAAGGTCCGCGCAAGAATTAAGTGGTCCAATTACTATTGCTCGTGTAGCAGGTAAAACGGCTGAACATGGATTAACGTCATTGATAAACTTTATGGCACTAATTTCTATAGGGTTAGGGATGGTAAATTTATTCCCAATTCCAATGCTTGATGGTGGACATTTGCTTTATTATGCGATAGAGGCCGTAAGAAGAAAAAAAATGAGCGCTCAAGCGCAAGAATTTGGTTTTAAGATTGGTGCACTTGTTGTATTAAGTTTGATGATATTTGCAACGTTTAATGACATATTAAAAATTGATTAAAGTGTAACGTATAAATTTATAAATTAAGGTAATATTTGTGGGTACTAAGAAAAAAATATTTGTTTATTTGCATGTTGTAGTGTTGCTAACTATTACACAGATATTTTTGCCATCAATTGCTATTGCTCAATCTGCATCCATTACGGGTCCTGTTATAAATAGGCTTGAAATTGTTGGTAATCAACGTATCGAAGAATCAACAATTGAATCTTATTTGTTATTAAATATTGGCGATAATTATAATGATCAACTTAGTGATGCATCCTTAAAAAGACTATTTAATACAGGGCTATTTTCAGATGTCGATGTTGGCCGACGAGGTGATACGCTCGTAGTTGAAGTCGTTGAAAACCCAATTATCAACCGCATTGTATTTGAAGGCAACAAATATAAAGATGATGATGATATATACGAAGAAATACAGCTTCGCCCCCGTATTGTTTTTTCTCGCGCGAAAGTTAGAGCAGATGTTCAAAGAATCTTAGAAATTTATCGCCGAGGCGGGCGGTTTGCAGCATCGATTGAGCCAAAGGTAATTCAGTTAGAACAAAATCGTGTTAATCTAGTTTTTGAAATTTCTGAGGGTGCGAAAAGTACAATTGGTAAAATTAACTTTCTGGGTAATAAAGTATTCAATAATGATATATTAAGGAGCAAAGTAGCGACGAAAGAAAGCCGTTGGTGGAAGTTTCTTGCCTCTGAAGATACTTATGATCCAGACCGTTTAAATTATGACAAACAATTATTAAGAGACTTTTATCGTGAACAGGGGTACGCCGATTTTCGAGTTACTTCTGCTGTAGCTGAACTATCTCCTGATAAACAATATTTTTATATTAATATTTCAGTTGAAGAAGGTGAATTATATAATTTCGGCAATATTACAGTTGAAAGTGAAATTGAGGAATTGGACGGAGAGATTCTAAAACAGCTTGTTTATACAAAAACAGGCGATATTTTTGACTCTTCGGCGATAGACGATTCTGTAGAATCATTAACGAATGTTGCTGGTCTTCGAGGCTATGCATTTATTGATATCAGACCTCAAGTAAGACGAAATCGTGCGGATAGAACAGTTGATATAACTTTTATCATTAATGAAACTCCGAGAGTTTATGTTGAAGAAGTTAAAATTATTAATAATGTAAGAACTCACGATAGAGTTATTAGGCGCGAGGTTCAATTAGTAGAAGGTGATGCGTACAACTCTGCGAGACTTAACCGGTCGGAGATTCGTGTGCAATCATTGCAATTCTTCCAAGATGTTGAGATTGAACAAATTGAAGGAACGCAAGCAGATAGATCGATTTTAGAAATCACAGTCGAAGAACAGCCGACAGGCGAATTATCAGCTGGCCTCGGATATTCAAGTTTTGAAGGGCTAATTGTTAACTTTAGCATAGGTGATAGAAACTTAGTCGGTAAAGGACAGCAATATAGAGCAAGTGCACAATTATCAAAACGAAGAAAACAAGTAGATTTGAGTTTTACGGAACCATATTTTCTAGGTCGTAGGCTAGCGGCTGGAGTTGATCTTTTTATTAGAGATACAAATTTTATTGAAAGTGGGTATCAGCAAAGAAGTGTCGGTACTTCAATTCGAACAGGATTTCCAATTACAGAATATGTGATTATGAATGTATCCTATAACTTAATACAAGATAGGGTCGTAACGCGCTTTTTCTCAGACAACCCTTATTTAACAGATAACTCGGGTGAATTTTTAACGTCCTCAATAAGATATGGACTAACTTATAATTCATTAGATAATCAACAAAAACCAAATAGAGGGCAGTTAGTTTCTGTAAGTCAAGAGGTTGCCGGATTAGGTGGAAATCAAAAGTTTCTTAGAACGAGAGGTAGTTATGATTATTTCTATCCAATTTATAAATTTTGGATATTCAACCTTTCTGCTGAAGGAGGGCACATAGAAGGCCTAGGAAGAACGATTAGGCTTAATAATAGATTTTTCCTTGGAAACCCTCAAATGAGAGGTTTCAATGAAGCAGGTGTTGGACCACGTGAATATAATGGAACTAATACGGAGTTTTTCCGAGGCTTTAATATTGGTGGTAACACTTATTATAAAGCGACAGCAGAACTCTTTATTCCATTGGGAGGTGGTGCAAGAGACTTAGGTATCGAGGCTAGTATCTATACGGACGTGGGTGCGGTATTTAATGTTGATGCAGAAGAAACCTTGATATCACCTGCAGGTGTGGTATATACGTTGCTCGGAAATAATGCGAGACCGAGGGTTTCTTTAGGGATTGGCCTCTCATGGCAATCACCATTCGGGCCATTTAGAATTGACTTGGCCAGAGCAATTAAAAACCAACGAGGCGACGAAACGGAATTTTTCCAATTTAATGTCGGAACGAGATTTTAATATGAAGAAAATGATGAATATGAAATATTTTTATAGTGCAGTAATAGCTTTAATATCAGTTATAGGAATTAATAGCCTTGCTAATGCTCAAGCTATTCCTGCTGCCAAAATTGCTGTTGTTGATAATAGGTTAATTGTAACGACGGCTGCAGTTGCTGTTGATATTAACAGACAAGTTGCTCAAATTCAGGCAGAAATGCAGACGGAATTACAGACTAAAGGTAATGCTCTTCGGGCAGAAGAAGAAAGTCTTAAAGGACAAAGCGCAATTATGCCTCAAGAAGCGTATAATCAAAAAGCGCAAGAATTTCAACAAAAGGCAGTTGAGTATCAACGTGAAGTACAAATCAAACGCCAACAGTTGGAAATTGCAATTGCAAATGCTAATGCGGAAATTGAGCGTGCTTTAAAACCTATATTGCAAAAGGTATTGCAGGATACTGGCGCAACCATCCTGATAGAAAAAGGTTTTGTATTAGAGCAAGCGCCAGGTTTGGATGTAACGACGCGTGTTATTGAGCAACTTGATTTAGCTATGCCGTCAACGACTGTTGCTTTACCTGAAGTTCCAGAAGCTGCTGCTGCGCCCGTGGCTGCGCCAGCAAACTAAACATAAATATTTTTTAAAAAGCCTGCTATTTTCGATAGCAGGCTTTTTTTATAATTTTCTTTCAAATATTTTCAGTATTATTATACTGAAACAGCAAAATTATTATAGGAATGATTATGACAGAAGATGTAGAAAAGTTGGATGATATTGATATCAATCGAATTAAGGAATTAATTCCACATCGCTATCCTATGTTACTTGTTGATAAACTTTGTGATATCCATAAAGGTGATAAAGCAGTAGGTAAAAAAGGCGTAACAATTAATGAACCTTTCTTTCAAGGGCATTTTCCTGAAAAACCAGTTATGCCAGGCGTCCTTATTGTCGAAGCGATGGCACAGTCTGCAGCTGCTCTTGTTATGCTTAGCTTGGGTGAAGAGGCAGAAGGTAAGCTTGTCTATTTCATGTCTATTGACGCGGTAAAGTTTAGAAAACCTGTAAAACCTGGTGATATGCTAGAGCTTCATGTGAAAAAAGAACAGAACCGCCGTAATATCTGGAAATTTTCTGGTAAGGGTATTGTTGATGGCCAAGTGGTTGCCGAAGCAAGTTTTAAAGCAATGATTGCGACCTAATTTATGTCAAACGAATATAGATTACTCCATACCATGATCAGAGTGAGAGATTTGGATAAATCTATCTCATTCTATTGTGATCATCTCGGGATGGATTTATTAAGACGCAAAGATTATCCATCGGGGAAATTCACACTTGCATTTTTAGGTTATGGACCAGAAGAAAGTAATACAGTTATAGAGCTTACTTTCAATTGGGGGCAGGATGAAGGTTATGATTTGGGAAATGCCTTTGGTCATTTGGCAATTGGTGTTCCGGATATCTATCAAACTTGTGAAGGGCTTGAGAAGTTAGGTGTTGAAATACCAAGACTGCCAGGTCCAATGAAACATGGAACCACTGTGATTGCTTTTGTCAAAGATCCGGATGGCTATATGATAGAATTAATCGAAAAGAAATAAAAAAACCGGCTTCAATGAGCCGGTTTTCTTTTATGATATTAAGTCGTTACTAACGTTTATCTACATCAATGTAATTACGCTCGGTTTCACCGATAAATAATTGACGTGGACGACCAATTTTCTGTGTTGGGTCTTCAATCATCTCACCCCATTGTGAAATCCATCCAACAGTACGTGCTAAGGCAAATAATACTGTAAACATTGATGTTGGGAAGCCCATCGCTTTAAGAATAATACCTGAATAGAAGTCAACATTCGGGTATAGTTTCTTTTCAACAAAATATGGGTCTTCTAACGCAATGCGCTCTAGCTCTTTTGCAACGTCAAGAAGCGTGTCATTAACGCCCAACTCTTCAAGTACATCATGTGCGGCTTGTTGAAGTACTTTTGCACGCGGATCAAAGTTTTTATAAACGCGGTGACCAAAGCCCATAAGACGGAAAGGATCATTTTTATCTTTCGCCTTATTAATATATTCTGGAATATTATCAACTGATCCAATTTCACTAAGCATATTTAAGCAAGCCTCGTTTGCACCACCATGAGCAGGGCCCCAAAGTGAAGCAATACCCGCAGCGATACATGCAAATGGATTTGCACCAGATGAACCCGCAAGACGAACTGTTGATGTTGAAGCATTTTGTTCATGATCAGCATGAAGGATAAAGATTTTATCCATGGCATCCGCTAAAGTTTTACTTACATTATAATCTTCGCAGTTTGGAACCCCAAACGTCATATAGAGAAAGTTTTCAGCATAATTAAGATCATTACGAGGATAAACAAAAGGTTGACCAATTGAATATTTATAAGTCATAGCCGCAATAGTCGGTATCTTAGCAATCAAACGGTTCGAAGCAACGCGACGTTGCTGAGGATCCGTAATATCAGTGCTATCGTGATAAAATGCTGACATCGCACCAACGACACCACACATAATCGCCATTGGATGAGCGTCTCTGCGAAAACCACCAAAGAAACGAACCAATTGCTCATGAACCATTGTGTGATAGGTAATAGCTTTCTTAAATTCTTTATCTTGATCAGCAGTTGGTAGTTCACCATTTAAAAGCAGATACGCAACTTCAAGAAAGTCGCTTTTTTCAGCTAGTTGTTCAATAGGGTAACCACGATATAAAAGTTCACCTTTACCGCCATCAATATATGTTATTGAACTTTCGCAGCTTGCGGTTGATGTGAAACCGGGGTCAAAGGTGAACATATCGGTTTCAGCATATAATTTACTGATGTCGAGCACATCTGGTCCTGAAGATCCAGCATATATTGGCAGTTCATAGTTTTTCCCACGTACTGTTAACGTAGCTGTATCACCCGTAACTGTTTTTTCGTATTTATTTGTCATATGTCTCCATCCTTCTTATCTTAATATCGCTCTGATGAACTTCGTCATCAAAAAAGCATCTAATTTACGTTCTTATACTCTCAAAATATTAAAGAAATTGTTTATTTTTTGTGAAAATAACAAATTCCTATATTTGGTCCTTGATCCTAAACAAACTTTCGTCTTTTCCTAACCAATCAAGGACTTCTGAAATGCCTGGGGATACATTACTCCCTGTTAACGCGGCTCTTAATGGCTGCGCGACTTTTCCAAACCCTACTTCTTCGCGTTCAACAAATTCTTCAATAGCAGTTTGCAGCGCATCTCTATTCCAACTTTCTACGGTATTTAAATCATCATGGATTTTCTTCAAAATGACTTTTGAATCATCATTGAGTGCTTTTGCCGCTTTTGGAATTACGTCTAATGGGCGTTTCGCAAAAAGAAACTTAGCACTATCTGCTAAATCTATTAAATTCTTTGCACGATTTTTAAGCTCACCAATAGCGTTCTTTAATACGCCAATTTCTTGCTCACTTA
>DGPL01000033.1:13984-114080 GCA_002390425.1 Kordiimonadaceae bacterium UBA4441 | reverse complement strand
TTGCTGTTTCGCGCATGTAAATACCGTTCAAATTTTCAAGTTTAGTAAAATCAAAACGGGAAGGTGATCTTCCAACACCATCTAAATCAAACCATTCGATAGCCTGAGTTTCCGAAATCACTTCTTCGTCACCATGAGCCCAACCTAGTCTTAAAAGATAATTTTTAAGAGCATCTGGTAAATATCCCATATCACGATAAGCATCCACGCCTAGTGCACCGTGTCTTTTTGAAAGCTTCGCCCCATCTGCACCATGAATAAGTGGTATATGAGCATATTCAGGTAACGGCCAGCCAATAGCATTGATGAGTTGAGCTTGTCTTGCAGCATTGGTTAAATGATCGTCGCCGCGAATAACATGGGTAACACCCATATCATAATCATCTACGACGACTGATAACATATAGGTTGGTGTTCCATCGGCGCGCAATAAGATCATATCATCCAATTGTTCATTTTGTGTAGTCACATCACCTTGAACATGATCTTTGATGACAATTTCACCATCTTTTGGCGCTTTGAAACGGATGACAGGATCAATTCCCTCAGGGGCTTCTGATGGATTACGCTCTCTCCAGCGTCCATCATAACCAAGTGAGCGGCCCTCTGCCTTTGCCTTTTCGCGCATTTCAGCTAGTTCTTCTTTAGAGCAATAGCATTTATAGGCTTTTCCCTCTTTTAAAAGCTGATGTGCGACTTCTGCATGGCGTTCACGGTTTTCATATTGAAAAACAACATCATTATCTGCATTGAGACCAAGCCAATTAAGGCCATCAAAAATTGCTTCTACCGCTTCTGGTGTTGATCTCTTACGATCAGTATCTTCCACACGGATACGGAATTCACCACCATGATGGCGGGTAAATAGCCAATTAAATAATGCCGTTCTCGCACCGCCGATATGTAAAAAACCCGTCGGCGAGGGGGCAAATCGTGTCACTACTTTCTTCATTTTAACGCTCATGAAGCTCCATTTAGGATTAAATATTGATTTTTTGCAGCAATTTGATTGAAATGTATGCGAAATACATAAATGATATAAATGTCATCACTGCTTGATTTTGTTGGACTTTTACTAACAATAATTGACGGAAAATGGAAGCTTTTTATTTATAAAAGTTAATTTTTTGTAGGGGGAGCAAAAGAATCTTATCTTATATTGAAAAATTAAAATCGTCTTTCTTTTTGGAATATGAGCAATATATTCTAACAGTACCAATTCTTTTAGCATGTGGTATTGGTTTTTATTTCTCTGGGAATAATCAGTTTTCAATAATGCATGCAGCAATTTTAGCAAGTGTAACATTATGCAGTGCAATATTAATTCGAAAAAAGTTTCCTTTTATCAAATACATATTATTGGCTAGCTTTTTTATTATTTTGGGTTATGTGATTTCTGGATATCGAATTTATTCTGTTGCAACCGAAACATTAGATAAAGAGATAAGACCAACTAATATCACCGCAACTGTCGAACGTGTGCATCTATATGAAGATGGAAAAATAAGATTAACGCTTAAAGATGCTGAAATAAGAGGGGTTAAACCCTTGAGCTTAGTAAATGTCAGGGTAAATAAATTTAGTGATATGCCTTATCCTGGAGATAAAATTAAAATTCGCGCGGGGCTCATGCCACCACCTGGCCCAAGTATGCCGGGTGATTATGATTATGGCCGGCAAGTTTGGTTTCAAGGGTTAAGCGCCGTCGGTTACGCCGTTACTGAACTTGAAATTACCAAGTAAAATGAAGGATTTAGCCGTTCCTATAATTCACTTCGTCAAAGAATGACGGAACGGATAAAAACAAACCTTTCCGGTGAAACGGGAACTTTGGCAGCAGCACTCATTACAGGAATTCGTAGTGGAATGCCGGAAAAATTAGCTGAAGCGATGCGTAACGCTGGGTTAGCTCATTTACTTGCGATATCCGGTTTACATATGGGACTTTTGTGTGGCGTTGTATTTTTTTCTTCTCGTTTGTTACTCAGTTTATCACCACGATTAGCTTTAAAATATCCTATAAAAAAATGGGCCGCATTTATAGCCGCATTTGCGGGGTTAGGGTATTTGTTTATCAGCGGTGCTTCAATTCCGACCATTCGTGCTTTTATCATGGTTATAATCGTATTCTTAGGTGTATTAACCGACCGTAAAGCCATTTCATTAAGATTGGTTGCGATAGCAGCTATATTCATCCTTGTAACCACCCCTGAGGCACTGGTTGGGGCTAGTTTTCAAATGTCATTTGCTGCCGTTGTTGCGCTCGTGATTGTTTTTGAGCGCTTCGGCAATGATTTCATGAATAAATTTCGCGGTGATAATGGATTTTCGCAAAAGGTAAAATATTTTATCATCGGCAGTTTATTTACATCACTGATCGCTGAAATCGCCATTGCGCCATTTGCGCTTTATCATTTCAATAAAGTTGTTCTTTATGGGCTTCTTGCAAATTTAATTGCTATGCCTGTTATGGGGTCGTGGGTGATGCCTTGGATTGTGGTAACATTGGTTTTAATGCCATTTGGCCTTGAATGGCTCGCTTTAGAGCCAATGTCATGGGGGCTTGAAATAATCATGGCTGTTGCATATTGGGTGTCAAGCCTTCCTGGTGCGACATTAGAAATCCCGGCAATAGATATTAAGGCCTTAGTATTTCTTGTTATTGGCGCGTTATGTTAGGTATATGGATTTTAAATTGGCGTTTTCTGGGCGTTCCTGTCATGCTTAGTGGTCTTTATTTTGCTATTGAGTATAAACAACCTGATATCCTAATTGATAATGCCGGAAAGACAATTGCAATCCTTGGGGATGATAATTCACTTAGCCTTAGCCGAATGAATGGTAGCAGAATTGTAAAAGACCGCTGGCGGCAACGATATGGACTTTCAGAATTAGAGCGTTGGCAATATGAAAGTTTTACACCTGATCAAGCAGCAGGTAGGGAATTAAGTTGTGACAGGTTTAGTTGTCTTTACCGTCCGGAAAATTCAGATTTATTGATATCATTGGTTCAAGACGAACAAGCCCTTCTAGAAGATTGCGCAAATGCAGATGTAATCGTCAGTCTAGTGCCGGTTGAAATAAATTGTCCCGCGAAACTGGTTCTTGATAGATGGGATTTTTATAATAATGGTGGATATGCCATATGGTTGCCTGAAGACCCCATTAAACAAATAAAGTTCAAGAGTGTTAAAGAAGCACGTGGAAATTTTCCTTGGGTGAATTAAAAGTTATTGTGCTTCTTCTTCTTCGGGTATTTCTTCACTGCGAATTTTCGCTATAAGCTCTTTAGCATTTTGTCTAGATCGCTTACTAAAGCCTATAGTCCCTCGTTTGCTAGCCATTGTAATAGGTATCCATTCGATCAAATCTTGCTTTTTAACAAATTGATTGTAAATGGGAAGGGCCTCTTCTTTGGTGTAACTTAAATTTCTTCCAAGTTCAGAATATTTCGGCCCTAATAGGCCCGCAGTGCGTTTTTGATATTCGATTTCCGCATCAATACGCGTGTGACTAAAATTTTCACTTACTTCTATAAAGTCGTAATAATCAACAATTTCATTACGCAGCTCTTCATCTTTAATAAGTTCAAGGTTACCGCTGAATTTAATTTCTTAGATGGTATTGTTGCTTACATTGACAACTAAGGAAGAACCTACAAAAGCAAGGGAAGTTATAAACCTGGTTGGATCTTCGTTCACCAACTCATTGTTTTCTATTGTATTAAGAAGAAATTGACCATTTTCAAAATTTCTTTCGTTCATGCTAATAACATTATCGAAAAAACGAATATCCTGCTCTAATTCGCCTGCGATACGTTGAAGATAGCTTTCCCCTTTTTCAATACTCTTACGGTTCTCATTCCAGTCGTTCAGCTGAAAACCAAGATAAACACCAAAAATCACCACTAACATATCAAGAGCTACGGCAAACCAATTTTGGTCTTCTAAATGTTTAGTAATACGTCTAATTAACATAAGTTTATCCTTGCTCTGCTACTGAGAAGTAATCGTAATATTCACTGTCCATGCCTTTGTCAAAGCGCTCAATACATACATCAAGGACATAAGGGCGACCATTTTTCATTTCGACGCGGCACCGTTCAATGGCCTTTTTTAAGTCATCCGGATTTTCTACCCGTTCACCTTTAATACCGTAACTTTCGGCCATCGTGGCATATTGTATATCGGGATGCTTTAAGTTTACACCGATATAATTGCCTGTTTCGGATGACCTGCCACGGTAGAAGTTTTGTGCTTTTCGGTTTGCTGCATATTCACCATTATTGAAAATAACGATTCCGATTGGAACATCATACCGTGAAGCGCTCCAAAGAGCCTGTGATCCAAAGTTAAAGGCGCCATCTCCTGTGAAACACCAGGTTTCTTTATCGGGGCGTCCCATTTTAATGCCTATGCTAGCCGCTAGCCCCCATCCCAGAACACCTGAATTGGTGGCATGGTTATAGCGGCGTTTTTCGAACGGTTTATTATGATCAATTTTGAAATAATCCCATAAATGATATTTAGATAAGATCAATTCAGTGGTGATTAATGCATCATCCGCAATTTGTGCATCAAGTTCGCGCATAAGGCGTGATGTTGAAATAGGGCGCCAGTCATGTTCAAGCGCTGCTTTTTCATCCATTTGAAGTCGTCTGTTTTTATAATATGTGTGAACCCATATATCGTCTTCACCTTTAATTCCGCGCTCTTTTAAATTTTTAAGTACGGCTCTCGCCGTTGATTTAACACTGGCAACATTGGCAATATCTACGGGATAGTTACGTCCGACTTCTGACCCCGCGAGACTGGTATGGATGATTTTTGCATCACGTTTAACCCACGGTACTGGTGATTTATTGACAACTTTAAACATATGACCACCAAGAGCCCAAAAACAATCTATAGAACCAGCAAGTTCTTTATCAATTCCAAAATTTCCACAAAAATGCGGATGTGTATTTGGATAGACGCATGGCATACGCGCCCCAAGGCTGACACCAGCACCAACCAGTTCCGCTATTTCCATAACTTCAGCACTTACTTCATGGCGAACACAATCGTCATCTAAAAAAAGCATGGGTCTTTCTGCTTCAATTAGAAAATCCGCTATGCGATTTACATCTTCGTTTTTTGGGGCAACATCCTTACTGACCATTGAACGGGAACGTGGAATAATTTCAGCTTTCTCGACATTAGTTTCCCAGTGATCTTTAGAAAAGGTGAGAAAAGTTGGTCCACCGGGCGGCGCTTCTGAAAGCATAAAAGCGCGACGAAGCGTTTCAGTAATTGTACTAGCGGAGGTCACATCCCATGTCCACTGAGCATATTCACTAGGCAGTTTATGAAGATTAGGTGCTTCAAGGAAGCCGTTACTTCCTCTATATTCAGTTGTTTGACGCCCAGCGGTAACCACAACAGGTGTACGGTCCCTATAGCAACTTACCATTTGCCCTAGCGCATAAGCTGCTCCTGCTACAGAGTGAAGATTTACGATTGAAGTTTTTCCAGTTGCTCGACTATATCCATCTGCCATTGCCATAGCGGCGTTTTCATGGATACAAGTGACATAATTTAAATTGTCGCGATCAACAAGCGCATCCAAGAACCCCACTTCTTCAGAACCCGCAAGTCCGAAAATATATGGCACGTCCCACTCAATGAGAAATTCCGCCATAAGTTCACCGCCGGTTAAGTTATTTTTAAAAATACTTTTTTCTGGTGTATCGCCGATTGAAGAAGCACTTACGGAAGGGATTGATAGTGAACTCGCTATGGTACCAGCTCCAATGCTAGAAACGCCAACATTTCTTAACTTGGTCATAAAAGTTCGTCTATCGATTTTATTATCAACGAAAAGTTTTGCTTCTTTGAACATTTATCTCTCCCTGATAATCATGGTAATCAGAAAAGAATAAAGATCAAGTCATAACAGTTATTGTCGTTTTCAAAAATGATTTAGGTATTACTCAACTCGTTTCCAAATCATACGGGCGCCGGGTGAATTATAAATATGAAGATGAGTTTCACCGACATCATAGTGACGATTTACGACAACATCTTTATATTTATCAACAAGATGTCCATACCGATTATAGGTGACAGTTTTTGTAGCAGTATCGATGTTATATTCCCCAAAATAAGCCGAATACCCATTTTCAATTTCACCGTTGGCATTTATTTCTTCATTCATGCGATCCGAACTTACCATTTGAACATGCATGATGCCTGATTTTGTAAATACGATGCTACCGATCAGTGTTGTATCTTCGATAACCAATTATTCCCAAGTTTTTTGTTCATTTTGAACTTCAAATTTTACCATTTCCCACGCGCCAACAATTAATTCTTTATCGTTGGCATAAGCATTAATCGATAAAAAGACGGTAATCATAAATGTTAAGATGCGCATGGTATTCCTTAAATGGTTTCAATTAAAATTTACGGGGTGTTGGGTTATTGCTTTTTTTTCGGTATTGTCGTGTGCCGGGTTTTCCTAGAGTTGAACGACCTTCTGGCTTTGGTCCGATATGTCGTGCCATTGGGTCAAAGTCGAGGCCAAGTTCCTTTTCTTCAAGTCTTTTGATCTCATCTCGTAATCTTGCTGCTTCTTCAAATTCGAGGTTTCCTGCGGCCTCAAGCATAGTTTTTTCAAGTCCTTCGATATATGAGCGCAAGTTATGGCCGACCAGATTGTTGGTATCAGAGGCATCAAGATCAACGGTAACATGATCGCCTTCCGCGGTGTCACCGATAACATCGCCGATAGATTTTTTGATGCTTTCAGGAGTTATGCCATGCTCGATGTTATAGGCTTCTTGAATGGCGCGACGACGATCCGTTTCCGCTAGGGCCGCGTTAATACTGTTTGTGCGTTTGTCGGCATAAAGAATAACCTTACTATCAACATTACGCGCGGCCCGACCGATGGTTTGTATAAGTGAAGTTGTAGAGCGCAAGAAACCTTCTTTATCAGCGTCAAGTATCGCAACAAGTCCTGTTTCAGGAATATCTAAGCCTTCGCGAAGTAGGTTAATACCAATAAGTATATCAAATACCCCTAAGCGTAAATCGCGGATGATTTCAATGCGTTCAAGTGTATCGATATCTGAATGCATGTATCGGACTTTTAAGCCGCTATCGTGCATATATTCAGATAAATCTTCCGCCATGCGTTTGGTTAGGGTTGTAACCAAAACACGATGACCATTTTTAATTACATCTTGAACTGCATGAAGTAGATCGTCTACTTGGCTTTCGACGGGGCGTATTTCGACAGGTGGGTCAATAAGTCCGGTTGGTCGAATAACTTGTTCAACATATTCGCCTCCGGTCTGTTCCAATTCCCATGGGCCTGGTGTCGCTGAAACATAAATGGATTGTGGTCTAAAATAATCCCATTCTTTAAATTTAAGCGGCCTATTATCAAGGCAGCTTGGAAGTCTAAAGCCGAATTCAGAAAGGGTGCTTTTTCGGGCATAATCCCCCCGTGACATTCCACCGATTTGCGGAACGCTCACGTGACTTTCATCCATGAAAAGAAGCATATTTTCAGGCAAATATTCAAATAATGTGGGTGGTGCCTCAAATGGGGCGCGCCCCGTTAGATGGCGACTATAATTTTCAATACCGGCACAAATTCCCGTCGCGGCTAGCATCTCAAGATCAAACTTGGTTCTTTGTTCAAGTCTTGCCGCTTCTAGAATTTTACCTTGTTGTTCATAAAGTTTAAGTGTTTGATCAAGTTCGGCTTTGATTGTTTTTATCGCTTGATCCATACTAGGGCCGGGGGTTACATAATGGCTGTTCGCGTAAACTTTGACGGATTTTAATTCTTCAATTTTCTCACCCGTTAGCGGGTCAAATTGTGTGATTCTTTCAAGTTCATCACCAAAGAAATCAAGCTTCCATGCGCGGTCTTCGAAATGGCTTGGGAAAATTTCAATAACATCGCCACGCACACGGAATGATCCGCGAGTAAAGGCCATATCATTTCGTTTATATTGAAGTTCCACCAAATCGCGTAGGAGGTCGCGTTGGTCATAAAGCATCCCTTGTTCAAGGGAGATCGTCATTTGCAAATACGTTTCAGCAGCACCCATACCATAAATACATGAGACACTAGCCACAATAATTACATCATCGCGCTCAAATAAGGCGCGTGTCGCTGCATGGCGCATGCGGTCAATGCTTTCATTAATGCTCGCGTCTTTCTCTATAAAAGTATCAGACCGTGGGACATAGGCCTCTGGTTGATAGTAATCATAATAGGAAACGAAATATTCGACAGAATTATTAGGAAAAAAACTTTTCATTTCGCCGTAAAGCTGTGCGGCTAATGTTTTGTTATGGGCCATAATCAGGGCAGGGCGCTGGGTACCCTCAATGATTTTAGCCATAGTATATGTTTTACCGGAACCAGTAACACCAAGCAGTACCTGATCCGTAAGACCGTCATTTAACCCTTCAGTAAGCGCGGATATTGCCTTAGGCTGATCGCCGCTTGGGGTAAACTCACTTTCAATCTTAAATTTTATGCCGCCTTCCGTTTTTTTAGGACGGTCGTAATATTCACGCGGTTTTAAGAGAGTGGGGGATGATTCATCGTAACCTTTTTTCATGTTCTTAATATGTGATTATTTGTGATCATTTGCAAACATTAGATTGCAAAAAAAGCGACCTTCACTTAGTTTTGACAAATAGATTACTTGATTCAAATGAATGGATAAAAAAATGGCGTTTATATCGGATACATTAGGACGAATTAAACCTTCCCCGACGATCGCAGTTGGTGCAAAAGCGGCGGAATTAAAAGCGGCGGGACGAGACATCATTGCGCTTGGTGCAGGGGAACCTGATTTTGATACCATTGATTATGTGAAAGAAGCAGCGATTAAAGCCATAAATGATGGGCAAACCAAATATACGATAGTTGATGGTACCCCTGAATTAAAAGATGCGATAATTGAAAAGTTTAAACGCGATAATGGACTTGATTATAAACGCGAAAACATATCTGTTAATAGTGGCGGTAAACATACAATTTATAATGCATTTATGGCCACCTTAAATCCGGGAGATGAAGTCATTATTCCGGCTCCATACTGGGTTTCTTACCCTGATATGGTGATGTTAGCAGGTGGAACCCCCGTAATTATTGAAGCTGGCATTGATAATAATTTTAAAATTACAGCTGATCAGTTAGATGCGGCTATTACGGACAAAACCAAATGGGTAATGGTTAATTCGCCATCCAATCCTACGGGTGCAGCTTATTCCGCATCTGAAATGAAAAATTTGACGGATGTATTGGTTAAATATCCGCATGTATGGGTGTTCGCTGATGATATCTATGAGCATATTGTATATGACGATTTTGAATTTATCACACCTGTTATGGTCGAGCCAAGTTTAAAAAACCGTACACTCACCATGAACGGAATGGCAAAAGCATACGCCATGACAGGATGGCGTATTGGATTTGCCGGTGGCCCAGTTGAATTGATCAATGCCATGAGAAAAGTACAATCGCAAAGCACATCCAATCCTTGTTCAATTTCTCAGGCTGCATCGGTTGCAGCATTAACGGGCGACCAAGGGTATTTGAAAATACGTGCGGAAGCATTTAAAACGAGACGTGATCTTGTCGTTAAAATGATTAACGATGTACCAGGTCTGGAATGTCCAACACCCGAAGGTGCTTTTTATGTCTACCCGAGCTGCCAAGGACTTATGGGTAAGAAAACACCTGATGGAAAGACTTTAAAAAGTGATTTTGATGTTTCAACGTACTTACTTGAAAGTGTTGGTGTTGCGGTTGTTCACGGCGAAGCATTTGGGCTTTCTCCATATTTCAGAATTTCATATGCAACATCTGATGATGTGTTAATCGAAGCATGTAACCGAATTAAGAAAGCATGCGAGGCATTAGTCTAATCCTATGCAATTTGATTTGATCATTTTCGATTGCGATGGTGTTCTTGTTGATAGCGAGGTGCTTGCGAACCAATTATTAAGGGATGCGCTTGCGGAACATGGTCTTGAAATGACTGTAGAACAAGTCGTCGAAACGTATGTTGGTCGTTCGATGGACGCCGTTGTTTCTATATCTGAAGAGTTGCTTTGCTCTAAATTACCAGACGATTTTCTTGAGCAATTACAAATAAAAACTTTTGCGCTTTTTGAAAAAGAATTAAAAGCCGTCGATGGCGTTGAAGAAGTTCTTATTGCGCTTAAGGAAACAGATATCCAAATTTGTGTAGCGTCAAGCGGCAGTTTTGAAAAAATGAATTTAACCCTCGGTATCACGGACTTAAAAAAATATTTTGACGGAAATATTTTTAATTCATCACAAGTAAAAAGAGGAAAACCATACCCCGATTTATTTTTATTCGCTGCCGATCAATTGCAAGTGGAACCAGCAAAATGTTTACTCATTGAGGATAGTGTTCCAGGTGTTCAAGGTGGCGTCGCCGCGGGTATGGAGGTGATGGCATATAGCTCACGTGGAAATTGTGAGAAGCTAAAAAAAGCAGGTGGACTGGTTATACATGATATGCATCAGATACTAGAGCATGTCACATAAAAAAAGTGCCGGGTAACAAGTACCCGGCAAGTTCACAAAATATAGGGAGGTTTCATATCTTGGGGGAGAATATGAAACGGCGGTGGTCGAAAAGGGGGAGGATACGCCCACCGCAATACTGAAATAATTAAAGAATTACTCAGCGATGTTTCTCAACATCTGTGTATAGTTATAGATGATTGTTTGAAGAATGAGTACTAGGGAAAAACTCGTTGCAGCTATGCAAAAAATGCATATCTCTTTCTTTATTAAATTAAACTTCAATTTATAATTAGAAAACCGTCTTCTTGAATTCGTGTAAAATAAAATCTTTAAATGCAGCAATACGTTTAGAGTTTTTAAGTTCTTGAGTATAAACGAAATATGCAGGGAATTCGTGACCTTGATGATCTTCAAGAATTGGGACAATATTTGTCGATCCTTGCACTAGATAATCGGGAAGGGAGCCAATTCCGATGCCAGATTTCACAGCTTGTAATACACCATAGATATTATTTACTTCGAGTACAGGTTTACGTTTTACTTTGGTGCAATAGTCGAGAACCCAATTAATATTAAGTATCGGACTTGTACTTAAATCGCCGTAAGTTATTAATTTATGATTGTCTAAATCTTCACCACTTTTTGGTCGACCATAGTCATTTAAATAAGTTGGGGATGCATAAAGATGGTAATGAAAAGTGGCAATTTGCCGTTGAATTAAATCAAGATGGTCTGATGGGTGAAAACGAATGGCCACATCAGCTTGACGTGTTAATAGATCATAATCACCGTCACCAATAAGCAATTGAACATCAATTTCCGGATATTTATCAATGAATTTCTTAATATTATGCATCATCCATGTGGAACCGAAACTGGTTGTCGTGGTGATTTTTAACTTTCCTCTGGGGCTTTCAGTACCTTCAAGAATTTGTTGTTCGGTTACATGAATTTTTGAAACCAGATCTTTTGTAGTTTCAAATAAAGTTTCCCCTTCGTCCGTTAATATTAAGCCGCGCGCATGGCGATTAAAAAGGGACGTTTGAAGACTTTCCTCGAGAGTTCTAATTTGGCGACTAACCGCGGATTGACTTAGGCCCAAAGTTTTACCCGCATGCGTAAAGCTGCCGGCGGTGGCAACTGTATGAAATATCCTAAGCTTGTCCCAATCCATTAAATATCCAAATTTTATTTTTTTTCAGCGATGAATTTTTCCGCTTCTAATGCTGCCATACAACCCATTCCTGCGGCCGTGACTGCTTGTCTGTATGTCTCGTCGGTTACATCACCTGCTGCATAAACGCCTGGTACATCCGTTGCTGTACTGTCCGGGGCAGTATTAATATAACCGCGCTCATTTATATCAATTTTTCCGGCAAAAAGCGAGGTTGATGGCGCGTGGCCAATTGCTATGAAAACACCATGAGCAGATATTTCACTTAATTCATCAGTTTTAACATTCTTGATGCGGACCCCCGTTACGCCGCCCATAGGACCTTCTTCGCCAACGATTTCTTCTAACTGGCTATCCCATACGCATTCGATCTTTTCATTAGCAAATAGCCTATCTTGCAAGATTTTTTCTGATCTTAATTCATCACGTCTATGAATGAGTGTTACTTTAGATGCAAAATTCGTTAGGAAAATAGCTTCTTCAACGGCAGTGTTGCCGCCACCAACGACAATACATTCTTTACCACGATAGAAGAAACCATCACACGTAGCACAAGCTGAAACGCCTCTACCTTGATATTCTTCTTCTGATGGTAGACCTAACCATTTTGCCTGCGCACCTGTGGCAATAATAACTGTATCTCCAATATAAGTGTCACCGCTATCTCCTTTACATACAAAGGGGCGTTTTGAGAAATCTACATCAGTAATGAAATCTGTAATGATTGTTGTATCAACATTCTCAGCTTGAGCTTTCATTTGTTCCATTAACCAAGGTCCTTGAATAGGATCAGCAAAGCCGGGATAATTTTCAACATCCGTGGTAATCGTTAATTGTCCACCCGGTTCCATACCTTGTACAATAATTGGTTTTAAATTTGCACGTGCGGCATAGATTGCTGCCGTATATCCCGCTGGTCCTGATCCAATAATTAAGACTTTTGTTTTATGTTCTTGAGACATAAATAATTGCTCCGAAAATAGTAAATACAAAAATTATAAGGCGTTTATGACACGAAAAAACCGGACTGTGAAGCCCGGTTTTAGATTATTTTATAATCTTATTAGAATTTATGTATTCTGTTTTTCGCGTTCTTCACGAACGATATCTTTTAGTTTATCATAAGGAATATATCCTGGGATTACTTGGGTGCCAATTACAAATCCAGGTGTTCCAGAAATACCAATGTTTTGAACAAGATATTTATTTTTCATCAAGTTCGTCTCAATTTCTGGATCAGCCATATCTTGTATTAATGTTGTTTCATCAACACCGCTGTCTCGTGCAATCTGAAGAATAAGTTCTTCTGTAAGCTGACGCTTATTTTTCATAAGTGCGCTATGAAAATCCATAAATTTGCCCTGCTTCATGGATGCCATGGCAGCAACAGAAGCAAATTGTGAAGATTCGGCAAGAATCGGTAATTCTTTGAATATAATTTTTACGTTTTTATCTTCTTCGATAAGTTGTGCAATATGTTCTGGCACTTGTTTACAATAACCGCAATTGTAGTCATAAAATTCTACAATAGTGATATCACCCTCTTCATTTCCTGCAATATGACTATAGCCGTCGTTATAAAGAAGTTCTTCTGATTCCATTAACGCACTTGCATTTTGTCGTGAACGAAGAACTTCGACCGCTTCAGGAATAATTTCCGGGTTACTTAAGAGATATTCTCTAATATAAGCATTAACCTGGTCTTGATTGAGATTTTCATCATTTGATTGATTATTAGCTTGTTGACCAATCATAAAGAACATACCTCCCGAAATAACTATCAAAATGGCGACGGTTAATAAATTCAGGGTTTTCATAAAATACTCCTGTTTCTTTCTTTTCTTCTTTGTTCACGCGATTGATCATTGCGTTTTTCTTGAGCTTCTTTTGCCTGATCACTCATATTTGCTTGCATGATCATCATAATATCCTGGGCTTTCATCCATTTCGGCGAATCTTTTGGTAAAAGATCAGTGGCTTTCTTAGCGTTTATCATAGCACCTCTGGGATTTCCAGTAAGTAAAAAATGTTGTGCTGTTGCATAATGTGTCATTGCTTCATCATTTGAGCGATGATAAGCCACTGATGCTTGTCTCCAGCCAAAACTATTTCTTGGGTCATCACCTAATGCAATTTCAAGGTTTTCAATTGCACTATCTAGGTATTTATCTTGTTCTGTACTAATGAGTGAATTCGCAAGCGAGAACCTGAGTAGGGGGGAATGCGGTAAGTACTCTACGGCTTTTTGATAAGGTGCGATCGATTGTTCAACATCACCATTTTCAAATAGAATTTGTCCTTTGGTTTCATAAAAAAATGGGTTTTCAGGATAATCTTCAATTAGTCCGTTGATTTCTCTAATAGCCTCATCAATTTTTTTACTCTGCTGATATCCGAATGTACGTGCATATCTTGCAATAAGACCTTTATCATGTATGGGGTACCTTACCAATGTCGCATGCAGTGGTTTAAGATACCCGAATAATTTTGCTTGTAGAAGTTGAAATTTTTCTTCTAATTCTGGATCTGTCTCTGCTTCATAAAAAGGCGATTCTTGCACAGTGTCTCTGATACGTTCAATTCTTGTTGAGTTAAATGGATGGGTACTTGCATAAGGATCACGGTACTTTTCTGGCACAAGTTCTTGATCGCCTAAAATTTCAAAAAATTCAATTAATCCTCTACCTGATTGGCCCGTTCTTTCAAGGAAAGTTAAGGCGGCCTGGTCAGCGGATGATTCTTGTGTGCGACTAAATCTAAGGAATGAACGGTAGCCAACTTGTTGACCGCCCATCATTAATGCCATGCCGGCATCCGCAGAACCAGCGGCCATTGCGGCAACACCAAGAAGCATGCCCATTAAACTATAGGATGTCATCTGCGACATGCCTTCACTAAATCTTGATAAATGACCACCTGTGATATGGCCCGTTTCGTGAGCTACAACGCCTATGACTTGGTTTACGTTTTCTGCTTTAAGTAATAGCCCGGAATTTATGAACACATTTTGCCCGCCCATGACGAAGGCATTAATTGTGGTATCGTTCAGAAGATAGGTTGCGACAGCATTTTTATCTAGCTCTGCAGCTTCAAAAATTGGTTCGGTTATATCACGAATAATTTGCTCAATTTCGGCATCACGCAAAATGGATATGCCGCGTCCTTGCGCTGATGCAATATTGGCATGCGTAAAACTTGTGATTAAAATCACAATAAAGGATCGATATAAAAAGTCTTTAAACTGTCTGATACGCATATTTTTAGTGTATTTGTCTGTTATCGTTTCGTCAATTAATGGTTCAATTTACTTTGTACGTGTGAACCTACTATTAACCGTCATATAATGTCATTATGTCAAAAATAAAGCCTGAAAGAGTATTTCAGGCTTTAAATTTAGTATTTATGCATTTTATCCAATGGTTCGCGACCACCAACCTTTTTTCTTCGGCTTATCATCCACAACCTTTTCTTCTACCTTTGCCTCTTTTTTAACTTCGCTTGGCTTGTCTTCCTTCGTTGTGGCTTGCTCTTTTTTTGATGTGCGCTTACGAGGAGCACGCTTCGGTTTAGGTTTCTCTTCTTTTTCTGCTTCTTTTTTTGCGGGTTTGACTTCTTTAGAAGTATCTTCAGAAGCTTCACCTTTAGTAGACTTTGTCGTCCTGCGTGTATTTCTTTGACGTTTTGGCTTTTCTTCTACTTTTTCGTCACTAGAAGGCGCTTCTTCAGTTTTAACCTCTGTATCTTTGTCGTCACTCACCTTTTTACGCGTACGACGTGGTTTTCTTTTAGGTTTTTCTTCTTCTGTTTTTACATCTTCACCAGAAGTCTGATTATTATCAGTTTGTTCCGCGACCTCAGGAGTTTTACTTCCATTATTATAGTTATCGTCATTAGAACGCCTTCTATTGCGGCGGGGACGGCGACTTCTTTTGGGTTTTTCTTCTTCGCTTTTATTTTCTTCTACGTCTGTTTCATTCGTTTCATCAGAAGTCTCTTTTTGATCTTTCTGATACTTTGGATTTCTATCATTACGATTTCTACGTCTTCTGCGTCGACGCTTTGGACGATCATCTTTTTCTTCATCTGGTGATACATCTTCTTCTGTAACGTCGATAAGTTTATTTATATCGTTGCCTAGCTTAAGGGCATCTTTATGTTTTTTTGATGCTTTCGAAGGTTTGCCTGAGCGTTCCATTCTGTATGCTGATGCAGTTAATTCATCATCTATAGCAATAGAAACTGAGAAATCATATTGTGTCTCTAGTTCTGAAAGATTAGCTCTCTTATTATTTAAAATAAAGACGGCAACTCGAGTTGGTAAGTAAACTGTGAATTTAGAATTTCTTGCGCGAATACCTTCTTCTTCGATAATTCTTAAGATATGAAGACTTTGTGATTCAACTGTACGCAGCAAACCACTTCCTTCACAGTGCGGGCATTGCGTTGTACTTGATTCAAGCACACCAGTACGCAGTCTTTGTCTAGACATTTCCATAAGTCCAAATGAACTTATACGTCCAACTTGGATACGTGCGCGATCATTTTTTAGGGCAGCCTTCATTTTTCTTTCAACGGCGCGATTGTTGCGTTGTTCTTCCATGTCAATGAAATCTATAACAACCAGCCCTGCCATATCACGTAATTTTAATTGCCTTGCAATTTCCTCTGCAGCTTCAAGATTGGTGTTAAGGGCTGTTTCTTCAATATTATGCTCTTTTGTTGCACGACCAGAGTTAACATCAATGGAAACGAGAGCTTCCGTTGGGTTAATAACAATA
This sequence comes from Kordiimonadaceae bacterium UBA4441, assembly GCA_002390425.1. Taxonomy (GTDB): domain Bacteria; phylum Pseudomonadota; class Alphaproteobacteria; order Sphingomonadales; family Emcibacteraceae; genus Pseudemcibacter. The sequence goes on along the minus strand of DGPL01000033.1, from coordinate 97,559 downwards.
TAACCACCAGATTTGAGTTGCGCGGTGGGGCCATACATTGAATCCAAATGGGTTTCCACTTGATACCGCTGAAATAAAGGAATGGGGTCTTCATAATGTTGGATTTTTTTAGCATGCGAAGGCATGAGCATACTCATGAAATCTTTGGCGGTATCAAAACCGCTTTTACCTTCGACTAATATTTCTTTTATGTCGCGGGTGTATAAATCTCGGATACTCCTTTTAATCAAATTACCTTCTTCATAGATTAAACTTGGGGCAATTGATTTAAGGGTATGCTCACGAATAGCTTCCCACATTCTCTTTAAGTAATCATAATCGCGTTTTATTTCGACCTTTGTGCGGTCACTACCGGCCGTTCTAATAATGCAAGCATGCCCTTTAGGAAGGTTAAGACTAGCAAGAACATTTTTGAGTTTTTTGCGGTCCTTTACGTTGGCAATTTTACGGCTTACACCGCCACCATGAAGCGTATTAGGCATAAGAACACAGTAACGACCAGGAAGGGATAGATAAGTGGTTAATGCAGCACCCTTATTGCCGCGCTCTTCTTTTACAACTTGGATAAGAATAATTTGGTTCTTTTTAATAACTTCTTGAATTTTGTATTTATAGCGTAGTCTTTTCGCCATTTTAATACGTAATCTTTCTTCTTCTTCCTCTTCGGAATTTTCAGATATGCTTTCAGAATTCTCTAATTCTTTATTATCTTCGCTTTCACCTTGATCATCGTTTGATGCTTTTTCTTCATTAGGTGTTGCTGCAGTATCATCATTAGAAGGTTGTTCACCATCAGTTTCAGAAGTTTCTTTTCCGTTAGCTTCTTCTTTAGTAGATTCAATAACGTCTTCTTTTGTTGCTTCCGCTTTTGTTTTTCTTCTGCGTCCACGACGTGGTTTTGGTTTTTCTTCTTCGTTTTCTTCCGCTTCAACAACCTCTTCAGGTTTTTCTTCATCAGAATGTTCTTTATCTGAAGTTAAATCTTCTTTTGTTTCAGCTTTTTCTTTTTTACCGACATTTTTTGCTTTTTTAGCATCGGGGTCGCCGGTTGCGGTTGCTTCTTCTTCGATTAAATCAGCATTTGCCTTTGCTTCTGCAGCAATAAGCGCTTCACGGTCAGCAACGGGTATCTGATAATAATCTGGGTGAATTTCACTAAAGGCAAGAAAACCATGACGATTTCCCCCGTAATCCACAAAAGCGGCTTGCAGGGAAGGTTCGACACGGGTTACTTTTGCTAGATAAATGCTACCTTTAAGTTGTTTTCTGGCAGAACTTTCATAATCGAAGTCCTCCACTTTGTTTCCGTCGACGATGGCCACACGGGTCTCTTCCTGGTGGGAGGCGTCGATCAACATACGAATTGACATTAAAATTTTCTCCATAACAAAAACCGCTCAAGCTTGTATTGTCGTTTGCAATAAATAAGCGTGCAGGTTTTTGAAGTTTTGTTAGTAATATAGTAGGGTTTTGGGCATTTAGAGACTTACGAAAGAGAACAATATTATCGTCATCAACAAAGGATAAGTCCTTGGTTTTAACGGGATTACTCTTCTGGCTCATAATGCTTAAATTCATAATTTTTTATTTTGCCTTTTAGGCTATATTTTTCTTCTTTTATTTTTAAACGTTGCGTCTATTCATTATTAGTTAATGCGCAACATCATATTATTGCATTATTCTGCTTCTATATATGATGTTGTTAACATAGTGAACCTTCGACCTCATAACAATAGAAAAGAGTTTAAAAAACAAAAAAACTTTTTTAAAATATCATTTTATAATAGAAATGTTAACAGTTTTTTAATAATAAATGTTATGATGTTTCAAAACATATGGTGTTAAATGACGATAAACTGGAAAATCATGTCGCAAAACAAACAACTTTTTTCTCAAATTAAATTAATGAAATTTATTTTGATTTCGTTGTTCTTTATTGTTTTTAATTCCAGTTACACCCTTGCTGCACCTGAAGTTACGAGTGTTAGATTTGGCGGAGACCAGAATAAAACTCGCTTCGTTATAGAAGTAAATGGCAATAGTGCGTTTAGAACATTTACGCTTGCTAATCCAAATAGGATAGTAATTGATCTAGATGAAGTGACATGGAATATTGGTCCAGGGGGGGCAACGGGTAAGGGACTGGTTAATAATTATCGCTATGGTTTATATACGCCTGGTACGTCCCGGGTCGTACTAGATTTAAAAAGCCCATCAAAAATTAGTAACTCTTTTGTCATTAAAGGAAAGGGCGGAAAACCAAACCGTCTCGTTTTTGATTTTGAAAAAATTTCCCAAGCCGTTTGTACCACACTTGTATCAAAACCTGCCGTACAAGCAAAAGCCGTTGCTTCAACAAGAAGGCCGTCAAATGTCCCCAGATCAGGGAAAAAGATTATCGTTATTGACCCGGGTCATGGTGGACATGATCCCGGAAATTTGGGTGGTGTTAAAGTAAATGGTATTTCAGAAAAAAATGTAACAATATCTGCCTCGCGTAATATTAAAAAGATTCTTGAAGCCTCGGGTCGTTACAAAGTAATAATGACTAGAGATAGAGATATTTTCCTGAAACTAAGAGAAAGAAGTAACGTTGCGCATCGAAATAATGCTGATTTATTTATCTCAATTCATGCGGACGCATTTAAAAGCCCAAGTGTTCGTGGTGCCACTATTTATACTTTGACGGAAAGGGCGTCTGACCGCGAAGCAGCTATGCTGGCGGCACGTGAGAATAAATCAGATGTTATTGCAGGGGTTGACCTTCAGGACGAACCGGACATCGTGCAAAATATTCTAATTGATCTTGTGAAACAAGAAACGATGAACCTTTCCAATCGATTTGCCAAAGAACTTGCAAGTGAATTAAAGAAATCCGTTAGAGTTAGAAAACGGAGCCTCCGTTCTGCAGGTTTTGCGGTTCTTAAAGGAATTGATGTGCCGTCCGTTTTAATTGAATTAGGATATTTGACCAATCCAACGGACGCGAAACTTTTGATGCAAAAAGAAACACACGATAAAATTGGAAACGCAATACTAAAGGCGACTGATAAATATTTTCAACAAAATTTTGCCTATAACTAAAAATATCCTTTTTAGGAGCTTCTAATATCATATTGGCCTACATTATTATTAGTTTATAGCACAAGCTTTATCATTATTATTAGCCCTGGTCTTTCAAGCTTTACTATCATAAATCATTCAATGTCATTAGGGCGTAAAGCGGGCCTTTATATCATGATAGGTGTTGTTTTGGGTGCCTTTACTTGGGGTACACTAGGCATATTAGGCGTATCAGCAATATTAGCATTAAACCCCAATGCAATTATTCTTATTCAGATATTTGGTGGCGGGTATTTAATGTATCTATCCCTGTTATCATTGAAAAAAGCGCTGGAAAAACCATCATTTAAGAAGGTAAAAACGAAAACATTTGGCCGTGCTACTATTTTAAAGGGATATACCGTCCATATGACCAATCCGGAAGCAATGATGGGGTGGATTGCTTTAATTACTTTAGGGTTGACGGAAGAGGCGCCGCCTTCTGCGCCACTAATGATATTAGCAGGATGCTTTGCTATCGCAATATTCCTGTATAGCTTATACGCCGTTTTATTTTCTTATAAAAAAGTGATGCAGTTTTATGATTTATATGGACGAATTTTAGAAGGATTATTTTGTTTAATATTTGCCTTTGCGAGTTTGACTTTATTCTTGAATGTATATGACGGGTTTTTGGGATAATTTAAATAGGTGATATAATATTATTTTGCTTGATTGTGCCTTAAGGTTGTCATAATTTGCGCCTAAGTTTTGAACGATTATAAAATTCGTGGAACGGTGGATTATAATTTTGTCTAAAAAATGGAAAAATATACTTGGTGGGCTAATTGTATTTACTCTTGTAAGTGGCATACTTGCTGTGGTTGGCGGGTTATATATATTATATTCGTTTGGACGTGATTTACCTGATTATAATCAACTAGCCAATTATGAACCGCCTGTCGTTAGCCGCATTTATGCCGGTGACGGTAGTTTGCTTAAAGAATATGCCCGTGAAAAACGCCTGTTTGTGCCAATCAATGCAATTCCGCCAAAAGTAATTCAGGCTTTCTTATCAGCAGAAGATCAAAATTTTTATACCCATATTGGTATTGATTTTAAGGGGCTATTAAGAGCCGTTCTTGTAAATGTTAAAAATGTTGTTACCAACCGACGACCCGTAGGTGCTTCTACAATTACGCAGCAAGTTGCAAAGAATTTCTTACTGACAAGTGAAGTGCGACTAGAACGAAAAATTAAAGAAGCCATTCTTTCATACAGAATTGAGCAGGCATTTACTAAAGATCAAATTTTAGAACTTTATTTAAATGAAATCTATCTTGGACAAAATTCTTACGGTGTGGCGGCAGCTGCACTTAATTATTTTGGTAAATCGCTCGATGAACTTGAACTTGAAGAAATAGCTTATCTTGCGGCACTTCCCAAGGCGCCAAGTAACTACCACCCAATCAGAAGATATGACGCGGCAAAAGGGCGCCGTGACTGGGTCATCGGTCGCATGGAAATAGAAGGGTTTATATCGGAAGAAGAAAAATTGGCGGCTCAAGAGCTTCCATTGGCAACTGTTGATGGGGGGCGTGCTAGAACTTTTCAAGCAGATTATTTTGCTGAGGATGTAAGACGGGAGCTTAAAAAGTCCTACGGTGATGATGAATTATATGGTGGTGGCCTTGCAGTCAGAACCACTTTATCACCGCGTTTACAACAAATTGCTGAACGCGAAATGAAGAATGGCCTGGTGACTTACGATAGACGTCATGGCTGGCGTGGTCCGCTTGATAAAATGGATTTGTTTGCCTCACCTTATGAAAGTTGGAAAGAGACATTTCTTAAAAGAAATACACCACTTGGAATTCCGACATGGCAAGAAGCCGTGGTTTTGGAAGTCACAGATGAGATGGCTATTATCGCCACAAAAGAAGCTTTATCATCAAGTGAAACATATGATAACCTTCTTAAGCAAAGTATATCATTAGAAGAAGTCAAATGGGCACGTAAATGGTTGCCTGGTGAAACCAGAGGTCCGCAAGTTAAATCAGTCGCTGAAGTCCTTGTTCAAGGCGATATTATTGCCGTTGAAGCCATTGAAACTGAAGACCCTGCATTTGGCGATCCATTTGGACTGAGACAAATTCCAGAAATTAATGGTGCACTGGTTGCAATGGACCCGCATACTGGTCGTGTGCTAGCCATGGTTGGCGGCTATGATTTCACAAGAAGTGAATATAACCGTGCAACGCAAGCGAAACGACAACCTGGAAGCGCATTTAAACCATTTGTTTATAGTGTAGCGCTAGAAAATGGCTTTACACCATCAAGTATCATTCTTGATGCTCCTTTTGTGATTGATCAAGGGTTTGGTATGGGTAAATGGAAGCCAAGAAATTCAAGTGATAAATTTTATGGTCCAAGCACACTAAGATTAGGAATTGAAAAATCACGTAATTTGATGACTGTGCGATTGGCTCAAAACTTAAAAATGGACAAAATCGTTGAAGTCGCAGATCGTTTTAATATCAATAACGACTTACCTGATTTATTATCAATGTCATTAGGGGCTGGGGAAACAACTTTGCTCGATTTAACTGCGGCATATGGAATGATCGTTAATGGTGGTAATGAAATTCAACCATCCCTTATTGACCGTATACAAGACCGTCATGGTAAGACGATATTCCGTCATGATGATCGAAATTGTGTAAATTGCATAAGCAATGACTGGCGCAATCAACAAGCACCAGAATTGCCTGATTTACGTGACGAGGTACTAGACACTGTAACATCTTATCAATTAGTTTCTATGATGGAAGGCGTCGTCCAAAGGGGTACCGGGGTTAGAATTCGTACGCTAGGCAGACCACTGGCAGGAAAAACGGGTACAACGGATGAAAGTTTTGATACTTGGTTCGTTGGCTTTTCACCTGATCTGGTTGTTGGTGTTTTTGTTGGCTTTGATGCACCACGCTCATTAGGGCGCAATGAAGAAGGTTCATCAGTAGCTGTGCCTATTTTCCGTGACTTCATGAGAGATGCACTTAAAGACGAAACGCCAATCCCATTCCGCATTCCTGAAGGTGTAAGGCTCGTTAGAGTGGACCCTGTAACAGGGCAATTAGCAAGTACCGGTCAACGTAATGCGATACTAGAAGCCTTTAGACAGGGATCATTCCCAGAGGAAAATCAACAAGTACTTGACGGATTTAATTCGTTGGTGCAAACAAAGACCAAGCTGCGAACAGGTACAGGCGGCATTTATTAATAATAACAATAATTTGGTCTAATCTATGAAAGCTGAAATCCAGAACTCTGTTGATAAAATCAAACAGTCTTTAGAACTGTTGAGGAGGCATCTTTGACTGGGATGTTGCCCTCGATCGTTATGAAGAATTAACCGCCCTATCCGAAGATCCCGCCCTTTGGGATAACCCCACAAATGCGCAAAAATTAATACAGGAGCGTACTAAGCTCGAGCAAGCTATAAACTTATGTAATGAAGTTGATAGTGAACTGAACGATAATATTGAACTTATCGAACTTGGGGAATTGGAAGATGATGCCGAGATTATACTTGAAGCGGAAACAGCTATTCAGAAATTAACTGACAAAGCTGAAGTTTTAGAGCTGCAAACACTTTTAAGCGGTGAAGCAGATGGTAATGACACTTATCTTGAAATTAATTCGGGTGCAGGTGGTACGGAAAGTCAAGATTGGGCTAACATGCTGCTTAGAATGTATACGAGGTGGGCAAATGCACACGGGTGCAAAGTTGACATTATGGAAATGCATAACGGTGAAGAAGCAGGCATTAAATCCGCCACTATACAAATAAAAGGTGAAAATGCCTACGGTTGGCTTAAAACAGAGAGCGGTGTTCATCGACTTGTTCGCATTTCACCATTTGATAGTAATGCAAGGCGACATACTAGTTTCGCAAGCGTATGGGTTTATCCGGTTATTGATGATAATTTCGAGGTGGATATCAACGAAAGCGATCTTAGAATAGATACTTACCGGGCATCTGGGGCAGGTGGACAGCATGTTAATACCACCGATAGTGCAGTTCGTATCACCCATATCCCCACAAATATTGTTGTACAGTGCCAAAATGACCGATCACAACATAAGAACCGTGCAACAGCCATGAACATGCTTAAGGCGCGATTATATGAAGCGGAGCTTCAACGCCGAGAAGAAGAAGCCAATACCGAACATGCTGGTAAAACAGAAATAGGTTGGGGGCACCAAATTAGATCATATGTATTACAACCATACCAAATGGTTAAGGATTTACGTACAGGGGTTGAAAGCGGTCAACCAGATAAAGTTTTAGATGGTGATTTAGATAGTTTTCTCAATGCCGCCTTGGCAGCAAGAGTTCACGGGACAAGCACTCAGGTAGAAGATATTGAATAGATATAAAAAAAGCGGGCATTGCCCGCTTTAAATTGAATATTCTATACTTTTATAGACGATCTACTAAATCTTTAGTTTTCCCGTCTTTTTTCTCTTCTTTTTTCTCATCAGAATTAGCAGACATTACTTTTGTAGCGTTTCCTGGTGCAGGATTTGTAGAAGCACTCTGATGGCTCAAGTTACCTTCAATATAAGCACCAGCTTCTATGCTAAGTGTCTGATGGCAAATATCACCATTTAATTTTGCAGATTTTTCAAGGCGAACATTGCGCCCTACAATACTGCCATTTACTGAACCTTTTACAATCACATCATCAGCGGTAACTTTACCTTTAACGGTACCGTTTTCACCAATTGTAAGGTTTTTACTCTTTACGTCCCCTTCAATTGTGCCATCAAGTTGAATTTCGCCTGATGTGCTGACATTGCCTTTTACGACTACGTCTGAACTAATTATTGAAGGTACTGAATTTGAAGGTGGTTCCATTGGTTTACTATCCCTTGGTATAGATTTTTCCGTGCTATTAAGCGTCGTGTTTTTGTTGTTTGATTTTTTGAACATCTTTTGCTGCCTTAAGTACTTTTAACGGATCTATTGGTTTTCCGTTAAACCAGATTTCATAATGAAGGTGAGTACTTGTGCTGCGACCTGTACTTCCCATGAGGCCAATTAGTTGATTTGCTTCAACTTTTTCGCCGCGCTCTACCTTTACCTTTGAAAGATGGCCATATTTTGTCTTAAAGCCGTTCCCATGATTAATTTCTACAAAAAGACCAAAAGCACCGTTACGCCCGGCACGTGTTACAATCCCGGCACCACCAGAATTAATTGGTGTATTACGCCATCCAGCCATGTCTAATCCATTATGGGTAGCCCATTTTCTGGTAAAAGGGTCTCGTCGCATTCCAAATTTACTAGAAACATAATGTTTTTCAGGTGGCGTTATAATTGGTAAGTGATCCAGTGCAGTTTTGATATTTTCTAAATGTGCTCTCTTATAGAATAAACTATCAAATGCATGGGTATCTAAGTTCGCTTCACTGATGTTGCTAACAGCGATAAAAGGCCCACCTGACGCAGATGGTTCAAGCGGTAAGTTGGCAAGTTCCATCATTTTCTCAGGAGTAATACCAGCTTTTGTTAATGTGTCACTTAAGAATGATAATTTTTGATCGACTTCATCATTCATGTTTTTCACCAGCTGATTTTGCTGCATTTCAACTCTTTTGAGATCAACATAAAGTTTTTCAAGTTTCTCATCACGAATTACATTACGTGCTTCTTGATCATTATCGTTTTCATCAACATCCACATATTCAGGCGCTGTAAAATCGTCATTATCATTTAAAGGAAGAACAGGTGACATGACCTCACCATTTTCTTCTAGAACTTGTTGGATATATTTTTGACGTTGCTCTAACGCAGCGGCAGACTTTTGAATTTCATTTTGAAGTTCAGCATACTGCTGTTCAATTTTTAGATAGTTCTCTTTTGCTTGTTCAACTTCATCATTTTTTTCCGTTAAAATTTCGTCTAAATAAACGTAATTATATGAAATAAATAAACACCAAACGAAGAAGCAAAGCAGACCAGTACATAAAAAAATCTGAACATTTTTTGAAACCTTAATAAACCGAACGTCACCATTTGTCCTGAAATACATCTGTCTATCAGGAAAATAATGGTCAAGTATATCGTCTAAGTTTTTGAAAAAATTAATAATTTTCAAAATCTAACTTTCTTTATTTTTATTATATGCTTAATTAATTTTTACTAACAAACTAACGAATCAAACACATTTAAGCCGAATTTGATAGCAAAAAGTTAAAAAAAGCAAACAGTTTTAATTAGTTTGCTGATAGGGGAAGATAAAAGCTTTCGGCTAAACTGGCTTTGTCTCTTGCTTCTTTATTGAAGGGAGATTTTAAATGCCTAGCAAAATATTTTTTTACTAAAGTATGATAGGTTGTTTGAGGGTTCAAATTTTCAAGATTGCACACATAATTAAACCAATTATTTCCAGCTTTAACATGATCCACTTCTTCACGGTAAATGATTTCTAGGGCGGCAACGCTTTTCTTATCATTACTAGATCTAAACTTTTGAATTAAAGACGGTGTCACATCTAAACCTCTTGCTTCAAATACGAGAGGAACAACGGCAAGTCTAGCTTTTAAATCATGCGATGTTTTTTCAGCAGATTGCCATAACCCATCATGTGCGGGAAGGGCGCCGTAGTAGCTGTCCAAATCCATTAATCTGTTATTTAAAAGTTCAAAATGTCTTGCTTCATCATCTGCGACTTTGATCCAATCATTTGTGAACTCAATTGGCATAGATTTTCCAAATCGTAAAATTATATCCCATGCTAAGTCAATTGCGTTTAGCTCAATATGGGCAATAGCATGTAACATTGCGATACGTGCAGTATTGCCACTGGCACCGCGCCTTTTTGGCATTTCCTTTGGTGATAATAATTCTGGCTTTTCAGGGCGTCCTGGGCGTTTGGGGGCAGTCTGATTAAACTGAAAAGATAAATTTCCATTTAACCATTCTGTAAACCCATGATGCGTTAGTTTTGTTTTATCATCGACGTTAGTAGCGTTTAATATGTTAAGCGCAACATCGGCTATAGTTGTCATAATGATTTAACGGCTTCAAGAACTTCTTCAGCGTGACCTTTTACTTTTACCTTGCGCCAAATATTTTTAATATTTCCATCAGCGCCAATTAGAAAGGTAGCGCGTTCGATACCCATATATTCACGACCATAAAGCTTTTTCATAACCCAAACGGTATAATCTTCGCAGAGCTTACCTTCATCATCCACGAGAAGTTTTACAGTTAAATCGTGTTTCTTGATAAAGTTTTGGTGTTTTTTAACACTATCTTTTGAAGCACCAAGTATGACGGTATTATTCGCTTCAAATTCATTTTTTAATTCACTAAAAGCAATAGATTCTTTTGTACAGCCGGGTGTGTCGTCTTTAGGGTAAAAATAGAGAACAATATTTTTTCCTTTAAATGTTGAGAGAGACATATTCTCTCCGTTTTCATCTAATAAATTAAAATCAGGTGCTTTTTGGCCAACTTCTAACATTCTTAATCCTCTTTATGTTCGAGTGGTGGAATTGGGTCATGGGGTTTTAAATTATTTGCTGGAATTTCTATGATTTTCTTATACAAATCAAGTACATTCTTTTGATTTGTCGTAATTAACTTTTCTAGATTTTGAGGGGGTGTTTCTAATCTTTCTGCCAAAGTTTCAAGAAGGGCTGGTGGGCGCTCTTTACTTTTGGATGTAGTGCCAAGGCATAATCTCAGTAAGGATTGTGACGTTTGCATTATATGGCAAGCTTTTGAAAGAGTTTTCACATCATCGGCACTTAAAATTTTTGCCTTCTTAATCTCTTTTAATTGTCTCAGCGTATTTCTTTTTAGAATTGATGGATATTTATCACCATTAGCGAGGAGTGTATATTGACAAATAAACTCAATATCTATTATGCCGCCGCGTATATTTTTCATTGACCATATGTTGTCTGTGCCAAAATTTTCAGCAAGTTTAACCCGCATTTTGGCAACTTCATGAAGTAAATTATCATGTGCACGACCTGGGTGGCTTAGAATATTATGAATAATAGTCTCAATTTTTATTCGTAATGTATCAGGTCCTGAAATAACACGACCTCGCGTTAGCGCCATGTGTTCCCAAGTCCATGCTTGTCCTTTTTGGTAGTCATTAAAACTTTCAATTGATACAGCAAGTGGTCCAGCGGTCCCTGAAGGTCTTAGTCTCATATCTACTTCGTAAAGTTTCCCCTCAGCCGTTAATGCAGTAATACTATTTATAAAATTTTGGGAAAGCCGAGCATAATAATGATTAACACCAAGTGATTTAGCTCCATTAGATACTGCTGACATATCATCTGCATCATAGATCAATACAATATCAACGTCCGAAGTAGTGGTGAATTCATAACTGCCTAATTTACCCATTGCTAAAATACAAAGAGAGGAGTTTTCAATAATGCCGTGCTTTTTGGCAAACTCTTCTTTCACATGTGTTAGCATAGTGTTGAGAGAAACCTCTGCGATATGGGTTAAGGTTTCTCCAGAATGAATAACATCGGTGTTTCCTCTTAAAATTTGTAAACCAACTTGAAATTTTGCTTCATTAGCCCACTTTCGTGTATGATCTAAGATATCTTGAAAGTCTCTAGCAAGGAGTAGTTGTTCATCAAGAGAATTGCTCAAATCCTTTAAGCTTGAGTTATTTTTGAAATCTTCCGCATTCAATACGGCATCAAGCATCAATGGATTTCTTGAGAGTTGACTGGATAAAAACGGTGCCATGCCGATAATTTGGGCCAATAAATCAAGAAGCCAAGGTTGTGCTTTTATAAATGAGAATAACTGGACCCCGGATGGAAGACGTGAAAGGAAATCATCAAATTTTACGAGCACAGTATCGGGGTCATCTTGTTTGCCGAAAACATTAAGCATTTCTGGTATTAAGTTTTTTAAAATCTCTCTAGCACGATCAGTTCGACAAGCGCGGTAACGCCCTAGCATCCATCCTTGAATTAATTCATATGCTTTTTTTGCATCATGAAATTTTGCATCTTCAATCGTTTTAATGGTTGCTGGGTGATATTTATCTGAAGGAAATGATAATAAAATGTCATCTTCATCTTCCGTTTGATTTGTGTCTTGCAAAAGGGCGTTAAATAATTCATTTACAGCATTTAATCGATTGATAACGGCCATTTCAAAATCGGCAAAATATTCAAAGCCCATAAATTTACTAATGCGGTTTAAATCATTTTCTTCGGTTGGTAATTCGTGTGTTTGATCGTCGTTTATCATTTGAAGACGATGTTCAAGAGTGCGAAGAAAAACGTACACTTCTTGAAGGGTTTTATTTTCTTCGATTGTTAATTTATTCATTTCGCTAAGAGCGTCTAATGCTAATCGAGTAGGGGCAACACGTAACGCTGGTTCACGGCCGCCAGATATCAGTTGGTGAATTTGCGCATAAAATTCAATTTCACGTATTCCACCACGCCCTAATTTTACATCATGACCTTCAAGCATAATGCCACTATGACTATGATGTTCATGAATTAATTTCTTTATGGCATGGATATCAGCTATAGCGGCGTAATCCAGATATCGGCGCCATACAAACCCTCTTATTCTTTCTAAAAAGTTATGACCTTCTTCAATGTCACCTGCTATTGGGCGCGCTTTAATCATGGCGGCGCGTTCCCAATTTAAACCAACCGTTTGATAATATATTTCTGCTCCTTCCATTGATAAAGCAACGGGTGTCGCACCAGGATCGGGGCGCAATCTTAAATCGGTTCTAAAAACATAACCATCAGCGGTACGGTCTGACATGATTTTAACGAGCTTTTGCGTCATCTTAACAAAAAAGTCCTGAGGTGAACGTTTTCCACAATATTTAACAACCTCTAGATCAAATAAAACGATTAGATCAATATCACTAGAGTAGTTTAATTCATATCCCCCTAACTTTCCCATTGCCAAAATGACGTAGCCAGAATTGGTCGAATAATTATCATCTAAAAAGCTATGTTCTAGGTTGCTTGAGCTTACCCCTTCTTTAATCAGAAAATTAACAGATAAATTTAAGGTTATTTCAGCAAAATCACTTAATCCTTTGGTGGTTTTTGTTAAATCCCATCTACCTGACAAATCTGCAACTGCGATGATAAGTGCGACGTGTGCTTTTGCAGTTCTTAACAGCCGCATTAATTCAACTATCGTCGTAATTTTTAAAAAGTCATCATTTAAAGAAGAAAAAGTTTGCTCTAATAGTTCTTCAGGTGGAATTGAAAATAAAGATAATGCCAATTCAAAATGTTTAAATAATAGGCTGGTTAGGTAAGGACTATTAGAAAATATAGAGAGAAGTAAGTTTTTATTATCCTCGACAGCAAGAGGATCGTTAATCACAGTTAAATAACTATCATTGAAAAGTTCTTTGAAATCATTTAGTTTCTGATGTGCAAAATTATTGTCCGAAATTAAGGGAAAGGTATAAGAGTAACTTGATGTTTCTATTGACACCTTTGGCATTAAAGAGGTTCCAAAATCATATTATTGACACGTTTTCATTATAATGATCACGATTATGCCTACATGCAAGTGAAACATAAAGTTTAAAGAGAATTATATATTGATCAGACCATTACGATATACCGTGAAGACATTCTTGGCAATTTTAGCAATAATGACAATTGCCCTATTGCTGTTTTTCTGGCGGATCAGTAATGGTCCAGTAGAACTAGATGGCTCATCACCTTTTTTAAAAAATTTGCTTGTATCTCAAGGGCTTGGAGAAGCGGTTTCATTTAATCAAAGCGTACTAACTTGGCGAAATGCTGACGATAACCCAACCGGAAGCAGCAGTTTTGAAATTAGGTTTTTAGATGTCGCCATTAAAGATGAAGCGTCTTCAACGGAATTAAAAATTCCTCAAGCAGGGACGCAGCTAAGTTTTACAGCAATGTTGAGAGGGGTATTCGCCCCAACATTTGTTGAATTCGGCGGTATTGAATTAAATGTTTTATTGCCGAAAAAGGCTTGGTCTGGCGAGCCATTTGATCAAGAAGCATTTATGGCTAGCATGCGCGCTTATCTTGATGAATTTAATAGCTCATCCAATTTGGTGCCCAGATTAACTAAACAAATATTGTCTCCTCCCAATACAATGAACTCTACGGGGTATTTACAACAAGTCTCTTTTTCGGATACATCGATCAATTTAAAGGATGAATTATCATCTGACGTTTGGAGTATTCCTGACGTTTCATTAGATATTAAAAGAATTGAAGACGGTTTTAGCTTATTTCTTGAAGGTGAAATCGATTTTGAAGAAGATAATGATATTCCTCTTCATATGTCGGTTCAATATAGTATTCCAAACGAAAAAGTGACATCACAAATAAGGTTCTCAAATTTTGTTCCAACCAATATAGCGGGACAAGTCGAAGGATTAAAAAATTTATCGACACTCAATATTCCAGTAAGTGGAATTATTGATTTTTCAATTGATAAGAATTTTAATTTACCGGATGTTGCATTTGAATTTGATTTAGATGAAGGCATGATTAATCCCGCGAACCTCTATAATGAGCCCATTAAAATAGATGAGGCTTCGTTAAGCGGCCAATTCATTACATCAAATGATGAAATATCTATAGAAAACCTTTATTTGAAATTTGACGGCGCAGAAGTGAACTCTGAAGGTACAATTAGTAGTATTAGTGGTGATCCAGATGTTATGATAGTCGCGGATGTTTCCAATATGCCTTTGATAAATTTAAAGACATATTGGCCGCCAGAATTATTAAAAGGCGCCAGAACTTGGATTGAAAATAATATTACAGGTGGCATGATCCCAAGAGGCGAAATAAACGTAAATATTAAGCCTGAAATGTGGGCACTTGATAGTTTGCCCGAAGAAAGCTTTATATTTGACTTTAACGTCGTTGGCGGTGTCTCACATTTTCTTAAACCTATGCCGCAACTCACTAACATGCTTGGGACTGCTCGTTTGCAGCTAAATAAATTTTTGCTGAATATTGATAGTGGTGTTGTTGAAAATGCGATGATTAATGGCGCTGTACTTCATTTCAATGATATTGCGAAAAAGGGGGAAGCGGTAGCCCATTTTGAAATTCCGGTGAATGGACGTGTCGAAGATATTCTTCATGTTATTGACTATAAACCTCTGGGGTACCCTAGCCAATATGGTATCAAGCAAGATAGTATTTTGGGCAATGCCGATGCTTTTCTGACCCTTGATTTCCCTCTTATTAGAGGGTTGAAGCTTAAAGACGTCATTTTTGATGTCCAAGCAGATATCGAAGAATTAAATATTCCAAAACTTTCAGACGGGTACAATTTATCCGATGGTACAATGACACTGGCCGTTAATCGTGACGGAATAGTTTCTAACGGCAATATTCTTTTAAATGGTATAGATTTTAATGCTGAATGGATTGAGGATTTTACTAAATCAAAAGAATATCCAACGCAATATACCATTGAAGGTGAGGTAGAAAACAAGGAATGGGAAACGTTACATTTGCCGTTTGAACCATATGTTTCAGGGCCTGCGAAAGCAAACCTAACATTGCTTGGGCAAGGAGCGGGTTTGAAAGTCGGTAAAGGCGTTATTGATTTAGCCGATAATGAAATAATTTTTGAACCGCTTGGATGGGTTAAAGAAGAAACGTCCAAAGCCAAAACAAATTTTAGGCTTGTCTTTGATGATAATAATATTCACGTAAATGATATTGTTTTTAGTTCAGAAAATATGAATTCAGAATTACAATTAACTTATGATGGTGAGCGCGCTTCTAGGCTTTATATTAAAGAACTAGAAATGCAAGGGCATGATTTTAGTGGCTTATTTGAATGGGATTATGAAAATGCCATGTATCAGCTATCCGTAAAGGGCGAAGAGTTTAATGCTGTGCCATTAATGGATATTATTTTTGCGCCATTAGATGAGAATACAGAAAAAACCGATTTACCCGACTTTAATCTATCTGGCTCTATAGCTGAAGTCGCGATGTATAATGATATAATTGCCAAAGAGACTTCAGTATTGGCAGGTTATATTAATAATGAAGTTATTGACTTTGGTTATATGGCAAAATGGGGAGAGGATAAAAACTTATCGCTTATCATTGCCAGTGATGAAGATTTAACAAACCCTGAGCAAAAAATGACATTAAGCACAAATGATGGTGGGAATGCTTTGCGCGCTCTGGATTTCTTTACCAGCGGTGATCGAGGGAACTTACTTATTGATGCTGATATGATCAAAATGGAAAAAGGGTACACCTTGAAAGGTAATATCAGAGCAGAAGAGTTTACTGTTGCAGATTCTCAAGTGTTTAGTGAACTTCTTAAGGAAAAAGAATTTGCAAAAGCGCAAGAAGAATTAGAGAAAAATGGACTTTCATTCGATAGCTTTGAAGGTAACTTTGAACAATATGATCAAATTTTCCGCATTAGTTCGGGTAGCGCAAAAGGGCCTACATTAGGCGTTACGCTCGATGGGTATGTAGATCAGAAATATGATGAAATATCTTTAGCAGGCACAATTATACCGGCTTATGGTTTAAATTCTTTTTTGGGCAATATTCCTCTACTTGGAACAATCTTTACAGGTGGTAAAGATGAGGGAATTTTTGCAGCAACATATAATATGAAGGGTACAATAGATGAACCCGAAGTCAAAATTAATCCGTTAATGGCTTTAGCTCCAGGTATTTTTAGAAAAATATTTGGTGCAATCGGCGGCAGCGATAATTCACCCACAGCACGTGAAGAGGCTGAAAAATCAGAAACAGTTGAAACAGAACCGCCAGCTCCGATTGACAAGCCTATAAATTAGGAAACGGCACTTTCTAACATTGTTACTGTTCCTTCATCGGCATTAATGCTGACGTTACAACCGACGGGCATCGTACGTTGATCTGAAATATGTCCAAACATTGCCCCCGTGAATACTGGTTTTCCTGCAGGAATAAAGTGCTGTTCAAAAATATCCAATAACGCAAAATCGCCATAACCACCATCAGTGTCAACATCTGTCCATCCACCAAGAACGACACCGGAGCAATCCTTTATATGCCCCCCTAAAGCAAGTTGCGTTAACATACGGTCCACGCGATAGATATTCTCACCAACATCTTCTAGCATGAGAATTTTTCCTTTAGTATCTGGAAAATAAGGAGTCCCTTGTAGTGCTGTTAAGACTGTTAAGTTGCCGCCGACGAGGCGACCTTGCGCCTTGCCGGAGACTATAGTTTCAGTACGGTTTTGACGAACAGCTAAATATTCACCTTTTTCTTGGGGGTTAACCATATGTTGCGCTGCACCATCGAAAAGGATTTCTTTTACATTTTGTGTTGTAAATCTATTCCATGAGCCGCCTGCGATTGGACCATGAAAAGTCATCAGGCCAGTTTTGTCAAAAATGGGATTGAGTAGCGCAGTAATGTCACTATACCCAAGAAGAATTTTTGGATTTTTCTCGATTAAATCAAAATCAATATAAGGTAATGTTCTTGCAGCACCCCATCCGCCTTTTAAAGCAATAACCGCTCTTACTTCGTTATCTGCAAAGGCCTGGTTTACTTCATCAGCACGAACTTCGTCTTCTGCTGGAAAATATCCAAAGCGCCCGAGCGTATTTTCAGCAACTTTAACTTTTAGGCCCAATGCTTCTAAAGATTCAACCGATAATTTGAGACGTAATTTTCTATATTCCACACCTGCAGGTGCGACAATCATAACCGTATCGCCTTCTTTTAATTTCTCAGGCTTAATAATGGATTTAGTTGTTTGAGCATTGGCAATGCTACCTGATACACTAGTGGCGATTGCTGTTGCAGCGGCACTTGCGACACCCGTCGTTAGAAAATTACGTCTATCCATTATGAAAACTCCCGATTGAAATTATTTTGGCATTATTAAAATATGTCGTTTTTTTCCTGCCGATAACTTAATGGTACCTTGATCATTTAATTGGTCAAGTGTGATGTTCATTTCACCATCTGTTATCTTCTCGTCATTAATCTTAGCACCGCCTTGTTTTATTAAGCGCCTAACTTCACCTCTTGATGAACCAAGTCCAGCTGTAATATATAGATCAGTAACTTGAATTCCGGATTGTAAATCGGCTTTTTCAACTTCTACCCTTGGCAAGTCAGCACCAAGCGATCTCTCTTCGAAAGCTTTTTTTGCGGTGGCTTCTGCTTTTTCTGCGGCTTCAACACCGTGACACATCGCTGTAACTTCATTAGCCAGCACTTTTTTGGCTTCGTTAATTTCTGCACCTTCTAAAGCTTCAAGTTTTGATATTTCATCAAGTGGTAATTCGGTAAATAGTTTAAGAAAACGCCCTACATCCGCATCATCGGTGTTGCGCCAAAATTGCCAAAAATCATATGCAGAAAGCATATCTTGATTAAGCCATATGGCACCGCTAGCAGATTTACCCATTTTCGCGCCATTGGCTGTTGTAATGAGCGGAGTGGTTAATCCAAAAACTTCTTTTTGATCCATCCTACGGTTTAGTTCAACACCATTAATGATATTACCCCATTGATCGGAACCGCCCATCTGCATTGAGCAGCTAACTCTTCGTTGTAGCTCAAGAAAATCATAAGCTTGTAAAATCATATAATTAAATTCAAGAAAAGTAAGTGGGTTTTCACGGTCCAATCGCAACTTGACACTTTCAAAGGTAAGCATCCGATTGATTGTGAAATGAGGGCCCACGTCGCGAAGTAAATCGACATATCCAAGTTTATCAAGCCAATCCGCATTATTTGGCATGATGGCATCTGTCGGTGCGTCACCAAAAGTTAAATATTTTTCAAAAACAGATTTGATGCCATTCATATTTTCGTTGATTTTTTCGACCGTAAGCATTTGGCGGCTTTCATCTTTACCACTAGGGTCGCCAATTTTAGTCGTGCCGCCGCCCATAAGGACAATTGGTTTATGTCCAGATTTTTGAAGGTGGCGTAACATCATGATTTGTACCAATGACCCCACATGTAAACTGGACGCGGTGCAATCAAAACCAATATATGCTGGTACAACTTCACTTAACATTCTTTTATCGAGTGCTTCAGGGTCTGTGCATTGATGAATAAAGCCACGTTCCATCATAACTTTAAGAAATTCTGATTTTGGTGTGTAATTATTGATAGTTTCGGTCATAATGTCATCATCTGTTTAGGTATATGTTATATTGATTTTCTTATGGGCTCATGTAACACAAATTTGACCCTTAATGAAATGGAAAAAATAGGAAATAAATCGTTGGGCGATAAAAAAAAGGAAGTTTTAGCAATAGGCCTTATGAGCGGCACTTCATTAGATGGAGTTGATGCGGCCATTATTAAAACAGATGGGAACCAGGTTATACGTTTTGGTAAGGCGTGTCATATTCCATATACCATTGAGCAAAGAGAACAGCTTCAAGAAGCTTTTGCACATGCGAAAAGAGAAAATAATCCAAACGTAAGAAGTAATTCAATATTAATTGCTGAGGGTGTTATTAATAGGCTCCATTTAGATGCCATAAATGAAATTATATCAATTAATCAACTTCAAAAAAATGATATCGAAGTTATTGGCTTTCATGGTCAAACCTTGCTACATAACCCGGAGAAAGGGTGGTCGTGGCAAATCGGTGATGGCCGTGAGTTAGCTGATAATACGGGCATAAAAGTTGTAAATGATTTTCGCAGATTTGATGTGGAAAATGGTGGGCAAGGTGCCCCACTAGTTCCTATTTTCCATCGTGCACTTTTGCCTAATGGCGAAACGGACTTTCCGATTGCGTTACTCAATATTGGTGGCGTAGCAAATTTAACTTGGTTTAGTGGTCGTGACCCTAATGATATGGTGGCTTTCGATACTGGGCCTGGTAATGCACTTCTTGACGATTGGATTAGAAAACATAGTGATCTTCCCTTTGATAAAGATGGGCAGGTTTCATCAAAAGGGAATGTCCAGGAAATTCTCGTAAATGATTTAATGAACCATGATTATTTTAAAGAAATGCCACCGAAATCTTTAGATAGAGATGCCTTTGATGTGAGTTCTTTATCGATGCTATCAGTTGAGGACGGTGCGACCACATTAATTGCTTTTACTGTAAATGCTATAAAAATGGCAGAGGTAATGTGTCCAGATTTTGTAAAAAAATGGTACGTGTGTGGTGGCGGTGCCCATAATCCAACAATGATGCAAATGCTATCGGATGAACTTTATGGTGATGTGGAGAGTATTTCATCAATCGGGTTCGACGGTGATTATGTCGAAGCAGAGGCCTTCGCTTATTTAGCGGTCAGAAGAATATATAACTTACCGATCACTTTTCCCGGGACGACAGGGATTAATGAGCCGTCCACGGGTGGAAAAGTTCACATGCCTAAATAAGGAAGTAAATTAATAACCCAATCTCATAGTCAGATATTTATCGATTGATCTTACGAGCGGGGTATGATGATCTTCATAAAAATGGCTTGCACCTTCAATTTTGTCGTAATCGATTGTGATACCTTTTTGTGCTTGCAGTTTATCTACCAAACGTTGAACGGAATTCTCACTAACCACTGTATCTTCTGTTCCTTGGGTGATTAAGCCGGATGATGGGCAAGGGGCGAGGAATGAGAAATCATAAAGATTTGCTGGCGGTGAAATTGATAAAAAGCCGCTGATTTCCGGACGTCTCATTAAAAGCTGCATTCCGATCCATGCCCCAAATGAAAACCCGGCGATCCATACTTGTGGGCTATCGCGGTTAACAGTGTGTAGCCAATCTAAAGCAGAAGCCGCATCACTTAATTCGCCAATTCCACTATCATAAATGCCTTCGCTGCGACCTACACTGCGAAAATTAAAGCGCAAGACGGAAAAACCACGACGCACAAAAGAATGATATAAATAGTAGCAAATTTTACTATTCATGTTGCCGTTAAATTGTGGGTCAGCATGTAAAACGAGTGCGATTGGTGCATTTTCTTGTTTGCTTGGGTGATAACGTCCTTCTAGACGGCCTTCAGGGCCGTTGATAATGACTTCTGGCATATTTAATTAACCTTAAATGTCTAAATACTATTCGTAAAATCTATTAGAATAAAATACCTTATTGATGATTCCGTCTTGTTATAGCATAAAACTACAATGAAATTTCAACTAAGAAATTGGATTTTAATAAATTATGACCGCTTCGGACCTAATATATCTTGATTATAATGCTACGGCGCCAATCCGCACTGAGGTGATTGAACTAATGTCTGACGTAATGAAAGAGGGCGGGAATCCGTCCTCCGTTCATGCACTTGGCAGAACAGCTAAATCAAGATTAGAGACGGCAAGATCGCAAATAGCAGAGGTTTTAAATTGTCGTGCACAAATGATTATTTTTACTTCTGGTGGCACTGAAGCCAATAATATGGCGATTTTAAATTCGAAAAGATCCAGATTAATTACCACAAATGCAGAACATGACTCGGTAAATTTATCAAAAGATAGTTTTGAAGGTAAAGTTGATATGCTTTCTATTAATAGTGATGGTCTGATTAATTTAGAGGACCTTAAAGAGCTTTTATTGAATGATGGCGATCAAAGAATTGTATCTATTTTGCTCGCTAATAATGAAACTGGTGTAATCCAAGATATCGAAAGTATATCCAAAATCACAAAGGATGCAGGCGCGCTTCTACACGTTGATGCAATTCAGGCATTTGGTAAAATACCACTTGATTTTCAATCTCTTGATGTTGATATGATGAGTATCTCATCCCATAAAATTGGTGGACCGCAAGGAGTTGGGGCTTTGATTGCTCTTGAAAAATTGCCTGTAAGATCCTCTATAATTGGCGGTGGTCAAGAGGTTGGTCGGCGTGGCGGTACAGAAAATATAGCTGGAATTGCTGGATTTGGATTAGCGGCATCAATGATTTCGAGGTCATTAGAAAAAATGAAAGAATTGGAAGAATGGCGTAATTATGTAGAACAAGAAATTCTAATTAAAGCGAGTGGTTCAATGTGCCTAGGACATAATTCAAAAAGGCTGCCTAATGTTTCGACAATTTATATGCCAAATGTTAGAAGCGAAACGCAGGTAATGAATTTTGATCTTGATAAAATATGTGTAAGTTCGGGATCAGCATGTTCATCGGGAAAAGTCAAAGCGTCACATGTCATAATGGCAATGACAAACGATGATGAGATTGCAAGCTCAACCGTACGAATGAGCATGGGGTGGAACACGAAACGTGAAGATATTGATGCTTTCATTAGTAGCTGGTTAAAAATGTGGGGTAGAAAGAATAACCGATGAGTGAATTAAAGTTACCCATCTATCTGGATTATCAGGCTACGACGCCAATTGATCCGCGTGTGCTTGATAAAATGATGCCATTTTTAACCAATGAATTTGGAAACCCGCATTCCGTAGAACATAACTTTGGATGGAAAGCCGAGGCGGCAATTGATGTTGCACGCGCACAAATTGCGAATGTTATTGGTTCAATAAGCGAAGAAGTAATTTTCACATCTGGTGCTACCGAAAGTAATAATATCGCCATTAAAGGGGCGGCTTTTGCCAAGTTCCCGAATAAAAACCACGTTATTACCGCAAAGACTGAACATGAATGTGTGCTTGCCTCAACGAGGTCATTAGAGAAACTTGGGTTTACTGTAACATATCTAAATGTGGATCATGATGGTTTAATCGACCTAGATGAATTAAAAAATAGTATCACTGAAAAAACATCGCTTGTGTCGATTATGGCAGTTAATAATGAAATTGGGGTTCTTCAAAATATTAAAACCATTGGTGAAATTTGTAAATCCACTGATATTTTGTTTCACACGGATGCGGCTCAAGCATTTGGAAAAATTCCTCTTAATGTAAATGATATGAATATCGATTTAATGAGCATCTCGGGCCATAAAATTTATGGGCCAAAAGGGATTGGTGCGCTTTTCGTTCGAAATGGCGTTAAAGTAATACCGATAATGGATGGCGGCGGTCAAGAAAATGGTTTGCGATCAGGCACATTATCGCCTGCTCTTTGTGTCGGCTTAGGCGAGGCATCGAAAATAGCATTAAATGATATGACATCTGATCTTAAAAATGTTTCTAAACTATCGAAATCGCTCTTAGATATCTTGAGACATAAATTAAATAATGTTCGTTTGAATGGTTCTGAAACGGACCGTTATTTTGGTAATTTAAATTTAACTTTTATTGGCGTTAAGAGTGATTTATTTATCGCTGACCTTAAGAATATCGCTGTATCTAGCGGCTCTGCATGCTCATCGGCTAAACATAAACCGTCTTATGTTTTAAATGAATTAGGGCTTTCAAAACGTGATATATCGTCATCTATTCGAATTGGAATAGGTCGAATGACCACGGAAGAAGAGATTGATTTTGCGGCCAAATACATCATTAAATGTGTGCATAACCGTCAACCTAAATAACAAAATTTAATCAGGGATTTTCTATGGATAATAATTTTCTTAAAGCATCAGAACTTTGTAAAAATTGTGGTTTATGTTGCAGTGGTGCTTTATTTGGCAATGCACCTTTATTAGAAGGCGAAGAAGAAAAAGCAATTGAGCTTGGCATTAAACCTGTTGTTGATGAAGGGGAAGGGGCATTCAATTTACCTTGCCCGCATCTTAAGGGGACGGCCTGCTCCATTTATCCTGATAGACTCCATGTATGTGGCGATTATCATTGTTTGTTATCCTCAAGCGTGCTTGAAGGTGAAACGGACTTTGATGAAGCAGTTTTAGACGTTGAAAGCGCAAAAGAACAGGCAGAATGGCTTATCGATAACGCCGCTTATGCAAATTTGGAAGGTGAGGACGAATATAAATTAAGTGATTATCAGGCGCATTTTAAAGCAGAATACGAAAAAGATCAGTTTAATCTTCGGTATTATCAAAATTACTTCCTCTATAAATTGCAGGTGCAGGTGGAACAAGGCAAACCAGTCTCAAAAGAAGATTTACACTATGCAGAAAAGACACGGGATTATATTGAATTGATCCATGAATCATTTCGTGAAACATCAATGTTAAAAGACTATTCAGACTTTATTGAAAGTGTTAGGGGGTAGTTTTTCAATATATTACTTTAAAAATTTAAGTAGTATTTCCGAAAATTCTTTTGGTTTTTCAGAATGAAGCCAATGACCACAGTCATCAATAGTTTCAATACTTGCATTGGGAAAAAATTCAAGTGTTTCAGGAACATATTCATCCGCAACATACTCCGAATTTGCTCCGCGAATAAAAAGAGTTTCTCCATCATATGAAATTCCATCGGGAGCCGCTTGAATATTTTTATATTCCCCAATTAATGCCGGGAGGTTAATGCGCCATTTGAAACCATTACCATCATCCGTACGCAACAAATTTGTTAAGAGAAAAAGCCTAACACTCGGTTCTTCAACATAATGTTTTAAAATTTGTTCAGCCTCACCGCGGCTTTCAACATTCGCAACAGGAATAGCCAATAGTCCTTCGAAAATTGTTTCATGATGATGAGGGTATTCAACAGGTGCAATATCGCCGATCACTAATTTATCAACACGTTCTGGATGATTTAATGCCAGTTGCATTGCGGTTTTCCCGCCCATTGAATGGCCTAAAATATGCGCTTTTTTGATGCCTTGATTATCCATAAATTCAATAACATCTTCAGCCATAAGTGAATATGTTATTTCATCAGAATGTGGTGAATTACCATGATTTCTAAGATCGATACAAAATACGATAAAGTCGTTAGCATATATTTTTGCTAGCCCTCGAAAATTTGCCGCAGAACCATATAATCCATGGATTATAATAAGCGGTTTTTTATTAGCATCTTCACCGTATTGATCAAAATTTATTTTCATAGAGCACTATTTAAATATGATCTTTAAAATTACAAGGTTTAGATAAATAAAAAGCCGGCTCCCAATAAGGGAGCCGGCATAATAAACAGGGTTGAAGGGGGAGTAGGGAAATTACTGTTAATAGTAAAACGCCCCTGTTTATATTCAGTTCATACCCTCTCGGGCAATAACGGGAGCAAGGTTGCTATAGGAATTAACATGTCTTGCACTTTTAGGTAGAACTGAATAACAAACTCTATAAAGTCGATTGCGATGAAGTGTATGCTATTTGCGATAAAGTGATTATTTTAACTATTTTGGTATTGTAATTGTTACTTTTGTTCCCTTTGAAACTTCACTTTCAAGTATTAATGCCCCATCGATTAAGTTAAGAAGTTCGTTTACAATGGCTAACCCTAAACCTGTGCCTTCTTCGTTTAAATCATAGCCTTCTTGAACTTGTTCAAATGGGTGAAGGACTTTATCAAGACGCGATGACGGAATGCCTATACCATCGTCAATAATTTCTATATTGATACTATTGCCTTTTAGGTAAGCTCTACAATATACATTTCCATTATTTTCGGTGAACTTAATAGCATTAGATAATATGTTGATTAAAATACGCTTTAATACATGGATGTCGCTCTTTACTTTTAAGTCAGCATTTTCAAATTCACATTGATATTTGAGTGAGATATTTTTTTGATCAGCAAGTGGCATCATCATATTAATGGTTTCATTAATGCTATTGTTAAGCACAAACTCAGTGATGTTAAGCCGCCATTTTCCGGCTTCTATTTTTGATAGATCTAAAATATCATTGATTACTGTTGATAGGTGTTCGCCGCTGCTTCTAATATCATTTAAATAGTCCTTTTGTTTTGGCTCTTTTATCTCACCTGCAATTCCAGCTAACATGGCATCAGAGAAACCAATAATCGCGTTCAATGGTGTTCTAAGTTCATGGGACATATTTGCTAAGAATTTTGACTTGGTAATGTTTGCTGCATCTGCTTCGGCTTCGGCTTTCTTTCTTTGATTAACTTCTCTACGTAAACTGTAATTCCAAATTAAAATTAATGATAAGATAATGAAACAAATGATCATTGCACGGATAAGAAGTGTTGAATTTTCAAAAGATTCAAAATTTCTCCCGAGCCATTTGCGCGTAATTTCTGTTTTTTCACGGGCAGTTACTGATTGCATCGCTTTTTGTATAGCGCTCGCCAGTAAGGGCAAGTCTTTTCTTACAGCTATTTTATTTGAACCACGGTAAGGGGTGCCACCAACAGCAACAATCTGTGTTAATCCTTTTTCGATACTAAAATGCGCTGCTAAAGCAATGCTTCCCACATATGCATCTGCCTGTCCTATAGCGACGACTTCAAGCGCCTCTGCTACTGTATCTGATAATCGTAAAATAATCTCAGGATGGTTATCTGCTATAGTTTTGGTAATTGAATAGCCTTTGACCATAGATACGGTTTTTCCATTTAACGCATCTAAGTTTCCATAGATTTCTTCACCTTGTCTACCAAAAATCATATATGACACGTCCAAGAAGGGATCGGTAAATATCAAATATTCTTCCCGATCAGGCGTTGCATTATCAGTAGATACCATATGCGCCTTTTTTGATTGTATTTGATTGAGGGACTCTGTCCAATTTTTACTTCCTGACCATTCAAATTTTACATTTAAACGTTGTTCAAATAATTCCAAATAAGAGCCGGCTAAGCCGCTTATATTTTCATTATCATCAATAAATTCTAGTGGTGTATTATTAGGGTCGGTCGCGACTTTAATAACTTTGTTCTCATTTAGCCACTCAAGTTCAGCCTCGGTTAGACTAATATCATATTCTAATTCATCTACAGTTAGAGCAGCAGCCGTGGTTTGCCATTTTTCCGCAAGCGCTGAAAACTCTTTTGGTGTAATGGCGTCCATTCCTTTTTCAAGAATTATTCTAAGGATTGGCCAATCATTTCTAACGGCTAGGCGTATATTATCTGTATTATCTTCGCTAAGAAAGAAGCTGTCGCCAACGACAGTGACACCGGATAAGAAGTTTTGGTTTAATATGAAATTTGAAACGGGATAAATGTCAGCGAATACATCAATCTTTCCAATTGAAATATCCTTTAAAGCATCAATAGTGGAATTATATTCGTAGATATCCAGTTCTGGATAGTCATTTTTATAAATCTCATATGATAAATCACCAAGGGTGGCACCAATTTTTAAATCTTTTAAATCTTCAATTGTTTCTATTCTTGGTTGACCTTTTCTTCCAAAAAAGACCATTGGCATATCAAGATAGGGGCGAGTGAATTCTAAGTATTCGGCGCGCTAAGGTGTATAAATAATGCTTTGTGCAATGTCGATTTCTTTGTTTTTAAGTTTTTCAAGAATTTGGCTCCACGTAAAACCGCTTTTATATTCAATTTTGATGCCAACTTTTTTAGCAACTAAATTTAAATAATCGACAGAAAAGCCAAGTGCTTCCCCGGATTGATTGAAATCTAATGGGGCCCAACCAACTTCATTAGTTGATGTTATCACTGGGTGATCTTCAATCCACTTTAATTCTTCTTGTGTAAAATTAATGTTGGATTGTGCGTGAATGTCACAAATTCCAAGAATAATGAAACAGAATAAATATGCCTTTTTTATTATGAATTTAATCACAATTTATATCCAACTACGTGTCAATTTTAAAACAATTTAACACGAATTGGTTAAAGAAACTTAACCGGCTAAATTTTTAACTATTATTTTAATGCTTCAGTAATACTAGCGGACATCTTTTCTGTGATAATTTTTACGCCTTCTGGATTTGGATGTATGCGATCATTTTGGTTTAGTTCAATAAAACCTGCGACACCATCAAGAAAAAAAGGATAAAGTGCAACGTCGTATTTTTTAGCCATATCACCATATATGCTATTGAACTTATTACCATAAATTGGGCCCAGGTTGGGTGGTGCCATCATTCCGGCTATTAGGGTAGGGATGTTTTTATCTTTTAAAATAGCGACCATTTTGTCCATGTTTTGTCTTGTGATTTCTGGTTGTATCCCGCGTAGTGCGTCATTACCGCCAAGAGCTAAAATAACCAAATCAACATTTTGTGCACTAGAAAGTACCCATTCCAGTCTTGAAAGGCCTCCCGAGGTTGTATCGCCCGATACGCCTGCATTGGTCACTTTAACGTTTATGCCCTTATCAATTAATGTGCGTTCAAGTTGATCGGTAAACCCTTCGCCGGGGCCAAGCCCATATCCTGCGGCTAAGCTATCGCCAAAAGCAAGAATATGTTTCGTTTCTTGCGCATGTAATGGCTGCATTGTGACGTATAATGATCCGAAGATCGAAATAATCGTAAAAATAAGACGTTTAATCGCAATATGGTTGAATAACTCAATTGGAGTGATAAAAACATTATTGTATAACTTTATTAATTTAGACACTTATAAAAAACCTTATCGTTTAACGAGTATATTTAAATATGACCGACACTAAAATTCTTGAACTAAAGAATATTCATCTCAGGCTTAAAAGCAATGATTTTGAAGTTAAAATCTTAAATGGTATAGATCTAAAAGTTGACGAAGGTAAGGCAGTCGCCATTTTAGGGGCTTCTGGATCAGGAAAATCAAGCATGATGTCGGTCATGAATGGCTTGGAACGGCAAACAGAGGGCAGTGTCATGGTCGCGGGTCATGTGCTTGATAAAATGAATGAAGATGAGCTTGCCATGTTCCGTCGTGACAATATTGGCATTATTCTGCAAGCATTTCACCTTATTCCGACAATGACGGCAATTGAAAATGTGGCTGTGCCGCTTGAGCTTGCTGGTGTATCGGGCGCTGAAGAAAAAGCGAAAAAAATGCTTATTGATGTTGGTCTTGAGCACCGCATGGACCATTTCCCGACACAGCTATCGGGGGGTGAGCAGCAACGTGTAGCGATTGCAAGGGCAATGGCACCTCAACCGAAAATTTTATTTGCCGACGAGCCAACGGGAAATCTCGACGGGAAAACAGGGCACAATATTATTGAACTTATTTTTGATCTTAAAGAAAAGAATGACGCAACATTAATCTTGATTACACATGATCAGGAGCTCGCAGAGAAATGTGATGAGATTCTTCATATTCAAGATGGCTTAATTACAAACAATGTTGATGTTCATGAAAATGAAGGAAAGAAGGTTGCCGAATAATGGTTGCTACTCGTTTTGCTCTTCGTGAAATAAGATTTGCTTTTAAGCAATTTAGAATATTCATCGCGTGTCTATTTTTAGGCACGGCTATCATCGCGGCCGTCGGGTCCGTTACAACAAATATTGCAGAAAGCCTCTCCCGAGATGCACGTATTTTCTTAGGCGGTGACGTAGAAATTGAAACAAATCAGCGCCTATTGACCGATGAAGAAATGGCATATGTTGTTGATACGGCTGAAGAAATATCAATGGTCAGTGAACTTCGTGCGATGGCGCACACAGAAGATTTTACCGAGAGTAGTTTAATTGAAGTTAAAGCAGTTGATGATTTATATCCGCTTTTTGGTGTTCTGGAAACAAATAGTAACCTACCAAGAGAAGAACTTCTCGCCTTTAAAGACGGGCATTGGGGTGCCGTCCCACTTGAAGCAATTGCAACAAGACTTGGTGTTGATATTGGTGACAAGATAAATATCGGTAGTCTTGTCTATGAAGTACGCGGAGTGACTGCAAAAGAACCAGATAGTTCAAATGCGGGTTTTCAATTAGCACCAAGCATTCTTGTTTCTTCTAATAGCATGGAAGATACTGGTTTAATTACTTTTGGGAGCCTGGTTGAATATAATTATCGCCTTAGGTTGGCTGACGGAACAGATGCAAAACTTTATGAGGAAACGATTGAAGAAGCATTTCCTGATTCCGATTGGCGCGTGAGAAATAAAAGCAGTGGCGGCGGAAGTGCACAAAGGTTTATCGACCGTATGGGGCAATTTATGACATTGGTTGGCTTAACAGCGCTTCTAGTTGGTGGAGTTGGTGTTAGTAATGCGGTTCATGGATATTTAAATTCGAAAACCAATACGATCGCAACATTTAAAATATTGGGCGCACAATCTGAAACTATTTTCAAAATTTATTTACAACAAATTCTAATCATGGCAGCGATATCAATCGTGCTTGGGTTATTCGTCGGGGGGGCGTTGCCCTTTTTATTCGCGGATTTCTTAGAAAGCAAAATGCCGATCGAAATTTCACGTGAATTTTATTTTGCCCCACTTGCTGTAGCCGCCTTTTATAGCATTCTAATCAGTCTGATATTTACACTTTGGCCATTGGCAAAGGCAAAGAATATCTCTGCCCGCCAACTGTTCCGCATTGCCATTTCTGAGCCCGGTGAAAATAACATTCCGAAAAATTATTTGATCACGATTGTGATAATGATCGTCATGATGCTTGCGATGGTATTTTATACGGCAGAATACAGTGAATTAACCGCGTATTTTATCGGTGGAATGCTTGCGTCGTTTGCGCTTCTTTTTGGAACAGGGATATTGGTCCGTAAAGGGGTTTCCTATTTACCGCGCCGCTACAGTCCCGCCTTAAGAATTGCACTCTCAAACATCACAAGACCGGGTAACTCAACATTATCGATCATATTGTCCCTAGGGCTCGGATTGATACTTCTAACCGCTATTGCATTGGTTGAATTTGGTTTGGATAGTGAAATTGAAAGACGTGTTGAAACAGATGCACCAAGTTACTTTTTCCTTGATATTCAAAAAGCAGATCATGACAGTTTTAAAGAACATATGTTATCGCAAGAGGGCGCAAACCTTTATAGAACCGTCCCTAATTTAAGAGGGCGTATTAGTCATGTTAAAGGGGTGCCTTCTGATGAAGTGGAAATCAGCCCCGAAATGCGATGGGTCCTTAGAGGGGACCGTGGGATGACCTTCACGGATGAAGTTCCAGAAGATAATAAATTGGTTGAAGGTGATTGGTGGCCAATCGGTTATGACGGTGAGCCACAAGTTTCATTAAGTCAGGATGTATATGAAGCACTCGGACTGGTGTTAGGTGATAAAATCACGATTAATGTTTTAGGACGTAGCTTTGAAGTCGCAGTTAGGTCAGTAAGATCCGTCGATTGGGGCACATTTGGTATTAATTATGCCATGATGTTTGATCCAAATATGTTAAGTGATGCACCTTATACTTATGTGGGTACGCTTAAATCTACACCTGAACGAGAGGCGGCGAATTATCAAGCGATTACACGAAACTACCCAAATGTTACAACAGTTCGCCTTAAAGAAGTCCTTGAAAATGTACAAGTTCTATTACTGCAAATTAAAGGCGCAATTGACGTTATGGCGTCGATTACGATTGTAGCGGGCATTTTGGTATTAAGCGGCGCCATTGCGGCTGGTCATAAAGGACGTGTTTATGATAGCGCCGTCTTAAAGGTCGTCGGGGCAACACGGATGGATATCTTAAAGGCTTATATATTTGAATTTATTATCTTGGGTGTTGCCACAGGTTTTGTCGCGATCTTGCTTGGTACTGTTGCCGCATATGGGATTGTCGTCGGCATTATGGAACTTGAATGGACATTCTCATTACAAATTCCACTGATTACTGTTTTTGCAGCAATTGTAATGACCATGTCGATCGGAATGTTCAGCATTTGGAAAGCAATGTCAGTAAGACCGGCTCAAGTCCTTCGTGGTATATAAATAACTTCTTTTAATAACTTAAGGGCTGCTATTATTGTTGCTTCGCGAACTGCGGATCTGCCAATATCACCAAAATTAGCTTCTTGATGGGTTGGAATGCTGCCTTTCTTTTGCGCAGCAATATGAACGAGGCCAACAGGTTTATCAATACTGCCGCCTCCGGGCCCGGCAATACCAGTAACAGAAACGGCAATTGAAGCATTAGACTGATTAAGGGCACCATCGACCATTTCCAAAGCGGTTTCTTTACTAACGGCACCAAATTTTTCTAGTGTTTGAGAATTCACAAGAATGGTTTCATGCTTTGCTTGATTGGAATAAGTAACGAAGCCACGATCAACAACGTCGGATGATCCCGCAATATCCGTTAACGCACCAATTATTAAGCCACCAGTACAGGATTCAGCAGTCGCAATTTGATAACTATTTTTGCGCGCTAATTCTAATACTTCGGTAGCAAGTTTAACAATTTCAGCTGAGAACATAGAAATTCACAGCGTAAAGCACAGCTGCCCCCAAAATGCCTGCAACGACATCATCCATCATAACGCCGAACGCATCATGTCGTTTATCAAAATGTGATACGGGCCACGGTTTCATAATATCAAATATTCTAAACGCGAGAAGTGCAAGAATATATTGTCCTATATGATTGTTATCAATAATGAACAGACAAACGAGCCATTGCCCCACCACTTCATCTACGACGACCTCGCCAGGGTCGGTTTTTCGAGTTTCATTCATATATTCACGTGATGCCCATAATCCAAGCACAAATACTATTAAGGTCGCATTGGCAAGGCCGAATTTTCCAGCATGTTCAATAAGTAACCACGCAAAGGGAAGGGCAGCGATGCTCCCCATAGTGCCTGGGGCGAATGGGACAAGCCCGCTATAAAACCATGTTGAAATCATAAGTGAAGGATGAAAGAAGGATTTATTCCAATTTTTAAGGGCCATATTTAACAACTTTCCATTTTGGCATAAGGGTTATCCCCGCCAGCAGATGACAGAAAGCCAAATTCAATGAGCTTATAGAGTATGTCTTCGTCCACATCTGCAAGCTTGTTGATGTTGAGACATGCTTTCCCTCCTTTATGCTTACCCAGTTTTGTCATAAGGGGGTGATGTTTGTAACCGTAAAATAGATAAAAGGATAAATAGCTTTTTCGGGGAGAGAAGCCAACTTGGAAAATATCACCTTCATGGCCACTTTTGTATTTATAATGATAATTTCCAAAACCAATCATTGCATCTCCCCACTTTTTAGGTGGCAAGCCTGTTATGTCTTTCATCATTTCTAGAATTCTGAAGCTATCGGCTTTTTTTCCTTCGTGTTCAATAGAGTTTAGAAAATCATCGACGCTTTCATTCGTTTCTTTTGTTTTATTTTCCGCCATTATTTACTCCGGTAGTCTGACGGTTGCAACTGCTTGAGCCATTATGCCTTCACCTTTTCCTGTAAAACCCAGTTTCTCAGTTGTGGTTGCTTTGACGCTAACGCGGGCGATATCTAAATCAATTATTTCAGAAATTTTATCACGAATTTTTTCACGGTGTGGTCCGATCTTCGGCGTTTCGCAAATAATCGTCAAATCAACATGCGCAATTACGCCAACTTGCTGATGAATAAGGTCTGCGGCATGTTTTAAAAAAATATCAGAACTTGCGCCTTTCCATTTTTTATCGCTTGGTGGGAAATGGTCACCGATATCTCCTAAAGCCATTGATCCCAATAGTGCATCTGTAAGAGCATGTAGTGCAACATCAGCATCAGAATGTCCTTTTAAGCTATGCGTATGAGGAATTTTTACACCACCAAGAATGACATGATCTCCTTTATCAAAGGCGTGAACATCAACCCCATATCCTGTGCGAATATCTGTATAAGTCTTTGCTGTCATCATTTCCGCTTTCTTTAGGTCTTCTGATGTTGTGATTTTAAAGTTATTTTCTGACCCTTCAATAATTCTGACCTTTAGTCCGCTTTTTTCTGCGATTGAACTATCGTCTGTCATATTTTCATTTTCAAAACGGTGGTGTGCCATGAATATTGCTTTATATCGAAATGTTTGCGGTGTTTGAGCACGATATAAATAATTGCGATCCAAAGTACTGTCGATTTTATCCGTCCCCATGTACTTTATGGTATCAGTTACTTTTAAAGCGGGAATTACAGCGCCAGAAACCTCAACCACGTCAATTAAATCATCTATTATTTTATGATCTAGAAAGGGTCGTGCTGCATCATGAATAAATACATATTCCGGCATTTTATCGCTAATGGCTTCAAGTCCGTTTAATACGGATTGTTGCCTTGTCTCACCACCAAATATGGGGGCAGGCAAGTCAAGGCCATTTAATGCCTGATCATATAAATTTTTATCATCAGGATGAATGATAACTTGAATAAGATCAATGTTAGGATGATTAAAGAAAACCTCGACTGTACGTCTTAAAATTGGCACCCCTCCCACTTCAAGGTATTGCTTTGGTATTTCTCCACCCACGCGCTGTCCACGACCAGCGGCGACGATTATGGCTGCGTTTCTAATAGTCATCTGCAAAAGCTATCATTTTTATATAAAAATGTCGTCAAGATTTTGATTCTTTTTCGCCTTTGACGTGACTTATGTTTTCGGTTATAGTGCCGTCGATATTGACTAAAATTTAGACATTTTTAAAGGCTGCTTAATTTTTAATCATGACTTATTTGTTGAAACCAATAAATATTGGTCCTATCACAATTGAGGACCCTGTTCTGTTATGCCCAATGGCGGGTGTAACGGATTTACCATTTAGACGCCTCGTGAAAAGATTTGGTGCAGGACTTGTAACATCTGAAATGATCGCTAGTCAGGCTATGATCCGTGATCATCATCGCACACATAAGATGGCCGCAGCTGAAAGTGACGAATACCTAATGTCTGTTCAGCTTGCTGGTTGTGATCCTGATATGATGGCCCAAGCCGCAAAAATGAACGAAGATAAGGGTGCCCCAATCATTGATATTAACATGGGATGTCCTGCCAAGAAGATCGTCAATGGATATGCGGGTTCTGCCTTGATGCAAGATTTGGACATTGCTGGAAAGATAATTGAGGCAACTGTTAATGCGGTTTCAATTCCTGTCACCTTAAAAATGAGAACGGGTTGGGATATTACCAACAGAAATGCACCAGAGCTTGCAAAAATTGCTGAGGACCTAGGCATTAAAATGGTTGTGGTTCATGGACGTACTCGAAATCAAATGTATAAAGGATCGGCTGATTGGCGATTCATACGTGAAGTCAAGGACGCCGTTAATATCCCCGTTATTGCTAATGGTGATATTGTTTCATGTGAAGACGCAAAAGAAGCTCTAAAGCAATCAGGGGCGGACGGCGTTATGATTGGAAGAGGGAATTATGGTAAGCCGTGGTTCATTTCGCAAGTAATTCATTATCTTAAAACCGGTGAAAAATTACCGGATCCTGAATTATATGTCATCAAGGATATCATGGTTGAACATTATCTTTCCATGTTAAAGCACTATGGTGAAGGTGCTGGTAAGAAAATAGCGAGGAAGCATATCAGTTGGTATACTAAGGGCTTAAGAGATAGCGCAGAGTTTCGCCAAAAAGTAAATAAACTCTCAGAAACGCAAGAAGTGCTTGATACAATTGAAGCCTTTTTTGAACCATTATTGAGTGAGCAAGCTGCTTAAAATGGCAAAAGAAAAGCTATATATTGCTGAAGAAAGCTCAAAAAATACTGCAGATAAGATTTTAAATAGTTTGTCAGAGGCAATATTATCGGTCGATAGTCAACAAAAAATAATTTTCGCTAACGCAGCTGCGGAGCAATTGCTTGGCAGTAGTTATGTGATTTTATCACGCAAAAAATTGACTGATATTGTGCCGCAAGATAGTCCAATTGTATCGCTCGTTGAGCAATCTATAAGTAAAAAAGCGGTCGTATCAGAATATGACATTAATATTGGAAACCCTATAATAGGAAATACAAAAATTGATGTTCATGTATCGCCATTGATTGAAACAGATGATATTGAGGAAAATGGTGCCGTCATACAGTTTCAGCAAAGAACGATCGCGCAAAAAATCAACCAACAAAAACATCACCGCAATGCTGCGCGTTCGGTTTCCGGTATGGCTGCGATGCTTGCACATGAAATTAAAAACCCATTGTCCGGCATAAAAGGGTCTGCGCAAATACTTTCTCAAGACATCAGCAAAGATGATGTTGCGTTAACCGATCTGATTATTGATGAAGTTGACAGGATTTGTAAGCTTGTTGATCGCATGGAAGTGTTTACTGATCATAGGCAGATAGAACGTGAAGAAATAAATATTCACAGTGTCTTAGAACATGTTAAAAAATTGGCGGAAAATGGTTTTGGTAAACATGTCAAATTTGTTGAATTATATGATCCTTCCTTACCAAATACACTCGGGGATCACGGTTCTTTAATTCAGGTATTTTTAAATTTACTAAAAAATGCTGCTGAAGCCGTCACAGAAAATGATGGTCAAATAACAATTACAACAGCATATAGGTTAGGTATGCGAGTAGCCTCTGCAAATGGGGAAGAATTTTTAAATTTACCATTAGAGATTACGATTATTGATAATGGTGGTGGTATCGATGATACAATTAAAGAGGATATTTTTGATCCGTTCGTCACAACGAAAAGCGGTGGGTCAGGGCTAGGATTAGCATTAGTTGCTAAAATAATTTCTGACCATGGGGGGGTGATCGAATGTGAAAGTGACGAAGGTAAAACAATCTTTCGTGTATTACTGCCATCGGCTTTAAAGGGAAATCATGACAAATAAAACAATTCTTATTGCTGATGATGATAAAGCCATACGTACTGTGTTGGCTCGCGCGTTAGGTCGTGAAGGATATGATGTGCGGCTTTCGAGTAATGCTGCAACACTATGGCGCTGGGTTTCAAATGGCGAAGGGGATATTGTCATATCAGATGTTATGATGCCAGATGATAACGGACTTGATATGTTGGTGCGTATAAAGAAAATAAGGCCCGAATTACCAGTTATTATTATGAGTGCGCAAAATACCCTTATGACAGCCGTTAAAGCAGCAGAAAGCGGTGCGTATGAATATTTGCCTAAGCCATTTGATCTAGAGGAATTGTTTCTTGCGATAAAAAATGGACTTAGTCCGAAGAATAAATTGGATAAAGCGGTATCTATTAAAAATGAAGAAGATATTCCATTAATTGGACGTTCGCCTGCGATGCAAAATGTATATCGCATCATGGCCCGGCTAATGAATACGGATTTAACCGTCATGATAACCGGTGAAACTGGCACGGGTAAAGAATTGGTGGCAAAAGCCCTACATGATTTTGGCCAACGTCGAAATGCGCCTTTTGTGGCGATAAATATGGCAGCCATACCAAAAGAACTTATTGAAAGCGAACTATTTGGCCATGAGAAAGGCTCTTTTACTGGAGCGGTGTCAAAAAATATAGGGCGCTTTGAAAAGGCCAAAGGTGGTACTTTATTTCTAGATGAAATTGGCGACATGCCTATGGAGGCGCAAACAAGACTTCTAAGAGTTCTTCAAGAAGGTGAATTTGTTTCAGTGGGTGGTGGTGATCCCGTTAAAATAAACGTTAGAATTATTGCCGCAACTCACAGAAATTTAAAAACTTTAATTGCCCAAGGGTTGTTTAGAGAAGATTTATATTACCGTCTAAATGTCGCGCCCATAAACCTTCCGCCATTAAGAGACCGCAAATCTGATATTGATGATTTGGTTCGCTTCTTTCTTGCAAATTATTCAGAAGAAAATAATTCAACCCCGAAAGTTATGGCGACAAATGCAATTGAGCAACTTAAAAAGTATGATTGGCCTGGTAATATTAGAGAACTTGAAAATATAGTTCATCGTTTGGCCGCATTATATAATGAAGATGAAATTAGTTTTGAGAATGTAATAACGGAACTATCTGAAGGTAATATTATTCAATCAGATTCTGACGACCAAAATTCAGATCAATTGTATTTTTCAGAGACATTACAGCAATCAATTCACCGTCATTTGAAGAAATATTTCGATGCACATAATGTGGATGAATTGCCTCCTAAAGGATTATACGGACGTATTTTAAGTGAAATGGAGCGCCCTCTGATTGAACTTTCATTAAATGCGACAAAAGGAAATCAAATAAAAGCCTCAGAAATGCTAGGTTTAAACCGGAATACTCTCCGTAAAAAAATTAAAGAACTTAATATTCCAATTATAAAAGATCGACTTTAATTTTTTTGCTATCTAATATTCTTAAAAACGTGCTAAAATGTTGCATTATTGCAACAATATGATAGTCTCTATTCATTATGAGTGAACAAGTATTGCGAAAAAAATCCATCATCCTTAGCAGAATGAAGCTCTGGGCAAGGAAAGTGGATTTGGAAAATAAGTTAGTATATGTACTTTTCCTCGGCTTGCTTATGTCGGCTGGGGGGGCATATGCTTTATTTTCAAATGCCGCGCCACTATCTCCTACACCAGACAATCTTTATATTTTTGTTTTATTTATTACCGTAAATCTGTTGCTTTTGGGAACGCTGGTCGTTCGTCAATTTATTCAGTTATGGGGAGAAGGTAAAAAAGGAGCTGCGGCAACCCGCCTTCACAGAAGAATTGTAACATTATTCAGTGTTATTGCGATTACGCCAACAATTATTGTGGCGATTGTATCCATAATGTTTTTCGAATTTGGAATTCAGTCTTGGTTTAGTGAAAAAGTACAAACCGTTATTGATAGTTCAGAAAGTGTTGCGCAGACATACATCCAAGAACATTATAATATTATTCGTGCCGATGCACTTGGCATGGCAAATGAATTGAATAGACGTGCGTTTGTGTTTTCTAGTCAACCAGAATTACTTGATCAAGCTTTGAATATTCAGGCACGTGCTCTTGGGCTTTCTGATGCCATTATTCTTAATCGGGAAGGCGAAGTAACCTCGCGAGCGACATCGACTTTCAGTGTCTTTGATGGACGATTAAATAAACAAATTATGGAAGAGGCTGCCGACGGGAATGTAAAGGTTTTTTCTAGTGGCGAAAATGATGGACAAATTAGGGTTATTGTTCGGTTAGATGCTTTTTTAGATCAATATTTGTATATTGGCAGATTAATTGATGCACAAGCATTAGCGCTCGTAAGAAGAACATTGGAAGCTAAAGATGATTTTGAAAAATCCCAATCAGAATTATCGGAATACAGACTTTTATTTAATATTACCTTCTTATTCCTTGCGTTAATTGTTCTATTTATTTCTGCGTTGTTAGGCTTCCGTCTTGCAAGTAATCTCATGAAGCCAATTAATACACTTGTGGGTGCAACCGATAAG
Organism: Kordiimonadaceae bacterium UBA4441; assembly: GCA_002390425.1. Lineage (GTDB taxonomy): Bacteria > Pseudomonadota > Alphaproteobacteria > Sphingomonadales > Emcibacteraceae > Pseudemcibacter. The sequence goes on along the minus strand of DGPL01000033.1, from coordinate 58,482 downwards.
GTTGGTAAAGGTGATTTTTCTGCACGTGCCCCTATCAAGGCGGGGTATGATGATTTAGGTGGCCTAACAAAAGCATTTAACACCATGACGCGCCAGCTTCAGAAACAGCAAAAAGACTTGCTTTCTGCTAATATGAAACTTGATGAAAGACGCCGGTTCACTGAAACAGTTTTATCGGGCGTATCACCGGGTATTATGGGACTAGATGATGGGGGAAATATTACGCTTTCTAATAGATCGGCTTCTATTATGCTTGGAATAAATGAAGAGGATCTGAAAGGCAGGAATATTAATGCCGTTATGCCAGAAGTATCTGAGCTTTTTGATAAAATTATTAGATCAAAAACGGAAGGTGTAGAAGATCAGATTGTATTAAACAGAAGTGATTATGCATTAAACCTATTAGTTCGAATTACTGCAGAATTAAAAGGAAAGCATGCAAAAGGTTTTGTTATTAGCTTTGATGATATAACGGAACAAGTTGCCGCACAAAGAACGGCAGCTTGGGCTGACGTCGCAAGAAGAATTGCGCATGAAATTAAAAACCCATTAACACCCATTCAATTATCGGCCGAGCGTCTAAAGCGTAAGTATTTAAAAGAGGTTACATCAGACCCTGAAATTTTTACACAATGCACGGATACAATTGTCAGGCAGGTTCGTGACCTACGTCAAATGGTTGATGAATTTTCATCATTTGCTAGAATGCCTAGTCCAATTATTCAAACAGAAGACCTTGTTGAAATTGCCAAGCAGGCTACTTTCTTAATGGACTTAAGCCATAAAGGCATAATGATCGAAACAGATTTCCCAGATCAACCTATTTATTTTGATTGTGACGCAAGACAGATCGGTCAGGCACTAACAAATATTATTAAAAATGCTTCAGAAGCTCTCAACGAACAAGAGGGCGGGAAAATTCGTATTCAGTTAAGAGATGACGAAAATATTTCAAAAATTACCGTATCTGATAATGGTATAGGTATGCCTGAGGGTATGATTGACCGCTTAACTGAGCCTTATGTGACCACCAGAAGTAAGGGAACAGGGTTGGGATTAGCAATTGTTAAGAAAATTATGAAAGATCATGGCGGAAATCTAGTTTTAGAAAATAATGCTGATATGGGGGCCTCTTCAACCTTGATATTTAGAAAAACTAAAAGCGTTGAAGATGATGAAGACCAACTTACAGAAAATGATGATTTAAGGGCTAAAAGTAATATAAGGATAGTTCATGGCGCTTGATATTTTGGTCGTTGATGATGAAGCTGATATTAGAGATTTAATTTCAGGCATCTTAAACGATGAAGGGTATGACACTCGTACGGCAGGAAATAGTGATGATGCGTTAAAGGAAATTGATGCACTTAGACCATCTTTGCTTGTTTTAGATATATGGCTACAAGGTAGCAAATTAGATGGCTTAGAAATATTAGAAGCGGTAAAGAAAAAGCATAAAGATTTACCCGTGATCATTATTAGTGGTCATGGAAATATTGAAACCGCTGTTACGGCCATTAAAAGGGGGGCGTATGATTTTATCAGCAAACCTTTTGAAACCGAAAAACTATTAATTCTAGTTGAACGCGCAACTGAAGTTGACCGTTTGCGCCGTGAAAATTCTGAGCTTAAAGAAAAAGCAGGATACGAAAACCAATTAACCGGAACGTCATCTGCAATTACTTTAGTGAGAAATACAATAGAAAAAGTCGCACCAAGCGGCAGTCGAGTTCTCATTACTGGGGCATCAGGAACCGGAAAAGAAATGGTGGCGCGTTTAATCCATCATCAATCTAAGCGTGCGAATGGTGCCTTTATCGTGGTGAATGCGGCGAGCATGTCACCAGAAAATATGGAAAGTGAGTTATTCGGTGTTGAAGAAGATGGGGTAGTCGTAAAAACGGGTGTTTTTGAAAAGGCGCATGGCGGGACTCTTTTCTTTGATGAAGTCGCGGATATGCCGCAGACAACCCAAGCAAAAATATTGCGTATATTAACGGATCAAACCTTTGAACGGGTAGGCGGCAACCAGCGCGTCCAAGTTAACGTAAGAGTGGTAAGCGCAACTGGCAGAAATTTACGCCAAGAAATTGAAGCTCAACGATTTCGCGAGGACCTTTACCACCGGCTAAATGTGGTGCCTGTTCAAGTTCCTTCTTTAACCCAAAGAAGGGAAGATATCCCACTTTTGGTTAAACAAATGATACTTGGTTTTACAAGTGCGACAGGGCTACCACCACGTGATATAGATGATGAAGCATTATCTGCGCTTCAAACGCATGATTGGCCGGGTAACGTCCGTCAATTAAAAAATACAGTCGAGAGAATGTTGATATTATCAGGTGATGAAGAGGTCATAACCGTTAGTTTATTGCCGCCAGATATTATGGAAGACAGTGAAATTATAAGGCCTAATTCAAATACTGAAATCATGACACTTCCGCTTCGTGATGCTCGTGAGACGTTTGAACGTGAATACTTAAATGTACAATTACAGCGTTTCCAAGGCAATATTTCAAAAACAGCGGAGTTTGTAGGTATGGAACGATCAGCCTTACACCGAAAACTAAAGGGATTAGGCATTGGAACACTTGATAAAAAGTAAGAACGTGTAAAAGGATTTTGTTATGAAAGTGATTATCTGTGGAGCTGGTCAAGTTGGTTACAATATTGCTCGTCATCTCGCTCAAGAGCAAAATGACGTAACGGTAATTGATCGTTCAGAAGCGCTTATTAATAAAGTGAGGAACTCACTCGATGTGCATGCTCTAGTTGGTTATGCTTCGCATCCTGATTTACTTGAAAGCGCGGGAGCAGAAGACGCGGATATGATTATTGCTGTGACGCTTTTTGATGAGGTGAATATGGTGGCCTGTCAAGTTGCACATTCTTTATTTAATGTTCCTACAAAAATTGCACGTATTAGAGCGCAAAATTATTTGAACCCGAAATGGCAACTGCTATTTAGCCGCGATCATATGCCTATTGATGTTATTATTTCTCCTGAAATTGAAGTGGCGAAAGCGGCGATTAACAGACTAGAGGTTCCAGGTGCAACCGATATGATCCGTTTTGCGGATGATAGGATTAGGGTTATTGGCGTTAAGCTAGAAGAAGACTGCCCAGTCGTTGATACCCCCCTTCGCCAATTAACAGAACTATTCCCAGATTTAAATATTGTGGTTTGCGGAATTTTAAGAAATGGCAAATTAATTGTTCCATCCGGTAATGATCAGCTATTGGTTGGCGATAATATTTATATTGCTTCTGAAAAATCGCACGTAACAAGAGCATTAAGTGTATTTGGTCATGAAGAAGAAGAAGCAAGAAATGTTGTGATCGTTGGCGGTGGTAATGTTGGTACTTTCATCAGCGAGCAATTAACGGAATCGAATAATAAATTTCAAATTAAGATCATCGAACGAGATGAAAAGAGAGCCTTTAAGGTTGCAGAAAAATTATCAAAAGCGGTTGTTCTGCATGGTGATGCTTTGGATATGGAAATCTTAAAAGAAGCAAATATACATGGAACTGAATCGATCATTTCAGTAACCAATGATGATAAGGTAAATATTCTTTCTGCACTACTTGCAAAACAAATGGGATGTAAAAGTGCAATCACGTTGATCAATGATCACTCATTTGGTGACTTGACAGACTCGGTAGGTATTGAAGCATTCGTTGACCCACGACAAACGACCGTTTCCAGTATTCTGAAACATATGAGACGAGGTAGAATTAGTTCGCTTCAAAGCTTGGCAGGTGGCGAAGCGGAAATTATGGAAGCTGTTGCCGTTGAGGCGTCTCCTTTGGTCGGAAAACCATTAAGAGATGTAAAGTTACCGTCGGGCGTAATTATCGGATCTGTTATTCAGGATGATAAAATTATCGTTCCAAAAGGTGGCACGATTATAAATGCCGGTGACACAGTTATTGTCTTTACGTGTGCTGATATGATTAAAAAGGTCGAAGAACTATTCTCGGTAAGGCTAGAATATTTCTAGCCTTTAAAGTTAGCTATAATAGATTGTATTATGATTACAAAAATCGGTCATATAATAGGGTACATGCTTATCTTTTTAGGTATAAGTGAGACCATTCCTATTTTTGTTGCTTTATCATTTGATGAAACGCGTCTGATTTTACCATTTTTTATTAGCTCAATGTTGACGATTTTCATTGGGTTAGGGTTTTATTTTGCCTTTCATGATGATCCTAATAAACCATCCAGATACACAATAATTTCGTTTCTTATTTTTACTTGGATTTTGATCCCTGTCTTTGCATCATTACCGTTTATGATCTCAGGCGTACTTACGAAATTTACGGATGCTTATTTTGAGGCTGCATCAGCTTTAACTACTTCTGGGTCAACTATTCTTTCAAATTCCTCACTTGCTCCAAAAACGCTTTTGTTTTGGCGTTCTTTTCTTCAATGGCAAGGGGGAATATTGATTTTTATACTTGCCTCAGCGATCATCCCATTGAGTACAATTGGCGGTTCTGATTTATTTAGAAGTTCACTTCCTCATGGGGAAGGAGAAGGACTACTTGCTAGGTTAAAGGCATCGTTTAAGCCACTGGCTTCAGTTTATGTGTTGTTTACTTTTACATGTATGGTTTTATTGATTTTTAGCGGTATGACCTCTTTTGATGCGCTCTCAACGGCTATGGCAACACTTTCAAGCGGTGGCTTCACTAATCATGCCAATTCAGGTGTAAATTCATTTAACAATATGTCTGAATTCATATTGGTTCCGTTCATGCTTATTGCTGCGACGAATTTAACGTTTCATTGGTCATTTTTAAGAAGTGGTAAATATAAAGTTTATCAAAAAGATCGGGAAATAAAATATTTCATAATGATGTTTTTAGTAGCTGTAATCGTGATGTTCATTGCTTTGCTTGGATTTGATTATGGAAGTAATTTAAGCGTATTAAAAAGGCTGGGAATTTCTATTTTTACAGCAGCTTCTGCCATAAGCACCACGGGCTTTGTTCCTGATGCTGCTAATTCACTTCCTCTAGGGATTATCATCATCTCAATAATATTGATTTTTATAGGCGGAACGGCTGGCTCTAGCGCCGGTGGATTTAAAGTCCTTCGCTTTAGAGTGTTATTTCGTCAAGCGGATAGTGAAATTAGCCGACTAGCACATCCTCACGGTATTGTTGCGATGCGTGTGAATGATATTAGTGTGACGAATTCAATTCTGATGAGTATATGGACTCTTTTGATATTATATTTAACGTCTATCGCTATTTTTTCAGTATCATATGGTGCGATGGGATATGATATGGGGACAGGCATTGGTTTAACGGTCGCAAATTTATTTAGTGCAGGGGCGATGACTGGCCTAATAGCACCCGATTTTATTGGCTATTCTGGTATGACCTATGAAGCAAAATGGCTTACTTCCGCTCTTATGATTTTAGGAAGATTAGAAATAATTACGTTGCTTATTTTTCTAACTCCTTCGTTCCGAAGAAATTAAATTTTCATTTCAATGAATGACTCTTCTTGGTTTAATTCACATCATTGTTGTGGTATACTCTGCTTCAACCATTTGCAGCGTAATCAGTATAAATCTGTTTTAAGGCTACAATAATAATAAAAGTGGATTAAAAAATGTCTGAAAAAATACACAACTTACAAGATGCCTTCCTAAATAATGTACGCAAAAACAAAGCGCCTATTACAGTGTTCCTTGTTAATGGCGTTAAATTACAGGGTATTATCACTTGGTTTGATAACTTTTGTATTTTGTTACGTCGTGATTCTAATGTTCAATTGGTTTATAAACATGCGATCTCTACCATAATGCCTGGTGGTCCTATTAATCTATTTGAAGAAGACGAAGATGGTGATGTTGATGAGGAGTAGTATTTTCCTCGTATGACGGACCACGACGTAAAAGAAACGCTTCAGTTTCGAAAGAAATCATTTAATTCTGTATGGGATGATGGAAATCAAGGGAATGAACAAATTGGTCATTCTTCTGGTGCGCGTTCGCTTGTATTTCATCCAAGTATAAATGATAGAGCGAATTCATTAAACTTAAGAAGTGCAGAAAATAGATTGTCTGAAGCAGTCTCTTTATCAGCTGCATTAGAGTTAGATATTGTTCTCGCTGAAGTTATAACTTTAAATAAAATTAGACCGGCGACCTTTTTAGGTAAAGGGAAGTTGGATGAAATGTCGGCTATAATTAATGCACATGACATTGAATTGGTGGTGGCAGATTGTGAATTATCCCCTGGACAACAAAGAAACCTTGAACGCGAATTAAAAGTAAAAGTGATTGACCGTACCGGATTGATTTTAGAAATATTCGGCGAGCGCGCACAAACAAAAGAAGGGGTTCTGCAAGTAGAGTTGGCTCACTTAAGTTATCAAAAAAGCCGTTTGGTAAGGTCATGGACCCATTTGGAGCGCCAAAGGGGTGGTTTTGGCTTTATGGGTGGTCCTGGCGAAAGCCAAATTGAATCGGATAGACGATTAATTGATGAGCGAATTGGAAAAATAAAAAAACAGCTTTCAACAGTTATTAAAACACGTGAATTACATAGAAATAGCAGAAGAAAAGTTCCATTTCCTATCATTGCATTAGTTGGATATACCAATGCTGGAAAATCAACGCTGTTTAATTATTTAACTGAAGCAAAAGTTATGGCTGAGGATTTATTATTTGCTACATTAGACCCCACCATGCGTAATGTTGATTTACCTAATGGTCAAAAGGCTATTTTTTCAGATACAGTTGGGTTTATTTCTGATTTGCCGACACATTTGGTGGCCGCTTTTCGCGCTACTTTAGAGGAAGTGACTGAGGCAGATATAATATTGCATGTTCGTGATATTTCACATCCTGATACGGAAGCGCAAAAGCATGATGTAGAAGAAATCCTAAAGTCATTAGGTGTTTTAAACGAAGAAAGTAAAAGTCTTTATGAAGTATGGAATAAAGTTGATCTTTTAAATGAAGAAGAGCGCTCGTTTATCGAAAATATGGCTTCTCGAATTGATAATGTAACACTCGTTTCTGCCGTATCTGGTGAAGGTTGTGATGTGCTTCTCTCTTCTATGGAAAAAGAGTTAGCCAAAGGTAAAAAACAATTTGAATTGACGTTTGAACATAAAGATGGCGCTGATGTTGCACTTTTTTATCAGTATGGGGAAGTTCTCGAACGAATTGATACGGAAGAACATACAAAACTAACTGTGCGTCTTGATGCCGCCGCTATCGGGCAATTGACTAAAATGGGCAAATTAAATGAAAGTTGATGAAATTTGCCGTTTAATCAAAAAAGTTTCCGCAGAAGAGATATTAACGCGTTTTCGAAATCTTAAAGAAACGGAAGTTCATTATAAAGAACCTGGCGAATTTGTAACCGCAGCTGATATCGCTTCAGAAAAAGCGCTGATTTCCGGATTGCATGAATTATATCCGAATGCTTTAATTACTGGTGAAGAAGATATTTCAGAAAACCCTGAAAGATTGAATGAGTTATTAAAAGCCGACTACGGATTTCTAATCGACCCAATAGATGGAACGAATAACTTCATCAAAGGAAATGAGCGTTTTGCAGTGATGATAGTAGCGCTCAAACATGGAAGTGTCGATATAAGTTGGATATATTTACCAGCAAGTGACATTATGGCCTATGCAACCAAAGGGCAGGGCGCATATTTAAATGATATAAAAATTACGTTGAGCAATAAAAAATCTGACCTTAGCGAATTAATCGGTGCTGCGCACATCAACCGTATGCCTAAAGAAATTAGGGATCAAGCAAAAGAAAAGCTTGAGTTAATAAAGGAAAACCGTCCGGGATTTTGTGCTGGTTATGATTATGTCTCTTTACTAAGAGGTGAAAAGGATTTTTCCGTATATTACCGTACATTGATTTGGGATCATTTACCCGGAAGTTTGATTTACAAGGAAGCCGGAGGATATGCTTTAGGGTTAGATGAGCAACCTTATACTCCAAAAAATGAGGGGACAGGTTTATTGTGTGCCGCAAATGAAGAGATGTGGCATAAAATTAAAAATACACTTTTTCTTAAATTCTAAGCTTATTCGTGACCTTGTTTTTCCTTTTAAAATAGTGCAACCTATTTTCTTAAAAAAATTGGAGGAGGAACTTATGAAAAAACATTTTCTATTATCATTAATGATGTCTGTGGCTATGCCAACGGGACTTATGGCCCAAGATAATGAAGGCCCGATGAATAGCAGCACTTTTAAAGGGCTCGAAATGCGCAATATTGGTCCATCATATATGTCTGGACGGATTGCGGATATTGCTGTTGATCAAAAGGACCCCGGAACGTGGTATGTTGGTGTTGCGTCTGGTGGGGTATGGAAAACGGTAAACGGTGGCACCACGTGGGACCCGATTTTTGAAAATGAAAATGTATATTCAATTGGTGATGTCACAATTGACCCTAGTAATTCAAATGTCGTTTGGGTTGGAACGGGTGAAAATAATGCTGGTCGCCATATTGCCTTTGGTGATGGAATTTATAAGTCAGAAAATGGCGGTAAAAGCTGGACGAATATGGGCTTAGAAGATAGTGAGCATTTAGGCGATATAGTGATCCACCCTGAAGATAGTAATACTGTGTGGGTTGCTGCACAAGGACCACTTTGGTCAAAAGGTGGTCAACGAGGGCTTTATAAAACCACTGATGGCGGTAAAACATGGCGTAATACTCTCGAGATCGATGAATGGACAGGGGTCGGCTCCCTTGCCATTGACCCAAGTAATCCAGATATATTATATGCGGCTGCATGGCAACGTCAGCGTACGATTGCGGCCTTAATTGATACCGGACCTGGGTCAGCGCTCTATAAATCAACGGATGGTGGTGAAACATGGGAAAAAATGACAGTAGGTCTGCCGACAAGTAATATGGGTAAATCTAGCGTTGCGGTTTCACCGATTGACCCGAATGTTGTTTATGCAACAATTGAACTTGATGAACGTAAAGGTGGTTTTTGGCGTTCTTCCGATAAAGGCGCAAGCTGGGAAAAGATGTCTGATCGTGTATCTGGTGGCACCGGCCCACATTATTATCAAGAAATCTTTGTCGACCCGCATACATTCGATATGGTCTATATGGCCAATAATTTAAGTGCCTATTCAATGGATGGTGGTAAAACGTGGAACAATATGAACCTTGTTAATCGTCATGTTGATGATCATGCTTTTGCGTTCCATCCGACTGATCCGGATTTTATTTTGGTTGGTTCCGATGGCGGTTTATATGAAAGTCGTGATAATATGGCAAAATGGCGCTTCATGCAGGGGATTGATGTTGCGCAATTTTATAAAATCGCGCCGGATGATTCATATCCATTTTATAATGTTTATGGCGGCACTCAGGATAATTCAACACAAGGTGGTCCAAGTCGTACAATGCGCGCGGATGGTATTCGTAACGGTGATTGGTATTTAACCATGGGAGCTGATGGTCATGGTCCAGCAACGGAGCCGGGTAACCCCAATATTATGTATTCACAAATGCAACAAGGTGGCTTAAGGCGACATGACAAAATGCTGCGTGAAAATGTTAATGTTCAACCACAAGCAAGGCCTGGTGAACCCGCTGAACGCTTTAATTGGGACGCGCCGATTAATGTTTCACATCATGATCCAAAACGCCTTTACCATGCGTCGCAACGTATGTGGCGCTCTGATAATCGTGGTGATAGTTGGACACCAATATCGGGTGATTTAACCAAAAATGGCAATCGTCTGACATATGAAATGATGGATACCACATGGGGGCCAGAGGCCGGCTGGGATTTGTCGGCGATGTCAAATTTTCATACGATTGCAAATGTGGCTGAAAGCCCGATTGATGAAAATATTCTTTATGCCGGGACGGATGATGGCCTTATTCAAGTAACATCTGATGGCGGTGAAAACTGGACCCGTTATGAAGTTGGGAATATAAATGGAATACCTGAAAATGCTTATATCAACGATATAAGAGCGGACCGTTTTGATGCAGATACTGTTTATGCGGCGCTTGATAACCATAAGGAAGGGGATTATGCGCCCTATCTTATAAAAAGCACAAATCGCGGTAAATCATGGACTTCTATAACAAATGGCATTCCTGAAAAATCCCTTGTTTGGCGTATCACACAAGATCACGTCAATAAGGACTTAATGTTCCTTGGAACTGAATTCGGAATTTATTTCACAGTTGATGGTGGCGATAATTGGATTGAATTAGAAGGCGGTATGCCAACGATTTCAGTACGTGATGTAAGAATTCAGCGACGTGATAATGATCTTGTTGCGGGTAGTTTTGGCCGAGGTATCTTTATTTTGGATGATTATACTCCGTTACGTAATTTAAATGCAGAGGCACTTGAAAGCGACGCATTATTATTTGCAGATGATAAATCACCATGGTACAGGCAAGATACGCTTCATAGTGATAGTCAAGGCGATGATCAATGGACGGCTGACAATCCACCCTTTGGTCAAACATTCACATATTACTTAAAAGATGATTTTAAAACGGCAAAACAAGTTCGTGTTGCTGCGGATAAAGAGATGCAAGAAAATGGGGAAGGTGTAAATTATCCAGATTTTGCGACATTAGAAATGGAGCGACGTGAAGCTGATGCGGCCGTTTATATTGTAATTCGTGATGCGAACGGAAACATTGTGCGCTCGCTTAATGCCCCAAATAGTAAGGGTGTTAACCGCGTCACTTGGAATTTATTGCAATCAACACAAACAGCCATCACGAATGAAAATAGTGGAAATGATCCTGATCGTCCAAGTGGCACAATGGTGATGCCGGGCGAATATTCAGCGACAATGCATGCGCGCGTTAATAGTGAAGCAATGCAAGTGGCAGGACCCGTTAATTTCGAACTTGTTGATGTAACTGAAAGCGCATTACAGGGATCAAGCCGTGCTGATACTTATGCCTTCCAACGTGATCTGGAAGCAGCCCGCGCAAAGAATGCCGCGGCGAATGCGACCATTAGCGATCTGATGAATAAAGCAAATCTTTATCGACTTGCAATGGACCGTTCGGATAATGCAGGGGCTCTTGAGGGGCAATATGAAGCCTTAAGGCAAGAGTTATATGCTATTGATGAAATGCTAAATGGTGAAAGATCCCGTGCGGGTAAAGGATCACGTCCAGCATCGGTTGGCAGCAGACTTAATTTCGCAAACGGTGCGAGCTCGGGAACATATGGCCCAACGCAGCAAGCTAAGGATCAATATGGTTATGCAATGGATGCGCTTAATGCGGCAACAAGTCGCCTTCAAACTTTAACCAACTCGACCATCCCGGCATTTGAATCAGCCTTAAACGCGGCCAATGCCCCTTGGGTGCGGGGCGGTGATATAGATTAAACATGAAATATAGATGCAGGCTTATAAATTAAGTCTGCATCTAATTAATATCGGAAAATATACTATTCGGATTTCTCTTCTTTTTTCGCTTTAGTCCAAAATTCTTCTAATTCTTCTAGTGAATATTGATCAAAAGAAGATTGTTTTTTTTCAATCTCTTGTTCAATTTTATTAAAGCGTCGCGTGAATTTATTATTGGCCTTTTTTAGGGCCTGCTCGGGATCGATTTTTAAGTGTCTGGCGAGATTAGCATAAACAAACATCATATCGCCGAATTCTTCTTCTATTTTTTCATGATCTTGTTTTATTGCAATAAGTTCTTCTGATAATTCAGCCATTTCCTCGTTTAATTTATCAATGACACCCGATGTGTTTGGCCAATCAAACCCGACCCTAGCAGCGCGTTTTTGTAATTTTACGGCACGTGTTAATGCCGGAAGTCCAACGGTTACGCCGTCAAGGATACTTTTTTGTTTCTTGGCGGCTCGCTCTTTTGCTTTTTGCTCTTCCCATGCAATAGTCTGCTCTTCGGCATTACGGTAATTTTCATCACCAAAAACATGGGGATGTCGGCGTATCATTTTATCAGAAATGGCATCAATCACATCGGCAAAATTAAAATGACCTTCTTCTTCGGCCATGCGCGCATGAAATACGGCTTGAAACATAAGGTCACCAAGTTCATCTTTAAGCGCATCCATATCCTTATTATCAATGGCTTCTGCCACTTCGTAGGCTTCTTCAATGGTATAAGGAGCGATGGTTTCAAATGTTTGTTCAACATCCCAAGCACAACCGTCATTAGGGTCGCGCAATTTTTTCATTATATCCAATAGTTTTTGTAAATTATCCATTTTTCACATTTCTTAAATCATACCCTGGTTCATCATTGAGCATACAATGAATGGGTGAAAGAGTTCCCATTTTCAAGGCAACATTAATTGATGCCGTATTTTTAACATTTACAAGCGAAGAAAATCCATCATAATTTAATGTATTATATCCATAATTCATCATAGCAATGGCCGCTTCAGACGCGTATCCATTTCCCCAAAAAGGTTTGGCTATTGTGTATCCAGGCTCTAAATATTGAAAGATATCGCCCTCTTTTTTAACGGCTTCGGGACTGCCCCAATAAAACCAATTTAAGTCACCATCATTTATGCCGTAAAAGTAAGAAAAACCACATCGGCCAATTTGCTTATTGTCGGATTTTCTTAAAATCATTAAATGACCTAGATTTTGACTATATAGTTCAAGCATTTTTCTGATGTATTCAATATTTTCATTATGGCTGCGGGTATGACCGCTTGTGTAACGCACCACATCAAGGTCACTATGCAAATAATTTAAATAATGAACATCATCCGTGATAAACGGGCGTAAAATAAGTCTGTCTGTTTCAACTGAATACATGAAAGCTCCTGATTTATACGCGCAGAGTAGTCAATAAACGAAATATTTCAAGTCATATAAACTGTTTACATCACGGCATTTTTCTGAAAAGCTGATCACTATAAAAAAATGAAATATAAGGGATAGTAAATATGCTGCGAAGTGTAATAGGCATAATTGCCTTTATTGGGGTGTTATTAAGTGCAAATGCTGAAGAAATAACCTTTAATGAAGGGACAAATTTTGGCCTTTCTGTCGATCAGACGGGAACTACCATTGCGATGGATATCCAGGGTGTGCTCTGGACAATGTCCACAGAAGGGGGAGAAGCGAAAGCCATTACAAGTGGTCAACAGCCAGAAGTTAGAGAACCTTCCTTTTCGCCGGACGGCAGCAAGATTGCATTTCAAGGATTTTATCAAGGGTATTTTCACATTTGGACCGTAAATGTGGATGGTTCTGGCTTAAAGCAAATTACAGAAGGGCAATTTGATGACCGCGAACCGTTCTGGAATGCGGATGGTGAAACTATTACTTTCGCTTCTGATCGCAGTGGTAACTATGATATTTGGGATATTAATGTAAATACTTCTGCTGTTAAGCAAATTACAAGGCATCCTGATGATGATGCGCACCCTCATAAATCAAAAGATGGCAACCGTTTATTATTCACACGTGAGATTAAAGGACGATATTCAGAAATCGTTCTTTTGGATGATTTACTTGAACAACCTTTTGAAACGTCCTTAATGAAATCGGAAACCGTTAAATATTATCGTCCTAATTGGTATATAGACAATATTGGGTTTTCTTATATCTTGCATGACGGCAATGATATTATGGTAGAATTTGTTGCTGACATAAACGACCGTAATGAATATCGAAATAAAACCATATTGGATCAGGGGGACATATTCCCGTTCCGAGGAACATGGGGACGTGGTGGTTTATATTATACAGCAGATGGTGTGATAAAATATGCCCCTTTTGAAAGCGAATTTGTTCGCGGTGAAAGAAAAATCATAAAAAGAAAAATTCGTCAGATTGATTTTACGGCGACAATCAATTCGGTCAGACCAAATTACGTAAAAAAACAAAGGGACTTTGATAGTCTGGAGAGGCAGAGTGTCCGCGGAATTGGTAGTATGGACATCAGTGCCAAAAATAATGATATAATTTTTTCTGCAATTGGCGGAATGTGGTTACAAAAAGGAAACGCACCAGCAGAAAATATTGATACGGATGAGATAGGACAAGTAAACGACCCAACATGGTCAAATGACGGAAGTCGCGTTGCTTTTGTCGCTGAACGTGATGGCCAAATGGATATCTGGGTTCGCAATATGCTAAATGGTCGCGAAGAACGATTAACCAATGATAAGAATCGTGAATATCGACTGAGTTGGTCATTTGATGGCACAAAAATCGCTTATCTATCTACAAGAGGTCGATCAAATACATGGGGACGTGCCGATTTAAAAATTATTGATACTGAATATGGTACGACTGAAACGATCGAGGAAACTGTATTTACACCAGGCCGCCCTGTATGGACGAGCGATAATGATCATTTATTGATGGCCGTGGTTAAGCCTGCAACAACAAGGTTCCGTGAAGGAATGCATGTTATTCGTCAATATAACGTTAGAAATAAACGTAAAAAAGACTTCGATATGCCAGGAAGCATAGGTCTTTCCACCAGAGACGGAAGCGGGCCTGCCATGTCACCGGACGGAAAAAGAATTGCTTATGTTTCAGAAGGTGAAATCAGGGTTTCTTACGTTGATTTAAGCGGTAATATTACAGGATCAATGGAGAATAGATGTCTGGGTGTGGCGCATATGCCGCGGTGGAAACGTAATTCAGAGGATCTCTCATATTTATCAGGATCGAGTTTGCTTACCTGTAATGTTAGAACTGGTGAAACATCTACAGAATATTTCAATTTGACATGGGCACGTGCAAGTGCAGACGATGTTACCATTCATGTTGGTAAATTATTTAACGGTGTATCTGACACTACGATGGATAATGTTGACGTTTATATTTCAAAAGGTCGCATCACTAAAATTACCCCTCATGGGTCAGAACCAGCAATTGGTGAATTAATCGATCATTCAATGGATACAATGATCCCTGGTATAATGGCTGGCCATACCCACCAAACCGAATTGTTAGGGGAAAAATTAGGACGTAATTGGCTTTCATATGGCATTACAAGTGTCCGTGATCCGGGGTCTAACCCCTATAAATCTCTAATGCGTAAAGAAACATGGGAAAGTGGAATACAAAAAGGACCACGAATGTTTTATGCAGGATGGTTGACGGGCGGTGCTCGTATATATTATGGCCAAAGTTATAATGCCATTAATGAAAAGGCACTACGTCATGAGATTACCCGAGCAAAAGAATTAGACTATGACATGGTCAAATCATATGTCCGACTTCCTGATGAATTTCAACAAATTCTCATCAAGGAAGCCCACGCAATGGGAATTCCGCTATCAAGCCATGAAATTGCACCAGCCGTACAAAACGCAATGGATAGTGTTGAACATATGGGTGCAACAAGCCGACGCGGGTATTCACCAAAATTTTCTTACCTTTCAAACAGCTATGCTGATGTAACTGAAATTATTGCGAAATCGGGTCTATTTATAACGCCAACTGCGACACTCGAAACCGGTTATTTCAATTATATGTTAGAACATCCCGAATATTTATCGGATGTTAAGTATAGGGTTTTTCTAGATGAGTTACAGCGCGATAGCTTGAGGCGCTCTGCGCAATCGGACTATGTTGCCAATGAAATTCGTTTAAATTCTAATATGCTCAAAACAATTAAACAAATGCATGATAAAGGTGCAAATTTTACGGCTGGAACAGACAGTCCTTTTATCCCATATGGTATAGCACAGCATTTTGAAATGATTATGTTTGTTGATGCGGGGCTTTCAGAAGCCGATGCGATCAGGGCTGCCACAATTAAGGTGGCCGAAAATATTGGCGTGGAAAATGACCTTGGTACGCTCGAGGTCGGAAAAATAGCAGATATGGCGATATTAGAAGATAATCCACTTGACGATATTCGTGCTATTCGTGAAGTTAAAGCAACTATTAGAGGGGGGCATTATTATACGGGGTTTGAACTCACGACTGACAGGAGCCCTAGATGAGCGAGAATAGCGATAATTATTGGAAAGAAAATGTACGACTTGTTTTAAAGTTACTCGCTATTTGGTTTATCGCATCATTTGGTATGGGTATATTGTTTGTTGATTGGTTAAATCAATTTCAATTCTTCGGTTTTCCATTTGGATTTTGGATGGCTCAACAGGGGGCAATATATGTCTTTGTTGTTCTTATATTCGTCTATGTTTTTAAAATGAATAAACTGGATAAAAAGTTCGGTGTAGACGAAGAAGAAATGATGGATGAGGGGAGCGAATAATGGATACACAAACGCTTACCTACATCATCGTTGGGATAACTTTCGCCCTTTATATCGGAATTGCCATCTGGGCAAAAGCGGGTACCACGGATGATTTTTATGTGGCGGGGCACCACGTACCGCCGCTGGCAAACGGAATGGCAACGGCCGCCGATTGGATGAGCGCTGCAAGCTTTATCTCAATGGCAGGCCTCATTAGTTTTATGGGACGTGACGGTGCCATGTATTTAATGGGGTGGACCGGAGGATATGTTCTTCTTGCGCTTCTTCTTGCGCCATATTTACGTAAATTCGGGCAATTTACTGTGCCGGATTTTGTTGGTGACAGATATTATTCCGACGCGGCCAGAACCGTTGCTGTGATCTGTGCGTTGTTTGTGTCTTTTACCTATGTCGCGGGGCAAATGCGCGGCGTGGGTATTGTGTTTTCTCGCTTTCTTGAGGTTGATATTATGACCGGTGTCCTCATTGGCATGTCGATTGTGTTCTTTTATGCCGTACTCGGAGGAATGAAGGGAATTACCTACACACAAGTGGCGCAATATTGTGTGCTGATTTTTGCATTTATGGTACCGGCCATATTTATTTCAATCCTGATGACGGGAAACCCTGTGCCGCAACTTGGGTTTGGCGCCGAACTTGCGGACGGGTCTGGTTATTTACTTGATAAGCTTGATGGTATTTCTACGGAGCTTGGGTTTGGGGAATATACCGCCGGAAATAAATCAACCATTGATATGTTCTGCATTGTTGCCGCGTTAATGGTCGGAACGGCGGGACTGCCGCATGTGATTGTTCGTTTCTTTACGGTCCCAAAAGTAAGTGACGCACGTTTGAGCGCGGGATATGCGCTTGTATTAATCGCGATCCTTTATACAACGGCACCGGCGGTAGCGAGTTTTGCCAGATTAAATTTAATTGATACGGTTTCTAATGCAGAATATCAAGCAACGCCAGAATGGTTTAAAAATTGGGAAGCCATCGATTTGATCGCATGGCGCGATAAAAACGGTGACGGAAAAATCCAATATACCGCAGGTAATGCTTTTGAAGGAAAACCTGATTTTCGCGATGAGGGTAAGGGGGCATCCGGAGAACGCTTACTCAGAAATGAAAACGGCCCTAGTGATAATGAACTCTATATTGATCAGGATATTATGGTGCTTGCTAATCCTGAAATTGCAGATCTTCCTAATTGGGTGGTGGCGCTTGTGGTGGCGGGTGGCTTGGCGGCGGCACTTTCAACCGCGGCGGGTCTTTTATTGGTGATTTCGACGTCTGTTGCACATGATTTATTTAAAAAGATGCTTCTGCCTAATATCACGGATAAACAAGAATTGATGTTTGCCAGAATGGCGGTGGCAATCGCCGTCTTGATTGCGGGATATTTCGGTATCAATCCACCGGGTTTTGTTGCGCAAGTGGTCGCCTTTGCATTTGGATTGGCGGCTAGCACTTTCTTCCCCATCATTCTAATGGGGATATTCTATAAACGCATGAATAAAGAAGGTGCCATTTCCGGCATGCTTACGGGACTTGTGTTCACGTCGCTTTATATTATTTACTTTAAATTCATCAATCCGGATGCAAGTAATGGCGAAAATTGGTGGTTTGGTGTATCACCCGAAGGCGCAGGCACTATTGGTATGGCCCTTAATTTCGTTGTTGCTTACGTTGTCAGTCAATTTACAAATGCTCCTCCAAAAGATGTACAGGACATGATTGAACGGATCAGGGTGCCAAGAGGGTAGGTTTTATTTTTGCCATAATTATAAGATAATTTAAGGCATGGTGAGATTTGGGAATAAAATAATGAGAGTTTTCTGGGCTTTTTTTGGCGTCGTATTTTGCGCTACCTCTTCACATGCCAAGATGAAAAGCGAACAATTTATCATCGAAAGTGGCGAAAGCCGTGAAATATGCGTTTCTCTTGGGTTTGGCGAAAATGTGAATTATGCCTTCATTGGTGGTCGTGAATTAAAATTTAGCATTCATTATCAACAAGACGCTCAATTATCTTATGTAGTTGAAGAGAAAACGGCAAAAGAAGAAGATCATTTTTTTACGGCAATGGTACCCCAAGATTATTGTATGCGCTGGTCTAATCCAAATCCTTGGAGTGCGACAGTCAATGTGATTTATGATGTCCGCTGATCAAGAAACAATAAGAGTTTTTGTTGCATTATCATTAAGCGATGATGTTATGGAGCGCTTAAAAAAACGTTCTCAATCACTAAAAGGTCAGTTCAGTGAGCTTAATATCAGGTGGGTGCCTTTTGAAAATTATCATATCACGCTTATCTTTATTGGAAATGTGCCGATAAATGCACTTGATAAGCTAGAAGTGTTAATGAAAGAAGCGGTTCAAGGCTATGCACCTTTTGATGTGAAATTAGGGGACGCAACCCTATTTCCGCCGGATAATGAAAAAAAAGGTGTTTTAATTACATCCGTAGAAACAAGCGATCCTTTAAAAAAATTACAAAGCAAGTTAGATCAAAAATTTCGGAAATCTGGATATAATTTAATAGATCGCCCTTACCGGCCACATGTAACTCTTGCAAGGTTAAGACGCGCGAAGGTAAGTGAAGAAGAGCTTAAAAAAACAGGTGAAAGTTTCAGTATAACTGCCTCACACGTTCATTTATATTATTCGAAAAAACGTGATGGCCGGGTTTATAATGGTATTTTAAGAAGCGTAGAGCTTATAAGTTAATCTGCTTCTCTATTATTCTTGAATAACTTAGTTGTTGTTATTCATTTAATTGGTTACCTTATTTAAAAATAAGGATCAAATGCTATGCACGTAATATCAAAAAAAGAAATCGAACAGCTTCTACCTAATATTGATTCAATGCCACTTATTGAAAAGGGTTTCGCGGATTATTCTGAAGGAAAGTGTAATATCCCGCCAGTTGGTGAATTGATCATGGAAAAGGGAGAAATTCACATAAAATATGGCTGTGTTAAAGGTGGCGATTATTATGTTGTGAAAATTGCATCGGGTTTTTACGGCAATATTAATATGGGGCTTCCAAACAGCAATGGGATGATGATCTTATTTTCGCAACATACCGGTGAGGTTGCAGCCATCCTTCATGATGAATGTTTGCTGACAGATGTAAGAACGGCCGTCGCAGGGGCCATTTCAGCAAAATATTTAGCACCAAAAAACATCACTGCAATAGGTATAGTAGGGACAGGTGTTCAAGCAAGAATGCAGGCAGAATATCTAGCGCCAGTGACGGATTGCAAAAATATTATTGTTTGGGGAAGAAACCCTGAAAAGTTACTAGAATATAAAAAAGATATGACTGATAAAGGCTATATTGTCACGGCAACAATGGATATGAATGAGCTTTGTTCATCGGCGAATTTAATCGTTACAACGACCCCTTCTGAAGATGTTCTAATAACCGCTGATATGGTTAAACCCGGCACACATATTACGGCAATGGGGTCTGATATGCCGGATAAACAAGAAATTGATGCCGAAATTTTAAGGATGGCTGATATTGTCGTTTCAGATAGTATTGAACAAAGTCAGCTTCGTGGAGAAATACATCAGGCATTGAAAAGAAATGCTATTACAAATGATGATGTCATTGAACTTGGGACTGTGATTTCAAAGGGTGTAGGTCGAAGCAATGAAGATCAAATCACTGTTGCCGATTTAACTGGTGTTGCAGTACAAGATTTGAAAATCGCAGAAGCAATCTTTCATGGGGCGACAAAGTCATAATCATTTGATTTTAGTTTTATAATTATATCTATTGTTTGAGGGAAAAATCAGGAGTTTTTAATGGATGAATTGAAAGTGGGTTTGGCACAAATGGCACCAGTTTGGTTGGACCGTGATGCGACACTCAAAAAAGTCATTGGTTTTATCAATGAGGCCGGAGAAAAAAGCGTTGACTTAACTGCATTCGGTGAAGCGATCGTTCCAGGATATCCTTTCTGGATTGAACCAACTGGTGGCGCAAGATTTAATGCCCAAGATCAGAAAGAAATGCATTCCCATTATATGGACCAGTCCGTTCAAATTGAAGCAGGGCATTTGGATAGCGTATGTGAAGCAGTTAAGAAAAACAAAGTGGCAACATATTTAGGAATAATAGAGCGTGCAAAGAATCGTGGTGGTCATAGCCTTTATTGCACAATGGTTTATATCAATAAAAATGGTGAAATTTGCTCAACCCACCGAAAACTTATGCCGACTTACGAAGAACGATTAACATGGTCACCAGGCGATGGTCATGGCTTGAGGGTTCATGAATTAGGGGCTTTCACGGTGGGCGGGCTTAACTGTTGGGAAAATTGGATGCCATTACCACGTGCGGCGCTTTATGGCATGGGCGAAGATTTGCATGTGGCGATTTGGCCAGGTGGCATTCATAATACAGAGGATATCACGCGCCATATGGCGAAAGAAGGACGCTCATATGTGATATCCGCATCGGGATTGATGCGACCTAGTGATTTTCCAGAAAATACGCCGCATATAGAAGCCATTCTGAAAGGCATAGAAGGAAAAGACTATTTAGCAACAGGTGGATCATGTTTAAGCGCCCCCAATGGTGAATGGGTGATCGAACCACAAGTTGGCGAAGAAGGGCTATATATAGCAGAAATCAATCATGCCCGCGTGCGAGAAGAGCGACAAAATTTTGATCCCGTTGGTCATTATTCAAGGCCTGATGTGACAAAATTAACGGTCAATAGAACCCGTCAATCAACAGTGGATATTATTGATGACTGAGGAAGTGATAATTCGACCCTCAGAAATGAGAGACATTGGCGATGTTCAAAAAATTTATCAATATGAAGTGCTAAATGGTACTGCAACTTTCGATAAAATTCCGCCTTCTGAAAATGATTTAATGAGTAAGCGACAGGTTATCATTGATAATGGCTTTCCATATTTAGTTGCTGAAATAAATGGCAAAGTCGTCGGATATTCATATGTTTCATTATATCGAGAGCGCTCAGCATATTCAAAGACGGTAGAAAATGCCATTTATATTGATTCTGATTATAGAGGAATGGGAATTGCTTCAAAACTAATGGATGCATTGCTTCCAATATGTGAAGAAATTGGATTAAAACAGATTATTGCTGTGATTGGGGACAGTGAAAATCATGGTTCAATCAATCTTCATAAAAAACTTGGATTTAGGGAGGTTGGTGTTCTAGAAAACGTCGGATATAAGTTTGAACGTTGGATCAATGTGGTATTGATGCAAAAATCTTTTTGATTATTTTTTCTTTTTCTTCTTTTTACGCCTCGCGATAGCAACAGGTGTAAAAAGCACGCCTGCGACAATGACGACGATTAAGATTTTTATGATGAACCACATATTTTATTCTTTCTGATTAAGAGAGGACTATAAAATATCAATGGATATTGTCAACGCACTTGCCAAGCTTTTAGAAACGGCTTACAAATTTATGTCTATAAATTATAAAAGTTTGGGAGAGCTTAAATCATGAATAATCGCAGAAATTTCTTAAAAATGTCATCAATGGTTGGAGCCGCGGGTTTAATTAGTGCTTGCGGGCAAGGTGGTGGCGATGGGTCAGATGCGATGGCACAATCGCAAGCCATACCGAAAGGAAAGTTTGACGATCTGCCCAATATGATGGATGGGATAGCGCCAATTAGTGTCGCGGAACATGAAGCTCGTATAGCAAAAGCGCAAGAATTAATGGCACTTAACGGTTTTGAAGCCATTTATTTAGAAGCAACGAGCAACCTTTGGTATTATACCGGAATGCGTTGGGGACAAAGTGAGCGGATGGCGGCGGCGATTATTCCACGCGAAGGCGAAGTTGCCTATATCGCGCCAATGTTCGAAGTGCCACGATTACAAGAACGTATTATCGTCGGTGATACGGTTCGAGGTTGGGAAGAACATGAAAGTCCTTACAGACTTGTGGTTTCAATGCTTAAGGATTTGGGTATTGAATCAGGTAAAATAGGAATTGGTGAAATGACCAGATTTTTCTTGATGGACGGTATAAGAAAAGAAGCGCCTTATCTTGATCTGCAAAGTGCGGACCCTGTTACAGCTGAATGTCGCATCATTAAATCAAAACGTGAACTTGAACTTTTACAGCATGCCAATGATATTACTATTCAAGCCTTTAAAGCAATGATCCCTCATATAGAGTTAGGAATGCGCGGCTCAGATATCAGACGGCTTTCACAAGAAGCACATGCGGGCTTAGGCGTAACAGGATCGCTGGGCACCATGATTGGTGTTGTATCATCATCTCCGCATGGATCGATCGTTGAGCCGGTTCTTGAAGAAGGAATGATTATTCTGATGGATGGGGGATGTAATGTTCATAATTACGCATCAGATATAACCAGAACGATTGTTTTTGGTGAGCATACAGCCGAACAAGAAGAAGTTTGGAATTTAGAAAAACGCGCACAGGCCGCAGGATTTGAAGCGGCACAGTTAGGGGCACCAATGGAAAATGTCGATATTGCCTCGCGACAAGTGATTACGGATGCCGGATATGGTCCGGGTTATAAAACACCTGGACTACCACACCGTACGGGCCACGGTATTGGTCTTGATATGCATGAATGGGGTAATGCGGTATATGGCAATAAGCGGCCATTGGAGCCAGGTATGTGTTTCAGTATCGAACCTACGATTGCCATTCCCGGAAAATTTGGCATCCGCTTAGAAGATTGTTGCTATATGACGGAACAAGGGCCAAATTGGTTTAGTAATCCATCCGTCGCCATTGATGACCCGTTTGGAAATAATTAATATGAAAAAGAGCATAATAAAAACTATGCTCTTTTTTATTGCGACTGTACTGTTGGTCAGTTGTGATAAACAGCCTGATATCGACCATCAATTCACTATTGCAGTTATACCTGACACACAGAATATGGTTGATTTTATGCATCAAAAACAAGAAGGCTTTCCCATTGATGCCGCGGAACTTTTCATTGAGCAAATGCAGTTTGTTGCGGATAATACAAAATCAAATGGCGGTGAGATTGAATTTGTGACCTCTGTTGGTGATGTTTGGCAACATTTGGGTATATATTTAGATGATGAACATGCCGCACGCGGTTTCCCGGCTATACTTTTTAATCCGCGACTTGGTATAGAAAAAATAAATAAAGGTATCAATGAGTTTGAATTGCCAATGGCACGTAGGGGATATAATTTACTAGCATACACTGGTGTACCGTTTGGGGTCGCACCGGGCAATCATGATTATGATACCGGGTATCAATATAATCCGTTTACAAATGACCCTGACCCTCGGGCAAGAATTCGTGAAGCCAATATGGTTCCTAATCGTCACGTTGGTGGTTATAATACTTTTAATGATGTATTTGGTCCCGATAGCAGATATTTCAAAGGAAAAGATTGGTACATTGATAGTTTTAATGGTGGCGTCAATAGCGCTCAAATTTTTGAAGCAGGCGGGTATAAATTTCTGCATTTTTCATTTGAAATGCAAGCGGGTGATGATGTCCTATCTTGGGCACAAAATATAATTGATGCTCATCCCGGAATACCAACCATGATGTCGACACATGATTTTTTAAATCCTCGTGGTGAAAGAATGCCTAGTCCAGTTTATGATCTAGCATTAGTGGACCCATTAGATCACAATAGCGCAGAAGATATATGGAACGAGTGGATTAAAAAAAATGATCAAATATTTATGATTTTAAGTGGACATCAAATTGGGCAAGCCATGAGAACTGACATAAATGATTATGGAAATAATGTATTTCAGATTTTGTCCGACTATCAAGGGCGCGGCATGGCAGCAAATCCACCATTAGATGGCAGTCGAATTACGGGTCTTGGTGATGGATGGTTGCGATTAATGGAATTTGATACGGGACTTGACGTGCCAATCATAAAAGTGCGAACCTATTCAACACATTATCAGAGGTATGCCAATGAATTTGGTGATTATGCAGCTTGGTACCGAAATTTGGAACAGCCAAATATGTCAGATAAGGAATTTATTGAAGCAGATCATTTTGAAATTGAATTAAATGATTTTAAAAAACGCTTTGGGGAACCAAATTAAAGAGGGAGAAATAAATGTTAGCATTTCCAGAAATAACGGCACTGTGTGCCGGTTTTTTAGGGGTTTTAGGTGTCGTGCTCGCAGGTCACGTGGGCTCATATCGTGGTAAAGCAAAAATTAATCTTGGTGACGGTGATGACAAAGAGCTTTTTTGCCGTATTAGAAAACAGGGAAATTATACGGAATATGTGCCACTAGGGTTGATCGTCTTAGGTCTACTTGAAATGAGCGGCGCAGCAGGCACAATGGCCATTAGCATTATGGGAGGAAGTTTGGTCGTTAGTCGTATTCTTCATCCATTAGGAATGAAGTCAGATGGTTCAACTTCCATGTATCGCTTTTTTGGTATGATTGGTACGCTTCCGGTAATTCTTGCGGCGAGCATTTGGCTCATCATTTCGCAGATGCCTATATAGACTTGAAAGATATCATATGACAAAATCAACCTTAAATCGCCGTGAAATACTGGAACGTATGGCTGTGGTGACGGGTGGGGCAGTATCTTTAACGATTTTATCTGCTTGTGATGGCGGCGTAAAAGCGCCAAAGAATACCGAAAACCTTAATTTGAAAGCACTCAATAAAGAACAGTTGGATTTAATTGCGGATATTGCCGATATGATTATTCCAGATACGGAAACTTTGGGTGCTAAATCGGTTAATGTTCACTTCTTAGTGGATGAACTTGCGGCAAATTGGATGACTTCTGATGAACGCAAAGGGTTTTTAAATGATTTAACAGTGCTTGATGAACGGATAAAAACTGAACGCGGAAAAAGTTTTAGCTCACTAGATAATCAGGGAAGAGGGACTGTTTTAGATCAATTAGGACAAGAAATGTTAGCCGCAGGTGAAGGCACAGAAGGCCTTGGCGATATTACAAATTCAGATGATAACACCGGAAGAAAACACATTTACCGCGAGTTACGTGAGCTTATTATATTCGGATATTACACATCCGAAGTCGGCGCAACAGAAGAACTGAATTATGATCCAATTCCAGGTGGATATAGTGGTTGTATTCCGTTAGCGGATGTTGGTGGTAAAGCGTGGTCAATTTAAAGGCGAATAGGTATGGCTGAAGAATTTGATGCAATCGTTGTTGGCTCTGGTATGTCAGGAGGGTGGGCAGCAAAAGAATTTACGGAAAAAGGTATGAAAACCTTACTGCTAGACCGTGGTCGACAAGTGAAGCACCGAGAAGATTACCCAACAGAGAATGTCCCCCCATGGGATCTTCCAAATAATGGACGTGTACCAAAAGAAGAGCTAGATCAAGATTATGAAATTCAGAAAATGGCATTTCTTCAGGAATATAATAAGCATTTCTTTGTGAAAGATAGTGAACATCCTTACACCCAACCTGATGATAAAATGTTTACATGGATTAGGGGCTACCATGTAGGGGGTCGTTCATTAACTTGGGGAAAGCAAACATACCGTTGGTCGGAAATGGATTTTAATTCCAATATTGAAGACGGTAACGGTATAGACTGGCCAATTCGATATGCAGATATTGAGCTATGGTATGATTATGTCGAAACATTTGCCGGAATTTCAGGATCACTTGAGGGAATCCCAAATTTACCAGATGGTAAATTTCAACCGCCTATGGAAATGACCTGCGTTGAAGCTGAAATGAAAAAAAGGTTTGATGAGCTATATGATGATCGTCATTTTATTATTGGCCGATGCGCTCATTTAACGGAACCAACGGAAGAGCAGCGTTCATTAGGGCGGGAAAAATGCCAATATCGTAATGAATGTATGCGCGGTTGTTCATTTGGTGCTTATTTTTCAAGTCAATCGGCAACATTACCAGCAGCAGAACGCACTGGAAATTTAACAACGGTTACAGATGCAATTTGCCATAGTGTCATTTATGATGAAACCACAGGTAAGGCGCGTGGTGTACGTGTTGTTAATAGTATTACTAAGGAGACCACGGAATATAGTGGTAAAGTGGTATTCTTATGCGCATCGACCATCGCTTCTACGCAAATTATGCTTAATTCAGTTTCAGAAAAATTTCAAAATGGCATTGCCAATGGTAGTGGTGCATTAGGCCATTATTTAATGGATCATATTTACCAAGCGGGCGCCAGTGGTCGAATGCCTGGCTTTGAAGATTTCTACGAAAGTGGTCGTCGCCCAAATGAAATATATATTCCTCGTTTTAGGAATATTAATGGTGATACGCAGGAAAATTTTGTTCGTGGTTACGGTTATCAATGTAGTGCACATCGCTTATCATGGAAACGTGGTGCAGATCAAACGGGGTACGGCGCTGATTTTAAAAAGAACCTGCAACAACCAGGGGCTTGGTGGTTTAGAATGACTGGATTTGGTGAAATGCTACCCAGATATGAAAATCATATCAGTGTTGATCATAATAATCTTGATGAATGGGGAATTCCAGCACTGCATATTGATTGTGAATTTAGTGAAAATGAACTTAATCTTCAGAAAGATATCGCCGCAGAAGCCGAAAGCATTTTAAATAATCTTGGACTAGAAGATGTATCATCGTGGGTGACGCCAGCGAACCCAGGTCTTTGTATCCATGAAATGGGGACCGCACGAATGGGTCATGATCCCGCAACAAGTGTATTAAATAAACATAATCAAGCGCATGAAGTGCCGAATTTATTTGTCACAGACGGATCATGTATGACTTCGACCGCTTGTCAAAATCCATCACTAACGTATATGGCATTAACCGCTAGAGCGGTTGATTATGCTGTCAAACAAATGAAAGCAGATCTGATATAATTCATTCAGAGTATTTTTAGGAAGAGTAAATTGGAAAATAGTAAACAGCCGTCATTTTTGCATTCAGTCATTTGTTTTGGCGGAATTATTGGAATGATCATTACTGGATTGATCGTTTTTAGTGTGCCGATCCATGTGATTATCTTGATTGCCATTATTTGGAGCACATTTCATTCGAAATATTTAGGGTACTCTTTCCAATCGATAAAAACGGCTATGAATAAAGGGATAGAACATGGTTTAAGTGCTATGTATATCTTTATTTTAATAGGTGTAGTGATCGCAGCATATTTAGAAAGTGGCACGATCACGAGTATTGTTTATTATAGTTTAGATTTAATCAGTCCAACGGTTTTCCTTCCAGCGAGCCTTTTGATCTGTAGTTTTATGTCATTGGCAGTAGGAACGAGTTGGGGGACAGTCGGAACGGCAGGTGTTATATTAATTGGTGTCGGTTCAGCGATGGGAGTTCCATTACCAATTGTTGCAGGCGCCGTGGTTTCTGGTGCGACTTTTGGTGATAAATTGTCACCAGTATCCGATACGACGAATTTAGCGGCTGTTTCTGCGGGCACTGATCTTTATAAACATATTAACTCAATGCTTTATACAACTATTCCAACTTATATTTTATGTCTTATCCTTTTCGGCTTTGTGGGAATGCAATATTCTGCAGATACTGTGTCCCGCGAAGGCGTGGAAGCGTTTCAAGCGGCTATTGCTAGTAATTTTGTTGTAAGTATCTGGAGCTTATTGCCGTTAATTGTACTGCTGGTATTAAGCCTTAGAAAAGCACCCGCTGAAGTGGCTATGGTTTCAAGTGTCGTCGCTGCATTCATATTGGCGATATTTCAACAAGACCGCATTATTGTTGATTTTCTAACGAGTTTACAAACTGGGTTTTCTGCGGATACAGGTCATGCGGGATTGAATACATTGGTGAACCGCGGCGGGATAATGAGTATGATGGAAACATTGTCCATGACGCTTTTTGCCCTTGCGCTTGGCGGTGTACTTGAAAATGGCGGCTTCTTAAAAGCCTTGCTTTCTGGGCTGCTGGATAGGATTAAATCCGTATTGTCTCTTATGTTTGCAACGATGTGTACAGGTATTTTAGCTTGTTGCAGTATGGGTGAGAGTTACATATCCATTATTGTCACCTCACAGTTATTTAAGAAAAAATATCAGGAAATGAATTTAAAACCATTCATGCTATCCCGT
Source organism: Kordiimonadaceae bacterium UBA4441 (assembly GCA_002390425.1). Taxonomy (GTDB): domain Bacteria; phylum Pseudomonadota; class Alphaproteobacteria; order Sphingomonadales; family Emcibacteraceae; genus Pseudemcibacter. The sequence goes on along the minus strand of DGPL01000033.1, from coordinate 30,170 downwards.
TCCGTTGAGGAAAGTACAACCATGTCTTCGCCGCTCATACCGTGGTCAACGGCCGGTGCGTTCTATTTTGGCGCTATGGGTATCCCCGTATTAGATTATCTACCATATACATTCCTAAACTTACTGAACCCGATTGTATCACTTATTATGACATTCTTCGGCATCGCAGTATTCAAAGAATTTACCCAGAAATCAGAGCCAAAACACCGACCGGAAACAATTACGAGCAGTTAACCAGTTCTAATGAATTAATTATTTTCAAAGAATGTCGGGTTTTTTCCACCGATTACGATATCAAACTGATATCCGCAGTCGAAATCTTCGCCGTCTGTCTCATATTCCTTGCCAAGGTTTTTATCGAAATTATCGCCCATTAAAATGCGCATAGGATCCGTATCATTATGAGGGTCGCCAGCGAAATACATTTGTGTGATTATGCGCGATGAACCGCCACGGATTGATAAATGAATATGCTTAGGACGCCATCGACCGATATCTGGTCTTGCTAAATATTCGCCTGGGCGAATGGTCCAAAATTCATAATTCCCATCATTATCACTTAATGTACGACCGACCCCTAAGAAGTTCGGGTCAAGTTGTAGTCCTGAATGGTCTTCGATATGGGTGTATCGACCATATTTATTAGCATTCCATATTTCAATAAGTGAATTTCGGATTGGACGACCAAATTCATCCATTATTTGACCGGTAACCTTTATTGCATCTCCTTCGCCGCGTGGACGACCGGGGGCAATGCGTGTCATATCTGCCTCTGCAGGGTTGATACCATAGTTTTGCGGTGCGTATGGCGCAAATGAACCACGGGCATTATCCGGAATTAAATGCAGTCTATTACGCGGTGTGCGCTCATTTGATGTATTATCGGTAGGACCGATCTCAATTTGTCTTCCTAGTTTTTCCATCGTTCGTTCCTAACTTAAAAGATCATCAAAAAATGGTGTTTCATTATCGCCAGCCATTATGATTTCTATTTTATATTTTTTAATTCCGTTTTCATCTTCGCCGTCCGGTTTGATCATTAAACGGTCACGAAGTTCTTCATTAATGGAAAGCAGAAGAGGGTCGGTATCATTCGCCTTTTCGCCTTCAAAAAAGAGCTGGGTCACGATACGCATGATGCCATCGGAGAAAATAGTTAGGGTAATATTTGGTGCTCGTGGAGTTTCTAAATCGACGTCCACTCCTGGCTTGATAGTTGTTAAGGTAAAATTACCATCTTTGGTACGATGTCTGGCATATCCGGTAAACCATGGATCAAGTTTATGGTGTGTTTCCGTGTCAGGGCGACGATATATACCGGCAGCATTAGGTTGCCAGAATTCAAGTAAAATTCCATTTGCTAAATTACCATTTATATCTTTAATACAACCATTTATAATGATTTTCTCACCTAATGGTTTATTTATAATTCCTGACCTTATTTCCGTTAAGTCCATACTGTCGTTATCGCAAAGTGAAATTGGGTAGTAAGGACCCAATGTATCTTCGTTAGTAGCAATAAGGCGGTTGCTTTTTCCGCTCGATTGTGTCATTTCTAATCCTTAAGTTTTGTATATAAAACAATTTGAGCCATGTGTCTGAGAAAATAATGACTGAAACGCTTCATAAAAATCATGATAGATATTTTATTCCCGGTTTGTCCAGAGGGCTTCGCGTTCTTGAAATTATCGCTGAAGCAGGTGAGCCTCTGACCATAGCCGAAATTGGCAAAAAGCTGGGTGTTTCTCGCTCTTCTGCTTTTCGCATTACTTATACCTTGGAGCACTTGGGGTTCTTGACCACCGATAAATCTGATAAACAATATGAACTCGGGCCGCGTATTTTGAGCCTTGGCTTTTCTTATTTGAATAGCCAAGGTGTCATTAATACAGCAAAACCACATCTTGAAAAACTGCGTGATGTTACCGAAGTATCCAGCCATCTTGCCATACGTGATGGTAGAGATGTTCTCTATTTGGATAATATTACGTCTAATACATCTTTTGTGAGTAATATTTCTACTGGTGAACGACGACCAATTTATGCCAGCGTTCTTGGTTGGGTTTTGCTTCGCGATTTGAGCGATGCTGAAATTGTGGAACTTTATCAAGGGGTTGAATTCGATAAGCTTACTGAACATACACCAAATTCTGTAGAAGAACTTATTAAATGCGTTAGAAGTGCTGCAAAAGATGGCTATGCCATTTCCCGTGGTTTCGTCCAACGGGGCGGGTCGACCATTACGGCGCCATTGCTTGATGACCGTGGTCAAGTTATTGCCGTAATTGATATTTCTGGCCCAGATAGCGCGTTTGATTTTGAAAGGTTGCAAAGCTTTTATGTCCCCACTGTCGTCGAAACGGCGATGGCGATTTCCAGAAGTTTGGGGCATAAGAGCTAGGTTTATCATTAAAGTCCTAAAATTTCTCTGGCTTCATTAGTGCTAGCAATATTTCCGCCTAGTTCTTCAACGATATGGACAGCTTTAGAGACAAGCTGAGCATTACCGCTACAAAGTTCGCCCTTCTTTATATAAAGATTATCTTCCATACCGACGCGGACATGGCCCCCCATAATGAAGCTTTGAGCAAGCATTGGATATTCCATCCTTCCAATACCAAAGGCGGCCCAGACCGCATCTTGGGGAAGTTGTGATTTCATATACATCATCGATTCTGAATTTGCAGGAAGCCCAAACCTTACACCCATAACCATTTGAACCATAACAGGGTTTTTAATAACACCTTCTGAAATAAAGTGGTTTAATAAATGCATATCGCTGCTATTGAAAACTTCGATTTCTGGTTTGACACCGGCAGCGTAAATTCGGTCAGCCATTATCTTCAGGTTTTCAGGGCTGTTAATAACAGCGGCTTGCCCGGACCACATTGTATTGAGATCCAGTGTGCAAATTTCAGGTTTTAATTTTTCAACGTGTGAAACTCTAAGTTCCGGACGGCAAAGAGTTGAATTCTCTCCCGCTATACGGGGATTTTCTTTCCCGGGTACGAAGCGCCCGCCTTCACCAGTAGTAAGATTTAAGATGACATCTGAATTCTTTTCCCGAATTCTTGTTACCATTTCATCATAGAGTTCAAATTTCATCGAGCCTTTGCCCGTTTCAGGATCACGAACATGTAAGTGCAAGATAGCGGCGCCCGCGTCAGCGGCGGCTAAGCCTTCTTCGGCGATTTGTTTAGGTGTTATTGGTAACCCCGGATGCATATCAGGTGATGTTAAGTTTCCAGTAACCGCACAAGTGAGAATAGTTTTGCTCATGATTTTAATTTACCCAGTTGATTATTAAGACATTTTTTGACCGTATCTACGATCGTTACCAATTCGTCATCAGTAACAGTATAAGGAGGAGCGAGTAGAATATGATCGCCTCTAATACCGTCTACACAACCATTTGAAGGATAGCTAAGCATGCCATTTTCTAGGATATCCTTTTTAATTTTTGCTGATAAGTTGGCTTCAGCAGGAAACGGTTCTTTTGTTTCTTTATTTTCGACGATTTCTAATCCCCAAAATAACCCGCGACCACGAATGTCACCTACGTTTGGGTGATTTTCAAATTCATTACGTAGCATTTTTTCAAGTTTTCGGCCTTGTGAACTTACATTACCAAGTAGTTGATCTTCTTCAATAACTTTTAAAACGGCGAGGGCGCCTGCGCAGGCAATGGCGTGGCTCATATAAGTATGGCCATTCCACAAATTTCCGCTTCCGGCTTGAATGCTATTAATAATTTTTTCATTGGCCAGAACTGCGGCAATTGGTTGATACCCTGCACCAAGTCCTTTTGCTATAGTGAATATATCAGGTGAGACGCCCTCTGCCTCTAATGCAAAAAGATATCCGGTACGACCAATGCCGCACATTACTTCGTCAGCAATAAAGAGAACACCATACTGATCACAAATTTCACGGATACGTTCAAAATATCCTGGTGCTGCGGGCTCAGCTCCTAGGGATGCTCCTGAAACGGGTTCTGCGACAAAGGCGGCCACTGTTTCAGGGCCTTGTTTTAAAATTTCTTCTTCTAGGGTGTTCGCCATTCTTATTCCGAACTGTTCTGGCGTTTCATTTTCATCCTTAAAGCGGTACGCATAACACGGTGGAATATGAAGCACATCTATAAGAAGGGGGGCAAAAGGAGCTTGCCTTTGTTTGTGTCCACCTGTTGCCAAAGCTCCAAGAGTATTGCCATGATATGAGCGGTCACGTGCGATAATCTTACTTCTCGCTTTGTCGCCTTTTTCTAAATGATATTGTCTGGCAAGTTTAAGTGCTGCTTCCATTGCTTCTGAACCAGAGCCCAAAAACATTGCGCGCCCATTTCCAAATCCATCCGGTGTGTTTTTAATCAAATATGTTGCTAATTCCTCGGCTGCCGTATTTGAAAAAACGCCCGTATGGGCGAAGCTGACCTTATCAAGTTGATCTTTTATAGCGTTAATTACACGCTGGTTCGTATGACCTAAGCAACTAACGGCCGCGCCGCCGCTGGCATCTAGATAACGTTTACCATTTTCATCAATAAGATAGTTACCATCCGCACTCTCGACAATTGGTACAGAGGTGTTAATATTTCTGTGTAGTACATGCGACATTTTTATTTATCCAAATATAAAAAGTTTTATATATCAAACTTATGTTTAATTATAAAACAATATTGCATTAAATGACAATAGAGAATATAAAGAAAATATGACACGGCCATATGAAAATATAAAGATACTTGATTTAACCCACGTTTTAGCGGGTCCATTTTCAACATATCAATTCGCACTACTTGGTGCTGAGGTTATTAAAATTGAATCGCCGGAAAATCCCGACTGCGCACGTGGGCGTGGTCCTGATCCAAAATTGAATGCTGATTTGCGCGGTTTAAACTATCAAGTACAAGCGGCAAACAAAAAAGCAATGACGTTAGATTTAAAGCAAGAAATGGGTCAGCAGATATTTAAAAAGATGGTCTTGGATGCTGATGTGCTTGTGGAAAATTACCGTACTGGTGCTCTTGATCAGTTAGGGCTTGGTTATGATGATTTAAAGTCAATCAATCCAAGATTAATTTATTGCTCATTATCAGGTTTTGGGAATTACGGTGATCGCGCAACCGTAAATGCTTATGATAATACGATACAGGCAACCAGTGGCATAATTGAGCAATCAAATGGTCATAAACCCGGCGTATCTTTTGTTGATTATGCTGCGGGATATAATGCTGCCTTTGCTATTTCAGCTGCTTTGCACCAACGAATAATGACAGGGGTTGGAACGCAAATCAGTTCATCAATGCTTGAGGTCGCCATGACCTTAATGGCACCGGAAGCGGCTGCCGCACAGCACCCCGTCAAAACAAAACGCGATAAAGAAGCCGGTATCAGCGCCTATGAAACTGCAGACGGTATATTGATGATTGGTGCATTTACACCCGATCAAAACCGCCGTATGTGGGAAATGTTTGAAGAATTGAATATCGATTTTGCAGCAGAACTTAAAGCGCCGAATGATTGGGAAAGTCTGTGGGCGATTTCAAAAGTCACAAAAGAACAGGTTGCAAAAATTTTAAAAGATAAATCTGCTGATGAATGGCAAAGAATTTTCCATCAATATGGTTTGCCTGCGGAAAAACAAAGAACATTATCTGAAGCCATTCATGACCCACAATTACATAATTATTATTATGAAGAAGAGGGAATAATTCTTCCTAAAGCGGCTTATCATTTTGAAAATGGTCCTGAAATTAAAACACCGCCGCCAGGGTTTTCTGAGCATACGGATGAAATTCTTTTAACCTTAGGATATTCAGATGAGGATAATAGTAATTTTAGAGAAGCAGGGATCATAAAATGACAAAATATATTACAGCGGAACTATGGTCGCGATTACCAAAACATTTTCATTATAAAGGCGAGCCCAATGATTGGGTTAAAATGACCCGCCCTGGTCAAAAGTTGCATTCATTTCTCGAAGGACCTTGTTTCGATGAACATGATACATTGTGGCTTGTTGATGTTCCTTACGGTCGGATTTTTCGGATAAATGACGATGGAAAATGGCATCAGCATAAAAATTATGATGGCGAACCCCATTCAATCAAAGTTAAAGATGACGGCAGTCTTATTTTAACTGATTATAAAAATGGGCTTATCGAATTTGATGCTAAAGGAAAAATGTCCGTCTTAGCTGAAGGTTATAAAAATAAACCTTTTAAGGGCTTATCAGATTTAACCATTGCACCAAATGGTGACCTTTGGTTTACGGATAGCGGCCGGACGAGTTTATCTGACCCAACTGGAAATGTTTTTCGGTATAAAACGGATGGAAAACTGGTGCATATTTTAAATAATGTGCCTTATCCCAATGGCATCGCTTTAAGTCCTGATGGGAAACTTGTTTATGTTGCTGCAACCCGTGCCAACGCCGTTTGGCGTTTGATGGCTGATTACCCTGACAAAAAATGGCCTATGGTTGGAACATATGTTCAAATGTCGGGTGGGCTTGGTCCAGATGGGTTGGCCGTTCATGATAATGGTAATTTAGCCGTCGCTCATGCGCAGGCAGGGCGTGCTTATATTTATAATATTTTTGGTGATACGGTCGCGCAAATTGATTTACCAGAAGGGTTATGGATCACCAGTTTAATATTTAAAGAAAATACACTTTACATCGTCGAGGCACAAACCGCCTCAATCTACATTGCAGAAATATTGGAATAATTATGAAAAAAGAAGACTTGCACGGGTTCGTTCCCGCAGTGGTAACCCCCTTTAATGAAAAGGGTGAAATTATGGAAGATGCCTATCAGCATCTAGTGAATTGGTTAATCGGGCAAGGTGCATCCGCCATTTGCGTTTCTGGCGATAACGGTGAAAGCTGGGCTTTAAGCGCAGAAGAAAAGGGACGTTTAACCAAACTTGCTGTTGATGAAGCAGCCGGACGAGTGCCTGTTATAACAGGATGTTCATCGACGATGCTTAAAAGCAGCGTTGAATTTGCATTTGCGGCAAAAGAGAATGGCGCTTCGGCCGTATTATCAATGCCGCAGACATATGTCTTAAAAACCACACGTGATGAATTATTATCACGGTTTGAAAAATTAAATGCTGCCATAGATATGCCGATTGTAGCTTATAATTCCCCGCGCCGTGCGGGACTTAATTTATCAATTGATGATATTGGAGCGATTATGGATGTGGCGCCAATTATTGGTATAAAAGAAAGTAATCGCGATTATTTCCATCATACTCATTTGATTAAACGGTTTGCAGACAAAATGGCAATTATGGTTGGCCCTTGTCATTATATTATGCCAGGTATTGCTCTTGGTGCTCACGGTTTTATCGCAACAGGCCCTGAATTTTTAGGCTCTGATACTGCGAATATTGCGTCATTTGCAAAAGAAAAGCCGGGCGAAAAGCAAGCCGACATTCATTATAAGCTAACGCGCCTTTATGAATTGTTGATGGGGCATGGAACATGGCCAGCATCATTTAAAGCGGCGCTTAATATTATTGGCTTACCCGCAGGTGTACCCCGTGATCCTGTTCATGCAGCTAGTGCTGATGTGATCGATGAAATTAAACGTATATTTGATGAACTTGGAATAAGTTACCCGCAATGATTAGGCGCGCCGCTGAAATAACCTTTCAATTTGATGGTGATGAATTTACCGCATTTGACGGTGAAACGATTTCTGCGGCTTTGTTACGCTCTGGGCAAAAAAATATCAGAAGCGCACCGACAGGTGCACCACGCGGAATGTTTTGCGGTATGGGTGTTTGTCAGGAGTGTGTGGTTGAAGTTGATGGTAAAAAAACCGAAGCTTGCCGTAAAAAAGTAAAGGCTGGTCTGATCGTTAGAAAGGCAACCTATGTATGATGTTATCGTCATAGGAGCAGGTCCGGCAGGGGTTAATGCAGCTATCGAAGCAGATAATCTTGGGTATTCAGTACTCATAATTGATGAACAAGGTAGCGCGGGCGGCCAAGTATGGCGAAACAAGTCTTCCTCAATTATCGATGCACCCAAAACAGAGACAAGTATTAAAGGGAACGCGCTTCGAGATGCGTTAATGTCGTCAAATGTATCCGTGAAATATGAAGCACGTGTTTGGCATATAGAAAAGTGCGACACAATTTGGAATATTCATATAGAAAATGACGTCTTGACGTCAAAAAATTTGATCATCGCTACTGGAGCATATGAGCGCATTATTCCAATACCGGGTTGGACATTACCGGGTGTTATAGGACTTGCGGGTGCAACAGCATTATTTAAAGAACATATGATGGTGCCCGGTCATAAAACGGTTGTAGCTGGAAGTGGACCGCTTCTTTTTTATGTAGCCAATGAAATTGAAAGATTAGGTGGAACCGTTGAGGCAATTGTGTCGCTTAACAGTCGATTTGATTGGTTAAAGTCATTACTTATAATGATCACTCAACCAATATTGCTTTGGCAAGGTTTTAAGTGGGTAACTGCTTTTTATAAAAAAACAATCTGGCAATCTGCTCCTATTAAGTTTGAAGGTGCGGATCATATCGAGCTCGTAAAAATCAAAAAAGTTGATGATGATTGGAAGCCTATAGGAAAAGAACAAATATTAGAAGCAGATAGCGTATGTTATGGGCAAGGGTTAATTCCGGCAATTGAAGCATCCCGTCTTGCAGGCGCAGAACATCATTACGATGAAACATTAGGTGGCTGGGTGCCAACGATTGATGATATGGGCCGCACATCAATTGAGGGGTTATTTGTTTGTGGTGATAATGCCGGTATCCTTGGCGCACTTGCAGCACCAATAAGAGGAAAGAATGCAGCGCAAGCCATAAATAAGAATGGCGTGGTTTATGATATTGGTAAATTTGAACGTTTCGGTAAGGCAATGACGGCTCTTAGCATTCCTCGTGCAGGACTGTTAAATTTAATCGATACAGATACAGATGTTTGTCGCTGCGAAGGCGTGACGCGCAAGGAAATAGAACATGAAATAATTACAGGTGCGCAGTCACCTAATGCCATTAAATCTGGCACTCGCTGTGGTATGGGCCCGTGCGGTGGAAGATTTTGTGCAGACGCACAGGCAATGATTAATGAACATGTTACAGGAAAGACCCGCGAAGATATCGGGCTTCCAACGGCAAGGCCTCCACTAAGGCCAATGCCAATGGATCAAATCACAGAAGAGTTAAATTATGATGATCTTCCTATCCCGGGGGTTTCACCATTATGACAAATACATATGATATAGCAATCATCGGTGGTGGCATTATGGGGTGTGGTGCTGCACTTAGGATAAAAGAAGGCGGGATGGATCCGGTAGTCATTGATCAAGGTGACATTGGGCAAGGGGCATCAGGCGTTAATGCCGGAACCCTTTCGATGCAGATTAAGCGCGTTAAATTAATGCCATATGCCATTAAAGGTCATCATGAATGGCAATTGATGGGGGAAAAGGTCGGGTTTAAGAAAACTGGTGGACTAACGCTTGCGTTTAATGACCGTGAAGCGGAACTTTTACAGGAACGCATGACAATGAAACGTGATGCAGGGGCGGATATCACATTTGTTAATCCAAAAAAAGTTGAAGAAATAGAACCGCATCTTGCAAAGAAAATTGTTGCGGCAAGTTTTTGCCCAGATGATGGATACGCTAATTCATCATTAAGTGGTCAATATTATCGCGGCAGATTGACCGATGAAAACATTGATACCATTGAGCGGTTTCAAGTTTCAGAAATTAATATTAATTCAAATGGTTATGAAATTTCATCCGGAGATCAAGTTATAAAAGCAACCCGTATTTTGATTGCTTGTGGTGGTTTGACAAAACATGTAGCTGCCATGCTTGGCGAAGATTTACCAATTCGTGCGCGGATCAATACAGTTAGTGTCACTGAACGCGCGCCAAGAATAATGAATGGTGTTATTGGTCATGCTACAGGACTGCTAACAATGAAGCAAAAAGATAACGGTACAGTGTTGATTGGCGGCGGATGGCAAGGAAAAGGAACACCAGAAGAAGGGCGCGGCGCTATCAATCCGGAAACGCTCTTACCTAACTTGCAATTGGCACAATTTGCAGTGCCGACACTATCTAAAGTTCGGGTGGTAAGGTCTTGGACTGGGTTTGAGGCAAATGTACCAGATTTCTATCCATTAGCTGGACGATTAGGTGAAAAAGATAATGCATATATATTAGGGTGTGTGCGTGGTGGATATACCATTGGCCCCTATATTTCAAAATTAATGGGTGATCTTATTTTGGGACGTGAGCCTGAAATGCCATTGTTTGACCCAAACAGAGTATTTAATGAGGATAAATTAATATGACCAAAGCATTAGAAGGAAAAGTGGCTATTATAACAGGCGGTGGAACCGGAATTGGCGAGGCTTGTGCTGATATGTTTGCCGCTGAAGGAGCACATGTGGTGGTGAGCGGAAGAACGCTTGATACCATACAAAAAGTCGCTGAACGTATTGGCGGAACAGCTATTCAATGCGATGTGTCAAAATATGAAGAAGTCGTGGCATTATTCGCAAAAGCAAAAGAGATTAAAGGGACGATAGATATTCTTGTAAATAATGCGGGTGGGCCTGGCCCAGTAGCCCCCATTGCAGATGTTGATGTTGATGCTTGGCGAATATGTGCCGAAATTAACTTGTTTGGTGCCATGTATGCCATGAAAGAAGCGGCAAAAATAATGTGTGAGCAAAAATCAGGATCTATCGTAAATATGTCATCTTTAATGGGTATTCAAGGATATCCGATGCGCTCAGCCTATTCTGCAACTAAGTTTGCCCTGATTGGTATGACGGAAGCAGTTGCACGTGAAGTAGGGCCTGATAATGTACGTGTAAATGCGTTGATGCCGGGCGCCGTATCGGGCGAAAATATGGATAGAATACTCGAGCGTCGCGCGAGTGCTGAAGGGCGCAGTATTGAAGAAATAACAAAAGAAAACTATACTGATCCAGCTGCCTTAAAAAGATGGGTATCACCAGAAGAGGTTGCAAAAGCAGCATTATTCTATGCTTCCGATGCCTCGAGCGCGATAACAGGTGATAAAATGAAAGTATGTTGTGGTAGGTTTTAAAAATAGGGATATATCAAATGGCTGAGAATAAAAATTCAGGTAATAAAATTACAAGACGTGAATTTTCAAAAGGAGTTGCTGCGACCGCAGCAGGTATAACGATTGCAAAGGCCACCGATATGGCCCAAGCACAGCAAATGGCAAATTCATCAAATAAGAAAAATGTCTTGATTATAATGATGGATCAGGAGCGGGCATGGGCAACAATGCCAAAAGGGTTGAGCCTTCCTATCAGAGAGAAATTTGCATCTGAGGCCTTATCATTTGAAGAGTATAATATTGGTACATTGTCTTGCGCACCGTCACGTTCCGTAATCTACACTGGCCGTCATGTTCAGGAAACGACCATATTCACGAACCCCGGACTTGGTGAAGGTGATCCGATATTCAATGCAGATAATACGCCCACCATTGGCCAAATTTTTAAAAAAATGGGTTATAAAACAGCCTACAAAGGCAAATGGCATTTATCCGTAGGCTTTAATGATAATGATAACCGTAAAGCACTTCAGGAGTTTGGGTTTGATGAATGGCATAGGAAAGGGGATACTGGTGGTTTAGTATATGAAGGCGCCGAAAAGGATAAAGAAACCCTTGCCGATGCAAAAGAATATCTTAAACGTCAAAGAGGTAGCAGTGAGCCATGGTTACTCGCGGTAAATTTTGTTAATCCGCACGATATTATGTGGCTTGATGCCAATGGCAAGCAAGCTGAAACCAGACTTAGGCCTGGTCTTGTCAGTCAAATGAGACCGGCACAAGATTATTATCCTTATAATCATGATTTTGGTTTTGATGTTCCTGAAAATTTCGATGATGATTTATCAACTAAACCAGAAGCACAAACTGAATATGTGGAAATGGGGCAGTATTTTTATGGTGTTCAGGACGTAAAAGATGAAGAAGCCTGTAAAAATGTATTAAATTATTATGCTGCATGTTTGATTGATAGCGACCAGATTATTGGTGGAATGCTTGATGCACTTGATCTTTACGATCTAGCAAAAGATACGATTGTGATATTAACTTCTGAACATGGTGAAATGGGCGGTGCGCATGGATTGCGCCATAAAGGGCCCTTTATGTATAGAGAAAATTTGAACGTTCCGCTCGCAATCCGTCATCCAGATGGCATTAAAGGAGTTAAATCAAATGCACTGATGAGTGCGATTGATCTTGTACCAACTTTGATAGGTTTAGTTGGTGGTGACTTTAAGGAAATTGATAACAGACTTAAGGGAATAGATTATTCGAAAATGGTTTTTGGTGATTGGGTTAAAGAACGTGAAGAAATATTGGTAAATTTCAGCAATACTACTCAAGGAAACCCGCGCTTAGAAAAGAAAAGAATGTTAGCCAAAGTGGCAGAAGCCAATGGCGGTCCAAAAGTAACATTTACGTGGCCGGATGATTTTATCCAATTTGATACCAGGACCTTAGGCCGCGGTATTATTACGAAAAAATATAAATATTCCCGCTGGTTTACGCCAGGCGATCATCACAGCCCCTCAAGTTGGACACAATTATTAGGCCGAAATGATATTGAGCTTTACGATATTGAAAAAGATCCACTTGAATTAAATAATTTGGCGCAAGATCCAGAAGCCCACAAGCAAGACATAATGATGCTAAATGATAGGCTTAATAAGCTTATTGAAAAAGAAGTTGGTGAAGATAACGGATCGCATTTTCCGGGGGATCAAAAAATGTGGACAATTGAAGCATAAAAAATACCGCACCCCCAAAAATAGGGATGCGGTATCTTAATGATGCCGATTATCTCATGAAGGGGACGGGTATGAAGATAACCGGGCGATCATAAACGGGTCTGTTATATACCACTGGGGCATATTGAACGGGACGTTCATAATAATTCCCAGCGGCAACGCGGCGCATGCGACGTAATTTTTGTGCCTTTTTTCGCTTTAAACGCCTGATCTTTTTATCGATTTTTGGAGTTCTGCTATTGACGTAATAACGGCCACGATAATTGTGTGAATAAACACCGTTATTCCTAAACCGCGGGGCATTATATCCATAATCTACATCGGTGATAACAACAGGGGCGTTTCGATACTTATAACGATCTTGAGCGTTTGCGCCGTTTGACAGTGAAAGGCCGATTACCAATGTCGTAATCACTGTGATTAATTTTGTTGTCGTTTTCATAATGGGTCTCCTTTTTAAAACTAACTTTAAACGAAGCCCTTTTCCTGATTACAATATATAAAAATACAGCTGAATGGTTTCTGAATACTAATGTTAAGTTCTGTTCATAAAACTTTTCACCTTGATCGCTGCAAAACTAATAAGTAGGCTATTAAAAAGGGAAAAATAAATGTCTGATGATAAAAACGATTTAAAGACAATTGGGTTATGGGGGTTAATCTTTACAATTACGGGGTTCGTGGTTGGCGTTTCAATTTTCATTTTACCTGCCGAACTTATTGTAATGTCTGGACCATCAGTACTATTGGCCTATGCAATTGCGGGTGGAATGGCGATTATTACTTGCTTTGCCACAGCTCAGATAGGTACGTTAATGCCGGCAGAGGGCGGCACATTTGTTGCAATCACTCGGTTGCTCTCTCCGTTTTTAGGGTTTATGGCGGTATGGATTTTATTATGGTCTGTGGTGCTGGTGAATTCTTTCATTGGCTATGGTTTTGCAAATTATATCGTTTATTTTATACCGTCTCTTGATAAAACCGTTGCAGCCGCATCGATCATATTGCTTTTTGGACTTATAAATATTGTTGGCTCGTCACTTGTGGTAAAAGTGCAGGGCGCCATGGTTATATTTTTCCTGATTATGCTAAGCATATTTATTATTTCAGGTTTACCGCGATTTGAAGTTGAAAACTTAACTCCTTTTATGCCAAATGGCATAGTGTCAGTCTTTATGGCAGCTAGTATAGGATATTTCTCATTTGCTGGTTTTATAAGCTTACTAGAATTTGGCGGCGAAATAAAAAACCCTTCAAAAAATATACCACTAGGCTTGGCAATTAGTTTTGTGCTTGTACTTGGTTCATATGGTGGAGTTTCACTAATTTTAAGTGGCATAAATACCGATATACCTTTTGCAGAAATGCAAACTCCTGTCCTAGAGGTTGCAGAAAGCTTTCTACCAAATTGGGTTATAACATCATTGGTGATTTCAATTATTGCGGCAGCAGCCACGACGGTTAATGGATTAATATTAGGTTATTCGCGTGATATATTGGTTATTGCAGAAGCAAGAATTTTCCCGTCATTTTTATCAACTAAAACCAAACGATTTAACACGCCGGCAAATGCGATTATTACATATACCTTATTAAGTGTTCTAGTGGTGCTGTTGGGAAGTGGTGTTGAGGAATATGCACTGGTAGCGGTTATAGGATTATTATTACAGCAATTATTCATTGCCGTAAGTTTATATCGCATTCCTAAGATCATGAAGGATGAATATGACAGTGCAGAATTTAAATTACCAAAACCTGTTATTAAAATTGTCTCGGTACTTCTCTTTCTAATTTCTGCGGCATTTATCATTATGCATATATTCAACAATCCCATAATCGGTGGGTTAATTTTGGGCGTTTTTACGATTGGTAGTTTGATATATTTGATTGCGAAGAGAGGTCAGCAAAATGATTAATCAAGATTTACGCGACAAATATGCCAAAGAAGGGGTGATTAAATTAACGAACGCATTTGATCCCAAATGGATTGAATTTCTTAGAAACGCTACCGAAGAAAATATGAATAACCCTGGTGAGCTTGCAGAAGAGTATGCCGACGAGGAAAAATCGACACGATTTTTTGGTGACCAATATATTTGGACCCGAAACGATGATTTTAAAAAATTTGTTTTTGAAAGTGAAGCGGCGAAAATAGCCGCCGACTTAATGGGTTCAACTAAAATTAACATGTTCTTTGATCATTTGCTTGTTAAAGAGCCGGGATCAATTGAGCCAACCCCATGGCATCAGGATGGACCATATTGGAAAATTAAAGGTGAGCAAATTTGTTCAATTTGGTTTGCAATGGATCATGTTTCAGAAGAGACAGGCGGCGTAAGGTATATTAAAGGATCGCATCTTAGACAATCTTATCGACCAGAGAGTTTTAGTGGTGACGGCCATGATCATTATAATCAAACCGATTTACCGTTTATGCCAGATATTGAAGAAACATATTCAGAAACGGATATTGTTTGTTATGATTTAAAACCGGGTGATTGCTTGATCCATCATGCAAATATCATTCATGGTGCTAAAGGTAACAGCGCGGCAAAAGTAAGGCGTCGTGGATATGCAACGCGATGGACGGGTGATGATGTGGTGTGGGACCCGCGTATCGCAACGGCGGATATTCCATTTGACCCCGGACTTGCGCCCGGGGAAAAATTGGATTGCGAATTATTTCCCGTCGTATGGGAGAAATAATTACTTTCTAATTACATAGGAGGAGTTACGTTCATTTCAGATGCTTTGTCTTCTGCTGCATCCATCATATTTGAACCTTCTTCTTTCGCGTCTTCCATGACTTCTTCAGCTTTATCCATGGCATCGTCTGCCATTTCACCAGCTTTATCCATAGCATCGTCGGCCATCTCTTCAGCTTGATCCATGGCTTCCCCGGCCATTTCTTCAGCTTGATCAGCCATTTCACCAGCAGTTTCTGATGCAGAATCCATTGCAGATGAAGATTGTTCGGCCATATCCGATGCTGCATCATTTGCTGCAGCGTTATTGTCAGAAGAACTATCACCACATGCACTTAGTCCTGCAGCGATTAATGTAGAAAAAATAATTGATTTTAAATTCATAGTGTACCTTTCAAAGATTGTGTGATCACCACTCTACAGCAATAAAGAAATTCCAATAAGCAAAAAATGTAAAACTATGGTATATTATAAATTATATGGGGAAAATAAGGTAATTTCTTAGGGAGAAGAACATGAAAATTTTGTTATCAGTAGTAATATCTTTGTCATTAATCTCAATTGCACCTTTAAGTAATGCAAGTGCACAAACTAGGGCAAAAATAGCTGCACAAATTAAAACTCCAGCGAGAACAATGAATAG
>DGPL01000033.1:267-13915 GCA_002390425.1 Kordiimonadaceae bacterium UBA4441 | reverse complement strand
AAATGGTGCGTCTCAACAAAGTCCCGCAACTTCGATACGTGCAATTCCTGCAAATCCGTCACCTAGGCCTGGTGGTATGGGAACGTTACAACAAGCCCCAAAAGGAAAATTAAATGTAACATTAACCCCTAAAGCCCCCGCGTTTCATAATAGGGCTTATCTTGCATATCAATACCCGCAATCTACAAATTTAAGTAACAGCAATAATTTTGTTGCTTTTTCAAAGGGCGTTATTCCAGGGCTTCTAACCTATAGTTTAACCTTGAAAAAGATAAAAAATATCTAATCGAAATTATTGTCGATGCATTGGGATCATCTGGCGGGAATGTTAAACATACTATTGGTCAGCAGGCTTCAACTCATAACTTGAGCACCTATAATACTAAAGTCAACATATCTCGTGTCGTTCAAGCTTCTGAAAGTGGCTGGGTATCTGGTAATCTTATGCAAGGTGACGATCCGAACAATCAATGGAGAGTGTATAGCATAAGCATTAATGAAATGGATTAAACGTCAATAATTTTGCCATCTTCAATGATGGTTTTTTGTTTTGGCATTTTTTCACAAACATTGACGGCTTTAAGTATTTCTTGGCTGATAGCTTTATTTTGTCCGCTCATAACGGCGCGTTGTAAAGCAACATTTAAGAAAACTGTGGCAGGGTTCTCACCGTGATTGTTTCCGTAGGAGAGTATACAAGGTACGCCATTTTTAATTTGGCTTGCTACGAATGTAGCAAGTTTATAATTTGATCTTACTCTCGATTTGTCCAAGATGGTAATTCTAAAACCAGTTCTACCGGAAAAAGGGGGTGGAAAATTTTCTTGTGAAAATTCAAGTAAAACATTCATTTTATCCGGCCGCCATTCATCACTAAGGTCCGGCAAAGCACGCCATGCACAGAAATATTCCTGACATAAGCTAGGCCAATCCGGATATAGCCCGCATTTCCCGCCTTTAGAAAGGTTGTGGCATCTCTCATTAGGTCTTTTAACGAGCCCCGTTGTTTCAATCTGAAGAGAATGACAACAGACATTGCAACCACCACATTTTCTTTTTGGCACTAGTTGGATAGTATTTTCAGCGGTACTCAATAGAACTCCCATATCATTTGTTTCGATCAAATATATCTACACTAAAAAAATATAAAAAAAAAGCAGATCATATGATCTGCTAAATAAATGGCGGAGAGGGTGGGATTCGAACCCACGAAGGGCTTGCACCCTTGCTAGTTTTCAAGACTAGTGCATTCAACCGCTCTGCCACCTCTCCATAAGATGTATCGCGATGTGCGTGCATGAGGATTTAACGGATCACTGCCTTAAGGTCAAGAGCAGATTGTTCTTTTTTCATAATATTAATTTTTTTCATTAAAAATCGTATTTGCCTTTGAAACGCCATGATTTATAAACTATATATATGGTAATAAAAAATATCATAATATTAATACAAAAATATAAGGGCAGATCATTGATCAGAGCTATTTTTCTTTCATTTATTTCCACTATCCTTTCCTTCACTTTTTTTGTGGCGCATGCACAGCGTCAGGTACCTGATAATCCAGTTCCTTTCGATGCATGGTTAGAGGAATTTAAGGCGGAAGCAAGAACAGAAGGAATTTCTGATCAAATTTTAGATGCAGCCTTTAAAGACCTAACACCCAATGAAAAAGTGGTTGAGCTAGATCGACGTCAACCTGAGTTTACGCAAACCGCAGAACAGTATTTGGAACGTCGTGTTAGCCCGCTTCGCATAAAAAATGGTCGCAGTAAGATGGCCGAATTTGCAGAAGTTTTAAATCCGTCGGCCAGAGATATCGCCGTTCAAAAACGCTTCATTGCTGCGATTTGGGGAATGGAAACCAATTACGGTACCTACACGGGTAATTTTAATATCGTTCGGTCATTAATGACATTAGCCTATGATATGCGCCGCAGCGCCTTTTTTAGAAAAGAGTTATTAAAGGCATTAACGATCCTTGAAGAAGGTCATATTGCACCCGATAAAATGATCGGTTCATGGGCCGGTGCTATGGGGCAAGGCCAATTTATGCCGACCAGCTTTTTTGCGTATGCTTATGATATGGATGGTGACGGCAGAAAAGACATTTGGACAAACGAAGCAGATGTTTTCGGATCTATCGGTAATTATTTAAGTGTTCACGGTTGGCGTCCTGATCAAACATGGGGACGCGAAGTAAAATTGCCAGATGATATTGGAGAAAGACAGGCACTAGTTGATTTAACCCATGAACCAAACCCGCCAAGATCATGTAAGCGTGCTTTAAAAGACCATAGTAAAAAATACTCATTAGATGAATGGCAGGAAATGGGTGTTCGTAACCTTGATGGTAGCGATCTTCCTAAAGTTACGAATACGAATATTGAGGCCACACTTTTAATGCCGATGGGAATAGAAGGGCCAGCATATCTGACATATCAAAATTTTCGTTCAATTCTGACTTATAATTGCTCTAATCTATATGCTTTAGGTGTAAGCTTATTGTCAGATGAATTGAAATAGGTTCTGATGAAGATGAATTTTTATAAAATTACGCTTTTATTGGGTTTAATGGCCATATTAAGTGCTTGTGCGACAACGCCACCGCCAACTCAAACATCTGCGCCTGAGGCTCCACCAGGGGTAAAAGTTGGAAATCCATATCAAATTGCGGGAAAGTGGTATACGCCCAAAATTGATCCCACTTATAACCAAGTTGGTATTGCATCATGGTATGGACCTGATTTTCACAAAAAACAAACAGCGAATGGTGAGATTTTCGATATGAATGCGCTGACAGCGGCTCACACCACATTGCCGATGCCGAGCTACGTACGTGTAACGAATTTGGAAAATAAGCGGTCATTAATTTTACGTGTCAATGACCGCGGACCTTTTGTCGGAAATCGACTGATTGATGTTTCACGAAGAGGGGCTCAATTATTAGGTTTCGAAAAACGCGGTACAACTCGTGTGAGGGTGGAGGCCGTCTCAGGGCCAAATGCACCCGCCCAAGTGGCAATGTCTGAAATGCCGCCGGCTTTGGAAAAGCAGGAAGTAGGTAATGTGGCGGTTGAAACACTGGAAGTTTTAAATCCTCCGCAAACGGTGACTACACCAACGCAAATCGCATCTTTAAACCCTGGACCTGCCGCTCCAGAAGTCGGTGATGATATTTATGTTCAGGTAGGCGCTTATAGTCAAATTAGTGGTGCATCCAGAGTAATAAGTGGTGTCAAACATATTGGGGCCATTGCGATGGAAGGAATAACCTTGAACGGGCGAAAATTATATCGTGTAAGAATTGGGCCGCTTCATTCAACAACGACTGCAAATGCGGCACTAAAGCAAGTGTTGGATCTTGGCCATAATACCGCCAAAGTCGTATTTGATTAATACGGGTCTTAAAAATTAAAAGAAAACAAAAGAGCAAGAAATTAAGGTAAAATAAAATGAAATTTAATAAATCGTTTCGACTACTCGCATTTACAGGGTTAGTGACCGTTGCGTCATTTAGTGGTGCCATTGCGCAGACCTTATCGAGCCCGGCTAAGCAAGCTATTTTGATAGAGGCCTCAACCGGTGATGTTCTTTTTGAAAAAAATGCCGATGAGCAAATGACGCCTTCATCCATGAGCAAACTAATGACCGTTTATATTGCGTTTCAACAATTAAAAAATGGCAGTATTAGTTTAGATGATGAATATTATGTAGAAAACACACCCACATGGCAAAATTGGCGTAATACGAGTACTCAGGATAGAGGCTCAACAATGTATGTTAATGCCGGTGATACGGTGACGATTGCTGATCTTCTGCGGGGTATTATTGTTCAATCTGGTAATGATGCCTGCGCACAGCTCGCATTGGCGATTGCGGGGGATGTTAATGTATTTGTTAATATGATGAACGATGAAGCCGCAAACTTAGGTTTAACAAGCAGTAATTTTATGAATACGAATGGATGGCCTGATCCGGAACATTATATGTCTGCGCGTGATATTGCGACACTTTCGTTGGCGCTTGCTACTGAATTTCCAGAATATTATTCGATTTTTGCGGAGCGCGAATTTAGCTATGCCGGTGTAAATCAGCCAAACCGTAATAGGCTTCTTTACCGCATGGAAGGTGCCGATGGACTTAAAACTGGCCACACAGAAGCAGGTGGTTATGGCCTTGCGTCATCGGCGGTTTCCGCTGACAGGCGTTTGGTGTTGGTTGTTAATGGTATGTCTAGTGACAATGCGCGTATCAGTGAATCAACCAGACTATTGAATTATGGGTTTAGAAATTTCGGTATTTACGACATGCTTGAAGCGGGTCAAGTGATTGATAATGCGGATGTCTGGCTTGGTGAAGAAGCGACGGTTCCTCTCATCGTAGAAGAGGGAGTGACATTATCTATGAACAGACAAGCAAGACGCAATATGACGGCAAAGGTTGTCTATGATGGCCCAGTTCCTGCACCTATTCAAAAAGGACAGCCCATAGCAACGCTTGAGCTTTCGTCTGAGGGTATGGAAACGAAATCTTACCCACTTGTAGCTGACAATGATGTGGATACACTCGGTGGTATGAGCCGCATCAAAGCGGCCTTTGGATATATGTTAATGGGATCATCTGGTGAGTAATAAAGGTAAATTTATTACCTTTGAAGGCGGCGAAGGAGTTGGAAAATCAACTCAAGTTAACCTGCTTCATCAAAAAATAATTAAAAAAGGCGTTAAGTGCCAATTAACGCGTGAACCGGGTGGGTCACCAGGTGCGGAAGAAATTCGTGAACTGTTAGTCAAGGGTGGGACAGATAAGTGGCATCCGATGACCGAAGCGCTTCTGCATAATGCGGCACGGGCGGAACACCTTGAACAAACAGTTCTCCCTGCCATTGAGAGTGGTACTTGGGTGATATCAGACAGATATGTAGATTCAACCCTTGCCTATCAAGGGTATGGTCAAGGCGTTGATGTAGAGAGATTACTTAAGCTACACAAAATTTCGACGGGTAATTATTGGCCTGACGTGACGATTGTTTTGGATGGGCAAGAATTAAATCGTGCTTTGGAGCGTGAAGAAGAAAATACGGATAAAGAAGATCGCTATGAACGCATGGGAGCTGAATTTCATAAAAAGCTTCAAGAAAGTTTCCTAGATATTGCAAGAAAACATCCTGAACGTTGCATAGTTGTTAGTGCCAAGGGTACGATTGATGAAGTGGCTAACCGTATATGGCAAGCAATTGCTCCAAAATTGGAATTGCTATGAAAATCATCTTTTACATTTTGATGGCTTTAACATTTTTTTCACTTCAAGCGTGTGGAACAATGACGGTTGATTGTTCAACACTTTCATCTGACCGTAATTCATATCGCAATTGTATGGCAAAACAAGGTGATCCTAACTCTCAATATGAATTGGGTGTAGCCGCCTTTGAAGATCAGGATTATATGAGAGCTATATCTTGGTTAAAGCGCGCTTCTAAGCCAAGAAGAGAAAGTCCTATTCCATTATATGCGGATACAGTTGGTTATCAAAAATATCAGACGCTATCCTTAAAAAGAGAGCAGCCAATGATGTCAGGCCATAGAGGTGCTCTTAGGATGTTAGTAACAATTTATGAACAAGGTTTGGGCGTAAATGTTGATTTAGAAGAAGCCGAAAAATATCGTCAAATGATAAATGAATTATAATTTTACTTATATGGTCATTTATCAATAGCCATTTTATTCTTTTTAATGTTACATAGTCATATAATTTTAGAATAATTTTTGGCATTATTAATGGACAGTGAAGAAGCATTAATTCCTCGAAATACAATAGAACTTGTTGGGCATGAGCACGCCGAACAATTGTTTCTTGATGCCTTTAATGCTGAAAAAATACATCATGCCTGGATGATTACCGGACCTAAGGGGATTGGTAAGGCAACCCTAGCTTATAAAATGGCTCGTTTCTTACTTAATAATCCACCAGAAGATGATCAAGGGCCGGGCTTATTTGGGGATGTGCTAGAAAAAGCTGCCTTAACCAGCCTAGAAACTGATTTAGAAAGTCAAGCAAACCATTTAGTTAATGCGGGAAGTAATCCGGATTTAATGATTACTGAACGTACAGAAGACCCCAAAACAGGCAAGATGCGAAGTAATATTCTTGTGGATGATGTTAGAAAGATAAATCAGTTTTTTCATAAAACTTCTTCCGATGGCGGTTGGCGTGTTGCAATCGTTGATACGGCCGATGAAATGAATAGAAATGCAGCCAATGCAATTTTAAAAATATTAGAAGAACCACCAAAAAACTCTATTCTTATCATCCTTGCTCATGCGCCGGGTCGATTATTGCCGACGATTAAATCTAGATGTCGGATGCTTCCGTTAAAGCCGTTAAAATCCCAAACAGTGAAAGAAATTTTACAAAAAAATTATCCTGATAAGGAAGAAAATATAATTGACGGATATGTTGCTTTATCAAACGGCAGCCCAGGCTATGCGATTTCTTTAATAGAACACCAAGGGTTAAAGGTATACCGAGAGATTCTAGGACTTCTTTCAACGATGCCAAATATCAATGTGCCGTTAATGCATGATTTTGCCGGCGCTATAACTACGAAAAAATCTGGGGACACATTTTTATTATTTTCAGAAATGCTTTCACAGTTTATTAGCCGTATGGTGCGTCATGTAAGTTATTTAAATACGGGACATACTCATAATATTAAAGAAGCATTGACCGAAGAATTTAAACTAATGGAAGAACTAGGCGAAATAATACCACTTGATCAGTGGGCAGGCCTGTGGGAAAAGATATCCGAAAAAATGAAAGTGACTGATCAATTGAATATGGACCGGAAACAAACGGTTATTGATATTTTAAATATGATCAATTCAGCCTTAAAGACGCGATAAAGAATAAAAAGAAAATTAGAAAGAAATTTAATGTCAGCGAAAGACGCATTTTATATTACAACCCCAATTTATTATGTGAATGATGTTCCGCATATCGGGCATGCTTATACAACATTGGCATGTGACGTTATGGCACGCTTTAAACGGCTTGATGGGTATGATGTTATGTTTCTAACAGGAACCGATGAACATGGTCAAAAGGTTGAAAAATCGGCCGCCGCCGCGGGTAAGACACCACTTGAATTTTGCGATCAAGTATCACAAAGGTTTCGTGAACTTGCTGATTTTATGAATTATTCCCACGATGACTTTATTCGCACGACGGAAGAACGCCATAAAATCGCCTGCCAAGCGCTATGGAAAAAATTAGAAGAGAACGGTCATATTTATTTGGATAAATATGCAGGGTGGTATTCTGTCCGTGATGAAGCTTTTTATGGCGAGAATGAGCTAATTGAAGTTGAGGGCAGTGAAAAACTTGCACCTACTGGAGCCCCCGTTGAATGGGTTGAGGAAGAAAGCTATTTCTTTAGGCTCTCAGCTTTTGAAGATAAGTTACTTGATTTTTATGAAAGTTTGGATCCTACCGTTTTACCAAAAAGCCGCAAAAACGAAGTGAAAAGTTTTGTTGAAGGCGGACTTAGAGATTTATCCGTTTCCAGAACAAGCTTTAAATGGGGCGTGCCGGTTCCTGGAAATGACAAGCATATTATGTATGTTTGGATTGATGCTTTAACCAACTATATGACGGCAGCAGGCTATCCTGACATGGAAAGCAGCACGTTTCAGAAGTTCTGGCCAGCGGATATTCATATGGTCGGTAAAGATATTTTACGTTTCCATGCCGTTTATTGGCCTGCCTTTTTAATGGGCGCAGGGATTGAGCCTGCAAAACGCGTTTTCGCCCATGGTTGGTGGACCAATGAAGGGCAAAAAATTTCCAAATCGCTTGGCAATGTTATCGACCCTTTTCAGATAGTTGATGAATTTGGCCTAGATCAAGTGCGTTATTTCCTAATGCGGGAAGTTCCGTTTGGTAATGACGGCGATTTTAATAAGCAAGCCATAATTAACCGTATCAATAGCGATCTTGCAAATGATTTGGGAAATCTTGCACAACGTAGTTTAAGTATGATTTTCAAAAATTGTGATGGTGTAATGCCAACACCGGGGGATAATACTGAAGCGGATAATGCTATTTTAAGTGCTTTAGATGGATTGTTGCCAAAAGTTAGAGATCATATGGACGTGCAGGCATTTAATAAAGCGCTTGAGACCATTTGGAAAGTTGTATCTGATGCCAATGGCTATTTTGCCTGTGAGGAGCCATGGGCATTAAAGAAAACCGATCCAGAACGAATGGGAACGGTACTTTATACTACAGCTGAAATAATTCGTCAGATTGGTATTATTACACAGCCTATTATGCCTGATAGCGCATCTAAGTTAATTGATCTTCTTAAAGTTCCGGCTTCTGAGCGTGGGTTTGATAAGTTAGGGGCTGATCACCGATTGGCATCGGGAACAAAAATGGAAAAACCTGAGGGAGTATTCCCACGTTATGTTGCGGAAAATGAATAATGAATAAGCCATTTATAGTAGATAGTCATTGCCACCTCAATTATGGAAATCTTGTCGATGACATGGATGGTGTGCTTGAGCGTGCTGCGGCAAATGGTGTGGGTACTATGCTTGCGATTAACGCCAGACTTAATGAATTTGACGATGTGATAAAAATTGCCGAAGCGCATGATCATATTTGGGCAACGGTAGGAAGTCATCCTCATGATGCTGAAGAAGAGTATGGTATAACGGCACAAGAATTGATTGAAAAAGCAAAGCATCCAAAAGTTGTGGGTATTGGTGAAACCGGACTTGATTATTATTATGATCGTTCGCCAAGAGATAAGCAGCAGGAAAATTTTTTAGCGCATATTGAAGCATCCCGCGAAACGGGGTTGCCCTTAATTGTTCATGCGCGAGATGCGGATGATGACTGCGCACGCATAATGAGAGAAGAAATGGAAAAAGGCGAATATCCCGCTGTTATTCATTGTTTTACCGCGAGCGAATGGTTTGCTAAAGAAAGCCTTGATATTGGCTGTTATATTTCTATTTCCGGTATTATCACATTTAAAAGCGCTAAAGATTTACAGGCGGCCGTTAAAAAAATTCCGTTAGAGAAAATGTTAATCGAAACGGACTCACCTTTTTTAGCACCAGTCCCAATGCGCGGAAAATCATGTGAACCATCATATGTAATGCATACAGCAGAATTTTTAGCAGAGCATATGGGGGTTAGTTATGAAAAATTAGCGAAAGTAACCACTGATAATTTCTTCGATTTATTTAGCAAAACCGAAAGACCAGCGGGCAAATGAAAATAACGATTTTAGGATGCGGTACATCGCAAGGCGTTCCCCGAATTGGCGGTAAAGTCAATAATGGCTGGGGCAATTGCGATCCAAATAATCCTAAAAATCGCCGCAGACGTGCATCTATAATGGTTGAGCAAGGAGATACACGTTTAATTGTTGATACAGGGGCTGATTTTAGAGAGCAAGCACTAAGCGCTAGTATAACGTCCTTAACTGGCGTTTTATATACCCATGATCATGCTGATCATACACATGGCATTGATGACTTGCGCGCTTTCGCACAGAATATGAACGATAATGTTCCCATTTATGCCAATGCGCATACTTTGGATGTTTTAACATCTCGCTTTGGATATATTTTTAGCGGTAGAAAGGGTTATCCTTCGATCTGTAAAGCCAATGAGATTGATTTATCGCCTTTTAAAATAGGAAATATTGATGTTCAACCAATAGAATTAATTCATGGTGGCATTATTTCATATGGGTTTAGATTTGGTAATGTTTGTTATTGTACGGATTTTAATGATATTCCCGAATCTAGTTATGAAAATCTTGAAGGCTTAGACATATGGATTGTTGATTGTCTTAGACATGATCCACACCCAACACATTGTCATTATGAGAAAACATTGGCATTTATTGATAGATTTAAGCCCAAAAAAGCTGTTCTTACTCATATGATGGCTGATCTGGATTATGAAACCTTAAAAAATGAGTTGCCAAATAGGGTCGAACCCGCCTATGACGGGTTGGTATTAAATAATTAAAAGCCAAGGATTTTCCATGGATAATGTAAAGCGTAATTTATTCTTACTTTCAATGGCGCAGTTTGTGTTATTGGCGTCTGTAGTCACTGTGATTACTTATTCCTCTCTTGTTGCTAAAATGATGACCGGAGATAATGCGCTTGCAACTATTCCAGCGGCGACTGCATTTTTAGCAACAGCAGCATTTGCATTTCCAGCTTCAATGTTTATGAAACGCTTCGGGCGTAAAGCGGGTTTTTATACCGGTGCCACTTTTGGTGGAATTGGCGGATTATTAGCAGTGATCTCAATTTATACGAATAACTACTTTTTGTTATGCCTTGCTACTTTTAGCCATGGTACTTATCAGTCGTTTGCCAATTATTATCGTTTTACGGCAATGGAAGTATCCCCAAAATCTTACCATAAACAGGCGGTATCATATGTTATCTTGGGCGGAGTTCTCGCAGGGCTTTCTGCGCCAACATTGGCGCGTTTGTTTGAATCTAATTATTTTGAACCTGTTGTTTATGCGGGAACCTATTGTTTGATTATATTTTTAAGTTTGGTCGCGTGTACATTAATTTATTTGATAAAATTGCCTCCACGTAAAAAACTGCCAGACGATCATGTGCCTGCGGCTAATCCAAAAGTAATGGATGTACTTAAAAGACCTGCTTTTATTTGTGCGTCACTTAGCGCAACAGCTGCTTATCTCTCAATGTCATTTATTATGACAGCAACCCCACTTGAAGTGGTTGAAGTTTGCGGCTTTTTAGTTGAAGAAGCAGCGGGTGTTATTCAATGGCATTCTATTTCTATGTTTGCGCCGGCAATAATTACAGGAACACTCATTGCACGTTTCGGGTCGATAAAAATGATTTTGGGTGGAATGATATTAATGCTTGTTTCGACGTTAATCGCGAAAGCAGGTGTGGAATTATATAATTTCTACGCTGCATTGGTTTTAATCGGAATAGGTTGGAACTTTATGTTTACGGCTGGAACAACACTTCTTGAGCATGCTTATAACGAAGAAGAAAAAGCTTATGTACAGGGTCTTAATGATTTTGTTGTATTTGGACTTTCCGGGTTGGCAACACTATCTTCAGGATTTATGCTCGATAGAGTAGGGTGGGATAATATGAATAATATTGTTATTGGTGTACTTGTTCTGCTGGTTTTTGTTATCTTATGGTTCGTTAAAGTGCGTGATGGTGGTCCGAAAAATCGCTCTGAAGCCATTATATAAAGAGGAAAATTATGTTACGTAAAATTTCTTTAATATTAATTTTGCTAGTCGCTTTAGTGGTTTTAGTTTCATTGATTACTAGTGAAAAGAAAACTGAATCTGATACTGTAAAAGTGAAACTAGAAACGACAATGGGTGACATACATATTGATTTATATGCCGATAAAGCGCCGATTACAGTGAATAACTTTCTTAAATATATCGATAATGGGCTAATGAATGATGGTGCTTTTTATCGCGTCGTACATATGCAAAACCAAGAACAGAATGATATCAAAATTGAGGTCATTCAAGGTGGCATTAGTGGTAATAGTGACATCGCGCGTTATGATCCGATACCCCTTGAGCGCACAAGTGATACTGGTTTAAAGCATCTTGATGGAACGATATCAATGGCGAGAGGGGCACCAGATACCGCGGGATCAGAGTTTTTTATTTGTATAAATGATCAACCATCTCTTGACTTTGGCGGTATGCGCAATCCTGATGGGCAAGGGTTTGCTGCCTTTGGAATGGTCACCAAAGGAATGGATGTAGTCCGTGCTATTCAAAGCGTTAAAACAGATATGCCAGAAGGTGAGCTAGAATATAGAAGTGGGCAATCGGTCCTTGAACCAGTGAAATTTAAATCGTTTGCCAGAGAATGATTTATGCTTAAACCATTAGAAGTCACCATTACAATAGATACAGAGTTTAGTATTGCTGGTTCGTTTGATGATCCTCGCAAGAAGCCTGTTGCTGAGCCAATTGCGTTATGTGAAATTGATGGTAAAGGACATGGTGTTGATTTTCTTCTGGATACTTTTAATAAATATGGCATTAAAAGTACTTTCTTTGTGGAATGTCTTAATTATTACTATTTTGGTGACCAGCCGATGAAGTCGATCGTCGAAAAAATCAACAAAGCAGGACAAGATACCCAATTGCATATTCATCCTGGGTGGCTTCATTATTATAAAGACGACTCTTTCATTGATTGGAGCGATAATGATTCATGCGCAGGCCGAGATTATGAAGAATTAAAAAGAGTTTTTGAATATTCTATAGAAATATTCGAACGCTGGGCTGGTAAAAGACCCGATGCGATAAGAACAGGAAACTTACAAGCTGACCTTACGACCTATAAGGTTATGTCTGATTTGAATATACCGTTATCTTCTAGTATTGGACTTGGGGTTTGGAAACCTGACGATGGTGAATTATGGCTTGAGGCCGGTAGAACAAAGATTCAAGATGTAATGGAAGTTCCCGTTTTTACATATCAAGATAAAGATTTGATGGGACAAGTTCCTGCTAAATCACTTCAAATTACAAGTTGTTCATGGCCAGAAATGAAATATTTATTATTAAAGGCGCGAAGAAAGGGGATAGAAAATATTGTCATTCTTACTCATCCCTTTGAATTTATTAAGAAAAAAGATGATCAATATACACAAATCATTAGAAATCGCGTTAACCAAGAAAGACTAGAAAAGTTATGTTCTTTTATTAACGAGCATGACCAAGACTTTACAAGTGCTGATTTTGGTTCCAACGCAACAGAGTGGGCGTCTAAGCCTCTTAAAAATATACTATATTTTAAAGTTCCACCAATTTACCGACTTGGACGAAAGTTGCATAATTTTGTCAATGATATGATTTGGACATATTGATAAATATGTGAAATAGTTTTGAAAAAAATACCGTATTTTCAATGATAGTATGTCTCATTCTAAATCTACTATTTACAATGAGACATAATAAGTTAAATTAATATGGATTTTTACCTAAAAAGCATTGCAAAATGTGGATAATATAGGTAAATAGATCTCGCATGCTATGCGATGGGTGAGGGGAAATATAATTACTTTGATTTTATACTCTAAATCAAAGGTTTTCCTCTAAGAAATTGTATAGTCATTAACGCGTTAATAATATTAATCGAACCCCTTACGAGGTTTATGTATGGCTACACATGATGACGTTGTTGAAGAAAGACGTAATTTTCTTTATTTAGCCACTGGCGCTGCGGGTGCAGTTGCTGTTGGCGGTGCCGTATGGCCATTGGTTGATCAAATGAATCCATCAAAGGACGTGCTTGCACTTTCCTCAATCGAAATTGACTTAACCAAGATCGCTGAAGGTCAAAGCGCTGTGTTTCTATGGCGTGGTAACCCGGTTTTTGTTCGTCACCGTACAGCAGATGAAATTGCTGAAGCGGCTGCGGACGATGCTGCAGAAGACTTGATTGACCCAGAAAATGATGCTGATCGCGTTCAAAAGCCGGAATGGCTTGTAATGAGTGGTGTTTGTACTCACCTTGGGTGCGTTCCACTTGATCAAAAAGGTGAATTTGGCGGTTGGTATTGTCCATGTCATGGTTCACATTAT
>DGPL01000033.1:0-200 GCA_002390425.1 Kordiimonadaceae bacterium UBA4441 | reverse complement strand
AAAATGGCTTCAGATAAAAAATTCGAACCAACGAATCCTACTGTTAAGTGGGTCGAAGATCGCCTCCCTATGATGGGGTTGATTTATAGTTCATTGGGTGCTGGTTATAATGCGCCTCGTAATCTTAACTACTGGTGGAACTTTGGTTCTCTTGCACTATTCATGCTCGTTGTGCAAATCGTAACAGGTATCATACTTGT
>DGPL01000041.1:14934-82329 GCA_002390425.1 Kordiimonadaceae bacterium UBA4441 | reverse complement strand
AAGTGGATTAAAATTAACATCTTTGTTTTCCGCTACTCTGCGGGCGGCCGCATATGCAAACTCGTTTGATTTGCCAACAACAAAACTATCAAATGTAAATCTTGCATCAAGTGGCGCTCCAAAACTGCTCTCGCTTACCATTTTAACTGACGCATTAGATTTTACTTTAGGTTTAGTTATGCTTTCAGATTTTTGAATACCATCATCTTCAACATCTTTATCTGTCCCTTGAAAACCGGAAAGGACAATAATGTCGATATCGGTAACTTCCATGTTGACCCGTTGCCAAGCATTTTTAAGCCTTTCAGCGAAGTTTGACAGCAACCAATTACGCATGAAACGGGTTGGTGCCGCCATAATCGCACGTCCCCCGTCAATATTGATCAGAGCGAGCGGCTTAAACCAGCTTTTATAGGTATTTTCATCTATTTCAGTGCGCAACGTATCCAGAACCAAATTCCATTGCATATCAATGGTATTGCTCATAGGGGTCCCTTTCACGTTTTGCTGTCCTAACTCACTCGCCATAAATTATTTTCTTACCCTTGTACCCAACTGGCCTTTAAACCAAACTGGTTCTGATTAATGTGTCCACGGCAAATCAAGCGCTTGCCAACCTGTTTTACGCCCACGATGCCCCTTTTCGTCTGGCGCTCCTTCAAAACCTTGTAAAATGTTAAAACTATTTTCATATCCTGCATTTGTTGCTGCAATGGCCGCTGCCACTGAACGCACGCCTGTGCGACAGAGAAAATAAATTGTCGTATCTTTATTTGGAACCGCTTTCATTAGATGGTCCAGAAAATTGACGTTCGGCGCACCATCTGGAAAACTTACCCATTCTATATACTTGGCACATTTTGAAAGCGATGATAAATCAGGCTCACCGACACATTTCCATTCTGCAAGAGTTCTTACATCCACCAATACTGTATTATCATTATTGGCAAGTTGATCCCACGCCTGTTCGGGCGTCACATCCCCTTTATACTGTCCTGTCATTTCCTTCGATCCCAGTTCTTACTCAAATTCGACTTATTTTGTGGTTCTGTTTAAGGCATAGAATACCTTAGCTGCAAAACGGCTTTTTACAGTGTGTATCGTCCACAAATGTCGATAAAATTATTGTTATAACCCTACCCATCATACCCCCTCGTTGCAACAGAGAGTTACGCAAAAAAATAAAATAAAACACCACCATATGTCTTGACTTTAGGGTGACATACTAGATGTAGTAGGTCGTAAGAAAATTAAAAAATTTCAATTTTTAGCTAAAAAGAACATATCGGGAATCTCTGAAAGAGAAGCGATAAAAAAAAGCCGAACCCGGTTTGGTTCAGCTTTTTTTAGACAATTTTCGGGAAAATTTCCCTTTTTTAAACGCGACTCGCCACTTTCTCTAGAGCGACTCGAAACACTCTAGGTTTTAGCCAAGTGCCTTAACGCGTTTTGCAAGACGAGATACTTTACGTGATGCCGTTTTTTTATGAAGAACACCTTTAGTCACGCCGCGCATTAATTCTGGTTGCGCTTCTTTAAGAGCTACTTTTGCTTCGTCTGCGTTACCCGCTTCAACGGCGAGTTCAACTTTTTTCACATAAGTACGAATACGACTGCGACGTGCTTTATTAATATCTTCACGCTTGGCATTACGACGTACTCTTTTTTTAGCTTGTAATGTATTAGCCATGTTAAATTTATCCTTTATGTGAGGACTGTCTCAAAACTGCTTAACTCAAAAGTCACGCAGGAGAAT
Organism: Kordiimonadaceae bacterium UBA4441; assembly: GCA_002390425.1. GTDB lineage: Bacteria > Pseudomonadota > Alphaproteobacteria > Sphingomonadales > Emcibacteraceae > Pseudemcibacter. Next base: position 80,573 of record DGPL01000041.1, on the reverse strand, counting down.
CACTATCCTCAAATTCCTTAATGTCATATTTAATGTGTGGCTTATAAACATGACACCCCCATTGGTCAACAAGCTTTTCATTATTTCCCTTGAAAAGGACTGAATTAACTCACTTTTTTCAACTTTATGAGGTTATTTATGCTTAAAGTCCGCCGATCGCTTCTCAATAAAGGCTGACATTCCTTCTTTTTGGTCCTGAGTTCCAAATAAAGATTGGAAAATTCGCCTCTCGAATCGCACGCCTGCATCCAATGCGCTTTCGTAAGCTTCGTTAACGCATTCTTTTGCAAGCATCGTTGTTGGTAAAGACATGGTCGCAATTTTTTCTGCAACTTTGATGGCTTCGTCTTTTAGCGTTTCTATTGGCACCACCCGACTAACCAGCCCGCTTCTTTCGGCTTCCTCAGCATCCATCATTCGGCCCGTTAAGATCATATCCATCGCTTTGGATTTTCCAATGAGTCGTGTCAGTCTTTGTGTGCCGCCTGCACCAGGAATAACCCCAATATTTATTTCAGGCTGACCGAACTTTGCATTATCGGCCGCGATGATAAAATCACACATCATCGCCAGCTCACAACCACCGCCAAGAGCATATCCTCCAACTGCAGCAATCACAGGCTTGCGACAACGGTTAACGGCTTCCCATTTTTTTTCGATAAAATCATCTTTATAGAATTCTAAATATTCTTTATCGGCGATTTCTTTTATATCGGCACCGGCCGCAAATGCCTTTTCTCCACCCGTTAATATAATGACACGAACGTCATCATCGGTTTCACAATCATTCAACACAATCGAAAGCTCGTCCATCATTTGATTATTTAACGCATTTAAAGCGTCAGGACGATTTAATGTAATAAGGACCACATTTTTTAAACGCTCAACAATGAGCGAGCTATAAGTCATATTTATATCCTTAATTTAATTAGGTGAGAGGGCAAAGAGGACCTTTAAACCAGATGTATTTTCTATGACGTTCAGCGTTAGGCTTTCTTTTTCCCGATTAGCAAATAAGCAATATTGCACGCCATCCTCACAATTAGATTTGTTGTTATTCATTTTCCACCCCAAAGAAGGTAGAACCATACGGTAAAAATTATTCACTTCATTTGCCTTTAGGGCGCCTGAAGCTTCTGCATTAATAATGCGTCCATCAGGGCTATCAAAAAGAAGTGCGGCTTCTCTATTTTCAACAAGGCCTTCCATAAGTGGTAAGTCCAGATCGTCAAGAAGTGCACCTTCCTGCGAAAAAGCAGACGATGTAAAAACGATCACTATAAAAACTATTATTTTTTTCATCATTATATTAGCTTACTTATTTCTGGCACTGAGGGCAATAGAATGTGGAACGTCCCCCCTGATTAATCCGTTCGATCGTACCTTTACACCCTCTGTTATGACATCCTTCATTTTCGCAGCCATAAGCAATAAATTGATGTTGAAAATATCCTAAGTCGCCATCAGCGCCTGCAAAATCTTTTAAAGTTGATCCCCCTGCTTCAATAGCACGGCTTAAAATATCGCGAATTAACGGCACCAATCTTTCGGTATCTTCTTTTGAAATTTCTGTCCCTTTACGGTACGGCGATATTTTTGCCTTATTAAGCGCTTCACAAACATAAATATTGCCAAGTCCTAACACCACCTTTTGATTAAGCAGGAGCGCTTTAATCGTAGAATTGCTTTTATAAATTTTTTCATAAAGATATTCACCATTAAACTCATTGCCCAGTGGCTCAGCGGCCATTTCTTTGAATAATTTATGGCCTTCAAGTTCATCCTCACTGCATATTGTCATTATCCCAAAGCGGCGCGGGTCATTATAAATTGCCAACATCCCCTGATCCGTTTCAAAAATAACATGATCATGCTTTGCAAAGGGTGTTTTATCTTTTGCTTTAATAACGAACTTACCTGACATGCCTAAATGACAAATAATGACATCGCCGCTCTCTAAAAACATCTGCAGGTATTTCGCACGCCTAACAATTGTTTTAAGCTTTTGGCCTTCTATTCTTTTCACAAAGTCAGTGGGAATAGGGATTCGGATATTATCCCGCCTCTGGTGCACTTTAATGATTCTTTTTCCCTCTAAAACGGGGGCAAGTCCGCGTTTTGTGGTTTCAACTTCAGGTAATTCAGGCATTTGCGGTTAAACTCTTCGATTTCTTGATGTTTTCTACTGGCACAGCATGCAACACTGCGCTATGTTCCGCAATATGACAAATGAAGAAAAATTAGAAAAAGACGACACGACCCATTTTGGCTTTTCAACCATTAAAGAGGATGAAAAGCAGTCAATGGTCCGCGGCGTTTTTGATAGTGTTGCCGAAAAATATGACATTATGAATGATGTCATGAGTGGCGGCCTTCATCGTGCTTGGAAAAATGATTTCATCCGAGACTTAAGACCTTCACCGGGAATGCATCTTCTTGATGTAGCAGGCGGCACTGGCGATATTGCATTTCGGCTCTTAAACGCTGCCGAGAAAAGAACATCAGAAAACGGACCTGCGGCCAAAGTGACCATCTGCGACATTAATCATAATATGTTAAAGGCAGGAAAGGCACGCGCTCTTGATAAAGGAATTTTTGATCCTATAGACTGGGTCACCGGCAATGCAGAAATGCTTCCCCTTCCCGATAGATCGGTTGATGCCTATACAATTGCATTTGGTATTCGTAATGTTACACATATCGACAAAGCCCTTAAAGAAGCTTACCGCGTGTTAAAGCCGGGTGGACGTTTCATGTGCCTGGAATTCAGTAAAGTAGAACTTCCGCTTTTAAAGAAAATTTACGATGTTTATTCTTTCAATTTTATTCCTCATTTCGGTGAAATGATCACAGGGGATAAAGATAGCTACCAATATTTAGTTGAAAGTATTCGCAAATTTCCGACCCAAGAAAAATTTAAGTCTATGATCGATAAAGCAGGGTTTAAAAGAACAACATATCGTAATTTATCTGGCGGTATCGTTGCAATTCATTCTGGATGGAAAATTTAATTTCATGTTTAAATGGGCTCGCCACATCAGTCGCATTATTAAAGTAGGCTATACGCTATCAAAGCATGATGCTTTGATAGATATGCTTGAACTTTTTGGTGATCGTCCCAAGGCATTATCGCAACTAAGTAAATTTAATAGAAAACATGATGTAAATGGAAAACCGGAAACACGTCTTGTTATCGCGCTTCAGGATTTAGGGCCAAGTTTCATTAAAATTGGACAGGCCCTTGCAACGAGGCCCGACATCATCGGTCCAGAGGTCGCCCTCGATTTATTAAAGTTACAGGATAATGTACCGCCTTTTCCAGAAAGTCAGGCCCGAGATATTATTGAGGATGACCTTGGGGCATCAATAGAAGAGCTTTTTGACGAATTTGAGAAAACACCTATTGCTGCCGCTTCAATTGCCCAAGTACATATGGCAAAAACACCTGAAGGTAATAAAGTCGCCGTCAAAGTCTTAAGGCCCGGAATTGCTAAAGCGTTCGGCCGTGATCTTGAAGCATTTCGTTGGCTCGCAGGAATTTTCGAATTTTTCTCTAGCGAAGCACGGCGTTTAAGACCAACAAAAGTTGTCGATACAATTGCTGAAGTCATCGCGCTTGAAATGGATCTGAGGATTGAAGCTGCCGCAGCCGCAGAATTAAAACACAACACAAAAGATAATCCATATTATGATGTACCGTCCGTCGATTGGGACAGAACCAGTCGTCAGGTGCTCACAACAAATTGGGTTGACGGTATTTCCTTTAAAAAGTTAGATGAAATTAAAAAAGCAGGCCTTGATTCGAACAAATTGGCTGAAAATTTGGTTCAAGGGTTTCTTGGTCAAGCCTTAAACGATGGGTTTTTCCACGCTGATTTGCACCAAGGGAATTTATTTGCCTGCAAGGGCAATAAAGTGACGGCCATTGACTTTGGCATTATGGGGCGCATTGATCTCAAAACCAGAAAAGGTTTGGCCGATATTCTTTATGGATTTGCCCACCAAGATTACGACCGCATTGCAAAAGCGCATTTCGATTTGGGGTATGTACCCGCCGATCAGGATTATACAAAATTTAAGCAAGCCATCCGTGCAATTGGAGAACCCGTTGTCGGTAAACCTTTACGCGAAATATCAGCGGGCCGCCTTCTTGGGCAACTGTTTGAAACGACCGCGACTTTTAATATGCATACGCAACCACAACTTATCTTATTACAAAAAACAATGGTTACCGCAGAAGGCGTTGCCCTAAATTTAAATCCTGACATTAATATGTGGGAAGCCTCACGCCCCGTTATTGAAAAGTGGGTTAGTGAGAACCTTAGCCCTATTGCAATACTCAAAGAAGGCGCCAAAACGACTTTTGAAACGTTAGCCAGATTACCGCAAATCATCGAAGATGTAGAACAAGTCATCCATCAAATGCGGGAAATGCAAAGCAAAAGCGCAAGGCGCCGCAGCTCATTGAAGTTATTTATGTATGGAATAGTTGGCGGTTTATTGGGCAGTGCAATTGGTTATTCTCTTTATATGCTGTTGATAAATTAATCATCAATGCTTATCTTTTAAGGGTAATTCAATAGAAAGGACATCCAGTGACAGATATATTGCAAGATAAAAAATTATTGCTTATCATTGGCGGCGGTATTGCTGCCTATAAATGTCTCGATCTTATTCGTCGCCTTCGCGAACGGGGCGTTATCATTCAAGCGATATTGACTAAAGGCGGATTACAGTTTGTCACCCCTTTATCCGTTAGCAGTTTAATCGAAGATAAAGTCTATCAAGACCTTTTTTCCTTAACTGATGAAGCAGAGATGGGCCATATCAGGTTATCCCGTGAAAATGATTTAATCCTTGTCGCACCCGCCACCGCAGATCTTATGGCTAAAATGGCCTGCGGGATCGCAGATAATCTTGCGACGACAACCCTGCTTGCGGCTAATAAGCCGATAATAATTGCGCCCACCATGAATAGTCAAATGTGGGCGAACCCGGCAACGCAACATAATCTGAACACCCTTAAGGAACGCGGCATTTCGGTGATCAACCCTGCTGATGGCGATCTCGCTTGCGGTGAAATTGGAACGGGACGCCTTGCGGAAGTGGATGACATTGTCGCCGAAGTTGAGGCTTTTTTTTTAAATAAAATTGATGGGCCGCTTCAAGGTAAAAAAATTACCATAACCGCAGGTCCGACTTATGAAGAAATTGACCCTGTTCGTTATATTGCCAATAGATCTTCCGGAAAACAGGGTTATGCAATTGCGACAGCGTTAGCGCACGAAGGGGCAGACGTCACCTTAATTTCAGGGCCAACAAACATTGAAAAACCCAGAGGGGTGAATATTATCGATGTCAAATCCGCACGGGACATGATGGCTGCGACGGAAAATACCCTGCCCGCTGATGCTTTGATATGTGTTGCCGCCGTTGCTGACTGGCATGTTAAAAATGCTAATGATCAGAAAATTAAGAAACAGGGTAACGATCTTCCAATAATTGAATTCGCGGAAAACCCCGATATTTTAAAAACAATTTCACATCACGAAAATCGGCCTAAGCTTGTGATCGGTTTTGCCGCTGAAACTGAGAACGTTTTAGATAACGCTAAATCGAAATTAAATAAAAAGGGTTGTGATTGGATTTTGGCCAATGATGTTTCAGGCACTGTTATGGGGGGTGATCAAAATCAGATACATTTCATAACGAATGAAGGCCTTGAAAATTGGCCGACTATGGATAAAAAATCCGTCGCTGAGAAATTAGCTCATAGTATAAAAGAATTTTTTAAGGAATAAACATGACGACAGTCGCTATACAAATATTACCTCATGGCGAAGGACTAAAATTACCAGAATATGAAACCAGTAACAGTGCTGGCATGGATTTAATGGCCGCCGTTTCAGAAGGTGAAGAACTCACGTTAGCGCCCGGAAAAAGACTTTTAGTTCCTACGGGTTTTGCCATGGCGCTTGCTGATGGTTTTGAAGCGCAAGTTCGCCCTCGCTCTGGCCTCGCTTGGAAAAATGGTGTAACCGTCTTAAACACACCAGGGACCATTGATGCGGATTATCGCGGCGAAGTTAAAGTCATTCTTGTCAACCTTGGTGATGACGATTTTTTCATTACCCGTGGAATGCGTATTGCCCAAATGGTTATTGCACCCGTAACCCAAATTTCATGGAATAAGCAAGATAACCTTGATGAAACAGAAAGGGGTGCTGGTGGTTTTGGCTCAACAGGGGTTAAGTCATGACAGATACCGTAAACATAATAATTGAAGGAACAACGAGCACAATTCCGGCTGAAGAGCTTACAATTGAGCGGATCATTGCAGAAGCGCGCTCAGTTGGTTATCAAGAATTTAGTGTGTTTTGCAACAAAAAAGAAATCAAAGGTCCCGACGATTTAAAAATTATTCCAGGTGCGGATTATATAGTTACCCCGCCTGAGACAGAGCTTAATATGGATGATATCGAATTTGAAGTGATAGAAGAAGCAGACGGCAATGACACTGACTGACGATCAAATCGAACGATATGCCCGCCACCTCATCCTCAAAGAAATTGGTGGTCCGGGTCAGCAAAAATTGCTGAAATCAAAAGTGCTGGTTATTGGCGCTGGTGGATTAGGTAGTCCACTTCTTATGTATCTTGCTGCCGCAGGTGTTGGCACTATTGGGATCATTGATCACGATAGCGTTGATTTAAGTAACCTTCAACGTCAGATCGTCCATATGACATCCGCCATTGGACAAGATAAAGTTACTAGCGCAAAAGAGATGATTAAAAACATTAATCCAGATATTAATGTGGTTACATATCATGAGCGCCTTACAGATGATAATGCAGAGAAAATTATATCCGAATATGATGTCGTTGCAGATGGCTGTGATAATTTCACCACACGCTTCTTGGTGAATGATATATGCATAGCGCAAAGAAAGCCGCTTATATCGGGCGCTCTTAGTCAATTTGATGGCCAGCTTTCAACTTTTAAGGGATACGAAGATACCCAACCATGCTATCGATGTCTTGTGCCAGATCACCCTAAAGGCATTTTAAGCTGCGCCGATGCCGGCATTCTAGGTGCCGTTGCAGGTGTTGTTGGTACAATGCAAGCGGTAGAAGTTTTGAAAGAACTTCTCAATATTGGTGATAGTTTGGCGGGGAAGCTTGTCATATATGATAGCCTTAGCGCTGCAAGTCGTACAATCAAACTTCCAAAAGATCCTGGCTGTAAATATTGCCACTAAGAAATAACGCGATCTCTCGGGCTGTGTCCATCCAGAAAAGTTTTCACATTAATAATGACTTTATCACCCATTGCTTGGCGTGCCTCTGTCGTCGCTGATCCCATATGTGGTGCAAGCACAACATTCTCAAGAGTTAGAAAGTCTTTTTTTACTTGCGGTTCATTTTCATAAACATCTAGTCCGGCACCTCTGATTTCACCCGATAATAATTTCTCAATTAGGATCTTTTCATCAATGACTTCACCGCGGGCCGTATTGATTAAATATGCATGCTTCTGCATCAATCCCAAACGATGGTTATTCATTAAATGATGTGTTTCATCGGTATAGGGGCAGTTTAAAGAGATAACATCCATTTGAGTAATCATCTGGTCTAAGCTTTGCCAATAGGTTGCGCCGAATTCAGCTTCTAAATCCTGATGGATCGGATTTCGGTTATGATAATGAATGCCCATTCCAAATGCTTTGGCGCGCTTTGCTAATGCCTGACCGATCCGCCCCATACCGATGATACCAATTTTTTTACCAAATAGTCTCGTTCCGTGCATATCTGTCGGGGCCCACCCTTGCCATTTCCCTGCACGTAGCATTCTTTCGCCTTCATTAACGCGGCGTATGATACCAAGCATTAATGAAAATGCCATTTCTGCCGTATCTTCTGTTAACACGCCTGGTGTATTTGTGACCGTAATCATGCGGGCCCGAGCCGAGGCCAAATCAACGTGATTAATACCAACACCAAAGTTAGCTATCATTTTAAAATTCGTGCCTGCGGCATTTATTATCTCTGCTTCTATTTTATCGGTTACTGTCGGAACCAATACTGTCGCCTCCTGAACAGCACATAATAATTCATCTTTTGTGAAGGGGTGATCATCATCATTAAGTTTCACATTGAACAATTCCTGCATTCTTTTTTCAACGGCTAGCGGTAATTTACGGGTAACAATTACGAGAGGTTTCATTTTTTTCTTTCAGTTGAAATTTTTATCAGTATATTTTGCTCATTGCTTTCTGACAAATGAAAAGCAATCTTGACGAATGCTTCAGAAAAATACATAAATTGACCTACTCTAGCTTCAACATAAAGTTTAACACTGTGCCAAAAATTATATTCATTTTTTGTCTTACATTTATTTTTTCATTCAATGCCATTGGGCAAGATAATGAAACAACCACAATGGGTGCTTCCGGCTATCCCCTTCCAAGATTTATGTCATTGGTTAATGATAAAACCAATATGCGTACTGGCCCCGGAATCGAATACCCAATCGATTGGATTTACTTAAAGGAAGACTATCCTTTAAAAGTCATTGCAGAATACGGAAATTGGCGAAAAATAGAAGATATTGATGGTTCGACCGGCTGGATCTTGAGGTCTTTACTATCCTTAAAACGGTACGGCGTTATCATTAATGGCACACAAAATCTTTATAAGTCACCCGAAAACAGGCGTCAGATCACAGTCTCTGCAGAACAGGATGTTCTAGGAACAATCAACCAATGTGCAGACAATTGGTGTGAAATGGAAGTTGGCGGTTTCACCGGCTGGATTAGCGTGGAAAATATTTGGGGCGCTCTAAACCAAGAAGTATTTGATTAGATTTAACTATTTTCCATGTGGATGACCACATTAACAGCGCTAATTTTTTTACCTTCTGGAACTTCTGGTAACGATGATATAACCAAATCTTCTGATGTTAAATCAGCGAGGATTTCATCTTCCTTAAAGAAGATATGATGATGATCAGATATATTGGTGTCAAAATAAGTGCGGTTACTATCCAAAATCACTTCTTTCAAAAGGCCTGCTTCCGTAAATTGATGCAGCGTATTATAAATTGTTGCGAGTGAAACTTTGGCGCCAGTCCCGTTTACTTCATTATGAAGCACTTCAGCTGTGACATGGCGGTCATCACCATCAAATAAAATTTTTGCAAGTGCAAGTCTTTGACGTGTCGGTCTAAGGCCAAAATCTTGTAAACATTTTAGGGCTTTTGAATAGGGTCTGTTCATCTTTTTACTCATAATGCTTCTTAAAAACATTACAATATTACACTGTAATTTTTAGTTAATCAAGTTGGTGAATAATTAATCGCCTGTCACGATGCGTTCAATAAGCTCTTTTACCGTAGGCACAAAGCCGTTGCTATAAAAAGGGTCTGCACCAAAGTTAAAGGCTGCATGACCAGCAAACATTAAGTTATCATCTAATGAACCGCCATGGGCAATATTCATTAATGACTTTTGAATACAGAAACTTCTTGAATCAGCGCCACGACCCGTTGAATAATTGGTGTCCGGGTTTTGCGACCAGTTTGAAAATTTACATTGGCTCAAGCAACCCATGCAATCCTTTTGATCCTGTCTGATTTCAGCGGCTTCATCCGCACCAACCAAAATTAGTGTATCATCCGGCGTACGCATTGATGTATCAAAACCTTGATCAACCCAAGCCAATACCTTTGGCTTATCGTCTTCTTGGACAAAATATTTTTTCTTTCCCACAAGCACTTCAGTATTAAAGGCTTCATCAACACCCGCTTTACGGCGAAATTCAACTTGTCTTTCGGAACGACCTTCTAATTGATTAAGAAGATTATTACGCACCGCAGAAGAATAAAATCCTGTCGGGCTAAAACGATGAAGTAAAACATCCCCTTCAGTTAAGGTTGTAAGCTTGTCTTTCCAGCCTTGTGGAATGGGGCTTTCTTTTGTTAGAAGCGGACGCGTTCCGTATTGAAATGCGATCAAGCCAATATCAGGGTTATCGAACCAATGTTCCCAGTCCCGCAGGTACCAAACACCACCAGCCATTAAAATTGGCACATGCTCAAGTCCAAATTTATTCATCATTTTACGCAATGCGACGACACGCGGATAAGGGTCTTGCGGCTCAAGCGGATCTTCTGCATTTGAAAGACCGTTATGCCCACCCGCTAGCCACGGGTCTTCATAAACAACACCACCAAGCCATTCGCCATAATTTTTATAAGCGCGTTTCCATAAAATGCCGAAAGCACGGGCAGAAGAAATAATAGGATGAAAAAATACTTTATGATTTGCCGCTATTTCCGCGAGCTTATAAGGCATTCCTGCACCACATGTGATACCATGAACCAGCCCTTTTGCGCCGTCTAATACGCCTTCAAGGACAGGTTCAGCACCGCCCATTTCCCATAAGACATTAATGTGAATACGACCATTCCCGCCGGCAATATCATGCGCATCTTTAACTTGGCGTACACCGCCATCAATACCGTATTGGATCAGTTCAGCATGACGCTCTGTGCGGGTTTTTCCATGATAGACTTGAGGAATAACATTCCCGTTCTCATCAAAATTATCCGCATTAACGCAGGAAACGGTTCCAACGCCGCCCGCGGCAGCCCACGCACCCGCACTGGCGCCATTGGTTGCTGAAATCCCTTTACCACCCTCAACGAGCGGAAGAACTTCGCTGCCTGATATATTTAATGAGTTTATCGCTTTCATATTATCCCTTCACCGTATCCATATTTACGGTTGCCGGACGAACCCCATCACCCGGCAATCTAGTACTATTTTACGCGTCGGCGTTTTCTTCATCGCCTTCGTCTTTGGCTTCGTCGTTCATTACAGCTTTCATACTTAAGCGTACTTTACCACGATCATCAATGCCAAGAACTTTTACTTTAACAACATCACCTTCTTTTACAACGTCGGTAACTTGTTTAACGCGCTCATTGGCCATTTCACTAATGTGAACAAGGCCATCACGACTACCTAGGAAGTTTACGAATGCACCAAAGTCAACTGTTTTTACAACCTTACCTTCATAAGTAACGCCAACTTCTGGTTCAGCAACAATACCATTGATCCAATCCATAGCCGCACGAATAGCGGCAGCATCAGAGGAAGAAACATTAACAACGCCATCATCATCAATATCAACTTTAGCACCAGTTACTTCGCAGATTTCACGAATAACTTTACCACCAGTACCGATGATTTCACGAATTTTATCTTTCTTAACTTGAATAGTCTCAATACGAGGAGCATGTTCACTCATTTCTTCACGAACGCCATCAATGGCATCATTCATGGCTGCAAGAATTGTAGCACGACCACCTTTGGCTTGCTCAAGTGCTGCTTCCATGATGTCTTTCGTAATACCAGTAATTTTGATATCCATTTGAAGTGATGTGATACCTTCTACTGTACCAGCAACCTTAAAGTCCATATCACCAAGATGGTCTTCATCACCAAGAATATCGGAAAGAACGGCATAATCATCGCCTTCTTTAATAAGACCCATGGCAATACCGGAAACAGGGCGTTTAATCGGAACACCCGCATCCATTAAGGATAGTGAGGAACCACAAACCGTCGCCATAGAAGAAGAACCATTTGATTCCGTAATTTCAGAAACAATTCGGATTGTATATGGGAAATCTTCCTTACTTGGAAGCACCGCTTTCATCGCACGCCATGCCAGTTTACCATGCCCCACTTCGCGGCGACTTGTAAATCCTGCACGTCCAACTTCACCTACTGAATAAGGAGGGAAGTTATAATGAAGCATGAAGTTTTCCTTATAAGTACCCGTTAGCGCATCAATGAATTGTTCATCATCCGCTGTTCCAAGTGTTGAGACACAAATTGATTGTGTTTCACCGCGTGTGAAGAGTGCAGAACCATGTGCACGAGGAAGAATGTTCACTTCACCAACGACTTTACGCACTGTGTCAAGATCACGGCCATCAATACGTTTACCCGTTTTAATGATATCACCTCGAACAATATCTTTTTCAAGATTTTTTAAGATCCCGCCAACAAGAATGCTATGTGCATCATCATCATCTTCAGATACAAACTTCTCTTTCACGGCATCTTTAACGTCATTAATTTTGCCAACACGTGTTTGCTTGTCCGTTTCACCATAAGCATCACGAAGACCAGCTTCAGCCATTTTAGCAATATCAGCAATAAGGGCGCTATGATCTTCTTCTTCTGGAAGTTCAATTGGGTCTTTCGCAGCAACTTCTGCAAGCTCTATAATAGCATCAATAACCACTTGCATTTGCTCGTGGCCAAACATAACCGCACCGAGCATAATTTCTTCGCTTAGCTCATTTGCTTCTGATTCAACCATAAGAACCGCATCACGCGTTCCTGCAACAACTAGATCAAGGTCGGAATTTTCCAACTCTTCTTCTGTAGGGTTTAATACGTATTCACCATCGATATAACCAACACGGGCACCAGCAACCGGCCCCATAAAAGGAAGTCCAGAAAGCGTTAGTGCAGCACTTGTGCCGATAATTGAAGGGATGTCAGCTTGATTTTCAAGGTCATGGCTCATTACTGTACATGATACTTGTGTTTCATTTTTGAAACTTGATACGAAAAGCGGGCGGATCGGACGGTCAATCAAACGACATACTAATATTTCTGATTCGCTTGGACGTGCTTCACGCTTAAAAAAACCGCCTGGTATTTTACCGGCGGCATACGCTTTTTCTTGATAATTAACTGTGAGTGGGAAGAAATCAATTCCAGCTTTCGCTTTTTTCGCTGCTGTTACAGCGGTGAACACTGATGTCTCGCCATACGTTACCATTACGGCACCACCGGCTTGACGAGCAATTTGTCCTGTTTCGATTTTAAGAGGGCGACCGCCCCAAGTGATTTCTACTTTATTTTTATTAAACATATATATTTCTCTATTTTCTTTCGGCTATATTTTTTTGATTTATGGGCCAAGGCCCATCCTTGAAACCCACACATCAAAAAGCCTTTGCATGACCCCTATGGTCATACTTAAACGTTTACTTGCGAAGACCTAGACTCTTAATAAGGGCTTGATAACGGCCTGCGTCTTTTTTGTTAAGATAATCAAGAAGCTTACGGCGCTTGTTAACAAGCATAAGCAACCCACGACGTGAGTGATTATCTTTTTTATGTGTTTTAAAATGTTCTGTAAGATGGGCAATTCTATGTGTAAGAATGGCAACTTGAACTTCTGGGGAACCTGTATCGCCATCTTTTGTGGCATACTGTTTAATTAGTTCCTGCTTTTTTTCTGCAGTAATCGACATCGGTAACTCCTTTAAATAAATTATAAATTAAAGACCCGAACTGGTTTTAAAAATTCTTCATCAAGTTCACACAAGGCAATAATTTTATCATCATGCATGGCTTTATAAAGTTCGCCAATTCGGTTTGAAGCCGGAAGCTCTCTTGATGGAATAAATCCACCGTTTTTTAGAAAGTCTGCCTGATCCTTTGTTACGGCCAATGCCAAGATGTCGTCTAGCACGGTCACAACATTAAGAATCCACTCTTCAAGCGGCGCACTATGTACTAATTCTTCAAGCTTTTCCAGTGAAATCGTATCGCTTTCATCAAATGCGCCAACTTTGGTGCGCCTTAACATGGAAATATAGCCTAAAGTCCCTAATTTCCTTGCCAAATCGCGCCCTATTGAACGCACATAGGTCCCTTTAGAGCACTCCATTTCAAAGGTTGCGCTTTGTAAATCCGATTCTAATAATTTTAAATCGAATACTTCAACCTCGCGCTCTTTCATTTCCACGGCCTCTCCCGCCCTGGCAAGGTCATAAGCACGCTTTCCATCTATCTTGATCGCACTAAAGATAGGCGGACGCTGCTTAATAACACCAATAAAGTCCGGCAATGCCTTTAAAATTTGATCTTGGGTAGGCCTAATCCCGCTCGTTTCGATCACATCACCTTCTATATCGTCCGTGGTGCGTTCTTCGCCCCAAGTGACTGTAAAACGATAGGTTTTTTTCGCATCCATCATAAAAGGGATCGTCTTAGTTGCTTCGCCAAAAGCAATTGGCAAAATGCCTGTTGCAAGAGGGTCTAACGTTCCGGCATGACCAACTTTTTGAGCTTTGGTAAGAAAACGGCATTTCCCGACAACTTTGGTCGAACCCATATTATAGGGTTTATCAATTACCAACCAGCCATCAACTTTATTACCTTTACGTTTTCTTGCCATCTATGGTCTATTCAGCATCGTCTTTAATGAGATCTTGTGCGACATGGTCACTTTTTAAAAGTGACTCGATGTGATCAGCTTCACCGAAACTAAAATCAGACGTAAATTTTAAATTTGGCAAATATTTCATACGAACCATTTTTGATAATTGGCCTCTTATATATTTATTATTCGCATTTAACGCTTCAACAACTTCTTTTTCATTAAGGCCGCCTAAAGGCATCACAAAGATTGTCGCATTTCGTAAGTCAGGACTACATCGAACTTCTGTCACTGTGATAGAAACATCATTTAACGCTTCATCACGAATTTCGCCGCGTGATAATATCTCTGAAAGTGCATGGCGAATATTTTCGCCAACCCGCAAAACACGTGTACTTGGGCCTTTGCTATTATTAAAACGAGATTTGGACATTTTCTTATTCCTTAAAAGCAAACGGCTTCCCTAAAATTTTTAAAGGGAAGCCGATTATTCCTAAAATAGTTTCTTATAGGCTGCGTTCGATTTCCTCTACGGTGTAACATTCAATAACATCGCCTTGTTTCATATCGTTATAGCTTGCGAAATTCATTCCGCATTCTACACCACTTTCAACTTCTTTAACGGCATCTTTGAAACGACGAAGTGAACCAAGGTCACCTTCATAGACGACAATATCATCGCGAAGAAGACGCGCTTTCGCGCCTTGACGAACAACACCACTTGTAATCAAGCAACCTGCGGCTTTCCCTTTACCCGCATTAAAGATATCAAGAACCTCAGCTGTACCGATAATTGTTTCTTTAACATCTGGTGCAAGAAGCCCTGACATCACGGCTTTAATATCATCAATCAAATCATAGATGATCGAATAATAACGAATTTCAACACCTTCTTGATGCGCTTGCTCAGCGGCCGCGCGGCTCGCGCGAACGTTAAACCCAATAACGGGTGCGCCTGTTGCCATCGCTAAACCAACGTCAGTTTGATTAATACCACCCACTCCACTATGAACGATTTTACATTTCACTTCGTCCGTATTGAGCTGTTCTAGTGCCGAAATAATCGCACCGACCGAACCTTGCACATCTCCTTTAAGAAGAATAGGAACATTAGAAATTTCAGCTTCCTTAAGCTTATCAAACATATTTTCAAGACTTGCTTGAGGCGTCTTGTTTTTATCATCTTTAATTTTCTTAAGTCTAAAATCTACAACACTACGGGCTTTACCTTCGTCATCAACCACAACGAAATCATCGCCAGCACCTGGCGCATTATCAAGTCCCAGTAATTCAACGGGTGTTGAAGGACCAGCCTCTTTCAATTGCGATCCGCGGTCATCGACTAAGGCGCGCACTCGGCCCCAAGACGTTCCGGCAACAACAACGTCACCAACTGTCAAAGTTCCGCGCTGAACAATAACAGTTGTGACTGCACCACGACCTTTATCAAGCTTGGCTTCCACAACTGCGCCACTCGCCGTTCTATTCGGATTGGCTTTAAGGTCATTAAGTTCAGCTTGAAGCAAAATGGCTTCTTCAAGTTTATCTAAACCTGTGCCTTCTTTGGCTGAAACCTCAATATCAAGAATTTCGCCGCCCATACTTTCAACAAAAACTTCATGTTGCAGTAAATCTTGACGCACCTTCATTGCATTTGCGCCTGGCGAATCCATTTTATTAATGGCTACCACGATAGGAACTTCCGCTGATTTTGCATGCGAAATGGCTTCAATTGTTTGGGGCATAATGCCGTCATCAGCAGCAACCACAAGCACAACAATATCAGTCACACTCGCGCCACGAGCCCGCATGGCCGTGAAGGCAGCATGTCCTGGTGTATCTAAGAATGTGATTTTATCACCGCTAGCTAGTTTAATTTGATAAGCACCAATATGTTGGGTAATTCCACCAGCTTCACCATCTGTAACACTGGTTTTACGCAGAGCATCCAGTATTGATGTTTTACCGTGGTCAACATGACCCATAACCGTCACTACTGGCGCACGAGATACTAATTCTGCATCCGCATCTTCTGGACCTTCTAGATCAATTTCAACATCTGACGCGCTAATGCGTTTTAATTTATGGCCAAACTCTTCAACAATGAGC
Source organism: Kordiimonadaceae bacterium UBA4441 (assembly GCA_002390425.1). Lineage (GTDB taxonomy): Bacteria > Pseudomonadota > Alphaproteobacteria > Sphingomonadales > Emcibacteraceae > Pseudemcibacter. Next base: position 64,215 of record DGPL01000041.1, on the reverse strand, counting down.
TCTGCAACATCTTGATCAACCTGATCACCTGCCGCAGACATCACGCCCATTTTCATTAAGGCACGGATCACATCATTGGTTTTTTCCGTCATACGGTTAGCAAGTTCCGCAACCGTAATACTATCAGGCACAATAACCTCACGATAAACTTTTTTCGCCGGCTCAACGAGACCGCTTTGACGTCTTTCTTTCGCACGTTTACGTTTCAAAGAAGCCAAGCTTCGTTGGCGCTCTAAATTTCCAGAAAGCGCTTGCGTTACCGTTAGTTTTCCGCCGCGGCGACGATTATCATCCATGCGGGACTTTTTAACTTCAGGACGACTTGGCTCTTCCTTAGCCGCTGGTTTTGGCGCTTCTTTTGCTTTAGTCGGTGTGCCTGCCGCCAACTTAGCTGCTGCTGCCTCTGCTTCAGCAATTTTTGCCGCTTCCGCTTCTCTTTTCTTTTTCATTTCAAGATCAGCAAGACGTTTCTTCTCGTCTACTTCAGGCTTCTCAGTCTTTAGCGGCTCCGCCTTAGTTTTGCTCTTTGTTTCCGCAGCTTCTTTTGCTAAGCGTTCTGCTTTTGCAGCATCTTCAACGGCTTTTCGTTTTGCTTCTTCTGCAGTTTTTTTGGCCTTAGCATCGGCATCTTTTTGTGCTTGCTCTAAAACTTTAGCACGTTTCTCGCGTTCACTTTCAGAAAGTCCGCCAGCCGGAGTTTCTTCAACTGGCTTTGTCGGCTCTGCCGCTTTTTTTCCAGCATCAAAAGGCGTTTTGATTATCGACTTTGGTTTCGCTGCGGCCGCTTCAGGAGTGGCCGCCTGTCCAGGCATGATTAGTTTCTTTTTGCGCTGAACCACCACACCACTAGCACCACCGCCGGCACCTAATGCGCCAGATGGTTTCATCTGAAGCGTTTTACGCCCAGATGTTGATAGAGGTGTTTTTTTGTTTTTATCGTCACTCATTCTTTTATCGCCTTAAAAACCATTCTAACCTTTTAACATAAAAAAGCCTTTTATCATAAAAAGAAAAGAATAGCTTTATTTAATAACCTTATTTTTTACATCGTTCATATCGAGAAATTTCCCGAAGTAAACTTGTACTAATTCCTCCAGGCAATAATGCAAGATGAACTGCATTTGAAAGCCCGGCGGCTTTGCTTAATTCTTCGCGAGTGAAAATATCAATCACTTTTAAATTATCAAGCCCTTGGCACATTTTACTGCGCCCATTATCAGCTGCGTCTATGGCAGTTAAAAGAGTATTTGTCTTTCCGCCTTTTAACGCTGCTCTTACTTTTTCAAAGCCGGCAACTAAATGACCGGCTCTATTTGCAAGCCCTACATAATCCAATACACGTTTATGTAATAACTCTTCAATTTGGTCGGCTAGATCATTTCTGACCTTAACGACCGGTTTATTGTTATTCTCATCAGCTTCTAAATTTTCAACATCTTTTTTGATGTTTTTAAGAAGTTGATGTCCCGCCCTTAAAAGAACTTTTTTTTCAAGAGCCGCCTCTATCGTTTCGCGGTCTGCTTTAATCCAGCAACCTCTTCCCGGTAACTTTGCTGCTACATCAGGAACAATATCTGCGTCAGGTCCCGCAACAAACCGTATTAACTTAGAAGCGGGCAAAACCTCTTGAGTGACCAAACATTTTCGATTTCTTATACTTTTGGCCACTCATCATTCCTATTCTGCCTCTGGCACTGCTTCAGCTTCTGATGCTTCTTCCTCAGCCGCTTCATCTTCATCATCGAACCAATGAGCACGCGCCGCCATGATAATTTCATTTGCTTGATCAAGCGTAAGATCATAATCACGCAAAATACCATCTTCCTGGCTTGTTAATTCATCACCTGCCAGGTCACCTAGATCATCAAGCGTTTTGACGCCCGCTTCTCCTAATGTCACAAGCATAGGTGCCGTCAAACCTTCAATAGCAGTAAGTTCATCGGAAACACCCATTTCAAGACGTTTATTTTCTGCAACTTCAGCAATATTAGCAAGAGCTTCGCGGGCACGATTTTGGAGTTCTTCAACGAGCGCTATATCAAACCCTTCAATACCCGCAAATTCATCAGGTGCCACATAAGCAACCTCTTCAAGATTACGGAAGCCTTCACCAACTAGAAGAAGCGCAAGTGTTTCATCCACATCAAGGCTATTCATAAAGAGTTCGCTGCGCTCTTTATATTCTGCTTGACGACGCTCACTTTCATCCGCCTCAGTCATAATATCAACCTGCCAACCAGTCAGCTGTGATCCAAGTCGCACATTTTGACCACGACGACCAATTGCTAGGCTTAATTGATCTTCGCCAACGACCACGTCCATACGGCCCGCATCTTCGTCGATAACCACTTTTGTTACATTGGCTGGAGCAAGCGCACGGATTATATAAGTCGCCGGATCTGGTGACCATTGAATAATATCAATTTTTTCACCTTGCAGCTCTTCAACCACAGCTTGAACACGACTACCACGCATACCAACACAAGCACCTACAGGGTCGATACTTGGGTCATTACTAGTGACAGCGATTTTTGCACGACTCCCTGGGTCACGACTGACGCCAACAATGCCAATAACACCATCATAAATTTCTGGTACTTCACCCGCAAATAATTTTACCATAAAGTCCGGGTGAGAACGTGAAAGGAAAATCTGTGGGCCTCTTGGCTCTTCACGCACATCCAAAATAATGGCGCGCACTCGCTCGCCATTACGAATATGTTCGCGTGCGATCAATTGATCGCGTCGAATAATTGCTTCTGCTGCGCCTAAATCAACAATTACATTGCCGTATTCAACACGCTTAACGACACCATTGATCATATCGCCAATTTTGTCTTTATATTCTTCATATTGACGTGCGCGCTCTGCTTCACGTACTTTTTGTACAATGACTTGCTTAGCAGTTTGCGCAGCAACACGTCCGAAATCAATCGCCGGAAGTTCATCAGCTAGTATATCACCGACTTCAGGGTTATCTTTATATTGGACAGCATCAGCAACGGTAATTTCCGTTGAATGGTTTTCAACATTTTCTACAACTTCTAAAACACGATATAATTTTATATCGCCGCTCTTTCTATCAATATGGGCTTTAATCTCATTTTCCATCCCATATCTAGAGCGAGCCGCTTTTTGAATGGCCTCTTCCATTGCGCCAAGAACAATTTCTTTATCAATGCCCTTTTCGCGCGCGACGGCATCAGAAATTTGTAAAAGTTCTAATCTATTTGCGCTTACTGCTGTCATACTATTAAGCTCCGTATTTTTGAGTGGCCTTCCTGACCAACAATTCGTTCATATAGTTCGGTTGTAACCTTATGATGGATTTACGGCTGAACGTTCAACCAATTCATCTGTCATAACCAATTTTGCTTTTAAAACATCGGAAAAATCAAATTGATATTTCTCGCCGTCTACTTTTATTAAAATTAAATCATTTTCAACGCCTAAGAGAATTCCTCTATAGCGTTTGCGATTTTCCACTGCCTTGATAAGCTCTATCTTTGCTTCAAAGCCTGCATAATTTACAAAATCTTTTTTGCGAGTTAGTGGTCTATCTAGACCTGGTGAACTGACCTCTAACACGTATTCGCTATCGATCGGATCTTCCACATCTAATAATGTCGAAATTTCCCTGCTTATTTTGGCGCAGCCTTCTACTGTCATTGTACCGTCTTCTTTTTCGGCCATAACCTGTAAAGTCGAAGCCTCACCTCGCGGTGAGCTAAATAGCTGAACGCGCACAAGTTCGAAACCCAATCCTTCAATGGTTGGTTCAATCATTTCTGCAATTTTATCAGTCAATACTGACGACATTTAAAAATCCATTATTTATTGCATAACACCAAAACAAAAAAGCAGGCCAGTGAAACACTTGCCCGCACAAAAAAATTTAAATTTTCAAGTGATTCGGATAATTATATATATAGAGTAATTTATCGTAACTTCAAGTTCTTTATTTTATGCCATAATCTAGTTAAGCTGCTGTTTTCTTAGAAACGTCATATAAGCACTCAAACGACCTGCCTCAAGGGCTTTTAATTCATATCTTGTCGCAGGCCAATCATCCGGCCTCGTGTGCCAATCATCTGGCGTATCTACTTGCCAGATAAAATCTTCATTTTCCATCAACCTTGCGAGTATCCAGCGACAATAATCATGATGATCCGTACCAATTCTTAACTGTGAATTTCCCTTTAAAATACGAGAAAGCACATTAAGATTTCCAGGACTTACAACACGTCTTTTATAATGTCTTTTTTTGCGCCAAGGGTCTGGAAATAATATGAACGCCCTCGATATAGAATGATCTGGTAGTGCATCCATCAAAAGTCGTGCATCATCCATAAAAAAACGGATATTAGTGACCCCTTCTCTATCAATATGATCGATTAGTCCAGAAACACCATTTAAAAATGGTTCACATCCAATAAATCCAACATCGGGATTGGCTTTTGCTTGCTCAATAAGATGCTCGCCTTTACCAAAGCCAATTTCAAGCCAATATTCCACTGGCGCATGATCAAAAAGATTTGATAAATTTAGCTTGTCGCCTTCAAGTGTAATTGAATATTTAGGAAAATATTTTTCTAAACGCTCTCTGCTTGTCTTTTTTAGAGGCTTTCCTTGTCTTCGCCCGTAAACACGACTGCCTTTTATGGATTCTAAATCTTTCATTTATTCATTTCTTTACTAGCAACGATAAATAAAAGGTATATTAGAATTCTGATTTTAGTGCATCAACTAAATCAAGTTTTTCCCATGAAAAACCACCATCTGCTTCTGGCTCACGCCCAAAATGCCCATAAGCCGCTGTTCGTTCATAAATTGGTCTATTAAGACCAAGATGTTCACGTATCCCGCGCGGGCTAAGATCCATAATGTTAGAAAGTACTTTTTCAAGCTTCGCTGCCTCAACTTGACCCGTTTGATGAAAATCCACATAAAGAGACAATGGTTTTGATACACCAATTGCGTAGGCAAGTTGGATGGTGCAGCGATCGGAAAGCCCTGCAGCAACAACATTTTTTGCAAGATAGCGCGTTACATAAGCGGCTGAGCGATCAACTTTTGTCGGATCTTTTCCAGAAAAAGCGCCGCCACCATGTTGCGCAGCACCGCCATAAGTGTCGACAATAATTTTACGTCCTGTTATTCCAGCATCACCGTCCGGGCCACCAATAATAAATTGACCCGTCGGATTAATATAAATTTCTTCCTCTGGTGGTAACCAACCTTCTGGAAGTATCTTTTCAACATGCTTTAATACTATTTCACGGACACGTTCTTGGGTTGTATCAGCAGAATGTTGAGTTGAAACAACTACTGAAGTAGCCTTAGCTGGCTTGCCATTTTCATATTGCAAGGTCACTTGACTTTTCGAATCGGGACCAAGCTCTTCATTATTTGTCGCATGTCTTTCTTCGGCTAAAGATTTAAGAATTTTATGAGAGAAATCTAATGTCGCAGGCATATAATTTTTGGTTTCATTTGTTGCATAACCAAACATAATACCTTGGTCGCCGGCTCCTTCATCTTTATTGCCTGCTGCATCAACACCCATTGCAATATCAGATGATTGCTCATGCACATGAACGGTTACATCCATTTTTTTCCAATGAAATCCTTCCTGCTCATAACCAATTTTACGAACAGCCTTTCGTGCACAATCTTCCATTACTTCTTTAGTAATGCTTTCAGGACCCCGAACCTCGCCCGCTAATACTACACGATTGGTTGTGGTTAAGGTCTCAACAGCAACACGCGCTTCTGGCTCTTCGCTTAAAAATTTGTCTACAATACTATCAGATATACAATCTGCGACTTTATCTGGATGACCTTCAGATACGGATTCACTCGTGAATAAATAATTCTCTCTGCTCAATTTCCTGCTCCTGCTCTACTATGGCATTACGTTTCGCAAATATATATAAAGATTTCTTTATATATTATTAATTGGCATTAAATACACTGCATTATCAGGAAAAGCAACTGAAAAAAATCTAGCCTAATTAATAAAATTTAAAATCAAATTAGAGGCTAAATTAAAGTTACCTTCTTCGGTAAAACCAGATTTCTTTCTGGGCTTCAAACCATGATCGCCATCGGGAAGCCACGATATTGAAAGCTGATTGGATAACGAATAGTACTCAACAATCTCTTTTGATCCCATCGAATCTCGTTCCCCCTGTAAAATAAGGGTTCTGGTTCTTAAATTTTCCAAATGATCAATACGCGGCTTATCTTGTTTACCTGGTGCGTAAAATGGGTATCCTAGACATATTAATCCGGTCACGCCCTCCTGATCAGCAATCATAGAAGCCATCCTGCCGCCCATTGATTTGCCACCAATATAAATTTCCCCATTATGAAATTTACGACATCCTTTAATAACGTCACTCCAACATTCCAAAAGGATTTTCTGAGTATTGGGCGGTCTTTTGCCATGACCTTCTCTCCTTAAAGCCATATAAGGAAACTCAAAACGTAAAACACGGATTTTATTTTTTCCAAGATTATGTGCAAAGAAATCCATGAAATCAGTATCCATCGGCGCACCAGCCCCATGGGTAAATATAAATAGCTTTTATGAATTCTCTGGCCCGTTCCAGATTGCTGGAAGATTTATAATCTTATCCAACGGTAATATTTCCATCTACAACTAATATTTCGACACCCGTTAAACTTGCACCATTACAAGGACCCGCGACACAAAAGCCATCTTCAAGTTGAAAAAGGGCTCCATGGGTATGGCACATAAGATAACGGCCTGTTTTTTCCATAAACCGGCCTTCATCCATGTTAAGTGGTGTGCCGGCATGAGGACAAACATTCGTATAGGCAAATGCGTTTTCACCCTGACGCTGAATAAAAATATCATAGATATTGTTACCATTACGGTAAATAAATTCCTTTGCACTGCCATCATCAATAGCTGAGAGAGAGCATAAAATATCGCCTTTATTAAAGCCGATATCCAAATCGCTTAATTGTAAGACATTAGTCACCGGACGGAAGCCAAGGACCGATTGCCCCCATCCAACGTCTGACAGAAACTTTTTCAAAAAGCCCTGCTTTATTATAAGGGTCGTTTGCGGCAAAATCTTCTGCTTCTTCTTTGTTATTTACTTCAACGATAATCATGCTGCCACGCGGCTTTGGATCATCTCCTTCAGTAAGAAGCGGGCCGCCGAGTACGGTAATGCCTTTTTCTTGCGCATAGGCCAAGTGATCCGGCCTAACACTCATGCGCAAATCTAAACTATTATCTTTATCAAATGCGGTAATAATATAATGCATATTCAATCCTTTATTATGCTAATCTTCAATTTCATCAACAAATGGCCTGTTTAAAAGATCCCTAATTGCTATTTCAACATCTTTTCCTTCGTGAAGAATTTCATTTACGGCCATAACAATGGGTAAATCTAAATCTTCTCTTTTACAAATATTCGCAAGCACCGATGATGTATGATATCCTTCCGCTACGGTTCGGCGTCCCGACATCACGTCTTCGACTTTTTTTCCTTCGCCTATTGCTATTCCAAGAGACATATTTCTCGACTGCGGCGAAGAGCAGGTCAATATCAAATCACCTAAACCGCATAGCCCCATCATTGTGGCGCGTTTAGCGCCATAATGTTCCCCAAAACGCACCATTTCAGCAAGTCCCCTGGTAATGAGTGCCGCACGTGCATTATCACCCATATTACGTCCTGTTGTTATACCGCAGGCAATAGCAAAAACGTTTTTCAGTGCACCGCCGATTTCAGCTCCGAGTACATCGCGTGACGCATAAGGTCTAAATGTTGGCAGCCCGATGGCCGTTGATAACCGCAGGGCAATTTGTTGATATTTTGATGCAACCGTCACAGCAGAAGGCAGTCCTTTTGCAACTTCGTGGGCAAAAGTTGGGCCAGATAAGACAACAAGGGGTGATTTCGGCAAAACTTCCGCCACGACTTCGCTCATCAACATACCGCTAGACTGCTCTATTCCTTTTGCACACAGAACAATAACAGCATTTTCAGAAATATGTTCTTTTAAATCACTAAGCACAATTCTAAGAAATTGAGCCGGCACGACCATAAATATAAAATCAACCCCCGCAATATCTGAAAGCTTAGAAGTTGCCTTTACATGTTCTGAAAGTTCAATACCGGTTAGAAATAATTCATTTTCATGTCTTTCATTAATTGACGTCACGACTTCATCTTCGCGGGCCCAAAGTGTTACGTCACAACCCGCTTTCGCAGACTGTTGCGCTAATGCCGTTCCCCAAGCGCCGGCACCAATCACGCCAATTTTCGTTATTTCAGATGATTCAATTTCAGACACGTCTTATTTCCTTTTTTACCCTTTTATCTTTTTTTATGCTTTAACACCAGCACCAATAGCAGGTGGCGCATCTGGATCTAAAGGCCATCTTGCTTTCGCACCAATTTCTAAACCTGAAAATTCTTTGAGGTGGTATTTTTCCACACCAGCCCATGCAATCATTGCCCCATTATCCGTGCAAAGTGATATAGGTGGTGCTTTAACATTAAAATCATAATTGGTACATAATGAAGCCAATTTTTCCTTGATCACACTATTGGCCGCTACGCCACCTGCTACCACCAAGACCTTGTTATCTGTCCCTTGTTCAAGATAGTGTTCAATACCTTTCTTAACTCGGTCAATGATACTATCCGATAAAGCTTCCTGAAAACTTGCTGCCAGATCACAAATATCTTGAGTTGTTAAATGTCCACCATTCTCTTCAACCACTTGGTCACGCGCCCTCAGAACGGCCGTTTTAAGTCCGGAAAATGAAAAATTACTTCCTGGCTTACCTTTTAATGGGCGCGGAAATTTAAATCTATTCGCTTTACCGTTTAAAGCCGCTTTTTCAACGGCAGGCCCGCCAGGATAGTTAAGTCCTAATATTTTTGCCGTTTTATCAAAGGCTTCCCCGGCTGCATCGTCGATGGTTGTGCCTAATCTTTGATAGTCTCCCACCCCTTTAACGATCAATAATTGACAATGCCCACCAGATACCAAAAGCAATAGATAAGGAAATTGCACCTCTTCCGTTAGGCGGATGGATAAAGCGTGTCCTTCAAGATGATTTACACTAATAAGAGGCAACCCTTTAGCCAATGCTATCGATTTGGCTGTCATTAAACCAACCATAACACCACCGATAAGACCAGGGCCCGATGTAACCGCAATGGCGGAAAGGTCATCAAGTTCTATATTTGCCTTTTCTAATGCTTCACGCACTAAGTGATTTAAATGATCAATATGAGAACGCGCCGCAATTTCCGGAACGACGCCGCCATAAGGTTTATGCTCTTCTAATTGAGTAAGGATAATATTGGCCAGTATTTCTTTCTCTTCAGATACAATTGCAACAGCGGTTTCATCACAACTGCTTTCTATCCCCATAATCAGTGCAGGAGATTTTTTTTGTTTTTTTTGCATCTTTACTGGCTTCACCGTTAGAATTCCATTAAACCTAATTTAAATATCAAAAAATATAACACAGGCTCTAACATCTGGACATAAGTAGTGCAAGAAACAGTTAAAAATAATCTTGTAATTGGAACCCGCGGCAGCAAATTAGCACTGGCACAAGCCGAAGAGGTTAAAGGATTATTGATCGAAGCTCATGATCATTTAAATGAAGATAATATCGAAATCAAAGTTATGTCTACACGTGGTGACCGAGTTCAAGACAGGAATTTAAGTGAAATTGGCGGTAAAGGACTGTTCACCGAAGAAATCGAAGAGGCGTTATATGAAGGCGAAATTGATATAGCCGTACATTCATTAAAGGATATGCCAACCCGATTGCCCGAAGGACTAGAACTTGTTTGCTATTTAGAACGCGAAGATGTCAAAGACGCTTTTCTTTCTGCTAAAGCCAATTCATTATTAGACTTGCCTAGAGGAGCCGTACTTGGAACATCTTCCTTAAGGCGTAAGGCACAGGCGCTTTACTTGCGGCCAGACTTAAAAGTCGTTAATTTCCGTGGCAATGTACAAACTAGACTTAAAAAGCTTGATGATAATGTTGCCGACGCAACCTTCCTTGCAATGGCTGGCTTAAACCGATTAGGCATAGATGACAAAAGAGTTATACCGATTAATACCGCTGAAATATTACCTGCCGTTGCTCAGGGTGCTATCACTATTGAAATCGCTTCCAAGAATGACGTCATGAGGTCAATTTTAAAACCATTAAATCATGAGGAAACTGAACTTCGCGTTCGGGCAGAAAGAACAATGTTAGATATCCTTGATGGATCCTGTAGAACGCCAATTGCAGGACTTGCCAACATAACGGGCGACATCTTGACTTTGGAAGGGCGTGTTCTTGATGAAGATGGCACCAATGAACGAAAGAACTCTGTAAGTGGTGATAAATATGATCCTGAGGCAATTGGTCAGGAACTAGGACAACTTTTAAAATGCGCTTCCTCTTAATCCGTCCGATAGAAGAAAGCCTTACGCTTGCACAAAAATTGGAAGCTCTTGGGCATTGTTCGGTCACTAATCCTGTTTTAACGATCGAAGCGGTATCACCGAGCGTGCTTGATTTAACATGCTATCAAGCGCTCGTCTTCACAAGTGCTGTGGCCGTGAGAATTTTCGCAAAACATTATGGCGTCGGTGATCTGCCGATATATACCGTTGGTCAAAAAACTGCTTTAGCTGCAGAAAGGCTAGGATTTAGAGATATTCAATCTGGAGATGGCGATGTTAACAAGTTGGCTCAACTGATAAAGTCTACTGCTGATGCATCACACGGCCCTCTACTCTATTTATCCGCCGCTGACATCGCACAAGATTTAAATGAATTGTTGAAAGATAACGATTATCAATTAGATCGCGTTATACTATACAACGCCAAAGCCAAGACTACTTTTGAAGAATTGACTATAAAAGCCCTTAAAGAACGTAAGATTGATTATATTCCCTTTTATTCATCGCGAAGTGCCCTTATATTTAAAGAAATAACTAATAAAACGAATATGACTGAGTACTTAAATCAAGTCACAGCATTGTGTCTAAGTTCAAACATTGAAGAAAAAATTAGCGATTTACCTTGGAAAAGAACATTAACCGCGACGAGACCGAATGAACCCGAGCTGTTTAATTTAATAGGGATAGGCCTATGAGAAAGTACAATGACCGACAAAAATGATACCCTCCCAGACAAAAAGGACATAGTACAGGACAACTTTTCGCTTAAAAATGAAAAGAAAAAAGAAGCATCCTCAAAGACGCCTAATTATGCGTTAAGAGTGTTGTTGCTCCTGCTACTATTTTTATCTGGATTAATTACCGGGATATATTTTTTACCGGCATTACAAGAACGGCTCCCTTTCATCGCTGAATGGGTTGGAGAAAATGATAATACAACCTTAGCGGAGTTAAATGGAAAAATTTTAGAACAACAATCTGCAATCAACGACTTAACAAAAATTGCCGCTGATCAAGAAAGGCGTCTAAACCAACTTTCTTCCTCACAAAATGGGACACTAAGCGATGATATAGAGCGCCGCATAGGGTTATTAGAAGAAAATTTATCTATAGACACTCAAGAAAATACACCAAATTTTGATGCATCTCAATCAAATCGAATTGATATGCTTTTAAGTCGTATGAGCCAACTTGAAGCATCTTTTATTCCTTTAAGTAAAAATATGTTTGATGGGGCACAAGCGCAAAAAGAACGTGAGGCGCTTCAAAAAGACGCTCTTAACTTGAACGAAAAACTAGCACTCCTTGAAAACCGCCTTGCCACCGTTGAGACACAGGCCGCTCGAGACAATACAGGCCTTTTGCTAAATCTAAAAATTGCAGAGCTTAAAAAGAAAGTTGTCTCTGGAGAAGTTTACGAGAAAGAACTTGAAACCGTACGTACCTTAATTGAAACCGGATCGCTTAAAGCCAATAATATCATGCTAGCCGCCATAGAAGAGCTTGAAAAAACGGCACAAGCGGGGCTAGTTACTCCCGATCAATTAAAACGCAGTTTTAATGGATTTATTCCAGATCTTATTTCTGCAAGTAATATAGACACATCTGCTTCTTGGTGGCAAAACACTTTAAGTAAATTGCAAAATATGATCTCCGTCAGAAGAACAGAGACGTCAACTGCAGATAATAAAAGCTTAGACGGTATGATCAATGATATTGAAAGTTGGCTCAATACTGCTGACTTCAATTCAATTCTCCAAGTTGTAGATACACTTCCCACTGCATTACAGGAATTACTCACGGACTGGAAAGCAGATGTTGAAAACTGGATTAATGGTGAAGAGGCAATTGAAACCCTTGAATCAACAGCTGCTGAAAGCTATCTGGTTTCAAATATTCCCTCCAATATGAGGGCGGTTGCATGATACGCCTCACTTATTTTAGTATTATCGGCATTGTTATCGCGTTATGTGCGTACTGGATAACCTCTAATCCCGGACAAGTTTTAATAAATTGGCAAGGATGGGAAATTCGCCTTTCTGTAGACGTCTTAATAATCTTAATCGTTCTATATACTTTTACGTTTTTAATGGTTTTAAAGCTGTTAAGATGGCTGAATATAGCAAACTTCTTATCAAACCCTAAGCGCTTAGCCACCAAACGGGCAAAAGCAGAAAGTCATTTAGATCAAGCATGGGGGTCTTATGCACTAGGTGATTTTGAACTCGCCTTAAAACAAGGCCTAAAAGCCAAATCCGCAAATGGAGAAAATAATAGCGTATTACGTTTACTTGCCAAGGTAACCCAAAAGCTTGAAAAAGATGAAAATCCTTATTTAGAAAAACTAAAACTCAGTTCTGGCAATAATATTTGGGTTCATAAGCAAGATTTACATAAATATTTACAAGATAAAAACTGGCCTGCCGCAAAAGAAATCGTTTCTTTAATGTTAGAAGAGCATCCCAAAAATCCTTACCTGCTAAAAGAAGCTATTTTGCTCAACGCTCGACTTTCTGACTGGGAAAATGCGAAAAACTCAATTTCCAGTATGGAAAAAAATAGATCCTTTTTTGCAAAAAATGATCTAAACCATATTAAAGCCGTCGTTGATTATGCCCTCGCCCTAGAAGAAAAGGCAGCAGGCAAAAAATCAGAGGCCCTTAATTTGCTCAAAACATCACTTAACAATGATCCTTCTTTTGCGCCGGCTGCATTGGCCGCCATTAAAACTTTGATAGAACTAGGTGATATCAAAACAGCTGAAAAAACATTGAAAGCAATTTGGAAAATAGCCCCCAATGATGAGCTTTCAGATGTTGCGCTTGATTTAAACCCACAAGAAAGCAGCACCGAAACCTATAGAAGAGTTAAAGTACTATGTGATAGTGCTCCACATTTTGCAGAAAGTCAGCATCTCCTTGCAAAGTCTGCTATTGCTACGAAACATTGGCCAGAGGCTCGAAAAGCTCTTGATACGCTTATAGGTTCCGACAAAGCTTCAAAAGAAACTTATATGCTTTTAGCTAAGTTAGAGGTGAAACAAAAAAATGACTATGAAGCTGAGACCAAGTTCCAGAAAATAGCCGAACAAAAGCCTCTAGGAAATAAATGGCTCTGTCATGCTTGCGGATCAAGTCCTCAACATTATTTGCCCATCTGCGACGAATGTGGCGAATTTGATAGCGTGAAATGGTCTAAAAATTAGCTCGGTTTTTACCAATTCAATTTCAGTCGTCAAAAAGAATTATTTCTTCACTAGAGATACAATCTGGATTTAGACATTCAGGCGTGCCGTGCCTTGAACAAATACTTGAAACATCGGAATCGCAAAAGCCGCATAATGCTTTAACTTGCGGCAAAATAACGGCATCTTTTCTTATTTCAAATCCTTTTTGTTTGAACTTTTTCAACGTTCTAGAAAACGTTTCGGGCTTCATATCCAAATAAGACGCAAGGTTTTCTTAGCTTTGAGCGGCATTTTTAAATCCAATTTTTATTAAACAAGTTAAATAATTTAATGTATCATTGCCCAAAACATAAATTCATATTTTTTCAATTGGATATTGATTTGTGATCAAAAGAAACTTAGAGAAGATACTAGAATAGCATAAAAATACCCTATCGGAGAAAAAATTATGCCCGCGCCGGAAAATAGCGAAGACTTCCCTTTAAAAGAAGCACGCACCCTGGTGGCCCATTTAATGAAAAGAAACCCTCTCATTCATTGGGCAGACTTGCTTTTGAATTTATTTTTAGGGTGGGGCTGCTTTTACCTTGTGATGATCACAGAACCGTTCTCGCTTCAAAATATTGCCGCTTTTATTGTGTCCGCCTTTTCGCTTTATAGGGTTGCTATTTTTATTCACGAAATTGTTCATATGAAAAAAGGAACTTTTCGTTTCTTTATTGCTTTTTGGAATTTAACCGCTGGCTTCCCATTATTAATTCCTTCATTTACATATCATGGGGTTCATAACGATCACCATAGACGGGACACTTATGGCACCACAGAAGACGGCGAATATTTGCCATTTGGCGCCGAAGAAAATTGGAAAATTATAGCCTACGTTTTCCTTTCGCTTATCTTGCCGTTTCTATTTGTGGCTAGATTTCTAGTCCTTACCCCACTCTCTTGGATTATTCCACCGCTTGGTCGCTATGCGTGGGAGCGGGCATCTTCACTGACTATTGATCTTGCATATAGGAGACCTCCCCCAACAAAGTTAGACGGAAAATATTGGCGCTTACAAGAAATTGGCGCTACCCTATATGTTTGGGTTGCGGCCTACTTAATTTATAGCGGTACTCTTCCAATAAAATTTGCCCTTGTCTGGTATCTCGTAACGCTTCTTATTTTTACCATGAATAGTTTGCGGACCCTTGGCGCGCATGCTTACCGGAACCCCGGGCATGACAAAATGACGGTCCCCGATCAATTTTTAGATAGTGTTGATGTCATCGGCGGCGTCTTATCACCATTCTGGGCACCTGTTGGCCTACGTTATCATGCGACGCACCATTTATTCCCCTTAATGCCTTATCATAATCTAGGAGCCGCGCACGATTTATTGGTTAAGGAATTATCAGATAATAGTCTTTATCTTGCAGCAACGCGTAAAAATTTATGGCACGCCTTATCAACTTTATGGGAGGATGCAAAGCTTAGCCAGCAAAAGAACTAGTCTTTAAGTGGTTTTGCCATAACGATTGTATCATTCATAAACCCATCGGATTCGTAAAAGTTTCTTGCGTTATCATTATTATAGAACACTTCAAGTTGAAGAATAGGATATCTTTTCTCCTTGGCCCACATTTCAGCCTTTACCATCAATGCATGCCCCACCCCTTTACCTCGCGCCTCTTTTGTTACAGCGAGCAGAGTAACATTTGCACATTTTTTCTGCGAAATTTCTTCAGTAATTTCAATAACATGAATAAAGCCCAGAGGTGTTTGGTCTTCTTCAGCGATATACAGAACATGTGGATCATCTTGATTATCTATTGATTCTTCGATGTAGCGTTTTTGAAACCGATCCATCACTTCGTCTGAATGCCAAAATAATTGAGCGGCTTCAATTAAATCTGGCGAAAGATTAAATATAAAAATTTCTGTCACTTGTTGTTGCTTCACGTATAATCATTTTATTCTACCGAACTCGTATTATAAATTTTAACGCCAGCAATTTTATTCATCATATAAAGGCTTAATCCCAACAACAACATACCCGGAATAAAAACAAAACTACTTTCAGTAAGTCCCGCAGTGATATAAGAAATCACACATATCGACCCATTGAGCATCTCATATGGCAATTGTGTTCTAACATGATCAAATTGGCTACATCCTGCACCGGATGCTGAAAGAATTGTAGTATCGGAAATCGGTGAACAGTGGTCACCAAACATACCACCTGAAAGAACCGCGCCTATCGACACATGCATTGGGGCGCCGAGAGCATCTGCCACCGCAATGATCAAAGGCATCATAATCGCATATGTGCCCCAACTTGACCCCGTTGCAAAGGACATAATCGCCCCGAATAAAAAAGCAATCATTGGCACAAGGAACGGTGCAAAATTACCTTCAGCAAGCGAAATTATAAATTGAGCCGTACCTAAATTTTTACCCACGGAACTTAAAGACCACGCGAGGACAAGAATTATCAGAACGCTCGTCATTTTACTAATGCCGCCAAGGTAAATTGTAATGCTTTCCTTAAAACTTTTTACGCCATAAGTGAGCAGCAAAGCAATCAAAGTCATAGCGGAAAAGAAGTAAGCACTTGAAAGAGCGCCTCGAAAGGCAAGTGATGGCACAGAATTAAGTGGGAACCCAAGGGGCACAAGCAAGAAAAACATGACGCTTACCATCACGAGAAGCGGCAACCAAACAAAAATAGCCTTCGCATTGGGATGTGAAATGGTATCTGATATTTCCATTCCACTATCATCAACGAGCCCTTTTCCTTCTTGAGCCCGTTTTTCCGCGCGGGCCATTGGTCCAAATTCATAACCTGATATGGCAACAAGGGGCACCATAATAATGGCAAAGAGGGAATAAAATTGAAACGGGATCGCCGACATATAGGCATCAAAGCTATTCTCAACACGGCCAATTTCAAGATATTCCTTTTCAATTAGCCCCATAGAATAAACGCCCCATCCGATAAAAGGGATAAGGACCGCCACAGGCGATGCGGTGGTATCCACAATCCAAGCAAGCTTCACACGAGAGATTTTAAGTTTATCCGTAATAGGACGATATATGGGACCGACTATTAATGGAGTGCCAAGATCAGAGAAAAAAATCATAATCCCTGTCATCCACGTCGCAATTTGTGCTTTAAAACGACTGGTAATGACATGGGTCATTGTTGTCGCAAAGGCAACGGCTCCCCCTGATCGCTCCATAAGAGCTACCAAGCCTCCAATAAAGCACATCAATACTAATATCCCGGCCTGACTGGGGGATAACATTTGCGGTACAAAATAATCGGACACCATAATGCTGAGGGTCATTACCGGATTAAACCCGTTCAAAATGATCACACCTGAGAAAACGCCAATGAACAAACCAATGATTACATTTTGGGCCCAAACCGCAATCCCTAATGTCAATATGATTGGAATAATGGAAATAAATCCATAATCTGTTGCTTCCAACACTTCCCTCCTTATTATTTTTGCTTATAGTAGCTGAATATATATTTTTAGAAAGAATAAAAATGCGGGAGATATCATCATGAAATTAAGAACAAAAGTTATTGCCTACTTAAGCGTGCTCGTACTTGCTGCCTGTGCGCCGGAAGATCAAGCGTCAAATTCTGATGTCATAGCTGGGCCGGATTATAATATAACGTATGACTTACTTATCAGTGGCGGTACCATTGTGGACGGTACAGGTGATCCTGCATTTATGGCTGATATATTGGTGAGTGGTGATGAAATAGACTATATTGGGGAAACGGATGCCTCAAACATTAATGCTCTTGAAACCATTGATGCCACAGGGCGCATTGTTTCACCCGGTTTTATCGATGCCCATGCGCACGGTGACCCCCTTCAGGAAAACAATGATCACTTAAGGAGTTTTCTGCGACAAGGCGTGACAACCGTAATGCTTGGTCAAGACGGGGGAAACCCAGGTTATGATGATGCCGTTTCATTTGAAGATTTCCTTTATGAAATAGACAGACAAAAATCAGGCCCCAATGTTGCTACTCTCGTAGGTCACGGTGCTATCCGATACCTATCAGGAGGCGGTGAAAAAGATAAAATTACCCCAGAAGAGCAAGCCGCAATGGAAGAACTTCTTGAAAAAGCAATGAAAGCGGGCGCTTACGGCCTTGGCACCGGGCTTGAATATGTTCCTGGACGCTACGCGGATGATGAAGAAATGTTTGGACTTGCCAAAGTGGTTGGTGCTCATGACGGTGTGATATCAAGCCATGTCAGAAATGAAGATGATGATAAGGTACATGAATCAATTGCAGAATTAATAAGGCAAGGTCATTATGCCCGCGTCAATGCTTCCCATGTAAAAGTTGTCTACGGAAAAACCCGCGAACAAGGCGAAGCTGTCTTAAGGCAAATTCGAGAAGCCCGCGCAAATGGCGTCAAAATTACGGCAGATGTTTATCCCTATCTCGCCAGTTTCGGTGATATGAGTTACCTTTACCCGGAATGGGCAAAGCGTGAATTTGAATTTAATGATGCGGTTGCCAAGCGCCGTGCAGAATTTAAAGAGTTTCTGACGGCAAAGATTAAACGGCGTAATGGCCCGGGAGCGATACTGGTATCTTCAGGGGAATACTCTGGGAAAACGGTTGCTGAAATATCCGAAATTACAGGCAAAGACCCAGAAGATATCATTATGGATTATGGCCATAATGGGCCATCCACCGCGCATTTCATTATGACAAAAGAAACTCAAGATGCATTTATCACCGCCGAGGACGTTTCTATTTCAACGGACGGCAGCCCAACCATGCGCCATCCGCGTTCTTTTGGATCTTTTCCAAAAGTGCTCTATGAATATGTTGTCCGTGATAAAGTCATGTCACTTGAGTTGGCCATTAACAAAATGACCGGCCAAACGGCGGATATCTTTGATATCCAGACCCGTGGTCGCCTTAAAGAAGGAATGGCAGCGGATATTGTTGTTATGGACCTTGAAAATGTTAGGCCCGGGACAGATTGGACAGATGTCTATGCTGAACCTACTGGTTTTGACGCTGTTATTGTTAATGGCATGATTACCGATACAACGGCCGGTTCCGATAGCCGGATAAATGGTCGTATCTTAAGAAAAACAAAAGGGGACTAATCAAATGAAACTATTAAAAAGAATTAGTATCTTTGCCATTGCCGTCATGACGTCAATCTCTATGGCACAAGCAGACGATACCGATGAATTAAAAGCGGAAATTGCCGACCTCAAAGAGCGACTTAGCGATATGCGACACTCTTTTGATCGGGTAAACAAGGGGCTTAAAGATATAATGATGCACAACATTATGGGAGAAGTTGCTATTATTGAAAAGGTCCGGTTTACAGGGCCCCCACTTGGTAAAGACCATGATTTTTCCGGTGATGGTGAACAAAACCCTCTCTCTTTAACAAATCCATTAAAGTTAAGCGCCTATGTGTTTTTCCCAAAAGATATTGACCCAAGTAAGAAATATCCATTACTTGTTTTCCCTCACCAAGGGGTACACGCCAACTTTGATGTGGAAAATGGCCAGCTTTATCGCGAGCTCATCGCACAGCAATATATCATCATTGCGCCTGACTATCGTGGCTCAACCGGTTACGGTAAACGCTTTTATGAAAGCATCGATTATGGTGGCAAAGAAGTGGACGACGTAAAAGCAGCACGCGATTATATGGTGGAAAATTATAGCGTCGTTGATCAAAACCGCGTTGGCATTATGGGCCATAGTCACGGTGGTATGATCACACTGCTTAACTTATTCAACTTTCCAGATGCTTATAAAGTTGGCTTTGCCGATGTTCCTGTAAGTGATCTGATTGCCCGAATGGGGTATAAAACCCAAGGATATCGCGAACTTTATGAAACAGACTATCATCTTGGTGAAAGCGCCTTTGAAAACCATGAGGAATATATCAAACGGTCACCTGCTTGGAACACCCATAAGCTGGAAACGCCATTGATGGTATATGGTAATACCAACGATGATGATGTCAATATTCTAGAAATTCGTCATTTAATAAAATCATTAAAAGCGGACGGCAAGGAATTTACTTATAAAGAATTTGAAGATATTCCGGGCGGGCACAACTTCGCAAGAATGGATCATCCTATCGCACGACAAGCCAGGTATGATATTTATAAGTTCCTTGAGGAACATTTGTCCCCTGAACGAACATTCGGTAATATCAAAGACATGGAGCGCGCGTCATACAAATTTGTATCACGTTAAGCCAACTTTATCGATTAAGGCGCCATTCTTTATAAGCGTCTTGAAGCTGAAATAACCAATAAGCCGTTTGCGCCACGATAGGGCCAAACGGCTTTCCTGCATATTGAAGGCCGAATGGTTCAAAAAGCTTATATCTTTCATCATTGTTAATAATCGCATCAGCCACCACTTCGCCGCCAGCCACTGTTGCTGTCATACCTGAACCCCCAAAACCCTGCGCATACCAGAATCCTGGTTCAAGTTCACCGATTTGTGGCATCTTATGAGCGGGATAGCCCATAAACCCACCCCATGCGACATTCGCTTTTATGCCTTTAAGTTGCGGATATACCACAAGCAAGTCTTTCATCATTATACGCTCAAGCTTTTTACCTTGCGGATTAAACATGGAAACCCGACCGCCCCAAAAAAGACTGTTATCCTTGACTGTTCGGTAATAATTTGACGAAACCCTGTTGTCACTTACCCCCCATTTTCCTTTAATCGCCTCTTTAAGCCGATCACCAAGTGGTTCTGTCAACATCACATATGTTGCCACTGGTAAAGTTGCGTTAGACAACCTAAAATTCAATCCGCCGATATAAGCGCTACAACACATGACGATTTGATCCGCCGTTACCGACCCTTTATCTGTGATGATTTTCCATCCATTTTGGGTTTTCTTAATTTCGATTGCCGGTGTTTTCTCAAAAATTTGCGCGCCAGCTTTTTCAGCCTCTCTTGCGGAATGTCTTACATAATTTAAAGAATGCAGCTGCAAGGCTTGCGGTTTTAAATAGGCATCATGATAATGGTTCGAATGATAATATTCGCGAAACTTGTCTTTTGGCCAAAATTCATAGTGCACACCCATCAAATCATTCATGGATTCAACTTGCTTTTCAACTTTACCAGGTTCATTAAACCATGACACTTCGAAATGTCCATGCGGGTCATCGATTAAGCTCTCTCGTTCATTCCCCATGCGGCGGTTTATGCTATCTAAGGCGGCATTCGTCAGTTGATAAAGTTCTCTCGCATGACTTTCACCGACCATATTGGCGACTTCCCATGGTCCTTTAGAAAAGCCAGAACTGACGAAACCACCATTTCGACCTGACGCGCCCCAACCAATGCGGTTTGCTTCTATAAGGACTGGTTTCTCACCTTTTTCAACCAAACTGTGGGCCGTGGCGACGCCCGCCATACCACCGCCGATAACACATACTGACGTCTTGACGTCATTTCTTAATTGGTCAAAGTCGCATTTATCATCCAGCGTTCTCGAATAATAACTGTCAATATATTCGTTTTTTTCACTGGTGCGCGAATAAGGTTTATCCATTTTATCCTCTATACGAAACACACTTTCTAAGTACTGTTGTATGATAGTCTTTTTGCAAATTATATTATAATAGTACATGATAAAAGTGCTATTTTTAAAAAGTGCAAATGGGAGGAACAAATGAAATTAGCGAAGAAGTCGGGGTTTCTTGGCTTAGCTGTTATTGGACTTTTACTGAGTGCATGCGCAGAACAAGCCGCCGATGAAACACAGAACGCAATGAATTCCAATGTAGCAGATGTCGTCTTTAAAGGAGGAGATGTCTATACCGTTGAAGAAAGCCATCCTTGGGCCAAAGGTGTTGCCGTTAAAGGCAATGAAATTGTCGCTATTTTTAATGATGATGCTGAAGCAGATGCCTATATCGGGGATAATACGCGCGTCATTGATCTTAAAGGCCGGATGTTAATGCCAGGTTTTGTAGACGGGCATTCGCATTTAAATGGTGCGGGCGCACAGCTTAATGATGCCAATTTACTGAAAGTCGCTGATGACGCTGCTCTTCGTGCTGAAATAGAACGCATTTTACCCAATATCCCAGAAGGAGAGTGGATCACGCGTGGTCTATGGGGAGCTTATGAGGCATGGGGAGCTGGTGAAGCTGCGGTTGATGCAGGTGCCGGAGCCAACTTCACCGGTCGCTGGAAACCAAACCGTTCCACTATTGATGATCTAACACCAAATACGCCTGTATTTGTATCAAGTTTCGAACGTCCCGCAGAACTTCACCTTGCCAATACGGCAGCATTGCGCGCTGCTGGCTTAGAAAATGAAATATTAGAGGGCATGGCAACCAACGAAGATGGATCGCCGACAGGCCTCATCGAAAAAGGGTCCCCTGCGATTGAAAGAATTCGTGCTGTTATTACACCCAAATCGCATGAAAGAATTTTAAACGAAATACGTTCTACACTTAAACGTATGCGTGAAAACGGGATCGTAGATGTCCATGATATTACCCATGGAAACTATCCAGAATATTATACGGAGCTTCAAGAAGCCGGCGAACTTACAACACGAATTTGGATGCGCGCTGACTTAGCCCGCGCAAAAGAATTTAACGACGCGGGCATTAAAATGGGCACACATCCAGTAACTCGTCTGAAAGACCATTATTTACGATGGGGTGCTTACAAAGGATATATCGACGGCATTATGGGTAACCATAGCGCGCTTTTCTTTGAGCCCTATACGGACCGTCCAGATTATTCCGGCCGCTATCGCCATCACACAAGCGATCACCCTGAATATGAAACAGAAAATATGGATAAAATGTACGCCTATCTGCTTGAAGCTAATAAAGGCGGTTTTAAAGCAAATGTTCACGCTATTGGAACCAAAGGTGTATCATTGATGCTGGACACTTACGAACGCCTACAAAATGATGTTGGTGGGTCTTTAGAGGGATATCGCGTCATTCATAACCAAGTAGTGCGCCCTTCCGATTTCCCGCGCTTTAATCAATTAGGTGTCATAGCGGAAATTAATCCTTATCATTTATCAGACGATATGCGCTGGATGGAAGAACGTATTGGTGTTGAACGCTCCAAGGGGGCATATGCTTTTAATTCGCTCCTTTCCAATGGGTCAACACTTGTGTTTGGTTCAGACTGGCCAGGAACCAATGCGGCTGAATACTATAATCATCCGAAATATCTTTTAAATGCAGCCGTTAATCGCACAACATTACAAGGCACCCCAGAAGGAGGATGGAACCCTCAAGAGAAAATCAGTCTTGCTGATAGTATCGTCGCCTACACAATCAATGGCGCCAACGCCACATTTGAAGGTGATGTGAGAGGTTCACTCAAAGTTGGTAAACTTGCAGATATGGTAATTATTGACCGTAATCTGTTTAATATACAGCCAGCCGATTTGATCAATATGGAAATCGACCTAACCATGGTCGATGGAAATGTTGTTTATGAGCGTGTTGAAAATTAAACAACATTAATTTTTATTTTAAAAGGCGGCTTTTATGCCGCCTTTTTTCTTACCTTTTATTATCTTGCATTTACCTGTAATCCTTCGCATACTTAAAAAAATTAAAATATACAAATGAGGGAAAAATGGGTTGGCTTACTATCCTACCGCAAGTCGTGGCAATTGGCGTTGTGATTTGGCGAAAAGAAGTGATTATGGCCTTGCTCGCAGGGATTTTTACAGCAGAGCTTCTTTTACTTTTTGATGCCTCTAGTGCAACAGCTATTTTTGCCCCTATTGAAACAATAGAACGCATCGTTAGCGTCTTTGAAAGCCCGGGCAATACTCGGGTATTGATATTCTCTCTCGTAATCGGTTGCTTGATTGCCTATATGCGACACTCTGGTGGTGTTTCTGCTCTCGTTGAAATGATGATAAATAAAGGGGTAACGCGAACAAAAAAACAAGCGGGTCTTCTCACTTTCTTTACTGGTATCGTGCTTTTTGTTGAAAGTAATCTTAGTGTCATTACGGCCGGTATATTATCACGAGGCATTTTCGACAAATTCGGCATGAGCCGTGAACGGCTTGCTTATGTGATTGATAGCACCAGTGCACCGGTTTGTATTTTATTACTTCTTAATGGGTGGGGTGCGGTCGCTTTAGCAAACATGCAACAATCCGGTCTTGAAAATGCGGAAGGTGCGCTTGTAGGGTCAATTTTCTATAACTTTTATGCATGGATTGCGCTTATCATTGTGTTGTTCACGATTATGACGGATAGAATTCATGGCCCACTAAAACATTATGAAAAAGCGATGCAACAAAAAGCGGAGGAAGAACAAGCACCCGAGTTTGTAGGAACCAAAGCCAGATATATGATCGTTCCGCTTATTTCCTTAATCGGTTTAATCTTTGCCTTTATGTATTGGACTGGCGACGGCGTTATTCGAAACGGCGATGGCTCACAATCTATTTTATATGCCACCATTCTATCCTGCCTTGTCGCTTATGCTATGATGTTATCCAGTGGCCAATTCACACATATAAAATTAGTAGAAATTGGCTTCAAAGGAATGAATGAACTTATACAGCTTGTTACTATTGTGCTTCTCTCACTCGCCTTAGGTGCTAGTCTTCGTGATCTTGGAACCGGGGCTTTCGTCGCAGGGTTAGCCAGTGAGAATTTACCTCTTATATTAATCGTGCCAATGTTATTCTTAGCATCTTCACTCATGGCGTTCACAACTGGAACTTCATGGGGAACATTCGCTCTTATGATCCCTATTGGCGTACCGTTAATTCAAATGCTAGGACTTCCTCCTGCATTCGTTATATCAGCCGTACTGGGTGGAGGTGTGTTTGGGGATCATTGTTCGCCAATCTCAGATACGACCGTCATTTCTTCATTAGCGGCGGGATGTGATCTTCTTGATCATGTAAAAACACAATTGCCTTATGCTTTAGTCGGCGGCGGTCTGACATTTATCGTTTATATAATCACGGGTCTTTTTATTCTGTAAAATCGTCTTTTGATGGACGACTTTCTTATGAATGCTTAACTTAAGGCACTACTTTAAGAACAACTTTTATCACATCCCAATATAACGTTTTTCGATTCCTTTTAAAGTCGTCTAATAAGGCCTTAAGACAACATTTCAAAAAACTCAAAAAAAACAGCATGTTATCATATGTTGTTGTTTTATTAATATGGTTAATGATAAAGTCGTGCCATAGGATTGATTGGAAACTTTGCCATCAAAATCAATCTGTTATAATAAAAAACTGAAGTGGTACTTGAATATGAGCGCGGAACAAGAGACAGATCAGGAAAGAAGAATAACTTTTTGTCTTTATGAAAGTTGGGAAAAAATAGCCGGCTCATCCGGATTGCCCGCATTAAAACGATTACAGCGCCAAGAAATTGAAGCATTCAAATCTAATCTTGTTTTATTAGATCTGAGAAATGGGAAAGATAACCCAATTTTTCAGGTGATCGGAAATGGATTAACAGAAGATCTGGAAGTTGATCTTGTTGGGCGTCCTATAGCCGAGGTGCCGCGCCGCTCTATGTTAAGTCGTGTGACAGATCATTATTTAGAAGTTCTGGCCAACAGGGTCCCAATTGCCTTTGAGGCAGAGTTTGTAAACCGTGAAGGTGAAAAAGCTCTATATCGAGGTATACTTCTTCCCTTCAGTGATGATAATCAAAACATTAATTTTATTCTTGGTGGCGTGCGTTGGATTTTAGCAAAAGATGTTCAATTGGACGAAGACAAGCCAACTATTGAAGAGTTAATGCGCACCATCGCTTCGGGCAGAGATGAGATCACTCTTGAAAATGAAGAAGACGTTTTAAATGAAGATCAACTTGATGCCACCCTTTCTCAAGAAACTACAGACGATACCCTTCAAGANNTCATTCGATATATTAAGAAAGAAGACGCAAGTCATAACAGAAGCAGAGATAGTTTATATAATATTCTTACCGCTATTTATAAATTTCATAGTGTATGTGAAAATTCCCCTGTTGAGTATTCTAAACTCGTTGCAGAAAATGGCTTAAAAATACAAGAACGTGCACCCTTTACACCAGTTCTTAAAATCTGCCTCGGTAAAGACTACGATAAAACAAGGCTTACCGAATATGCAGCGGCACTTGGAATTGCCAAACACATGAATGTTGATGTTGAGGATTTCCATGACTTCATCAAACATTTCCCTGGTGGCATCAAAGGATGCGTAAAAGAAATGCGTGCAATCCGCAAAGGATCAAACGGCGCCAACCTCGTACAACAATCAAGAACCGTTGAAGAAGCAAGAAATGTACTAAGAGATATGCCGGTAATCGGCCGCATTAGGTTAAAGAAAATGATCGTTAGTAAGGATGCAGATGAATTTTGTTTGCTCCTTGCCAAAAGACGGGGGCATGACATTGATGTTCTTAAGGTTCTCGATGATCAATATACAAAAATTGACCCGATTCTGAAACGAGCTGCCTTTATCAATGGAAATTTGAAAAAAGAGAATTAAATCCTCAGGAAATTTGAAAAATAACAAATAAACCATTTCTTAAACCCTTTATATATATGATAGATTCTAAGAATATGAAATTTCATAACCAAAAAGGAAAAAGCCGTGAGCAGCTGGTCCCAAAAAGAAATTCGCCTCGATACCATCGTTGATTACGCAAAAGAAAATATGAAATCATCCTTAGGGGATGGTTTTATTGACTTTGTAGGTAATTTTTATAAGAACGCATCCCCAGAAGATTTAAGCTTAAAAATTGATGAATTATATGCCATTGCCATAAGCAATTGGAAATTTATTAACGATTTTAAAGAATCTGGAAAAGCCTCTAAAATTCGCATTTTCAATCCTACATTAGAAGAGTATGGCTGGACATCTTCACATACTATCATACAGATCCTTACCAAGGATATGCCTTTCTTGATAGATTCAATCACCTCAAATCTTTTAGAAGACGGCAACACGCTGCACATGCTTATCCATCCTGTTCTTGATCATAATCGCGATAAATCAGGTAAAATGGTTTCAAAAGGTGGCTCTAAGGCTTCTGAATCTGTCATGCACATTGAAATTACTGCCATGAGTAATCAGCAAGAAATCGATTCCTTATTTGATAAACTTAAACAAGTCACCGACTTTGTACATGCGTCCGTTCAAGATTGGAAAACGATCGTTCAAAAAGTGAGCGAGACATCTGATGGTCTTGAAAATGCGCCGAAATCAGTAACACGTGCAGAAGTTAAAGAATCTCAGAGGTTTCTAAAATGGCTTACAGAAAATAATTTCACAATGCTGGGCTACCGTGAATACGACCATAATAAGAAAAAACCATCCTCTGGCGATGGATACGGCATACTGCGTGACCCTAAGGTTCAAGTTCTTCGAGGGCCTGATGGCCTAGTGGATATTTCCCCTGAAATTGAAGATTTTATGGCCAATGATCCTATTATGCTCGTCACCAAAGCCAATGTTAAATCATTGGTCCACCGCGTGGTACATTTAGATTATGTCGGTTTCAAAAAATTTGATAATAAAGGAAAAGTTGTCGGGGAAATACGCTTCGTCGGTCTATTTACTTCTGATAGTTACAATCAGCGCGCGCAAAATATTCCTTACCTTGATACCAAAGTGAAAACTGTCGTTGAGCGTTCTGGCTTTGATTATAATAGCCACGACGGCAAAGCATTGTTTCATATTTTAGAAACACTTCCGCGTGATGAACTATTCCAAATTGATGAAGAAACTCTGTTTCAAACGTCTATTGGCATATTACATTTGAGCTTAAGACCACAGTGCCGTGCTTTTGTACGTCGCGATAAATTTGAACGTTTTGTGTCCGCTTTAGTCTTCGTACCGCGAGATTTATATAATTCAGTATTGCGTTCAAAAATTGAAAAAATTCTTTGTGAAGAATTTAACGGTGAACTTTCATCAAGATACGCGCAACTTAGTAACGAACGAATTGCTCGCTGGCATTTCATTATTAGAACCAAACCCGGACAAGTCAGAAATGCTGACCCAGATGATATTAACCGCCGCATCGCGAAAGTCGCTCAAAGTTGGGTTGATTACTTCCACGAAGTATTGGTTGATCGATACGGAGAAGAAAAAGCAATCCAGCTTTTTAGAAAATACAGTCAGTGCTTTAAACCTGCCTATAAAGAACATTTCGATCCACGTTTTGCTGTCACCGATGTCGATAAAATGGAACAATTGCCAGTAAAGGATAATATTGCATTTAATCTATATCGCGAACCAGAAGACGCGGAACATGTTGTCCGATTAAAAATTTATACCAGTCAAAGCATCATCACTCTGAGTGATTGTCTTCCAATGCTCGAAAATATGGGTTTAAGAGTGATAGAAGAATTCGCCTATGATGTGTACACAGGGACAGACGACGATAAAATTCATTATAGTATGCATGACTTCTATCTTGAAGAGCCCGCCCAAAACGCAATTGATCTTAGTATTTTAAAAACACCAATGGAAGAAACGCTGCGGGCAATTTGGCTAGGGCATGTTGACAATGACGGCTTCAATAAACTAGTCAGAAGCGCATCCTTAACCCATAGGCAAGCATTAATTCTACGTGTTTATAGTAAATACCTGCGTCAACTTGGAAGTTCATATAGTGAATTTTATATGCAAGACACATTGACGCAATATGGCGATATTTCAAGATTACTAGCTGATCTGTTTGAAATTAAGTTTGCAATTAATGACACAAGTAAAACAGATCGTGATAAAGCGGCAGCAAAAAATATTAGTAAGATAAAAAGCTTGCTCGCTAACGTTGATAGTCTTGATCAGGATCGCATCTTAAGAAATTGCTTAAATGTTATTGAATGTTCTTTAAGAACCAACTTTTATCAAAAAGATGCAAATGGCGATCATAAAAATTATATTTCCATCAAAATTCAAAGTAGCGGTGTTGATGAAGCACCGAAACCAAGGCCTTATGCTGAGATATTCGTTTATTCCGCCCGCTTTGAAGGCGTCCATTTAAGATTTGGTCCTGTTGCGCGTGGCGGCCTTCGTTGGTCAGACCGTAAAGAAGACTACCGTACGGAAGTGCTCGGTCTAGTTAAAGCTCAACAAGTAAAGAATACCGTTATTGTGCCAGTTGGAGCTAAAGGTGGGTTTGTTCCAAAACAAATGCCCGCCAATCCAACACGTGAAGAATTCCTTGATGAAGGAATTGCGTGTTATAAATCATTTATATCTGGTTTGCTTGATATTACAGACAATTTAAAAGACGGCGATGTAATCCCACCGCTAGAGGTTGTAAGACAAGATGATGATGATCCTTATCTCGTTGTGGCAGCCGATAAAGGAACGGCCACATTCTCTGATATTGCTAATGGGCTTGCACAAGATTATGGCTTCTGGCTTGATGATGCTTTTGCATCTGGTGGCTCCGTTGGATATGACCATAAGAAAATGGGCATTACCGCACGAGGTGCGTGGGTAAGTGTTCAGCGCCATTTCCGTGAGCAAGGCATTGATGTACAAAAAGACAGCATTAGTGTTGCTGGTATTGGTGACATGTCTGGTGATGTATTTGGTAACGGCCTTCTCTGTTCAGAAGCCGTCAAACTAGTTGCCGCCTTTGACCACCGCGATATTTTCATTGATCCAGACCCGGATCCTAAAAAATCATTTGATGAAAGACAACGCCTCTTTGATCTTCCGCGCTCAAGCTGGGAAGATTATAATAAGAAGCTTATCACAAAAGGTGGTGGCGTCTTTAGTAGAAGCCTTAAATCTATTGATCTTACGCCGGAAATGAAATCATTATTTGGTTTTGAAGATGATGTCTCTTCCGCAACACCTAATGAACTAATCCGCGCCATTTTAAAATCACAAATGGATTTATTATGGTTTGGTGGCATTGGTACCTATGTTAAAGCCGATAGCGAAAGCAACAGTGAAGTTGGTGACCGTGCTAACGATGCCATTCGTGTGAATGGTAGTGATCTTAGATGTAAAGTGATAGGCGAAGGTGGAAACCTTGGTTGTACACAACTTGGCCGGATAGAATATTCGCTTTCTGGCGGCATGATGAACACAGACGCCGTTGATAATTCAGCCGGCGTTGACTGTTCGGATAACGAAGTCAATATCAAGATTCTTCTAAATAGTGTTGTGGCAGAAGGGAAAATGACCGGAAAGCAACGCAACAAATTGTTAGAAGACATGACAGATGATGTTGCAGAACTCGTATTGCGCGACAATTATCTTCAATCACAAGCTATAAGCCTCGCTAAATCAAGCAGTATTAAACAGCTTGATAGTTTCGAAAGATATTTGGATGATTTGGAAAAATCCGCAAATCTAGATAGGGAGTTAGAATTTCTTCCTAATGATGAAGAGCTCGCTGAGCGTGCTGAAAAATCACTCGGCCTTACACGTCCTGAAAATTCTGTGCTGATTGCTTATGCAAAAATGTCTCTTTTTGATAGTTTAATGGAAAGTGATTTTCTTGATGATCCTTACTTAGAAAAGTATTTGAGCATGTCTTTCCCTGAAAGACTAAGCGGCAAGTATAAAAAAGAAATGTTAAATCACCAATTGCGTAAGCCAATTATTGCAAAAGTGCTTTGTAATGAAATTGTGAACCGCGGGGGCATTCAAGCTATTAAGGAAGAAACCGGGGCAAGCGGTGCTGAAATAGCACGTGCCGCCATTATTACGAGTGAAGTATTTGAACTTGATAATATGTGGAAACGTATTGAAGCGTTAGATTATATCGCGCCTGCAACGATTCAAATGCTTATGCTTATGGATGTTGAAGAGTTTGCCCGTCGTCAAACAATCTGGTTCTTAAATAACACGGACAACAAGAAGCCGATAAAATCTATTATTGATAATTATAAGCCTGGTATCACGGAACTGTTTAAAATGGATACGGGGGCTCAATCTTCTTCGGACGAAAGCTTCATGGGCAAAATGAACATGTATGCTGAGCAAAATGTTGAAAAAGACCTTGCCCAGTTGATCGCAAGTCTTGATATCAAAACGGCGGCATGTGATCTCGTGCAAGTTGCGAAAGAATTAGGTATTGATGTCACCGAAGTTGCCAAAGCTTACTTCAAGTTTGGTGATGATCTTGGGTTTGACTGGCTTAGAAATCAAGCGGAACTTGTCGAAACATCTGATCATTGGGACCGTCTCGCCGTTAATAGTATTTTGGGTGATCTTCAAGATCAGCAAAAAATACTGACAAGAACTGCGTTAAGCGGCACTAAAGCAAAAGACTGTGAAAAAGCGGCAGATAAATGGCTGAAAGATAATAATTTAGCCACACTACGTGTGAAAAAACTGCTCGAGGATTTCCAACATGCCGGCACCATTAATGTGACAAAAATGGGTTTTGCAGCAAGACAGATTCGTAACGTAGTCGTTGATTAATTCTCACTTTTCAATAGTTATGCGGGGTATTTAATAATATCCCGCGACACTATTTTAATGACGGAAATGGCGCATGCCTGTTAAGACCATGGCAAGGCCCTGCTCATCAGCGGCTGCGATAATTTCATCATCGCGAATTGAACCACCAGGCTGAATAACCGCCGTTACACCTGCTTCTGCTGCACTTAAGAGGCCGTCCGCAAATGGGAAAAAGGCATCAGAGGCAACAACTGATCCTTCAGTCATTGGGATTTCTAAACCAGCAGCCTCACTGGCATCAAGGGCTTTTCGCGCTGCCGTTCTTGCGCTGTCTACCCGGCTCATTTGCCCCGCACCAATTCCGACCGTTGCGCCGTCTTTTACATAAATAATGGCATTTGATTTCACATGTTTACAAACATTAAAGGCAAACAATAAATCATTTAATTCCTGCTCTGAAGGTTTTCTTTTCGTCACGACCTTTAAGTCGTCCAAGGTAACCTTACCATTATCACGGCCTTGCACTAAATAACCACCCGCGACGGATTTTATCGTTTGAACTGCATCACGCGGATCGGCTATCCCGCCCGTTAGAAGTAGTCTTAAATTCTTTTTCGCGGACATTATTTCACGTGCCTTTTCATCAGCATCTGTGGCAATGACGACTTCTGTGAAAATTTTCGAAATCTCTTCTGCTGTTTCACCGTCAAGCATACCATTTAAGGCAATAATACCTCCAAATGCGCTGGTTTGGTCGCAAATAAGTGCTTTGTTATAGGCCTCTAAATAACTATTTCCACGTGCAACTCCACATGGGTTAGCGTGTTTGATTATTGCAACGGCTGGACCATCTTTAGGATCAAATTCGCTAACAAGTTCAAAGGCTGCGTCCGTATCATTAAGATTATTATAGCTTAATTCTTTACCCTGCAATTGAGTGGCTGTGGCTATGCCGCGTCTTGGTGTGGCATTTCGTGTGACATAGAACGCTGCATCTTGATGCGGGTTTTCGCCGTATCTTAATTCTTGTCGTTTCGTAGCCGTAATATTCATGCGTTCCGGATAAGTTTCCCCAAGTTGATCCGCAAACCATGCTGAAATTGCCGCATCATAAGAGCCTGTTCGTGCAAAGGCCTTTGCCGCCAGTTTGGTTCTTAGAGAAGCCGATGTTGCTCCCGCATTCTCTTTCATAGAGGCCATGATACCTTCATAATCACTTGCTTCCACAACAACAGTGACAAAAGCATGGTTTTTTGAAGCACTTCTAATCATGGCCGGACCACCAATGTCAATATTTTCAATGCATGTTGCAAAATCAGCCCCTTTTTCAACGGTTTCTTCAAACGGATAAAGGTTAACACACAATAGATCTATACCGCCAATATCGTGCTCTTTCATTGAACCAAGATGCTTATCATTGTCACGAAGCGCTAATAAACCGCCGTGAATTTTCGGGTGAAGCGTTTTCACACGACCGTCCATCATTTCAGGGAATCCTGTGTGTTCAGCAACTTCTTTAACCGGCACACCTGCATCAGCCAAGGCTTTAGCAGAGCCCCCGGTAGATAAAATTTCTACGCCTTGGCTTGCTAAGAATTGCCCGAATTCTATTAATCCCGTTTTATCTGATACGGATAAAAG
This sequence comes from Kordiimonadaceae bacterium UBA4441, assembly GCA_002390425.1. GTDB lineage: Bacteria > Pseudomonadota > Alphaproteobacteria > Sphingomonadales > Emcibacteraceae > Pseudemcibacter. The sequence goes on along the minus strand of DGPL01000041.1, from coordinate 31,488 downwards.
TGCGCGCTTAATCGGTGTATTTGCTGAATCATTCATCAAAAAATCTCTTTTTATCATTATCTCAATTTACTTATCGCGTGGTACTGGATTTTATAACTTGGCGCAAGAGTATTCTTAATTCTCATCAATTAATTTTAGTGACCAAAGTACTTTGGTGTTCGCGCTTTCAATCTTTCCAGATAATTTAATAGATAGGCATGGTAATGATTTACCGGCATCACCAAAATACAAACCCTCAGAAATGCTGCGTTTTGCGTCACTAGAATAAAAGCCCCACTTACTGCCAGTTTCCGTTACCAACATGATATGATCGTTGCCCTCTACCAAGGAAACATTCGGATGTAAGTGGAAGAAAATATTAAATGATTGCCCACTTTCATTATTTTGATTGCCTATTAAATCGACATTATCTTCACCACGAATATCCTCGCCCTTATCATCAACATAAATAAGGCGGCGATGGCTAAAACCGTTCTCTTTATAACCGTCATGCTTTGCATCAATAAGTATATGGCCGTTTTCCTCATATAATGAAGTATCGGTTGTGGTTATACCGTGCCCTATTAATCCATCTTCACGAATATTACTGCTATTTTGACCACCAATAACAAGTGTTGAATGTGCTTCAGTAGATCTTGAAAACCTCTCTATATTTTCATCAATTTGTGCATTAAATGCAGCCTGGCCCAGATTTACAATTATTCTTTCTTTTGCATGGCTCATTTCAAAAGATAATGTCCCCGCATGAGCACTCCGGCTCATTTCTAGTTCTGCTGGTGGCCCCACGTCTTCAATAATGATCGTTTGCCCTTTTTCGATACGGTTATAACCGCATTGCTCAAGCACTATCGTCACCGTTGCATCTTCTTCCGCTTTAATTAAAAAGGCAGGAATATCTTCATTGCGCTGCAAACACGAACCATTAAAGAGGGGTAATTTGCCATCACCAAGCGTTATAGACTTTAGATTAGACGCCATTCTACTAACAGCTTTTTCCAGTTCATCCGGTACTGTTTTGCCCATGCCAGGAAAGGCATCTTTTAAAAGCACCATATTCATAAAAAGATGTAATAATTCTTGAGGGTTACGACTTCTGATACCGCCATCAACCAATATTTCTTTTCCGAGCGAAAATTTCAAATGACCGACTGATTGCTTAAGCCATGCATCGCCAAAAGGGATAAATAGCCCTGAAAATGCCAAACCAATAATTGCCTTTAAACCCGCGGGGCCATCTGGCATATCAGATGACATTTTCATTAAATGTCTAGCGCTCCGTGCTAGGATATCAAGAACACGACCGCGATATAAAACATCATCCGAATCCATGATAAGTGGCGCATAAATCAACCAATTTGTGACGCGTTCACCCACAATATCGGATCGCCATGAAATTTCGCCCCACTGTGTATTTTGGTCGATCCAAGTTTCCACCAATTCTTCGGCGCGGCGCTGTGCCCCTTTGCGATCAACTGCCTGATTTAAATCACGTAGCCAATTAAAACTATGTAAATAAGCCTGCCAATGTTCGCTTAAATTTGAATCTAGCCAAACATCCCCGCCAGGCCAAACATTTTGATCATCCTTCGGGTTTTCTAGTATATGGCCACCGGCCATTATTTTACCCGCCACCATTTGTGTGCCAGCCGTCACAGACCCAGGCCACAGATCCTTTGGTGTTCCCAGCAATCTTAGTGGGTTTTTCCCTCTTAAACTTAAATCATGATAAAAGCTACTATGCCTCGCCCTGCTCATTGCTTTAGCAATTGGGTTTTGCGTTTTTTTCTCAGTTGATGAGACAGCTGTGCGGCGTAGTTGGGCCATTTATATGCGTTTCTCTACTTTTGGCTTTTCAGTTTAGGTCATTCTAATGAATTTAATATAATTATCCACCGAAATTATATGTCGAATATGGCTTAAAAGTGACTTTATTTTCCTTTTAATGCAGCAATATTAGACGCATATTTCTCCGGACCACCAACAAATGTTGCAGTGCCTGCAACCAGAACATTGGCGCCCGCTTCTATTGCGCTCTCTACTGTTTCCATATTAATACCACCATCAACCTGCAGATCAATAGGACGACCTTCTTTATCAATCATTTTTCGGATTTCCCTTATTTTTGGGAGTGCCGACGGAATAAATTTTTGCCCACCAAATCCTGGGTTAACGCTCATCACGAGGACAAGATCAACCATATCCATGACGTTTTCAATCATACTGACGGGCGTGCCCGGGTTAAGCGAGACGCCCGCTTTTTTACCCAATGATTTGATCAATTGTATTGTTCTATGAAAATGCGGTGTCGCCTCAGCATGCACTGTAATAATATCAGCGCCCGCTTTAGCGAAATCCTCAATATATAAATCTACTGGTGAAATCATCAAATGAACATCAAATATCTTATCACTATAAGGCCGAACGGCTTTAACCACATCCGGCCCAATGGTTAAATTGGGCACAAAATGACCGTCCATTACATCAACATGAATGTAATCCGCGCCCGCTTCTGTTATGGCTGCAACTTCTTCTCCCAATCGGGCAAAATCAGCTGAAAGAATGGAAGGTGCAATTTTTATTTCTGATGCCATAGTGTATCCTTATATTTTCTCTAAGCGGGAAATGAAAAATCCGTCCATACCGCCTTCTATAAAATGAGGAAGGGTTTGAACGTCTCCATTTTCTAATATGGCTTGCTCAAAACCAATCAACTCTTCCTTTGATATCTCTTTTCGTTTTAACGAGCGATCCCGCTCCAGTAAAGCGTTAATCTGATCCGGGCCTTCTTCTTGCTGCATAGAACAAACAGAATAAACCAATATGCTGCCGCTCTTCATAATGCCTGAAACTTGATCTAGCATTTTTGATTGCATTAAAGCCATTTCATTTACTTCGTTAGCATCGCGAATATGTAAAATTTCAGGATGGCGCCGAATGGTTCCCGTCGAAGAACAAGGCGCATCTAGTAAATAATGGCTGGCAGAGCTTTCTGGAATAAATTCAAGTATATTTGACGTCACGACGTCAACGTTAAAGTTAAGCCTTTTCATATTTTCAACCAGTCTTTTCAACCGCTTATGGGACATATCAACAGCTGTTACCTTCGCTCCTTTCGCAGCGGACTGGGCCGTTTTACCCCCAGGCGCAGCACATAAATCGAATACAGCCTCGCCCTTTTTAGCACCTAGCAGTGTTTCCGGCAGCGTGGCTGCAACATCTTGAACCCACCAAAGGCCCTCCTTATATCCCTTTAAGTCATCAATTTTCCCGGACTTTTCAAGACGAATAATATGATCTCGGACAACTTTTCCATTTAAAGAATTGGCCCATTCTTCTATATTTAAATGGGGTTTAAAATTAAGATCAAGCGGCGCTTCTTCAAGGCAAGCCGCAATAATATCTTTGACTGTTGCATTTCCAAACCGCGCATCCCAACTACTCAAAAGCCATTTAGGAAAATTAAGTCGCGTATTACCAAACTTTTTAAGTAATAATTCTCGCTCGCGATCCACATTCCTTAATATCGCATTGACTGGATTTTTAAGATATTGCAGTTTCTTTGATATTTTAGTTTCAACAAGCCTAACTGAGCCATCAACTGCAGCATATGCGGGCACATCCATATATAAAAGCTGAGTAATACCAAGTCTCAGCACGTGACGTACGGCCATTTGTGTATTGCCCAGCTTGGTTTTGGTCATATGATTTATGATTTTATCAAGTTGTCCAAGACGTCTTATCGTCGTCGTGACCAAATGACGAATGAACCCTCTATCACCATCATTAATTTTATGAGAAAGGCTGTCCATCGCCCCTTCAATTGTCATTGCCTCATCTAATATTTTTTTCAAAATATAATAAGACACAACCCTACTGTCCAAATGGTTCGACAATCTACAATTTTCCTTTCCCAAATCATCCATATGTGTTTAACATGCTTTCACTATAAAATAATTATATTTTTCTGATTTCGGAGCTTAAAATGGAAAAAGAAAAAGTCGTTTCTGACGATAATGAAAAAAAGTCGTCCTCCAAAGATGATCAAGCGGAAAATGCGCCTAAAGAAATTGGTGGTCGTGAAGGACCGGATCCCGTTCGATATGGGGATTGGGAAAATAACGGAATTGCTTCTGACTTTTAGGACGCCAAATGGAATTTTTGATCGCCAATGAACAAAATATAAGACTTAGCGTTTTTCTATCTCTGCTTCTTATTTTTGCTAGTCTCGAATTCATATCGCCCCTTGCTAAACGTCGCGCTGCACGACTTTCTCAGTGGTTAACGAATATATCAATTACAGTGATAAACACTTTCGCAATAAGGTTTATCTTACCTATAGTTGCCGTTGGGGTTTCAAGTTATGCCGCTGAACATAATTATGGTTTATTCAATTTAATTAATTTGGGAGTTTGGCCAACTTTTATTTTATCACTCATTTTACTGGATGTTTTGATTTATGGACAACATGTCATGATGCATAATGTCCCTTTTCTATGGCGATTACACCGAATGCACCATACGGAGTTAGGCTTAGATGTTACTTCTGCAGTGCGCTTTCATCCACTTGAAATAGTTGTCTCAATGTTGATTAAAATGGCTTTCGTGCTGATAATGGGTATTCCAATTGCGGCGATTATCGTATTTGAAATCATATTGAACGGTTTGGCATTATTTAACCACAGCAACATTAAATTACCGCGACCTCTCGAACATTTAATGCGGACCCTCTTTATAACACCCGAAATACACTGGATACATCATTCCGAGATCGTCAATGAAACCAATAGCAATTATGGTTTTAACTTGGTTATTTGGGATAAAATATTTGGTACCTATCTTGATAAGCCAACTTTGCCTTATAAGGATTTAAGACAAGGGTTAAGTGAATTTGGCTTTGATAAACCACTATCTGTCTTTGAACTTATCATTTCGCCTTTTAAAAATTATCCGGAAGAAGGAAAGTCTAAATGAGGGAAAAGGAACTTCGACTTGCGCTTGTTTGTTTTGGTGGTGTTTCACTGGCGATCTATATCCATGGAGTCAGTAAAGAGATTTTAAAACTGGCCCGAGCCTCGAAAGCCATTCATGCGAGCCCCGACCCTCACGATAAAAGTCGCACGACTTATTTATACCCAAACGATCAAATCACCGACATTCCCGATACGGAATTAATTTATTTCGACATTCTGAAAAGCTTTTTACCTGAATTAGATCTGCGTGTTATTATTGATACCATTGCCGGCGCCTCCGCCGGTGGAATGAACAGTGTATTTTTATCTAGGGCAATTGCACATGATTTGAATTTTGATCATTTGCGTCATCATTGGCTCATTGAAGCGGACGTTACCCGCTTAACAGGTGAAAAGAAAGCGGCTAGTCGCTGGAATACGGTCATTACGAAACCATTGATCAACTTACTAAGCGGAAAGTTTTTAGGGAATAGTAATTTAAGCACCCAAGTCAAAGAAAAGCTGCCTTCCCTACTCAACATTTGGGATTTAAAACCCCCTTTTGATGGCAAACACATCTTAAAACTTGTGTACGGCGGATTAAAAGGCATGGGCAAAGTGAATTACCAATCGTTACTACCGCGAGGACATGAGCTTGATCTCTTTCTAACATTAACAGATTTTTATGGCTATAAACGATCCATGATCTTAAATGACCCCCCTCTTATTTTTGAATTAGAGCACCGTCATAATTTAAAGTTTAGCTATTTAAAAAAAGCATCAAGTAACAATCTATCAAAGTTCGATAGTGATTTTGACGATGACGGTATTGCCGCCCTTTGTTTTGCCGCTAGAGCAACCTCTTGCTTTCCTGGGGCCTTTCCCCCGGCACAACTCAGAGAAACTGAACGATTTTTTAATAACATTAATAGTGCGTGGACGCGCAAAGACGACTTCATTGAAAAGAATTTTAGAGAATATAAAAATGCCGGAATAAACCCCGAATTAACGTCATTCTTAGACGGTAGTATTCTTAACAATAAACCCTTTGATCAAGCTTTAGCGGCTATTCATGACAGACCCGCCTTTCGTGAAGTCAGTAGAAAAGTTATCTATATTGATCCTAATCCGGAAAGGTTAAAACATACACCCAATGGTGCGCCGCCAACAATGCTCAACACATTAAAAGGCGCGCTTTCCGACATCCCCATGAATGAACCGATGCATGACGATCTCGAAGAAATTCATATTCATAACCAAAAAGTTGCGACAATAAAATCCGTCGTTGATTCTGTAAAACCAAGTGTAGAAAAGCTGGTTTATGCAGTCTCGCCCAAAAACTTTGATGGTAAGACAACCTCAAAGGATATAGAAAAATGGCGCAACCTTGCGAGCGCACAAGCCGTTACAGAAGCGGGATATTCTTATGAGGCATATGCTAGACTTAAAATCCGAAGCACTGTTGCTGATTTAACGGGCATTATTGTTAATTTGTGTGATATTGCGCCGCGTAGTAAAGAAAAGCGGAAAGTTTTTTCCTTAATACAATGCTGGGTATTAAAAGATACAGCAGGTGCAAGTTTGCTTTACGGCGATAAGGCCTTCAATAAAAATAATGGAATTTTCAATTGGACCAAATCCTTCTTACGAAAAAAAACTTCATTAGAATCAATGCCTTATTGGACTAAATTTATTGTAAAATTTGATGTGAATTATCAAAAAAGACGACTTCATTTTTTAATACAAGAGCTTAATAATCAATATTCAATCAACCCAGATCATGTAAATGAGCTCGACGCCTGCAAAATGGCTATTTATAAGACTCTAGAGCTGATTAAAGAAGAGAGAATTATCGACAGATACTCTGATGAGAAAAAATTAGAAATCAAAGATACTATTAACAACCTCATGCATTTAAATGTGGATGATGACGTTAATAGCCAAGAAAATATAAAGTTAGTTACAAGTCATCATGATGAATTTGAAAAGTTGTCTGACCTTATTTCTGCAGAATTAAATTTAGATAAAACACGTTTAGATGTAGATACTTTGGTTGCCTCTCAATTGAATAATAGCTGGGATGATGTATTTAAAAGAAACCTAATTACAAATTACTTAGGTTTTGCCTTCTGGGACGTAATTACGTATTCCATAAATGGTGCCAAGGCAGTTGGCGAGTTTAATGAAATCCTTGTTAATCGTATTAGCCCGAATGATAATTTAATACTTAAATCTGACCCTTTAGAAATGCCCCTAAAAGGAACCGCTATGAAAAGCTTTGGGGCATTTTTCAGTCGTGAAGACCGTGAAAATGATTATTTATGGGGACGATTAAATGGCGCAGAACGCCTGATCGACATTTTATATAATCAAGCCAAAAGTGAAGGGGTTAATCATAAAATTGATATTATTCAGATAAAGAAAAAAGCCTTTAATGCTATTCTCGAAGCCGAAAAAGAACATTTACATGAAATCCCTGAATTGTTTGAAAAAATTAAAACCCGTATTAATGAGCTATAATTACATAAAGCCCATTTCTAAACGCGCCGCTTCTGACATCATTGACATATCCCATGGCGGCTCCCAAACAAGTGCTACCTGAACATCGCCAATACCTTCAACTTCACGCACTTTAAATTCCACTTCACCTGGCATTGTTTCAGCAACGGGACAATGAGGTGATGTTAATGTCATCGTGATAACTACATCTGCGTATTTATTCACATCAATATCGTAAATAAGGCCAAGCTCGTATATATTTACCGGAATCTCAGGATCATATATTTCACGGATCACATCGGCAGCGGCCATTTGCAGCTTCTTTTTTGCTTCATCTGAAATCGGCTCACCTTTATCTATAGAAGTTGTCTGAGATTCTTTCAATTTAATTTCTTCTTCTTGTTTTTCACCCGGTCTTTCATTTAAAAACCCGTCTAAAAAGCTCATTTTTATTCCCTCTATGCAAAAATTCTATTTACTTTATGCAATCCGTCAACCAAACGGTCCACATCTTCTTTTGTATTATATAATCCAAATGATGCCCTCGCTGTTGCCGGGACATCCATAAAATCCATTATCGGCTGTGCGCAATGATGGCCTGTGCGAATTGCGATGCCATCTTGATCCAAAATCGTTCCGATATCATGTGGATGCGCTGACTTCATTGTAAACGATAATATACCAGCCATATTTTCCGCCTGGCCGCGCATTTCTATGCCATTCACTTCTTTGATTTTTTCAAGCCCATAATTCAATAGTTCTTGTTCATGATCATGAATATTTTGTAAGCCAACATCTTTGATATAGTCAATTGCAGCTGAAAGCCCTATGCCCCCTACTATATTTGGGGTACCTGCTTCAAACTTATGCGGCAAATCATTGAAAGTTGTTTTTTCAAAAGTGACAGAACGGATCATATCTCCGCCACCTTGATATGGCGGCATGACGTCAAGTAATTCCTGTTTACCATAAAGCACACCAACGCCAGTTGGGCCGTATATTTTGTGACCGGAAAAAACATAAAAATCCGCATCCAGGCCTACAACATCAACTTCCATATGTGGCAAAGCCTGGCACCCATCCACTAGGACTTTTGCGCCAACTTTATGAGCCATTTTAATGATCTCGTTTATTGGGGTAATTGTTCCTAGGGCGTTTGAAATATGGGTTATCGCTACAAGCTTCGTCTTTTCAGATAATAGTTTTTCATACTCATCTAATAAAAAGTTGCCTTTTTCATCTATAGGACTAACTTTTATTTCAAAATTCTTTTCATCGCGTAATATTTGCCATGGAACAATATTAGAATGGTGTTCAAGCTGGCTTAAAATCACTTCATCACCCTCAACCAAATTTTGTCGACCCCACGTTTGAGCCACCAAGTTAATGGCTTCTGTCGCACCGCGAAGCAAAATAACTTCTTTATGCGACTTTGCACCAATATGGTCTTGAACCGTTTTTCTAGAGGCTTCATATTTCGCCGTTAATTCTTGCGAAAGCAAATACCCACCACGGTGAATATTCGCATATTCATTGGAATAACACGCGCTGATCGCATCAATTACTTTTTGTGGTTTTTGCGCGCTGGCCGCAGTATCTAGAAATGTGAGCGGTTTTCCATATATTTCTTGTTGAAAAATAGGAAAATCACTGCGGATTTCATCAATATTATAATTATGCGATGTCATCTCAAGAGCCTCAAATCAGTCTAACCAGGCCCTTGCAAGACCAAGGTACTTTTCTTTAACGGAAGGAATTGCAACATCGTCATATACTTCAGCAATAAATGCTTCAACTAGTAAAGATTTGGCCGCTGCCAAATACAAACCGCGAGACTTCAAATAAAATAGTGCTTCAGCATCAAGTTCACCAACCGTTGCACCATGTGCGCATTTCACATCATCAGCATATATCAGCAATTCAGGTTTACTGTTTGCTTCTGCGTCTCGGTCCAAGAGTAAATTTTTGTTGGACTGTTCGGCGTTTGTTAATTGCGCATCTTTCGCAACATAAACTTTTCCTTGGAAAGCTGACTTTCCACCTTTATCGAGTACGCCTCGATAAATTTGATCGCTTTCGCATTCCGGAACCAAATGTTTCATGTGTGTGAAAACATCATGGCTGTTCCCACCCCGCCCTAAAAATGCACCTCTTAGATCAACATTTCCGTGAAGTCCATTTAAAGTTGGCTTAATTTCAGTGCGGCTATTTTTTGCACCAATGTTTAACGAGTAATGCTTAAAGTCTGCATCTTCAGCAACATCAATATGAGTTTCACCCATATGGATCGTTTCATTTCCTTGTAATTGAGTTTGATAAATTTCTAAAACAGCATTTTTTTCAACCCAAATTTGAGTGACGTCCTGCTTCCAATTATCCACATTATCAACGCCAATAAAGCTCTCAATAATTTGAGCCGATGAATTTTCACTGACTTCGATGAAGTTCTTATTTCTCAATGCTTTAAGATTAGATCTTTCGCCCGACACATGAATTATTTGAATTGGCTGAGACAACTTAATGTTCGGTTTTACTTGAATGACATAACCGTCTGTCATTAAAGCACTATTTAAATTTGCCAAACTGCTAACTTCATGTGTTGATTGAAGAAGCGTTTTTGCGTCGCCATTTTGCGATTTTATGTACTCATTTAATGACAATAGCTTAAGGCCGTCTTCACCTTTAATTGTTGAAAGTTCTGCCTTATAAAACCCATCAATAAAAACAACTTTTGAACCTCTAATATCATCTAAATAAGCATCATCAATTATTGCCATAATTGCAGCGTCCAACTCTCCCGCTTTTTCAAGAACGCCATATGTTTTTGAATTCATAGATGAAAGGTTTGTATATTTCCATTCTTCTACGCGCGCACCTGGTAAGCCAACTTCCACAAAAGCGTCCATAGATTTTTGACGTATTTCATTTAACCAATCAATATCAGTTCCGGTCGGAGCTGAATATGCTAGGGTCAAATCATTGGCATATCGCGAGCCATCAAAATGATTTTTATGTGTCATCTAAATTATCCTAGGCTGCGTTTTCATCGATTCCAAGGTGGCCATAACCTTGTTTTTCAAGTTCCATGGCCAAGGATTTATCACCGGATTTTACAATTTTTCCATCTGCAAGAACATGAACAAAATCTGGAACCACATAATCTAGTAAACGTTGATAGTGGGTAATGACCAATATTGATTTTTCTGGCGCTCGCATTCTGTTTATGCCATCGGCAACGACCCTTAAAGCATCAATGTCTAGACCGCTGTCTGTTTCATCAAGGACAGAAAAACCAGGATCAAGCACTGCCATTTGTACCATTTCATTACGCTTCTTTTCACCACCGGAAAAGCCTACATTTACCGCACGCTTTAACATTTCGGGATCCATTTCAAGCTCTGCCGCCTTTGCGCGAACAAGTTTCAAGAATTCCACCGGAGCCATTTCATCTTCGCCTTTATATTTACGAATTGAATTAACCGCCGTTTTTAGAAAATTCATATTGCTGACACCCGGTATTTCAACGGGGTATTGAAACCCTAAAAATGCACCCTCTGCTGCGCGTTCATTGGCTTCGAGCTCTAAAAAGTTTTTCCCTTTATAGGTAATAGATCCTTCCGTAACTTCATAACCATCTTTTCCGCATATAGCATAAGATAGCGTCGATTTCCCAGAACCGTTCGGGCCCATAATCGCATGAACTTCGCCAGCATTAATAGTTAGGTCTATTCCTTTAAGAATTTTTTGACCCGCAACTTCAACATGTAAATTTTTAATTTCTAACATTTTTTTCTCTTTCGTCGTCTTAACCGACGCTACCTTCTAAACTAATTCCTAATAATTTTTGCGCTTCAACCGCAAACTCCATCGGCAATTGCTGCATTACTTCCTTACAAAATCCATTCACAATTAAAGAAACGGCTTCTTCAACATCAAGCCCGCGCTGCAAACAATAAAATAATTGCTCATCGCTGATCTTTGATGTGGTTGCTTCGTGTTCAACCTGGGCTGTGGGGTTTTTGGCTTCAATGTAAGGGACAGTATGTGCCCCGCATTCGTCGCCAATTAATAAACTATCACATTGTGTAAAGTTTCTCGTATTTTCAGCATTTGGCATTACTTTGACCAAGCCGCGATAAATGTTTTGAGCTTTACCAGCCGATATTCCTTTTGAAATAATCGTACTTGATGTGTTTTTACCGATATGGATCATCTTTGTGCCTGTATCGGCTTGCTGATAATTGTTGGTAATTGCAACAGAATAAAATTCACCTACAGAGCCATCACCCTGCAATATGCAACTTGGATATTTCCACGTTATTGCGGAACCGGTCTCTACTTGCGTCCACGATACTTTTGAATTTGTTCCTCGGCACGCTGCACGCTTAGTTACAAAATTATATATACCGCCTTTACCGTCTTTATCACCCGGATACCAGTTTTGAACTGTGGAATATTTAACTTCCGCATTTTCAAGCATCACAATTTCAACCACCGCAGCATGAAGTTGGTTTTCATCACGCATTGGCGCCGTACACCCTTCCAGGTATGATACATAACTTTCATCATCAGCGATGATTAATGTTCGCTCGAATTGCCCAGTGTTTGCTTCATTAATTCTAAAATAGGTGCTTAATTCCATAGGGCATCGCACACCTTTTGGGATATATACAAATGTTCCATCTGTGAATACTGCGCTATTAAGGGCTGCATAAAAATTATCCGCCACCGGAACAACTGAACCCAAATATTTCTGCATCAACTCAGGGTAGTCTCGTGCCGCTTCGGAAATTGAGCAGAAAATAACACCCTTTTCTTTTAATGTTTCTCTAAAGGTCGTTGCAACAGAAACGCTATCGAAAACAACATCAACCGCAACGCCAGATAATACCTTTTGCTCTTGTAGAGAAATACCGAGCTTTTCATAAGTTGCTAATAGTTCTGGGTCTACTTCATCTAAACTCTTCGGACGGTCATCCGCAGATTTAGGCGCTGCATAATAATATATATCTTGAAAATCAGGTTTTACGTAATTTAACATCGCCCATTCTGGCTCTTCCATCTTTAACCATTTTTGATAAGACTTAAGTCTCCAATCAAGCAACCATTCTGGCTCTTCTTTCTTAGCAGAGATAAATCTAATGACATCTTCGTTAAGGCCTTTTGGTGCCTTAACCATTTCAATGTCCGTAACAAATCCGTACTTATAGTCGCCTGCGACCTCTTCAACGGTTTGTCTAGTTTCCAATGTACTAACCATATTGGCGTTCTACCCTTCTTTTAAGTTAATGACGTCTGTTTCCTCTTTTGGAAAAAAGTCATATTTATTTGGTACCATTTCTGAAAGCGGTACATTATTTAATGCTTGATAAACGGCAGTATTAATTTTGTCCCATTTGCCTCTGGTCGTACAAACGGGAACATAATCACAATTTGTATCTTCTTCACCTAAACAATTTGTCAATTGAACAGGCCCATCTACCGCTTCAATAATATCGGCAACGCTTATATTTTCTTTATCAAGGTTAAGTGAGAAACCACCGCCCACGCCACGGTTAGAATTTAGAAGATCAGCTTTAGCCACTTTTCCTAATATTTTGCTGACCGTCGGAAGCGGGACTTTGGTTTCACGGTTCAAACTTGCAGCCGTATGAAGCTCATCCGGACGTGTCGCAATGGTACTCATCAGTAACACAGCATAATCAGCAAGATTTGAAAGTTTAATCATAATTAACCCATAAAGTTATCGTTTCAGATATTAAATGGGGTTGTTTTACATAAAAGTCAACACAAATACGACTAATTTAGTCTTTTTTATTAAGTTGCTGTAAATAAAGAATAGTTGTTAAGAATCGTTATTAAGTTTGCTGCATACATCATCAAGTTGCTCTAACGATTTATAATGAATTTTGAGAACTCCCGATTCACCGTTTGAGCTATCTAGTTCTACTTTTAATCCTAATACAGTAGAAAGCTCATCTTCAAATGCAATTGTATCAACGTCTTTAATGCTCTTTTTAGAACCTTTATTGGGACTAGGGTCCTTATCACCATTTTTAACATTTTTCGCTAACTTTTCTGTTTGGCGTACGCTCAAACCATCCCGCACTACCATTTTCGCCAGCTCTTCCGGGTTCTCTGCCGTAATTAATGCCCGGGCATGTCCCATGCTGATAAAGCCATCACGCATATATTTTTGAACATTTTCAGGCAAAACCAAAAGACGGAGCATATTGGCAACATGACTTCTGCTTTTTCCTACTGCTTTACCTAAAGCATTTTGCGTATGGGCAAACTCGTCCATTAATCGCTTATACCCTAACGCTTCTTCAATGGGGTTTAAATCATGACGTTGAATATTCTCAATAATAGCAACCTCTAAAGCTTCTTCATCAGAAAGTTCTTTGACAACAACTGGTACTTGATGAAGGCCAGCAGCTTGCGCAGCACGCCAACGCCTCTCACCAGCAATTATTTCATAACTGTCTTTACCTTTGGTTCTTACCAACAAGGGCTGGAGAATACCTTTGGATTTAACGCTATCTAAAAGCTCTTTCGCCTTCGTGTCATCAAAATGAATTCTCGGCTGATATTCATTAGCAACGAGAAACTCAATTGGAATTTCTTTATTGGATTTATCCTCAACAGGCTGACTATTCACTGTTGCGATTTCATCGTATGCTGGCTCGCGCGTTTCCATTAATGAAGACAGGCCGCGACCAAGACCCAATTTTGATGGTGTTGCCTTTTTTGACACCTTTTTAGGAGCCTTTTGTGTTGCTTTCTTTTGAGCCATTTTTAGCTAAGTCCTTGATTTTAATATAAATTTCTATTCTTTTTTGTTTGCATTATAACGCTTAAGAAGCTCTGCAGCCAATTCTAAATAGGCCTGACTACCAGAACACTTTAAATCATATAAGAGTACTGGCTTACCATGGGACGGGGCCTCAGATACACGAACGTTTCTAGGAATCATTGTATCAAATACCTGCTCCCCTAAATAATTTCTTACATCAATTGCCACCTGTTCTGAAAGATTGTTACGCTTATCAAACATCGTCAAGATGATGCCACCTATTTTCAAACTAGGATTAAAGTTAGCTTTTACTGTTTCAATCGTCTGCAAGAGTAAGCTCAATCCTTCCAAGGCGAAAAACTCGCATTGAAGCGGGACAAGAACAGAATGAGATGCAGCCAATGTATTAAGTGTCAAAAGATTAAGTGAGGGTGGGCAATCGATTAAAACATAATCATAGTTTTCTAATACAGGATCACGAAAGGCTCTTCTTAATCTAAAGGTTCGTTGATCTTGATTAACAAGTTCAATCTCCGCACCCGTTAAATCAATGGTCGACGGCACCAAATGTAATCCGGGCACAACCGTATCGACAATGGCTTCCGCTAAGGATACTTCACCCATTATCACTTCATAACTGCTGTGGGCACGATCATTTCTTTCACGTCCCAGACCTGTACTCGCATTTCCTTGTGGATCCATATCGATAATAAGCACGTCTTTTTTTATCGCCGCTAGCGCAGTTGCCAGGTTAATCGCTGTTGTGGTTTTCCCCACTCCCCCTTTTTGGTTTGCAACGGCAATAATTTCAGGCTGTTTACTTGCCGCTGATAATCCCTTTGATGTCATCCCTGGATGGTCTCCATTGTTATTTTTTATTCAGACGTCTTTATTATTTTCTTTTTATATTAGATAGATGAAGGATCATACCTGATTCTTCACTTTTACTCGGGATTTTTTTTATATCAAAGCACCATTTCTTTGAAGCATGTTTAATTTCATCACCCGACTTCTCACCTTTGAGAAAAAGACACTCGGTATAATCGGTCATAAATGGAAAAGTTAACTCTAACAACTTATCTAGATCGGCGCATGCCCGAGAAGTTATTAAATCAACTGGAAAAACTACCATTTGTTCAATTCGCTCATTATGAACAATCGCATTCATATTAGTTTTTTGAACAACCTGCTTCATAAAAGAACATTTCTTACCCACACCCTCAACCAAATGAACCTCACCTGCTCCAAGTAATGAAATGACTAATCCGGGGAAACCAGCACCGCTTCCTAGGTCTAATATTTTTAAAGCCTTATCACTCGTTTTTATGTGTTCGATTAATTGCGCGCTATCATAAAAATGGCGCCTCCATTTATCAGATAGCGTACTATTGCTTACAAGGTTTATTGACTTCTGCCACTTTTCAAGCATGTCAGCATAAAGTTGAAATTTTTCGAATGTTTCACGTGAAACACCTGTTTTTTGAATAAAATCATCCGTATTCATTGGGCTGACGCCTTTTTATCTTTTCTTTTCACATAGCGGAGCAAGGCCGTTAAGGCAGCCGGTGTGACCCCAGAAATTCTTGACGCGGCCCCTAAAGTTGCAGGCTTTGCTTCATCAAGCTTTTCACTTACTTCATTAGATAATCCACCTATAGCTTTATAATCTAATGTATTCGGAAGTAGTAGGTTTTCATCTTTTCTAAACGCTAGAATATCCGCTTCTTGCCGCTCCAAATACCCACTGTACGTAGCATCAATTTCAATTTGTTCGACGATATCATCTGGAATATCTGCCAACTCAGGCCAAATTTGCATTACTTGTTTAAAAGAAATGGTTGGATAAGATAATAATGTTTTAGCTGACCTTTTAACACCATCCTTATTAATCTTTAAATCAAACTTCGCAGCCTCATTAGGGCTAATGGATAGATCATCCATCAAGGATCCATATTTTTTCAGCATTTTCATTTTGCGTTCAAAATGTCCTCTACGTTCAGCTTTTACAAGGCCAATATCAATCCCTAATCGGGTTAGCCTTTGATCGGCATTGTCTGATCTAAGCTTCAAGCGATATTCAGCACGCGATGTAAACATACGGTATGGTTCTTTGGTTCCCTTAGTCACCAAATCATCTATCATGACACCTATATAAGCATCCGCCCTATCAAGTAAGAAGATATCTTTTCCATCTGCTGATCTTGCTGCATTAATGCCCGCCATCAAGCCTTGAGCCGCAGCCTCTTCATATCCAGTTGTTCCATTTATTTGTCCCGCTAAATATAAACCAGAAATTTTCTTTGTTTCCAG
>DGPL01000041.1:0-14863 GCA_002390425.1 Kordiimonadaceae bacterium UBA4441 | reverse complement strand
ACATCAACAGGTAAAGACGTTGATATTCCATTTGGATAAACCGTGTCAGTATCTAAGCCCTCTGGCTCAAGAAATATTTGATGAGACGTTTTATCTGCAAACCTAACCACTTTATCTTCGATAGATGGACAGTATCGTGGTCCGGTTCCTTCGATTTGTCCAGAATACATAGCAGACCTATGGAGGTTCTCACGAATAATTTCATGCGTATTCTCATTTGTATGCGTAATATGACAATCAATTTGCCTAACAGTTATCTCTGAATTCATGAATGAAAATGGCGTGGGCGGCATGTCTCCAGGCTGAGTTTGGCATTGCTCCCAATCAATAGTCTTACCATTTAGCCGGGCTGGCGTTCCTGTTTTTAATCTTTCTAGAATAAAACCGAACTTTTCTAATGTATCAGAAAGACCGAGTGAAGGCGGCTCATCTTCACTTCGAATAGATTTTCGACCCGCTGGGATTCTCTCTTCACCTATATGGACCACCCCCCTCAGGAATGTCCCTGTCGTAAGAATGACTTTCTTACAATAAATTTTCTCTCCCGCACCCGTTAAAACGCCAGAAACTTTATTTTGATCATCATCAGAAATTAACAAATCTTCGACGGCTGCTGCTTTGATGGATAAATTTTCATAATCAGAAAGCAATTCTTGCATGTTTTTGCGGTAAAGTTTCCTGTCTGATTGGCACCTTGGTCCGCGTACAGCAGGCCCTTTCCGGCGATTAAGCATGCGAAACTGAATACCAGAGGCATCAGCAACCTTACCCATAACACCATCAAGAGCATCAATTTCACGCACCAAATGCCCTTTTCCTAAGCCACCAATTGCGGGATTACAGGACATTTCACCAATGGTTTCAAATTTATGTGTAATAAGTAATGTATTCGCGCCAATACGCGCAGATGCTGCCGCCGCTTCGCAGCCCGCATGTCCACCCCCAATTACGATCACATCATATGAAATCACGTCAATTCATCCTGTTTTAAAAGTAGCCGGAATGTACGAACAAGTTTGTATAATGTCAAAGTGTTTCACGTGGAACACTCAGAAAAGGTTATTTTCCGATGCAAAATTCAGTAAATATTTTTTCTAGAATATCTTCAACATCCACATAGCCGGTAATCTTTCCAATTTCTCTAGCGGCCATACGAAGGTCTTCGCTTAATAATTCAAGCTCAAAATGATCGGCAGCGAGAAACCGACCCATATGATCCAAAGCATTCTGAAGATGAAGTCTATGTCGAGTTCTGGTTAATGACGGGGTATCTGTTAATTGCATGCGCGCCCCAACCTCTTTTTCAAAAGATGCCATAAAATCGCTTATTCCATCGCCATTTTTAACGGAAACATGCCAGGTTCCAATAATGTTTCTTGGTAGTTTCTCAGTATCAATTATGACGCCAAGATCTTTTTTGCTGATCATTACCATAGTGTTCTGACCCATATGGTCCGCCATACCATGATCCAAGTAACTAGAATTTGCTCCATCGAGGATAATAATTCTCAAATCCGACTGTTCAGCTTTACTTAAAGCGCGTCTAATTCCTTCAGATTCAATTGCATCTTCGCTTTCTCTTATCCCTGCAGTATCTATAATGCTAACGGGAAACCCTGAAATGTCAAGATGGACTTCAAGCGAATCTCTAGTTGTGCCCGCTATATCAGATACGATCGCTACATCCCGCCTTGATAAATAATTAAGTAACGTAGACTTTCCTGCATTAGGCGCACCCAAAATCACCACTTGAAGCCCATGTCTTAACCGCTCTCCGCGGTGCCCGTCATCTAAATGTTCTTGTATGTCTTGATATAAATCGTGGACTATTGGTATTATTCGTTCTGTAACATCATCGGGTATTTCTTCATCTGCAAAGTCAATATCCGCCTCAAGGTAAGCCATTGCAGATATCAGATCGTGGCGCCACCCTTCATAAAGTTCCTTGAGGTTACCATCCATTTGGCGTAGAGCTTGTCGACGCTGCCCTTCCGTTTCCGAATTTATGAGATCAGCTAAACCTTCAGCTTCGGTTAAATCCATCTTGCCATTATCAAAAGCACGTCGGGTAAATTCCCCTGCTTCAGCCGGCCTTAAGTGTTCAATTTTTGATAAAGCTTCAAGAAACCCCGACACAACCGCATAGCCACCATGAATGTGAAATTCAGCAACATCTTCGCCGGTAAAACTATTTGGACCAGGGAAAAAGATTACCAATCCATGGTCAAGTCGCCCACCGGTTAATGGGTCATAAAACCATTTTAATGAAGCAACTCTCGGTTTAGGACATTTTTCAGATTTTGTTAAAATCGAAATCGCGTTTTTTGTCGCCTCACCCGATACACGAATAACACCAACACCCGCTTTTCCTTTTCCGCTCGATAATGCAAAAATTGTCATCTGAAAAAACACCAAAAAATTTCATTTAAAACTGCTCTATGCTATAACTCAGTAAAGACAATAAAACCATTAAAAAAAGTGGGCTCTATAAACAACAAAGTCGTCCAGATATAGGGGCAAAAATATTCTTGGCGATTGTAGCATCCAATTTTTTTTATTTTTTTAAAGTTTTTTTTTATAAGCCATTAATTTTAAACAATAAAATTGACAAGTAACGCTCGCTTTTAATAACTAATTTAAAGCTATTTTTTCTACTTATAAGGGTTAATTTTTCATGTCTCAACTTTCAGTACATAGTCCAATCGGTGACTTAACCATCAGTGAAGAAGAAGGAGAAATCGTCTCACTAGATTGGGGATGGTCCCCATTTCAAGAAGAAAATGAAATTTTACTCAAAACGAAATTTTTACTCGATCAATATTTTGACGACGAAAACCCAACTTTCGATTTACCTCTAAATCCACACGGAACAGAATTTCAAAAAAATGTATGGAAAATTATGTGTGAAATACCGTACGGCAAAATTTTAACGTACGGTGATATTTCTGATCGTTTAAACTCCCATGCACGTGCCGTTGGAATGGCCTGCGGTGCAAATCCAATACCGATAATTATTCCCTGTCATCGGGTAATTGGTAAAAACGGAAAATTAACCGGCTTTTCAGGAGGGGAAGGTATAGAAACAAAAAGGTACCTTCTAGAATTAGAAGATACCTTTGATAATTTAGACGATAATTTAAAACTTCCGTTCTAGCTATTCTGCTAAAACTTCATCAGGGTTTATTGGTGAGATTTTCACATTAAAGAGACCATATAAAATCGATACAAATGGACTTACAATATTAAAGAAGCAATATGGAGCATATGCAAATGTTGCAACACCTAATGTGCCCGCAAAAAACGCACCGCACGTATTCCAAGGAATTAGAACGGACGTTACCGTTCCCGTATCCTCAAGAACACGAGATAAATTCTTCGCGGCTAAATTACGCTTTTTAAACTCTAATCGATACATCCGTCCCGGAAGTACGATTGAAATATATTGATCAGCGGCCAGAACATTTACCCCTATACAAGTAAGTGCCGTCACAACTATTAATGATCCTGTGGTTTTGGCTAGCCCAAGTAAACCGAGAACCAAACGTTTTAATAACCCAATTTTTTCCATAATTGAACCAA
Source organism: Kordiimonadaceae bacterium UBA4441 (assembly GCA_002390425.1). Lineage (GTDB taxonomy): Bacteria > Pseudomonadota > Alphaproteobacteria > Sphingomonadales > Emcibacteraceae > Pseudemcibacter. Next base: position 11,284 of record DGPL01000041.1, on the reverse strand, counting down.
ACGTAATCGCACACATAACGAGCCATATGGTATTAAGCATTCCAGCCATACCACCTTGACTTAAAAGTTCATCCATGGTTGTATCACCAGTATCAGCAGAAAACCCGGAAAATAGTGCTTTCCAAATTCCATCGATAATAGTAACCACCTCCCCGCGCTCTGTGGCACCTGCAAATTTCATTATTACATCTTGCTGAAAAATAACGGCTATTATTACGGCGGTTAATGTTCCAACCACCAATGATGGAAATGCCGGATTTTTTTTAACTGCTAAATAAAATACAACTGCGGCAGGAATCATTAGATAAATTCCAATATCAAAGTTTTGTTCTATCAACGTTAATTGAGCACTTAAATCTATACTGTCTGAATTAATATCACTGGTAAAACCAATGATTAAATAAAGAATTATAGCGATTACAATTGACGGAAATGTGGTCCAAACCATATGTCTGATATGTGTAAATAAATCAGTACCCGCCACGGCAGGTGCAAGGTTTGTCGTATCAGAAAGTGGTGACATTTTATCACCAAAATAAGCCCCGGAAATAATAGCGCCAGCGGTGATTTCTGGCTCTAATCCTAATCCAGCAGCAATACCCATTAAGCCAATACCGATAGTACTTGCGACCGTCCAGCTGCTGCCGATGCTAATCGCAGTTATTGCACTTAAAATACACGCCGTAAAATAAAAAATTGTGGGATTTATAATTTGTAGACCATAATAAATCATTGCAGGCACAGTACCCGATAATATCCATGACCCAACCAACATCCCCACAGTCATTAGAATAAGAATTGCACCATAAGTATTAGCAATTCCTTGTTTAACTGCGGTTTCAACATCAACCCATCTATAACCGTTTTTAACACCGACAATTAGTGCGATTGCACCCGCTAAAATCAGGGCAATCTGATTGGCGCCACTCGAAGATTCGTCCCCATACAAATAAACCGATAAACCCAACATCGCCACCAAAGAAATAACTGGAATAGCGGCATCTAACAAACTGGGTTCGCGTAATTTATTTTCTGACATCAAAAATATCCCTATTTTTTATTTTTTTATGATTAAAGCAGAGATGAAATAAAAATGCGAGTAATAAAAAAGGCCCCTAGATTCTTGGGGCCTTTAATCACATTCTAATTATTCATCGAATTATAAAATTCTTCATTATCTTTCGAATCTTTAAGTTTATTAATCAAAAATTCAATAGCATCGACCGATCCCATTGGCATCAGAATGCGGCGAAGCACATACATTTTCGCAAGTGTTCCAGGATCAAGAAGCAATTCTTCCTTACGAGTTCCAGATTTCGTGATATCAATAGCAGGGAAAATTCGTTTATCACTGACCTTACGATCAAGAACAATTTCAGAGTTACCTGTTCCTTTAAATTCTTCAAAAATAACTTCGTCCATGCGGCTACCGGTATCAATCAATGCTGTTGCTATGATAGTAAGTGATCCCCCCTCTTCCACATTACGCGCTGCACCAAAGAAACGCTTTGGACGCTGAAGCGCATTTGCATCGACACCACCTGTAAGAACTTTACCGGAACTCGGAATTACCGTGTTATAAGCACGCGCTAAACGCGTAATACTATCAAGCAAGATCACGACATCATATTTATTTTCAACCAGCCGTTTTGCTTTTTCTATAACCATTTCAGCAACTTGCACGTGACGGCTTGCTGGTTCATCAAAAGTTGAACTGACAACTTCACCTTTAACCGAACGGCGCATATCTGTCACCTCTTCCGGTCGTTCATCAATAAGAAGCACGATCAAAAAGACATCAGGATGATTTTCTTTAATAGCATGAGCAACATTTTGCATGAGAACTGTTTTACCGGTTCTGGGCGGTGCAACAATAACACCACGTTGACCAAATCCAATCGGTGCAACCAAATCAATAACCCGTGTTGATTTATCCTTCAGTGTCGGATCCACTCGGTCTAACTTAAATTTACGGTCTGGATGAAGCGGCGTTAAACTATCAAAATGAACTTTATGGCGTCCAGCATCCGAGTCTTTGTAATTTACCGTAGAAACTTTAAGTAAGGCAAAATAGCGCTCTCCATCTTTAGGAGCTCTTATTAATCCTTCAACTGTATCACCCGTTTTAAGTCCAAATCTTTTAATCTGACTAGGGCTAACATAAATATCATCTGGACCAGGCAAATAATTCGATTCAGGCGATCTTAAAAAGCCAAATCCATCCTGAAGAACTTCAACAACACCACCTCCGGAAATTTCCTCTTCTCTTACCGCAAATGCTTTTAATATGGCAAACATCATGTCTTGTTTACGCATATTGCTGGCGTTTTCGACATTATTTTCTTCCGCTAATTCCAAAAGGTCAGCGGGGGATTTCTTTTTAAGGTCCAATAAATTCATGGGATTTTTCCAAAATGTTATGAAAAGTTTTAAAAATCGTAAGGAGATTATAGATTTTGATTAAGAGTAAGAAGAAATAACCATGCTAGAACATGACAGCAGGATAATAATACTCCAAATTTTAAAAATGGCAAAGATAATTTTTCACTTATTGAAACGGTTTTAAGATCACCATAAATACAATGACCATCATTAAGATAGTCGGAACTTCATTTACCATGCGAAAAAACTTTTCATCATGTTCATTTTGATCACGATAAAAAGCACGTCGCCAATAAGATAAATAACCATGAAAACCTGACATTATAATTACCGCAATAAATTTAATATAAAACCATAATCCCGCGTTCCAGCTGTCTTGACCAAAGGATAATGCTAAACCAAAAATCCAAGTCGCTATCATTGCTGGATTAATAATAATCCTAAGCAATTTACGCTCCATTTCCTTAAACATTTCAGAAGCTTCTGACCCGACCTCAAGACGTGTATGATATACAAACAGACGTGGTAAATAAAACATCCCCGCCATCCAACTGATAAAAGAAATAATATGAAGTGATAAAATCCAGTAATAATATTCCTGAAAAAACTCAATAAATACTTCCATTTTAAACCCTATTTTCCATTATTAAATTGGCTAACCCTAAAATAAATTGATCATTATCTTGCACAGTTTTTATGCGAATATAATCTTTTATTCCTGCTTTTTCTGCAACTTCTTTATAATTTATATCTAGCTCAACCAATGTTTCTGAGCATTCAGATATAAATGAAATCGGCACAATAATTATATTCTTATTCTCTAAGGCGGCTCTTTCTATTTCGTCTTCTGTTAACGGTCCTTGCTGCTCTAATGGTCCTATTTGTCTTTGATAACAAGTCACTATGTCTAATTCCGAATTATTGAGTTTTTTATCTATTGCTTCACGTGTTTTTTCAACTTGTGACTGAAATGGATCACCCGATTCGATGGTTTTCTTAGGAATTCCATGTGCAGAAAGCAACAAACGGTAATCGCTTGATTTAAGTAATTTCAACTTTTCATTTATCAGACCCACAATACTATCAATGAAAAAATCATTTTCTGGATAATCCTTAATAACCCGAAATGGAATTTCAATTTTTTTCTTTTTAACTTGCTTGTTCCATTCTATCAGAGCACTTCCCGTAGTTGTGATGCTATATTGGGGATAAAGCGGAACTAAAATCATTTCGTCTGGTAAAAACTCTTTAACTTCGTCAAAAATATCTTTAGCATAAGGCTTCCAATAACGCATGAATGAAAAACATTTAAATTCATCATTTGATAATTCACTTAAATAGGCTTCTAGTTTTGTTTTCTTTTTTTGAATTTCATTCATTAGAGGTGATATATCACCAATTTCACGGAAAGTATTTCTTGCTTTAGGGGCGCTTTGGCTGGCAATTGATTTGGCCATCATCCATCTTAATGGATTGGCAACGGTTAAAAGAGCTGGATCATAGAATTTATTAAAAATATATGGTTTTACAGCATCAAGACAATCTGGCTCACCTTGATTAAATAGAATAACAGCAACTTTTTTCCCCATTTAAGATCTTCTGTAATTTAAAATAATATCAGAAACCATTTTCACATTTTCTGGTGGTGTTTGTGGAATGATACCATGACCAAGATTAAAAACGTGTGGTCCGTCTTTTAAGTGGTCAAGAATGTGATAAACAGCTTTTTTTAATGGCTCTCCCCCACTCACGAGCAATAATGGGTCTAGATTACCTTGTACGGTGCATAAAGGCTGCATTACATTTTGTACCCATGTGATCGAAGTGGATGTATCAATACTAACGGCATTAACCTTTGTTTTTTTAACGAAATTCTTGATTTTTGCGCCGGCTCCTTTTGGAAAGCCAATAATTGGAACATCAGGATGAACGGCACGAATATTTTCAACTATTTTTTGTACCGGCTCAACGCACCATTTAATAAATTCATCTGCGGGTAATGTACCTGACCAACTATCAAAAATTTGAAGTGCTTCTGCACCGTGATCAACTTGTCGAATTAAATATTCAGAAGTGGAAGTTACCAATAAATCTATTAATTTTGTGAATGTTTCCCGGTCTTGATAAGCCATTAGCCTTGTTTCCGCTTGATCTTTTGATCCGCGACCATTGACCATATATGTAGCAACAGTCCAAGGTGCACCAGCAAAACCAATAAGTGCTACATGCTCTGGAAGTGCTTTAGATAGATTTGATACAGTCTGATAAACGGGATTTAAATGATCATGAAGATTTTTATCACTTAAAGCTTCTAGCTTTTCTAAATTATTTACAGGTGTCAAAACGGGACCTTCACCTACTTTGAAAGCCAAATCTTGTCCGAGCGCGTGTGGAATGACGAGAATATCTGAAAATAATATTGCTGCATCCATATTAAATCTTCTAATAGGCTGTAATGTTACTTCTGCAGCAAAATCTGGATTATAACATAGATCTAAAAATGAACCTGCTTCTTTACGAAGTGCCATATATTCTGGTAAATATCTTCCTGCTTGTCGCATAAACCAGAAAGGGACTCTGTCATTTTTTTCACCACGTAATGTTTTTATGAAAAGCTTATTATTTGTCATTTTAATTTTCTTAAATGTTATACACGTAAATTATTACTTATATTATATTTATATATAAAGGTAGTAGTGGTTAGTTGTTCCTGTGAATATAGTGGATTAAAAGTTATACACAGTATATTCAATGGTTATCAACATAACGAAACTTTACCCTTAAATATATGAAAAACGAAATAAAATAAATGGGAAATTGACCCTAAAAATAAAGTTATTATTTTATTGAATAACTATTATCCACAAAGGATAAAACAAGTATTAATAATGAATTGCGGGTACTAAAAATTAACACTTGTAAAAAATGATAAGTTATCCCCATTATTCAGGTTATTAAAAAATAGATAAAAAGCGAAAATATGAAAAAAATACATCTCCATTTAGTTTCTGACAGTACGGGTGATACCCTAGAACAAGTGGCAAAAGCATCATTAGTACAATTTCCCGGTATCGAACCAGTAAAACATTATTGGCCAATGATAAGAACGGCGCGCCATATGTCACGTATTATTGCAGAAATGGAAGAAAACCCGGGCATTATCATGTTTACGCTTGTAAATCATGAAATTGAAAAAGTTCTTATTGAAAGTTGTAAAAAAAATAAGTGGCCGTATATATCTGTTTTACAAGGGATTATTCATGAACTTGGCCGGCATGTTGGCGAAAAACCAACGGAAAGACCAGGGCTTCAACATCAGATGGATGATGAATATTTTGACCGTATAGATGCCATTCAATATACATTGGCACATGATGATGGCCAAATTTCTGATAATTTATTAAACGCGGATATTATTTTAGTGGGTGTTTCAAGAACGTCAAAAACACCAACATGTATTTATCTTGCCAATCGTGGTTATCGCGCCGCTAACATTCCCATAGTGCCAGGCTGTCCCTTGCCCCCAGAGCTTGAAAAAGCGAGAGAAGAAGGCAAATTTATTGTTGGTCTTGTGAATAGCGTTGACCGACTTGTTCAAATACGCCGCAATCGGCTTTTGATGCTACAAGAAAATAAAACAACAGATTATGTTGATGAGGATCTCGTGAAAGAAGAAGTAAAAGAATCGCGCCGTCTTTTTAGTAAAATGGGTTGGCCTGTTATTGATGTAACCCGCCGTTCCATCGAAGAAACGTCTGTCGCAATCATAAACATGAAAAATAAATTCGAAGAAGAAAAGGTAACAAAGCCAAAATGACGTTGATACTGGCTTCAAAAAGCACATCACGTCGCACATTATTGAAACAAGCGGGACTTAATTTTAAAACCATTGCGGCAAATATTGATGAAAATCGCCTTAAGAATGAAATGCTTAAATTGGGATCTAAGATTTCAGAGATTTCAGAAAAACTAGCTTCAGAAAAAACGCTTAAAATTTCGAGGGACCACTTGAATGATTATGTCATCGGCGCTGATCAAATTTTAACATGTGACGAAAAGCTTTTTAGTAAAGCAAAGGATATTGAAGAAGCCAGAGAAAACCTTAAGTTTTTTAGAGGAAAATATCACACTTTAACAACCTCCGTTTCATTGGCTATAAACGAAAATATTATCTGGTGTTATACTAGCGAACCACGTTTGAAAATGCGCCATTTTTCTGATGAATTTTTAGAAGAATATTTAGTGAAGGCAGAAGCGGCCATAACAGCTTCAGTTGGATGCTATTTTATAGAAGATTTAGGTATTCAGCTTTTTTCTGATGTAAATGGTGATTATAATGATATTTTAGGATTGCCGTTGTTACCACTAATTCAAAAACTAAGAGAATTAAACCTTTTAAATGAATAACAAAGAGAAAATAATTGCTGGTGTTATTGGGGATCCGATCTCCCACAGTTTGTCCCCATGTCTTCATGGGTATTGGCTTTCTAAATATAATATTAATGGTGAATATAAAGCTTTTCACGTTACATCTGCAGAGCTTCCCTCTTTTATAAAGTCATTAAACGAGAAAAGCATCGCAGGTATCAATGTTACAGTCCCCCATAAAGAAGACGTTTTAAAACTTGTTGATAAAGTTGATGAAAAGGCACGTAAAATAGGAGCGGTAAATACGGTTTATTTTGAAAAAGGTAAAATGATTGGTTCCAACACGGATGGCATTGGATTTCTAACTCATTTAAAACAAACAACAAAAAGGTGGAAAGCTGAGAATGGTCCGGTGGTCATTATTGGTGCTGGGGGCGCTGCACGTGCCGTGCTTGTTAGTTTGCTGGATGACGGTGTGCCAGAAGTTCGATTAACCAATAGAACAAAAGAACGTGCTGAAAATTTAAAAAAAGAAATTGACTATAAAAGAATTCATATAATCGATTGGGAGGCCCGTGAAGACGCATTAGATGGTGCGGCACTCGTCGTTAATGTAACGACTTTAGGGATGACCGGGCAAAGACCATTAGAATTATCTTTGGATAATTTACCGAAAAGTGCGAGCGTTTATGACATCGTTTATTCCCCCCTAGAAACGGAATTATTAAAAAATGCGCGAAATCGCGGTAATGAAACAATAGACGGACTAGGTATGCTACTTCATCAAGCGGCACCGGGGTTTAAAAAATTGTTTGGAGTTGATCCTAACGTAGACCAAGGCCTTAGAGATCATATTTTAAGGGCCCTTTCATGAAAAAAATAGGGCTGACTGGTTCAATAGGAATGGGAAAAACCGAAACGGCAAAAATGTTTCAAGAGGCGGGCATACCAGTATTTGATAGTGATGCCGCGGTTCATGCTTTGCTTGGTGATGGCGGTGCGGCCGTTGATATCGTTTCTAAAGAATTTTCGGGTGTGAAAAAACAAAATAAAATTGACCGCAAATTATTAGGGGAAAAAGTATTTGGTGATAATGTAGCACTCGGAAAATTGGAAAAAATACTCCATCCAATGGTAGGTGATATGCGATCTGATTTTGTAAATTCAGCTAATGGCGACATAGTCGTCTTTGATATACCGCTTCTCTTTGAAAAATCATATGAAGGCGAATGTGATTATATTGTGGTGGCCTCAGCGCCAGCAAATGTTCAAAAAGAAAGAGTAATATCACGTCCCGGAATGACAGAGAAAAAGTTTAGAAATATTTTACTTAGCCAAATGCCTGATGCAAAAAAACGTGAAAAAGCAGATTTTATCGTACAAACGGACAAAGGTTTTGATTATGCTAGGGCTCAAGTTCAGCAGATTATTAAAGAAATAAGGAATGATATTAATGCGTGAAGTGGTCTTTGATACGGAAACAACGGGGTTTGATCCATTTAATGGCGATCGGGTTGTTGAAATTGGTTGTGTTGTTGTTGAGGATTATATTCCAACGGGTGAAAACTATCACGTCTATATCAATCCTGAACGGGATATGCCAACGGCAGCATTAAACGTTCATGGGCTTACGGAAGAATTCTTAAGAGATAAACCGACGTTTAGTGAAATCGTTGCTGACTTTAGGGATTTTTGCGGTGATATGAAATTGGTTGCTCATAATGCTGAATTTGATATGAAATTTATAAACTGGGAAATGGAAAACCTTGGCTTTTCTACATACCCTGCGACGCGTTCTGTTGATACACTTTCAATAGCAAGGCGGAAATTTCCAGGTGCAAATAATACCCTTGATGCTTTATGTAAACGCTTTTCTATTGATAATTCTAACCGGGTGAAACATGGTGCCTTACTTGATGCAGAGCTGCTTGCAGATGTTTATCTTGAACTTATGGGGGGACGCCAAACTGGACTTGGTTTGATGTCAGAGGAAAAGGATGTTTCCAAAACTAATGGAGCCTCTTTAGAAATTACCAGATCATTTCGTGAGCCGAGAGCCCATTCTGCTTCTGAAGAAGAACTTAAGAGACATAAAGAGTTTATCGGAAAAATTGAAAACAATATTTGGTAATTTTTGCAAAAAAAATGGCCCTTAAAAGAGAGCCACTTTACTTTAAAAATGAGTGATAATTAGTTTACCACAATATCATCTTCGCCAGCTGCTGCTTCATTCTGTGCATTCGCTTGAGCAAGTTGTTGCTGATAAAGGCCAGCAAAATCAATTGGCTCTAACATAAGCGGCGGGAAACCACCATCGCGCGTTACATCAGATAAAATACGGCGCGCAAATGGGAAGATTTGGCGAGGTGCTTCAACCATTAAGAATGGTTGTAATTGATTTTCAGGAAGGTTCTTAATTCCGAAAAGGCCAGAATATAAAAGTTCTGCAACAAATGCTGTTTCTTCGTTTGCTTGCGCGGTTGCCGTAACTTTTAGGTCAACTTCATATATGTCTTCACCAACTTGTTGTGCATTTAAATTAACATTTATGTTCATAGAAGGCTGTTCAGTTGAAAGCTTCTGAATTGTTTGTGCTGGAGTTGGGTTTTCAAATGATAGGTCTTTGATATATTGGCCTAGAATTGTAATTTGAATTTCATTACCGGCAGCTTCAGCGGCTGCATCATTTTGCTCTGTATTATCTGACATTTCGTCTATTCCTAAAATAATAATCTAAAATTTAATCGTCTGCTATCATGGTTTTACGCATGATACAAGTTATTGTGGCTAAAAATAAGGTATATTGCTTATTTTTAGGCCTAGAAGCTTAAATATCATCTTCCTTTTTATTATCGGCTTCAATTTTTTCGATGTCCGATATATCTGATTCTCCAGCTTCCTCAAACTCTCCATCAATGATAATTCCACCTGAATGTGATGATCTTGGGCGGGTTTGATAATTTTTTTTGCCGGCGGTTACCATTGAATTACCAAGCATTTCTCGAATTGGTGCAATAGCTAGTAAAATTGCAATTGAATCCGTTATAAAACCCGGCATTAGAAAAAAGAAACCAGCGACAGCCAGAAAGAAGCCATGAATCATGTCTTTTACTGGACTATCACCGCGATCAACGGTTTGTTTCATATTCAACAGAACCTTTAAGCCTTCTTGTCGAATGATATAAATCCCCAGTACGGCCGTTACGATCGTTAACAAGAGCGCTGAAAGTGTGCCTATTCCATCTGCGACTTCAGCAAATACAATAAACTCCATATAGATTACCGTAAAAAAGGTAATTAAAAATATTAATGGCATAAATAGTCCAGATTGTTGAAATATTGTTTCATAATATATACATGATGGTTTATCTAATATAGTATTAAATATAGAAACGCCAAGGGCATGATGTTTATATTATCAGTCCAAAACATTTTCAGGATAAAAAATGAACAACGATTCAGAAAGTCTTTCTCTTATAATCTTCGCCTTCGTTGCGGGCTTTATTATATTACAATTAAGACGCACTTTAGGGCGACGCGATGGCTATGATGGAAAAGACGAAGATAAAAACAAAAACCCATTTCAAGACAGCCACCCAAAAAACGCATCTGAAAAAAATACAGCTGAAGAAGATAATATTGTGCCGATACGTGATGGTATTGGCGCCGAAGCCGCTAAAGAAACTCCTGCTCAAAAGTCTGCTGATATTGGCGTAAGCCCGTCGTCGCCTCATTATAGTGTTTTGCAACAAATAAATGGTTTTGATCGATCGTTTACGCTCCCAAGTTTTTTTGACGGTGCTGAATATGCGTACGGTATGATTTTGAACGCATTTTGGTCAGGCGATATTCAGACGTTGAAACAATTTTTAAGTAAAGACGTTTGTGAAGAATTTGATAATGCCATTAAAGCAATGAAAGAAGAAGGTAAGATATTCGAGAATAATCTTGCGGATGTAGAAAAGATAGAATTGGTTGATGCAAGTATCGACGGTTCTATGGCTGAACTTACTGTGCGATTTAATAGTCATATGACAATTGTAATTAAGGATCAGGACGGGAATATTGTTGATGGCGATGCTGAAAAAGTAGCACCCATTGTTGACATTTGGACTTTCTGCCGTGATGTAAAACGCAAAGACCCAAACTGGATTCTCGTATCAACCAGCGAAGCTTAAAAAATTTATTAAAGGTGAATGGAAAAGCGTAATGATACAAAAATCAACTCTTACATTTCTTTTTGGGTTGTTTTGTCTCTCTGTATATTATGTTTTGCGTCCCCCTATAGAAGATGTGCAAATAATTCCTACGTATAAGATCGTATCATTTGATCAATTGGAGGGTTGGAATATTGATGATCATGACCAGGCTCTTCAATCGTTTAAAATTTCTTGCGAGCGCCTGATTAAATATCCCGATGACCGCGAATATAATGGGTTTGGCGTGGCGCTCGATTGGAAAGAGGCCTGCCAAGATGCTTTAGCGATTGCTATGCCATCATCCGAGAAAGCAAAGAGGTTTTTTGAAGAATTCT
>DGPL01000018.1 GCA_002390425.1 Kordiimonadaceae bacterium UBA4441 | reverse complement strand
CAACTTGGTCTGACGGGATACAGATATTATCTAGAAACATTAACATATTAAGGTTACTAACACTGCGTCATGAAATTGTAAGTTATCATAGTGGCTTATGAGGAAATCTTGGCAGGTGTATTTTTTATAGTGTTAGAAAATATATTTTAAATTTCGAGGCGAGTATGCCAGGATGCAGTATTAAAGAATTGAACAACTGTTCATGACAAGAGCTGGAAAATAAAACGTTCTATTTTCCAACTCTTGTTTTTTTATACTTATTTTTCCCTTTAATCATAATAAAATTATAACTTTTCTGTAAAAACAATTTGTATTTTACCTACCTAAAGTTTTATCTTGTGAATATTATAACAAAACAGATTTAATCGAAAATATATGAGGAAACTTTAATGATCAAAAAACTTTTACTAGCATCAGCTGCAATTGGTATGCTGGCGGCTTGTTCTGGTGAACAAACGAGCAGTGATAATGCAACTAACGCAGCTGCCTGTACTGCCGCAGATCTCGTTTTAACAAACGGTACTATTTATACCGTAAATGAAAATAACCCTTCCGCAGAAGCAATTGTCATTAAAGACAGCAAATTCATTTATGTAGGAGATAATGACGGTGCCGCAAGATACACTTGTGGCGACGCGAATATAATAGATTTAGCCGGGAAAGCCGTTTATCCGGGCTTCATTGAATCACATGGTCATATTTCCGGCGTTGGTTTTCGCGAAGTTAATTTAAACCTTCAAGGGATTAATAGTTTAGCTGAAATGCTTGCTGCCGTAAAAGAATACGCCGATGCAAATCCAGATCAGCCATGGGTCGTGGGGCGTGGCTGGATTGAAAAAGTTTGGCCGGAAAAACGTTTTCCTACACGTCAAGAACTCGATGAAATCGTTCCAGATCGTCCCGTTTATTTAACACGCGCTGATGGTCATGCCTCCGTTATAAATACGGTCGCTATGAACATGGCTGGCATTACCGGCGAAAGCGAAAACCCCGTTGGTGGCCACATTAACCTTGATGAAAATGGTGAGCCAACAGGCATGTTAATTGATACGGCTATGCGTTATGTGCGCCCTCTGATCCCTTCCCCAACACCAGCTGATAACAAACGCGCAATTCAAGCGGGTACAGAACGTAATGTTTCATTAGGTTGGACTGGTTTTCAAAACGCAGGTAGCTCATGGGAATCATTTAATCTGATGAAAGAACTTCACGCAGAAGGTAAATTAGCACACCGTATCTATGATGCCATGGGTTATGGTGACAGCGCCACGCAGCTTGTCGAGCAAGGCGCAATCATTGATCCAGATCATTATCTAACGGTTCGTGACATTAAAATTGTTATGGACGGTGCGCTCGGATCTCGTGGTGCAGCCTTTATTGAACCATATGCTGATTATGATACCCGCGGCCTTATGCGTTATACACCAGAGGAAATAAAGCCTCTTCTCGTTGATGCTCTTAAAGCAGGCATTCAAGTTGAAACACATGCTATCGGTGACGATGCAAACCGCAAAGTTCTGGATGCTTATGAAATGGCATTTAATGAAGTTCCAAAATCACAGCGTAAAGTAAACGATGTTCGGTGGCGTATCGAACATGCGCAAAATGTGCAACCTAATGATGTTGACCGCTTCATTGACTTAGATGTTCTACCATCAATGCAGCCTTCCCATGCTATTGGTGACTTGCACTTTGCAGAGGACCGTCTTGGTCTAGAACGTCTTAAAAATGCTTATCTCTGGCGTGTATTCCTAGATAAAGGGGCTATTATTCCAGGTGGATCTGATCAACCCGTTGAAATTGGTGACCCACGCATTGAATTTTATGCCGCCGTTGCGCGTAAAGACCTAAGTGGTTTTTCAGCATTAGGCTGGCATCCTGAATATGCCGTTACCCGCGAAGAAGCATTAAAAATGCTGACCATCTGGGGCGCTTATGCAGCATTCCAAGAAAATGCGCTTGGATCCATTGAAACAGGTAAACTAGCGGACGTTGTTGTTTTTGATAAAGACATTATGACAATTCCTGAAGACCAAATTATGTCATCAAACGCAGTACTAACCATTGTTCATGGTGACATTAAATATCAGAAATAAAGTTTGGTAATATTAAATGATAAAGGCCGCTGTATTCAGCGGCCTTTTTTAATGGTCTTATAAATAACTTAGCCACCAATCTTTTCTTTGAGATTTAACCTTATATACCCATTTGCAAAATGGATACATCATAGCAATCACCAAACCCCATACGAGATATACTCCTATTAAATTTGTACCGTATCCCTCTGGAAAGAAAGGGAACATATGAGCCAGTTGATGTGCTTCGTACCCTTGCCATATTCCAAAGAAAACACATAACACATGAATAAGATAGAAATGAACTACATAAAAGGCGAATGGAACTCTTCCAAACATCACAAGTATATCTTTAATTTTCCCACTGATTTGATAGGCATATGAACATAATATTGCCGTTGGCCCTAACGTCATTAATAGAAACAACAAACTGGGTGGATATTTTGTGACATCAAAGAAATCAAAAACTATTGAAAATAATCCGAGTTCCTGAACTTGCCATGTATTTGGGTCACCATATATCCCTATAAAACGCAAGACGATAAACGCACCTATAAATGAAAAACCAATTTTTCTAAGCAATGCATCTCGTTCACTCGGCTCTTTTTTAAAAATAAAGCTACTACCATACCCGATTAAAATAACCCCAATCCATGGAATTGGTGGATACATTACGACGGTATAAAAAGGAATTACAAGAAAAGTGCCTGGTGTCATCAATGTTACCCAAAACGGGTCATCTGGTTGAGAAAATGGCTGTGCTTCTGGCCAAAATCCGCCGATAAAATTATGCCCTAAAAGAATAACAGCGCCAATGATCAAACAATTTCTTGCACCCAGAAATAATAATCCTGATAAAGCAATCATGCTTATACCTAAAGCATAGAGAACTTGTAAGAAGGCAAATATACCGCCTCCTGTCATTTCATCACCAAGAGGCCTAAAAGTCAGTGCTGTTGAAATAAGAACAATTTCACAGAAAATGAGCCAAATACCGCGCTTTAGGATAAACTTAGATAGCTCTTTACGTGATCTGCGTTCCTGCATTAACCCGACCGACGTTCCTGCTAAGAATACAAAAACCGGGGCGCAAAAATGCGTGATCCATCTCGTAATATAATACCCCCCATCAATAGCAGGATCGCTTAAAGAGAGGCTCGTACCGCTGAAATAGAAATAATCTCTTACATGATCAAGTGCCATTATAATAATGACAAGCCCCCTCATCATATCAATATTTGATAGTCTATATGAACGTATGTCTTTAAAAGTAGAACTCATTTTTTACACCCTATTTAATTATGAATATTAAGAAGCTAACATAGTAACTTTAATTTAGCAAGTTACTATGTATTAATAGGATATACTGAAAAATACTTATTTAATTTAAGCTAGGCTTTTTAAGACAATTTCGTACACATGTTTGGAAAGACCTTCTTGCTTTAGAATATCTTCCAAAGTTGAAATCATCATCTTTTGGCGATCTTTATCAAAAGACTTCCATCTGGTCAGCTGCTTAGCCAGGCCTGCTGCAATTTGTGGATTTAAAGGATCAAGAGCCTTGATATTACGTGCAAGAAATTCATATCCCCTTCCCGAATTATCATGGAAACTCACTTGATTTAAACCGCAGAATACGCTGATTAGTGAACGCACACGATTTGGTGTTTTCAAATCGAAATCTTTATGATTATTCATTTCATCCATCTGATCTAATACGCCACTACGCGTCGACATTGCTTGTGCACTAAACCATTTATCAAGAACTAATTGATCCTTATGCCATTTATCATAAAAGTCATCGATTACTTTTTCACGGTCAGCACTTTCACTATCAACTAAATAAGTGAACGCCGCTATTTCGTCCGTCATATTATTACTTGAATAAAATTGATCACGGCAAATTTTAAAAATATTTTCGTCAGCAATTTCCATTAAATACCCAAGGACCATATTTTTTAGACGTCTCTGCCCAGTAGCTTCGGGCGTAAATTCATATGGGTCGTCCGTAAGACACGCTTGATAAGTAGAAAGCAATTCATCCTTCAATGCGTATGCCAACTCACTCACCACATATTTCCTTGCTGTATGAATTCCATCGACCGCTACTGGCGTTTTTTTCTGCCCTAAGACGCTCTCGGATGGTAATGCTAACATTTCCGCTATAAAGGCTTTATCCAATGACTTATCCATCAAAACCATTCGAAGTGCTTCGATAAATTTTGGATCAAGTGCTTTGGGACCATCAGCCTTCAAATCATCAACGATTGATAATATTATATTTGTAGATATGGTCTGCGCGGCTTCCCATCGATTAAAGCTATCAGTGTCGTACCCAATCAGGAATATTAATTCATCGCGCGTTAAATCATGACTAAGTTTTATAGGTGCTGAAAACCCACGCAATATTGAAGGGATCGGCTTTTCTTCCAGTCCTTCAAAAGTGAAAACTTGTTCTTCTTCCTTTAAATCAAGCATAATGTTACCACCAGGCAACAATTCTTGCCCGAACCGATCAATTAAGCCCAATTCAACAGGAATATGCATGGGCTTTTTATCTGTCTGACCAGGTGTATCAGGAATGGATTGCTTGAAAGTAAGTTCATATTTCTTCGCACTTTTATCAAAATGGCTTGTCACACTGACTTCCGGAGTTCCCGCTTGGCTATACCACAATCTGAATTGGCTTAAATCAACACCAGATCCATTTTCCATAGCACAAACAAAATCTTCACATGTAACGGCCTGACCATCATGTCTTTCGAAATACAGATCCATTGCTTTTCTATATTTCTCAGCACCAAGTAAACGATGCATCATTCGAATAACTTCCGATCCTTTTTCATAAACCGTCATGGTATAAAAGTTATTTATTTCAATATAAGATTCAGGACGCACTGGATGTGCCATAGGCCCGCTATCTTCAGCAAATTGATGCTGACGTAGAGTTCTTACATCATTTATTCTGGTTACCGCACGGCTGCCCATATCAGCAGAAAATTCATGATCGCGAAATACCGTTAATCCCTCTTTCAAGCTTAATTGAAACCAATCACGACAAGTAACCCGGTTACCGGTCCAATTATGGAAATACTCATGTGCAACAACGGCCTCAACAAATGAGAAATCAGTATCTGTTGCTGTTTCCGCCTTAGCTAGCACACACTTAGTATTAAAAATGTTTAAGCTTTTATTTTCCATTGCCCCCATATTAAAATGACTTACGGCGACGATATTAAAAATATTCAAGTCATATTCAAGACCATAAACTTCCTCATCCCACTTCATGGATTTCTTTAAACTCTCCATAGCATGAGGGCATTTATCCAGATCTTGCTCCTCTGTAAAAATCCTTAAGGTTACATCCATACCGCTTTTGGTGGTGAAATGATCTTCAGTGCATCCTAAATTACCGGCAACCAAAGCAAATAAATAACTTGGTTTTGGAAACGGATCATCCCAAACGACATAATGTCTGCCATTTTCGGCTTCTCCCCGTTCAACTTCATTGCCATTTGACAGCAGAACTGGATAATTTGCTTTAAAACCTTCAATTCGAACCTTGAATTTTGCCATCACATCAGGGCGGTCTAAGAAATAAGTAATGCGACGGAAACCTTGAGCCTCACATTGCGTACAGAACATGCCATTTGATACATAAAGTCCTTCAAGGGCTGTATTACTCGCTGGATCAATATCATTCACAATCATTAGATCGAATTCATCGGGCACATCATGAATTGTTAGCGTCTCGTCATCTAAATCATAGTCAACATTCTTTCCATCAATGACAACAGAAATCAATGTCATGTCTTCACCATCAAGAATTAAGGGTGAGTTATCCCCTTGCTGACGTTTAATATGCAATCGCGATGTCACATGTGTAACATCCTCATTTAAATCAAAGTTTAAATCCACAGTTGTTATGGAAAAATCTGGTTTTTTATATTCTGATAAATATTTAGTTTCTGGGGACACATCTTGTGCTGAGATATCAAGCATACTTATTCTTTTCACTAATTATGGTTATTCAAAACTAACCTTAAAGGATAAAAAGCAATAACCACAAATAAATAATTAGTGATTTCATAAATATTTAACAAATTAAAGATTATGCCGCTAAAATACCCTCTACTTCATCAACTAAATCGCGAAGATGAAATGGTTTTTGCAATAATTTTGAGCTTTTTGGACGCTCTTTTGTACGGTCCATGGCCACTGCTGCAAAACCGGTAATAAACATAACAGGCAATTCTTCATGCATGGCCGTTGCACGACGAGCAAGTTCAATACCGTCCATGCCCGGCATAACAATATCAGTCAATAAAAGATCAAATTTTTCATTT
The DNA here is from genome assembly GCA_002390425.1 of Kordiimonadaceae bacterium UBA4441. Taxonomy (GTDB): domain Bacteria; phylum Pseudomonadota; class Alphaproteobacteria; order Sphingomonadales; family Emcibacteraceae; genus Pseudemcibacter. Next base: position 18,495 of record DGPL01000018.1, on the reverse strand, counting down.
GTTAGGTAAGGTATTGCTTCAGCACCATGTGAAACAGTGACTACGTCATAGCCTGCTTTTTCAAGCGAGCGGCTTAAAAACATGCGCATCGTTTCATCATCTTCAGCAAGTAAAATTCGTGGCACTTTGCTTAACCCTTTTTAGTAACAATCTAATCTTTTCAATCGTTTATATGCTGATTGCCTTAATATTTTGTAAAGTCTACCTAGAAAATACACTTTTATCTATTTTTTTCTAGAACTATTTTGTAGCCTATATTTATGATTTTGTACTCACTTTTAAAAGCTGACCAGAAAACGAATAATATAATTTATAATTCTCCCCATAGCGGAGAATGCTTTCCTGATGGGTTTTTAAGTCAGACCACAGTGGATAAACATACTCTACTTTGCTCGGGCGATAGTTTCGTGGATAGACTATACGATCAAGCACCAAATCATGGTTCAGTGTTATTCACGAACCAATATGCACGAAGTTTCATGGACACCAACAGAGCAGCCTATGAACTGGACCAAGAAATGTTTTATGGCGAAATACCCGATGATTTAATAGATCGCAGTCATAAAGTCGACATTGGATATGGCTCAATTGCAAAATATGCATACACAAGAAAAGAAATATATTTCACAAAAATTCCGTTTGAAGAGGCAGAAAGCCGAATTAGACAATTTTATTTCCCAATTCACAAAAAACTTAATCACTTATTGCACGAAGATCATCAAAAGTTCGGTTATTCAGTATTGATAGATTGCCATTCAATGCCGTCTTATGAATTTTTGAATTTTAAAACCTTAAGAAAGCAGCCCGATATTATACTTGGCAACTTATATGGAAATAGCTGCAATGATGAGTTAACGAAATATATTGCAGCACATTTTAAAAGGCATAAACTTAAGGTCGTAATGAATAACCCCTTTGCGGGCGGATATAATACCAATCATTATGGACATCCAAATGAAAATAAACACGCAATTCAAATCGAAATTAAGAAATCTCTGTATTTAGATGAAAATAATCGCGCCCTCAAACCGCAGGCGCAAGATATGAAACTTATCATCACTGAATTGATCAAATCATTAAACGAAGACATTGAAAAAATTTTATGCGTATAAAGGAAAAAAGGACCATCCGGTTTTCCGAATAGTCCAAGTCTAGGGAGGAAATGCTCTAAAGAGCGGTAACAAAAACTCCTACACCAAGAGCCTTGTTACTCATTATATTTATGCCTAAAATATTATATTGCAAGCATAAAATAGCCTATATTTTACAATAACTTAACTTAAACATTTATATCACACTGTGCTCTTTATGTCACAGTCATAAAAACCTTGAAAAACTATATATTTCAATAAATTAGAGCTAATTCTTAAGTGAAATGATAAATATATCACTTATCACTTTTTTGTGTTTTTTTTAGAAAAATTAAGTTTTTTCACCAAGATTGCTATTAGTAATTTTATAAACCCATAAAAACGATGTTGTTAGGCGAGACACTTTCCTATAGATTTTAACATCGATCCACCATTGAGGAATAATAAGTGCTAGATTTTAATGACCCAATCATGATGCTAATGGTGTTACCGGCGGTAATTACTATTATTGGGCATGGGTTATTCCGTTATTTTGCCGGTGAAGGCATTGGCCACACGATCGCCAATTCTTCATTAATCATTGCATTTATTATTACTTTGCTTATTTCCTATGGCATCCCCACATTACCTATAAGGACAAATACGGATCAACTCTTTTTCATTTGTTTTATTTCACTTATTTTTGGGATGTTACAAGACAGATATCCTAAAATGAGCATTCTATCACCGCAAGTCCATATCGCATTAATGATATTGGTAGTCTTCTGGATATATGCGAATAACGCGACTTTTCCTATTGTTCGTATTAATATTTATGCCCTTGCCTTTATTGCGATAATTGCAATCATACTCTTTTTAAAACTTGAAGAAATTCAATATAATGCATTACAAGCACCAGTCTCCTTGTTCTGGGCGGCTGTTGGATTATTCGTTGTTGCTAAAGGCGCAGACATTCCCTTAAGTGTTGATTTAATGATGATTTTGATCGCTTCAATCGGTGCCTACCTCGTACTTAATTTCCCAACACCAAAATTTCCTTTTGGTGCTTCAGCACTTTATCCCGGCTTTCTCATTATACTAAGTTTAGCAATGCAAATGTTTAGCACCGAACCTTCGCTTGCATTTTCGCTGCTTATCTTAACTCTTATTTTTTATTCAGAAAATCTGCTCGGGCTTTTACAAAATCAATATGCCACTCCATTCATAAGATTAATTATGCCTGCCTTTCCTATCGCTTTCGCATGGCTTTTTTCATAAATCTTGCTAACATTGCAAAAATTAAAATGACCAGTTAGATTTTCCTTATAAAGCAAACTATCGGGTGTGATCATGAAATATATTGCCATTCTTTTTTTTACAATTGTTTTAACAAACTTTTCCAATGCTAAGACAATGAGCATGGTGGATCTATTAAATGTACCATCAGTTAATGATGGGCAGTTATCCCCTGATGGGGAAGGCTTTCTATTTGTGAAAAGTAAAGCGGATTGGCAATCCAATAAAAACATAAGAAGTATCTGGTACGCTGATATTAATGGCGAAGAAACCTTTCAAATTTCCTCGAATGTATTGGATTCAATATCACCGCGATGGTCACCTAATGGCGATAAAGTTTTATTCCTCAGTAAGCGCAGTGATGATCAGGTAAATCAGATTTATATTATGCCTAGTAGTTGCGGGGAAGCTCAACGCATATCCAACCATGCTACTTCAATTGCGTCCGCAGAATGGTCACATGATGGGAAAAGTATATATTTTCTAGCATCAGATAGAAAAGACCAATCACAAATTGATAATGAAGAGCTGGGCGATGACATTTTCAAATTTGAACAAGACTTCAAACAACGACACCTTTGGAACATCTCAATTGATGATTACACAAAAACCCGTATCACTGATGGTGACTATAGTGTAACGAGATTTAAATTGTCAGAAGATGGTGAAAAGATATTACATCATCGTGCACCCTCACCCTTACTTGATGCGGCACTGGAAAATGAAATATGGATGATGGATCATGACGGCAAGAACGCAAAGCAAATCACGTCAAATCAAAATCCAGAAGGCGGCGCTGAATTCTCACCCGACAATAATTCAATACTTTTTCTTTCATGGACCAACGAAAAGGATGAACCATATTTTGAGAATAATTTATTTTTAACGAACATTAAAGGTGACAAACCCCAACAGTTACTTGGTACTTTTGACCATGATATAGAAGAGGCGCATTGGTCAAAAGACGGGAATTCCATCTATTTTAAAGCCAATCTTGGTGTTCATAATGAACTTTTTAATTATAATATTTCTACTAAAGAAATCATGCAATTAACCAATGGCAACCACACCGTTAATAATTGGCAATATAATCCAAACTTAGATGCCCATCTCATGTCCATTAAAACCGCTGATAACAATGGTGATTATTGGTATATGCAATCAGATAGCGCTGTGCCTAAAAAAGTAACAACTATTTTTGACTACATAAAGGAAGAATTCGATCTCCCCAAGCAAGACGTTATTAAATGGCAAGGTGAGGACGGCGTCGAAGTTGAGGGCACTATTTTTTATCCCAACAATTATAGAAAGGGCAAAAAATATCCATTGGTTGTTCAAACCCATGGCGGCCCTCGTTCTTCTGATCAATGGGGCGGTCTATTTAGCACTACGTCTTATGCCCCGGTTCTTACATCAAATGGTTATATTATTTTAAGACCAAATTATCGTGGAAGTCTCGGTTATGGTGATGATTTCGTGCGCGACATGGTCGGAAGCTATTTTAATCAATCCCATCTTGATGTCATGGCTGGCGTTGATCATCTAATTTCTGAAGGAATAGTCGACGAAGAAAAAATGGTTAAAATGGGATATAGCGCTGGTGGTCATATGACCAACAAAATAATTACATTTACTGACCGTTTTAAGGCCGCTTCTTCGGCAGCTGGTACCGCAAATTGGATTTCTATGTATAGTCAAAGTGACACGCGAATTTATCGTACACCTTGGTTTAATGGTACCCCTTGGCAAAAAGATGCACCGATTGATACCTATTGGGATCATTCCCCCTTAAAAGATATTGCCAATGTAACAACTCCTACGATGATCATTGTTGGTGGCGCTGATGTACGTGTACCAAAAGAACAATCTATAGAACTTTATCGCGCATTAAAATCAAACGGTGTTGATACAGATCTTTATATTGTTCCCCGTGAACAACATAACTGGAAAGAATTAAGACATAAACTAGAGAAAATGAATATAGAAATGTCATGGTTTCAAAAACACTTATTCAATAAAAACTTTAAATATGAAGACGCAAATCAAAATATGAATAAGCAAAATATTAGAGCTCTTAAATAACGTGACATTTTTCCTAAGTTCAGTAACTGTAAATTAGAGAATGCTAATAAACAAAAACAAAATATTTAATGTTTGAAAGCCAGGTAATGGAGAATACTAAAAATCTCATTATGAATAGTCCCAAGGACATTCCTGAACAACAAATATTCACTGCTCTCTCTAATGATGTGATTGCTGGCTTAAATGTTGATATGGTTAGCATTTGGTATTTTGACGAAACTTGCGAAAAATTATCCTGCCAATATTCACTTGATCGATCTAACAATAATAATCTAATTGGCATTAATTTACTTAAAACTGATTACCCGGCCTATTTTAATGCATTAATACAGGGCGTCTCAATTCGTGCTGATGATGTTTTTACCAACCCTAATACTGCTGAACTAATTGAAAGTTATTTTAAGCCATATCAGGTAAAATCCTTACTTGATTACATTATATATAAGGGCGAAACGCCTGTTGGCTTAATTTGCTGCGAAACCACAAGAGAAAAACGCATTTGGACTGGTGATGATATTGACTACGTCCGTGCCCTCACCGTAATGGCTGGTGTTGAGCTAAAATCCGCCAAAAAGAACTAATTTCTAGTTTATTCATCTTTAAATAGACATGTCATAATAGATCGCTATACTGCGCCAACTTTAAAATAGACACCAACATATTGGCGAACTCTAATGACCTTACGCAATATTGCAATTATTGCCCACGTTGACCACGGCAAAACTACCCTTGTTGACGGCATGTTTAAACAAAGCGGCATGTACCGTGACAATGAAACCGTTGAAGAGCTGGCAATGGACAGCAATGAAATCGAAAAAGAGCGCGGCATCACGATTTTTGCGAAATGTACTGCCGTCGATTGGGGTGACCATCGCATCAATATCGTTGATACACCAGGCCATGCCGACTTTGGCGGTGAAGTAGAACGTATTTTAAACATGGTCGACGGTGTTATTTTGCTAGTTGATAGTGCTGAAGGGCCAATGCCACAAACCAAATTCGTTACTGGCAAAGCCCTCGCCCTCGGCTTAAAACCTATTGTTGTCATTAATAAAATCGATAAAGCTGACCGCCGTCCTGAAGAAGTTCACGATGAAGTATTCGATTTATTCGTGAGCCTAGACGCAACTGACGACCAACTAGACTTCCCGATGCTTTATGCATCAGGGCGTGACGGATGGGCATCCCATGATTTGGAAGGTGCCCGTGATAATCTTGACCCATTATTTCAAACTATCATCGATTATTACGATAAACCGGCCATGCGCACGAAAGAAATCGTTGGCGAACCGTTTACAATGCTCGCAACTCTGCTTGACCGTGATAATTTCATGGGACGCGTACTAACCGGTCGCGTTCAAAGTGGGAAAATTAAAGTCAATGACCCTATTAAAGTGATTAATCACAAAGGCGAAATCGTTGAAACAGGAAGAGCCACGAAATTAATGTCTTTTGAAGGACTTGACCGTGCTCCTATTAATGAAGCCATTGCTGGCGACATTATTGCGATTGCCGGACTTTCGATCGGTACTGTTGCTGATACGATTTGTGCACCTGAGGTCGAAATTCCACTTCAAGCACAGCCAATTGATCCTCCAACACTTTCCATGGCATTCACGGTTAATGATAGTCCGCTTGCCGGACGCGAAGGCGACAAAGTCACGTCACGTATGATCCGTGACAGATTACTTAAAGAATCTGAAGGAAATGTTGCTATTCAGATTACTGAAAGTGAAAGCAAAGACAGCTTTGATGTTGCTGGTCGTGGTGAACTTCAACTTGGTGTTCTCATTGAAACCATGCGCCGTGAAGGGTTTGAACTTTCTATTTCTCGTCCTCGTGTTCTATATGGCGAAGATGAAAATGGTGCCCGCACAGAACCCTACGAAGAAGTTATCATCGACGTAGACGAAGAATATTCAGGTGTTGTTGTTGAAAAAATGTCTGAACGCAAAGCCGAAATGTCTGACATGCGATCTTCTGGCACTGGTAAAACACGCATTACTTTTATTGCCCCTTCTCGTGGCTTAATTGGCTATCACGGTGAATTCCTAACAGATACGCGCGGAACAGGCATTATGAACCGCACATACCATAGCTACGGTCCTTATAAAGGCCCTATACAAGGTCGCCGTGTCGGTGTCCTTATCAGTATGGGTATGGGTAAAGCTGTTGCTTATGCGCTCTTTAATCTAGAAGATCGCGGCATCATCATGATCCACCCACAAGAAGAAGTATACGAAGGCATGATTATCGGTGAGCATGCACGCTCTAATGATTTGGATGTGAATGTTTTAAAAGGAAAGCAACTGACTAACATCCGCGCAGCGGGTAAAGATGATGCTATTAAATTAACACCGCCTCGTAAATTATCACTCGAACAAGCAATAGCCTATATTCAGGATGATGAATTGGTTGAAGTAACACCACAAAGCATTCGTTTAAGAAAACGTTTTCTTGTACCACATGAACGTAAGAAAGCTGCGAAAGCTGCCTCTACTTAATTGATCTAAAGATTATTTAAGCAGGACAATAACGCTTTTCGGTACTCCGGATCTTCGCTTAGTGCTTTAAAGGCATCAACAGGCTTGTTTGATGCTAATATCTCTATGCCACTTTCTGCGCGGGCCTGATACTGCTTAACAACCTCCTGCCAATTCACGCGCTCAGCGAAGCTAGTATTTTCAAATGCCAGATCAAATGTAAGTCCAACGGTGGTAATACCGTAACTATTTAATGTTTTTAAGAATTGTTTATTTTGTTCAACATTCGGGGTTAACGAATGGATTTGATGGGTGTCTATTCCGGAGTATAATAGTCGTTCTAGTTCTGCTTGATTAGCTAGTCCTATTGAGACAAACGCATTTGGAAGTTTTTCTAATATTTTTTGTGCATCCTCGATTGAATATGCAATATAAAAAACTCTACCTTCAGCCTTTGATTTAATAACCGCTTCCACAACATCATTCACATTCAAAGGCGGTTTCATATCAATTTGTAAAAGCGCCTTCCCTTTCGCCCATTTAAGCGTTTTAGTGAAGGTTGGCGGATGAAAATTAGTTATATTTCCATCATTATCTTTTAAATTTGCTTCTTTAATATCCGTCCAATTAGTGTCTTTTACGGCGCCGGATAAGGTCGTTGTGCGATCGAGCCTATTATCATGCAGAATAAATAATTGATCGTCTTTGCTTTTAACAACATCAAGCTCGACAATTACCGACGCATTTTCTGTTGTTCGCTCAAAGGTTTCAATTGCATTTTCAGGGTATCCTTCAATTGGCCCTCCCCGGTGCGCGCTTACCAGCGTTACATCATTATCTCGCAAACATTGAAAAAATGCAGGAAGTGCCCCATCAGCATTCTTCGCTATATCCTCAGATGTTACCGTTTGTGCCGGTTCTTGCGAGCAAGCAGATATAAAGGTCAGAATTATAAAGCAAAATATTTTTTTCATATTCACATTATATATCAGACTATTTAGTTCGGATATAAATTTTATATTTAGCATTTCCCAAGTAGACTTTCTAATCTCTTATTGTGATAAATTTTCTTTTTGATAAACTCATCATGAGGAAATAATCATGAACCATCACGTCAATAAATATCCACACTTATTAGAACCCCTTGATTTAGGCATCACCACATTGAAAAACCGCGTCATGATGGGATCAATGCATACGATGCTTGAAGAAATGGATGATTTAACCCCGCTTGCGGAATTTTATGCCGCACGTGTCCGCGGTGGTGTCGGTTTAATAGTCACTGGCGGTATGGCCGTAAATGACATTTCGTTTGCCGGATGGCATGGCGCCAAAGGTGTTTACCGTGAAAAAGACGCCGAAAGACATCATGTCGTCACTAATAAAGTTCACTCTGAGGGCGGCAAAATATTATTACAGCTTCTTCATCTCGGGCGTGATGCCTTTAGCCCTGATGCGATAAGTGCCTCTCCCGTTAAATCACCGCTAAGACCATTCACGCCCCGTGAAATTTCACATGAGGAAATATTAGAACAAATCGATGCCTATGCACATTCGGCCTATATGTCTAAAAAGGTAGGTTATGATGGTGTTGAAATCATGGGATCCGAAGGATATTTCCTTCATCAATTTCTTGTTGAAAGAACAAATAGACGCGATGATCAATGGGGTGGAAATCACAAAAATCGCATGCGTATATCACTTGAAACCGTCAAAGCGGTACGTGAAAAAGCGGGTGATGATTTTATAATAATGTACCGTTTTCCTATTATCGACCTTGTCGAAATGGGCAGTACATTTGACGAAGCATTGGAATTTGCCTTAGAACTTGAAAAGTTAGGCGTTAATATACTAAATGGCGGCATCGGTTGGCACGAATCCCGTGTTCCCACCACCCATACCGTTGTTCCACGCGCTGCATTTACATGGGTAACCGAAAAATTTAGAAAACATCTAAAGACCCCTATCGTCACTTCAAACCGTATCAATACCCCCAAAGTCGCAGAACAAGTTCTAGCCGATGGACATGCAGATATTATTTCACTTGCTAGACCCATGCTCGCGGATCCTGATTTTGTCAAAAAAGCCATCGAAGGGCGCGAAGATGAAATCAATGTCTGCATTGGCTGCAATCAAGCGTGCCTAGAACATACTATGTCTATGCCGCCAAAACTGGTTAGTTGCCTGGTTAATCCTCTTACCTGCCACGAATTGGAAATTAAATTAGAAAAAACGGAACACCCAAAAAATATCGCCGTAATCGGCGCAGGTCCGAGCGGCATGGCATTTTCGGTTTATGCCAGTGGTCGTGGTCATAAAGTAACGCTATATGATGGTGCTGATGAAATTGGCGGACAGCTTAATCTTGCAAAGATGGTACCGGGTAAAGAAGAGTTTTTTGAAACGCTTAGGTACTATAAACGAATGATTGAAAAGAATGGCGTTAAACTATTTTTAAATACAATAGTAAAACCATCAATGCTCAATCACGAAAACTATGATGAAATTATTATTGCAACAGGCGTTTCACCACGCATTCCAGAGATAGAAGGCATCAATCATGAGAAGGTGCTTAGTTATATTGATGTCCTTAAAGGCGCAAATGTTGGACAAAAAGTTGCAATAATAGGTGCAGGTGGTATTGGTTTTGACGTAGCGGAATTTTTAAGCCACCAAGGTAAAAGCAATAGTTTAGATATTCCATCCTATATGAAGGCATGGGGTGTTGATATGACATTACAGGCAAGAAGCGCCATTGAAGGCGTAAAACCCGAAATCACTCCATCTTCCAGTGAAATTTACCTTCTTCAGCGTAAAAACACGAAACTCGGTAAAACACTTGCCAAAACCGCTGGCTGGATTCATCGTCTTGAACTTAGAAAGAAAAAAATCAATATGTTGCCAGGATGTAATTATCAGAAAATTGATGATGAAGGGTTACATATCACTGTAAATGATGAAAAAATAATACTAGACGTCGATCATATCATAATCTGTAGCGGTCAAGAATCAGAACGTTCACTAATGGATCAACTAGAATGTGAAAATATCCATTTAATTGGTGGTGCTGATGTCGCAACGGAACTTGATGCCAAAAGGGCCATTGATCAAGCTTGCCGTTTAGCGGATAAGATATAATCACCAGAATTAACCAATAAAGGTGTGTTATAGGTGTAATAGAAGTGTGTTAGAAGTGATTCATTTTACCCTACTAATACACCTAAATGCGTTAAATCAAGCAAATTAACACACTAAAACTCCATAAAATTATTATAATTATCTCAACCTAAATCATTGTTTTTAAACATATTTAAAAATAATAGCATTTTTTTGACGAATTATTGCTGACTATTCTTGTTGTCGTGTTATACATTACTACATCACCTAATCAACAACACAGTTAATTAGGATAACAAACAAAGAAGATATAACACTTGAAAGGAACTAAAATGTTTAACTTATATAACGACGCAATCGATCAAAATGGCTTCATGGGATTAGTGAGCAAAAATGCAAACAATTCATCAGCTTTACAAGAAACTCATAGCCGTAAAATCGTATCAGGGTTTGCAATCGCTAGCCTTGCGATCATAGCCGTAATGACCAAAGGTGCCGAAGTATTGTCATACGCAACAACAACAGTTGTATAATGATTATGAAAAACACGGGCTAAATACGACGCCCCGAAGACCAAAATTTCCTCCGACCGTGTCAAATGTGTCCCTCTTTACCCTCTTTTAAGAATAAGAGACTATAATCCTCCCTATTAGTAACTATTAAATCAGAGGGACACATGACACATTTTCTTTCTTCAGATAAAAAACCTGATGGTCACAAGCTAGAAGATATCTTAAAAATGATAAGAAACGATATCATCTATAGGGCAACCAAAATTATGGATGACCAAAAGCCCGAAGCTCAGCATGTACTGAATAATAACATTGAAATTCTGTCGCTTATAGAAGATGCCATCAAACTGGCAGAAGACAGTACCAACACCTTAAACCGTTCGTTCGGCAATAGCGTGCCCGGCAGTCCACGCATCGGTACAGATTAATTAATGAATAACATGCCTGTTAAAACTGTAGATTATGATTTTAATAATCGTATTTTTCAGATGGTTTTCTACGACCTAAACCAGATGCTACCAGAAAATGCTGAAAAACTTATAGATTTTTATAAGCTATGGGCAGAATTGCGGTACGATCAAAAAATCCCAAGCAGGCAAAATATATCCTTCGAAACTCTAAAAGGCTGGCATAGTAATATCAGGTTGGTTGATTTAGGCCAAAATGTCATGGCTCACAAACGTAATATAATCATTGGTAAGATTTATAAAAGACACTGGGGTAATGAGACAATGTATAGTCAATTTATTGAAAATAATAAAAACGACATTGTCCATAGAAATAAATATATTGAATCTATTAAATGCTTTATGAACTATAATTATTCTATCAGCATTGGCAACACACCAAATGTCGAAAGTAGTTATAATCAAGTTGCTTGGATAGACCTTCCACTTTCAAATGGTGAAAATGACGAAATTTCCTATCTAATAACCGCTCTTATTCCATATAATATCTAAATAGATCATTTCCTTGACATCTCTATCAAAATCATTGAAACAGAATGAATGGATAATGAGAAAGATTATATCACCTTCATGAATGAAATCGGCGATGCTGCGGCTGCGGTTAGCCTTAAGTATTTTAAAAAACCTCTGGATATTCTAAGCAAAGGGAAAAAGCTCGGCACTGAATTTGATCCCGTAACAGTTGCCGACAGAAATACAGAATTTGCCATTCGTGAATTAATCAGAGAAAAATACCCTACTCATTCCATCATGGGCGAAGAGCATGCCGATGAAACAAAAAGCAGCAATTATAAATGGATAATTGATCCTATCGACGGCACTCGCGCCTATATAACTGGTGTTCCTACGTGGGGGACATTGGTTGCTCTTAAAAATGGTGACGATCATGAAATCGGTATGATTGATCAACCCTATTTAAAAGAACGCTTCATTGGGACAAAAAACGGCAGCACCATGAATGGAGCACCGATAAAATGCCGTCCTTGCGATACTATTTTCAATGCCACTATTTCAACGACTGACCCGCTGCAATTATTTAAAGATGATGACGAGCAGGATCTATTTTTCCGTGTTGCGGCCGGCGCAAAAATGATGCGTAACGGATATGATTGTTATGCTTATGCCATGGTTGCCATGGGATTTATGGATGTCGTTGTTGAAGCAGGACTAGAAGCCTATGATATTCAAGGGATCATCCCTGTTATTGAGGGGGCTGGCGGTATTGTTACGAACTGGCAAGGTGAAAAGGTTACAGAAGGCGGACAAATTGTTGCATGCGGCGACAAACGACTTCATGAACAAGTCATTGGTTTACTTAACACTACTATATAAAAAGCGATCAATTGCTTGCCACATCTGATCTCTATATTCATCACTTTCTCTGTATAACTCGTGTCTGGCCCCTTCTATGGTTTTAACCTTCACATTATGCATTTTTGAAATCAGCTTAAATGTTGTTTGATTATTGACCACTTTTTCATCACCTGAAAGAATAAAAAGTGTCTTTGTTTTTATATTTTTAATAAACCCAGTGCGCTTAATTTTTGCAATACTTTTACTGGCCCCGCTTAACCATCCATAGGTCACCCCCCCTACAAAAAGATCGGGATTTTGCACTAATGCCTCTTGTGAGCGATTATACCTGTCTTGATCATGGGTTAAGCGAGAAAATGCCTCTTCATGATCAATCATCGCTTTTCGTTGTGCTTGTTTTGGCGCGAAGGCCCTTGAAAAACCAATTAACTTCATAAAGGTAAAATATAATTTGGCGGCGAATATATAAATTGCCCCATGATGATCTAAATCTGTAAAGGGTGATAACAATATCGCTTTATCAAATACCCGCTGATAATCATGTAAATACCTTAAGGCAAAATGGGCTCCTAAGGAATGAGCAACCAAATAAACTTTATGCCCCAATTCAGAAGGACGAATAATTTCTTGGGTAAATTCCTGAATATCTAAGATTATACGGTCAAAGTCAGGGTTATGGCTTTTAATACGGTTTTTGAGCGCCCGATCAGAAAGCCCCTGCCCGCGGTGGTCCATGGTAAAGACATGAAACCCTCTTTTTTGAAAATCTTCGATAAATTCTGTATATTTTTCAATGAATTCACGGTGGCCATTTAAGAGTAAAATTGACCCAACAGCTAAACCCTCGGCCGGAAAAACACCGTATCTAATCTTTGTGCCGTCCGATACTTTTAAAAAGTCGATGGCACCAATATTTGGTAAATAGCTCTTCATGTTACTTTAATCATTCTTTTCAACATATTATAAACAATCCGCAAGCTTAAGCAGCAGGCTATTTAATTCTTTAATTTCTTTACCGGTAAAATTTTGATTTAATTTTTGTTCGCTTCTCTCCGCTTTTTTATGCGCCTCTTCGAATAATTTATCACCTTTTTTTGTTAGTTCTAACCCATGGGATTTCCGATTAATCGCTTTTCTTATGATTAATTTTCTATTCACAAGCTTTTCAACCAATTCGCTAGCCGTTGACCTTGTTACATAAAGGTTGTCTATCAATTTAGATTGTGTGATCCCTGGATTGAGTTGCACAACAGCAAGAATAGAAAATTCAGGAACCTTAAGATCATATTCTTCTAATCCAGCTTCAGCATGATCAATGAGTTTATGATAAGCATTCTTAAGACAATAACCTGTCATCCCTTTGAGAAAGCCTTTATCCACTTCATTCATTTTTATTATCCTATTGATTTAATCAAAATTCTAATTCTTTAATTTAAAATCGCAGATTTCAAATAATAAAAGTTGATTTTTGCTCCGATATCGGATTATCTACAAAAAGAATATACCATGAAAGGAAATAAAATGACAACCGTAATTGTAAATTACAGCTTCCCTAAAAAAATGAGCCGCTCAGAAACATTAGAGAGATTTAAGCAAGCCGCCGAAACATTCGTTGGCATGGATGGTTTAAACAGCAAACAATTTATCTATGACGAATTAAGTGGAAAATGTTTTTCGGTTTATAATTGGGAGTCCCGTGAAAAAGCCGAAGCTCTTTTCAACGATGATTTTATTGACGATTTTGAAAGGATCGTTGGTACTACACCAACATTTAAGATGCACGATTGCTTGGTTATGGTTGATAATCGTGCGGATGATGTAGTGGTATGGGAATAATTCATTAAGGTCATAAAAAATTGACAATAATATCCTTGACTTAACTTAGATAAGAACACTATTTTATAACAATTCTAATTCACAATAAAATTATATAATGGAGAAAAAAAATGTCCCTAATCGGTCAAAAAGCACCCGATTTCACAGCACAAGCCGTCATGGAAAATGACGAAATTACTGAATTGAATTTACATGATTACCTTGACGGTGATTATGGTTTAATTTTCTTCTATCCACTTGATTTTACTTTTGTTTGTCCATCCGAAATTATTGCTTTCTCAAACCGTATGGATAAGTTCAAAGAACTTGGTTGTAAAGTGGTTGGTGTTAGTGTTGACAGTCAATTCTCACATTATGCTTGGCGTAATACGGCCCCTGAAAAAGGTGGTATTGGTTCCATTAATTTCCCACTCGTTGCGGATTTAACTAAATCAATCGCAACAGATTATGATGTCCTTATTGAAGGTGCGGGCGTTGCTCTTCGTGGCTCATTCCTTATCGATAAATCGGGTAACATTCGTCATTATGTAATCAATGACCTTCCACTTGGGCGAAATGTTGATGAAAGCATCCGTATGGTAGAAGCGCTTCAATTCCATGAAGAACACGGTGAAGTTTGCCCAGCAGGATGGAACAAAGGCGATGAAGGTATGAAGCCAAACGCTGATGGCGTAGCAAGCTACCTAGAAGGTCACGCAGAAGAGCTTTAATAAGCAAAACTATCTTGTGGAAGCCCTGCTTATTTTCAAGCAAGGCTTTTCTTTGCCTGAAGCATATTTATTTTAAAAAGAATTGTGTTATTCTCTCATTCATAAAGGAGAAAACATGTGCGGGTTTTTATTTCAGGCATTCATTTATCTTATCGCAGCCGTCATCGCGGTTCCTATAGCCAAAAGGATCGGGTTAGGATCAGTACTTGGCTATTTGATTGCTGGCATTATCATAAGGCCCTTGGTTGGCCTCGTCGGCAATGAAACGCAGGACCTTCAGCATTTTGCTGAATTTGGTGTCGTCATGATGTTGTTTCTGGTTGGGCTTGAGCTTGAACCACAAGCCCTATGGGCTATGAAAAAGAAGCTGCTAAGCTTAGGCGGCTGCCAAGTGATCTTGACGACTATTCTTATTGCAGTCATTGCTTTCTCATTTGGATTCAAATGGCAAACTTCACTTGTACTTGGCTTTATCGGCGCCTTATCTTCTACGGCAATTGTGCTTCAAACTCTTGGAGAAAAAGGACTTTTAAAGTCAGAAGGTGGAAAATCAAGTTTTTCTGTGCTCCTTTTTCAGGATATCGCCGTTATTCCAATGCTTGCGATTGTCCCTCTCCTTGCCATTTCTGAATTCATCGCTTTCCCTAGTGGTGCAGGGCACGAAGGAGGTCATAGCCTGCTTGATGGTCTTCCCGCTTGGGCGGCCGCTCTTACAACTCTTGGCGCGATTGCGGCCGTCGTTTTAGGGGGGCATTTTCTATCGCGACCATTATTCCGTTTTATCGCCAAATCTAAACTACGTGAAATTTTCACGGCTTCCGCGTTAATGTTAGTTATCGCTATTGCCTTATTAATGGAATTGGTGGGACACTCCCCTGCTCTAGGGACTTTTTTGGCTGGTGTTGTTCTTGCCAATAGTGAATATCGCCATGAACTTGAAAGCGATATCGAACCATTTAAAGGCTTGTTGCTCGGTCTCTTTTTTATAACGGTTGGTGCAGGCATTAATCTTGAACTGCTACAGAATGAATTATTGCTGATTGTCGGGCTTTCAATATCTGTAATTGCTTTAAAATTCTCAATACTATATGGCATTGCCTTTATTACAAAACTTCCTAGATATTCTGGGTTACTCATGGCCATGGGATTATGCCAAGTTGGTGAATTTGGCTTTGTTCTAATTAGTTTCAGCACGCAAAATAATGCCCTCCCTAATGATATTGCTGCCTTATTATCATTGGTTGTTGCCCTAACGATGTTGCTCACACCGTTTTTATTTATCATTTACGATAAACTGGTTTGTGGCAAATTAACCGAAGAAGAAAAGAAAGCCTAAACCATAGATGAGCAAGGCAGCGTTATCATCGCAGGCCACGGTCGTTTCGGACAGGTTATAAATCGTATTTTACTTTCCAGTGGCATTAAAACGGTCGTACTTGATCACCAAAGTACACTCGTCGAAGGCATGCGTAAGTTTGGCGTTAAAACCTTCTTTGGCGACGCCTCAAGGCCTGGTTTACTTCATTCAGCGGGCTTATCAAATGCAAAGCTATTAATCATTGCCATTGATGATCATGAACGTGCCATTGAAATGGTTAAGTTCGCACGCAGAGAAAGGTCCGATATCCATATCATCGTAAGGGCTTATGATCGCCATCATGTTTATGAACTTTATAGTGCAGGAGCTAATGATATCGTTCGTGAAACATTTGATAGCGCTGTGCGCGCAGGCAAATATAGCCTTATGGCGATGGGAAATGACGAAAAATCATCTGACAAAACCATTGATGTTTATGTGGATCACGACCGCTCTAATCTTATAAAGTTGGCGCGTGTTTGGGAACCCGGCATGGATATCGCTAACAATGAAGAGTATAAATCGTTGGCTAAAGAAAATCAGCAACTCTTACTGGCCGCAATCCAAGCTTTAAAAAATAGTGATAAAGAACAAGATTAGTTTAAACATAAAAAAAGCCCGCTTAATAAAGCGGGCTTTTGGGTTTTATAAACTCAATTAAATATTTGGATCTCTTCTGAATTCTTCTTCATCAAATTCATTTTCCCATTTGGCCACGGCCGTACATACAGCAAGGTTACCAGTTACATTAACCGTTGTTCTCACCATATCTAAAGGACGATCAAACGGCAGTAAGAAACCAACCACAATCGCCGTTTGTTCACCGGAAACGCCCAGCACACCAAGCACACCAGCAAGAAGGAATAAACTTGCTGATGGCACAGCCGCCGTCCCTACTGAAGCAATTGTTGTTGTTAGTGCAATAAGTGCATAATCAATTAATCCAAGTTCAATACCGAATGATTGCGCCGTGAACACTGCAACTACACCAACATAAATTGCTGTACCGTCCATATTAACGGTAGCCCCAAGTGGAATAACCGATGAAGCAACTGGCCCTTTAACACCAAGGTTATCTTCTGCCACCGCGATACTGACGGGCATTGTTGCACTACTTGATGATGTTGAAAACGCAACCAATTGTGCATCAATAATATCTTTAAAGAACCTTACCGCAGGCAAGCGTAATACAACTTTAATAATTCCACCATAAACCAATATAACATGGAGGAAACAACCAAATATGATTGTACCAACCAGCGGCACAACATCAAGAAGCGCCCCAGCCCCCCTTGTTCCCGCCACAGCAGCAATGAGCGCAAATACACCAAATGGCGCAACTTCCATGATCATATGAGTGATTTTCAAAATAACTTCTGATGCACTATCCATTAGCTTTGCAACCGGCTCTGCATCATCACCGGCCATCATAATACCAACGCCCATAAGAAGTGCGAAAAAGATCACCGCAAGAATATCTCCTTCGGCCAAGGCTGCAACAGGGTTAGCGGGGATAATGTTCATCATCCGCTCACCGAGTGGAATAGCAGCAGCCAATGTTTGTGGCTCACCGCCCGTGATGGATACACCAACCCCGGGTTGGAAAATCGCTGCAAGTGTCAAACCGATGGTAATCGCACCAACAGTTGTCACCAAAAATGATCCCATCGTTTTAATACCGATAGAAGCAAGCTTAGAAGGACTTCCCATTGCCACCACACCTGATACCAATGTCACAAAGACAAGTGGCACAACAATCATTCGAATTAATTTAATGAATACATCGCCGATCCATTTTATATCCGCGGCCATATCACCCATGAGTGTTCCAAAAATAACACCCAGAACAAGCGCCCCCATGATCCGTTTCCAGAGTTTTATCTCAAACCATTTATTGATCATTATTATTTTTCCCTCTTTATTTTACTTATTTAATAACTGGATAACTTTTGACTATATCGCACAGTTTTAAATTCATCTACTCTTTATTATAAAAACGTGATTGCCTTTGATATATATATTAAGTAGTCTGCGCCATTCTGATCAAATGCGCACCCGTAGCTCAGCTGGATAGAGCGCTGCCCTCCGAAGGCAGAGGCCGTGAGTTCGAATCTCGCCGGGTGCGCCACTTATTTAAGTTAAGTTATTATAAATAAATAATAAAATTATAATAAGTAATTCTCTATCCACCTTTTTATCCACCTTTTTACAATCGGTAGAGCTCCTTTTTATTATTCCTAAAAACCTCATT